>DATBEH010000145.1:0-12561 GCA_036276175.1 Lichenihabitans sp.
ACGCCCGATTCGCTCCTGGAGGCGGGCGAGTTCGTGCGCGTCTACGAGAAACGCCAGGGGTTCCGCATCGCCTGCCTCGAGGAGATCGCCCTCACGCAGGGCTGGATCGACGCCCGCGACTTCGCCCGGCAGGCCGAGGCGCTGAGCAAGAGCACCTACGGCCAGTACATGTTCAAGGTGCTGACCGAGCATGGCCCCGCGGCCTGATCGCGACCCGTTAGCAGGCTGGGTGATCGAGCCGGGAGCGCCGCCCGCAGGGGTGCCGCTCACGCTGCGTCATCCCGAGCCGCCGATCGTCATGCGCCGCGTCTTCGCGCCGCCGCTCGCGTCTGCCTGGATGAGGGTCGACCTCGCCTATCCGCCGGACGGCATGGTCGACGCCCGCCTTCTCTTCGTCTTCGCCGATGGCGCGCGTCTGCCGCAGCGCCTGGCCAAGGTCAGCCGCAACCGGTTCCGCGGCCTGTTCCGCCCCGCGTCGCCGCTGGAGGGGATCGAGATCCATCTGTCGGGCTCGGCGCCGCTCGACGCGCCGCTCGTTTGCTCCGTCCGGCCCGTTTCGACCTGGGAGCGACGGCTGGCGCTGGCGCGGCGCTCGCTCGACGTGCTGCGCGGCGACCCGCGCTCGTTCCTCTGGCGGGCCGCCCGCTTCGCGGTGCAGGTGCGGCGCCAAGGCCGCACCACGATCCCGATCGCGGCGGCGGCGCTTCCGCCGCGCGAGGCCTATGCGCTCTGGCGCGAGCGCTTCGACGAGCGCAACGAGGACGTCGAGCCCCATCGCGCGCGCCCCGACCGGCTCGAGGCGGGGCCGCGCTTCACGGTAATCGCCGATCCCGATGCCGATGCGACGCAACGCGACGGGCTGCGCACCAGCCTCGAGGCGCAGCTCTATGCGGGTTGGGATCTCGTCGTCCCCGAGGCAGGCTCGCGGGCCGGCAGCCTGGCCGCCGCGCTCGCCCGCTCGACCGGGCCGTTCATCCTCCTGCCCTGCCCCGGGACGGTGTTCCGGCCCCATGCCCTCGCCGTCTTTGCCGCGGCGATCGCCCGCCATCCGGCCGCCGAGCTGGTCTATGCGGACGACGACGACCTCTTGGGAGACGGCAGGGGAAATCCGCGCTTCAAGCCCGCCTGGTCGCCGGTGCGGGCGCTGGCCTTCGATTACGTCGGCGACCCTTGCTGCGTCTCCGCGGCGCGTCTCGTCGCGGCCGGCGGTCTCGGCGAAGGGGATCGGTACGACCTGCTGCGGCGCGTCACGGCCGACATCGATTCTGCGGCCGTCGTCCACATCGCTCAGGTGCTGAGCCATCGGCGCCCTGCCCCGGCTCACGTCGCCGATCGGCGCCCGCCCCATCGGCGCACGATCCCGGCGATCCCCGCGCCCGCTCCGCTCGTCTCGCTGATCATCCCGACGCGCGACCGCGCCGATCTTCTGCGCATGGCGATCGGCTCGATCCGGGCCAGGACCGCCTATGCGCCCTACGAGATCATCGTCGTCGACAATGGCTCGCGCGAAGCCGAGACGCTGCGCCTCTTCGAGAGCTGGGCCGGCGATCCGGTCATCCGTGTGCTGCCCGACCCCAATCCCTTCAACTATGCGGCGCTCAACAACCGCGCCGTCGCCACGGCTCGAGGCACGCTGGTCGGCCTCGTCAACAACGACATCGAGGTGCTCGACGACGGCTGGCTCGGCGAGATGGTCGGCTGGGCCCTGCGGCCCGGCATCGGCTGCGTCGGCGCCAAGCTCTATTACCCCGACGGGAGGTTGCAGCACGGTGGCGTCGTCACCGGTATCGCGGGCGCCGCCGGCCACCGGCGCAAGCGGGCGACCCGTGACGATCCCGGCATGCTCGACGAGCTTGTCACCGTCAACGAGGTCTCGGCCGTCACTGCGGCCTGCCTCGTCGTCCGCAAGTCCATCTACGAGGAGGTCGGCGGCCTCGACGCCGAGGGTTTTGCCGTCGCCTACAACGACGTCGACTTCTGCCTCAAGGTGCGCGCCAGGGGCTACCGCAACCTGTGGACGCCCTTCGCCGAACTGAACCATCACGAGAGCGTCAGCCGCGGCCGCGACCTCAGCCCACGCACCGCCGAGCGGTTCGACCGGGAGAACCTCAACCTGCGCCTGCGCTGGGGCGAGGCGCTGCTCGACGACCCCTATTATTCGCCGAACCTCACGGTCGATGCCGAGAACGGTGCCATCCGCACGCAGTAGAGCGGATCAACGACCCTCCGTCCCGCCCGCCCCTCCGGTGATCCCGCCGTAAGGACCGCCGAACGAGGACCCGTCCCCCGCCGGCGCGGCGCAGCCCAGCAGCATGAGGCACAGGCCGGCGACGATCAGCGCCCGGCAGGGGCCGCGACACCTCGGCCTCGCGGTTGCCGGACGATGCTTGCCGTGGAACGTTCCGCCCATCCTTGCCTCTCCGGCTAAAATTCCAAGGCGAGCTGTCCGGCATCCACCTCCGGCTCGCACGATTCGAAACTCGACATCGACAGGCCGAGCAGCCTGACGCTACGGCGCAGCGGAAAGATGGCGCGCAACAGGTCGAGCCCCACGCTTTCGAGCTCGGCGCGGCTCGCCACAGGCCGCGCGAGGGTCCGGCTGCGCGTCACCTGACGGAAGTCCGAATATTTGATCTTCACGGTCGCCGTGCGGCCGGCGAGCCCATGCCGTTCACAATGGTCCCAGACCGAGCGGATCGACGGTCGCAGGCCCTCGGCCATGGCCTCGAGGGTCTCGAGGTCGTTGAAGAAGGTCGTCTCCGAGCCGACCGACTTGCGGATCCGGTCGGCCTTGACGGCGCGATGGTCGATGCCCCGCGCGAGATCGTAGTAGTAGGTGCCGGCCTTGCCGAATTCCGCATCGAGGAACGCGCGGGAGCGCTCGCGCAGGTCGCGGCCGGTCTCGATGCCGAGCCGGTTCATCCTGGCGGCCGTGACCGGCCCGACGCCATGGAATCGGCCGACCGGCAAATCCTCGACGAATCGCGCTCCGAGCCCGGGCGGAACGACGCAAAGCCCGTTCGGCTTGCGATGGTCCGAGGCGAGCTTGGCCAGGAACTTGTTGTAGGAGACGCCGGCCGAGGCGGTGAGCCCGGTCTCGGCCAGGATTCGCGCCCGGATCGCTTCGGCCACGGCAGTCGCCGAGGTGAGGCCGCCGGTGACGTCGAGATAGGCCTCGTCGAGCGACAGCGGCTCGATCGCCGCGGTGAAGTCGGCGAAGATGGCGCGAATCTCGAGCGAGATCGCCTTGTAGACCGGGAACCGCGGCTTGACGAAGACGAGGTCCGGACAGCGCCGCCGCGCCGTCACGGAGGCCATGGCGGAGCGCACGCCGAACTTGCGGGCCTCGTAGCTCGCCGCAGCGACGACGCCGCGTTCGCGCGCCCCGCCGACCGCGACCGGCTTGCCGCGCAACTCCGGATTGTCGCGCTGCTCGACGGAGGCGTAGAAGGCATCCATGTCGATGTGGATGATCTTGCGCACGCCCTCGCCGGGCGACGGTTCGGTCGGCCCGGGAGCCCAGAGGTTGCGCGCGTCGATGCTCTGCGATCGCATGGCTTGGCTTCGGAACGAAACAGGTACAGGATAGACTGGCCCGCGACGCGTGGAAAGGCCGGCGCCCGGCACGCCTCGGCAAGCCTGTGAATTGGATCGGACCGATGACGACGGACCATTCAGCGGCCGGCCCGGCGCAGGCCGGCCGAGGAGCCGAGGCGCTGCGGCGCGACGGGGAAGAGTGATGACGAGCGGACCCGCAAAGGACCTCGCCGACCGGGCCCGGGACGTGCTTGGCGCAGTGCCCGGCGGCCGGGCCTTCCTGGCGCATTGGCCGACGACTGCGGAGGATCGGACCGTTGCGCCGTCCTGCCTCCCGGTGATGCGGGTGCTGCCGCGGCTCGCCGCGCTCGCCTCTCCGGCCACACGCGGCATCATCGAGCAGCTGGTCGACGCGGCGGAGCGTCTGGCTTGGCGCCAGACCTACGGGCCGGAGGATTTCGGCGCCGCCTTTCTCGAGAGCTATGGCTGGAGCGAGCTCGTCGGGCTGCGCGGCCCGATCGCGAGCGAGGCGATCGCCTGTGGCGTGCTGCTGCTCGGCGCCGCGACGGATTACCCGTCGCACGCCCACGAGGCCGAGGAACTCTATGTGCCGCTCGCCGGCACGGCATTCTGGCAATGCGGCGCCGGACCTTTCACGGCGCGGGTGCCGGGCGAGGCGATCCATCATCCGTCATGGACGCCCCATGCCATGCGCACCGCGGCCGAGCCGCTGCTCGCGCTCTATGCCTGGCGTGGCGGCGATCTCGCTGCCAAGTCGACGATCGTCGCCGGCGGAGGTGCTGAAGCCGGCGGCGGCGCCTAGCGGCGGTGTGGCCGGCGGGATCGATAGGCCTCGGACGCCGGCACGCTCGCTGCCTCGCGCTCGCGTCAGCCCTTCCCGGCGCCGACCCGCTGGTCCCAGAGATCGAAGGCCTTCACCATGTTCTTCGCGTCGAGCGGCACCTCGAGCGGATGGCCGGCGATGAGCGCGTCATAGTCGGGCCGGCCGAAGGTCTCGATGGCGTCCTTCGATTCCTCGGGCGCCATGTCGAGCGTCACGCCCTTCACGGCGGGGCCGGGGAAGAAATATCCCTGATCGTAGGCATAGGCCTGCTGCTTGGGCTCCAGCATGAATCCCATGAGGTCGAGCAGCACGGCGAGCTTGTCGTCGGCCACCCCCTTGGGCACCGCCATATAATGCGCGTCGGTCACCCAATGGAAACCCTCGAGCGTGCCGACGCCCGCTTCCTTCGGCACGATGCCGAGAGCACGCGGGTTGATGTCCCAGCCCGTCGTCGAGACGATGATGTCGCGCGTGCCGTCGCCGAGCTCCTTCATGGTCTGGCTCGTCCCGGTGGGATAATATTCGATGTTTTCGCCGAGCGCCTTGAGATAGGCCCAGGTCCTGTCCCAGCCCTTGACCGGATCGTGCGGATCGCTGTCGCCCAAGATGTAGGGAAGGCCCATGAGCCAGGTTCGGCCCGGGCCGGAGTTGGACGGCCGCGCGTACATGAACTTGTTCTTGTTCTGCCGCGTCCAGTCGAGCAGCTCGGCCGCCGTCTTCGGCACGACCTTGACCCGCCCCGGCATGTATTCGAGCAGCGGACCCGAGGGGTAGTAGCTCACCACGAGGCCATGGTCGGCCGCGATCGCCTGCATCTTGAGGGCCTGCGGCAGGTAGACGTCGGCGAGCTTCGGCAGGTCCGGCAGGTAGGGCTTGAGATCGAGCCAGATCCCCTGGTCGAGGCCGGCCGAAAGCGCGTCCGTGCCGGTCAGCACCATGTCGATGTCGACGCGGCCCGCGCCTTGCTGCGCCTTGATCTTGGCCGGCAGCTCGGGCGCCGGAGCCTTGGTGAAGACGAAGCGCGACACCGCCTTGGGCTTGGCGCGGCGGTAGGACTCGATCGCCGTCTGCGTCAGCGCGAGATTGCCGGCCACGTCGGCGATCGTCAGCGTCACCGCGTGGTCGGGCAGGGCCGGCAAGGCCGCGAGCGCCCGGCCGGACGGCAGGCTCAGGGCCGCCGCGGCCCCGAGACGGCCCAGCATCTGTCGGCGATCGATCGTCATGTCGTCTCTCCATTGCGCCGTCTTGCGCGGCGTTCGTCCGGCCGGTTCGTCCGGCCGAGGATCAAAGCTTGTAGGCCCGTTTGGCCAATCGATAGGCGAGGTCATGGGCAAGATCGTACGCCTCCTCCTCGTCGAGCCGGTGTTCGGCCACCATGCGGCCGAGCCATGCGCAATCGACACGGCGCGCCATGTCGTGGCGGGCCGGGATCGACAGATAGGCGCGGGTGTCGTCGTTGAATCCGACCGTGTTGGCGAAGCCGGCCGTCTCGGTCACGGTCTCGCGATACCGCCGCATCCCGTCCGGGCTGTCGAAGAACCACCACGGCGGGCCGAGCCGCAGCGCCGGATAATGTCCCGCGAGCGGCGCGAGCTCGCGCCCATATTGGGCTTCGTCGAGCGTGAAGAGGATCAGGGTCAGACGCGGATCGTTGCCGAAGATATCGAGCAAAGGCTTGAGATCATGCACGTAGTCGGTGCGCTGCGGAATGTCGGCGCCCTTGTCGGCGCCGAAGCGTGCGAATACGGCCGGGTTGTGGTTGCGCACCGAGCCGGGATGGATCTGCATCACGAGGCCGTCCTCGACACTCATGCGGGCCATTTCGGTCAGCATCTGGGCGCGGAACATCTCCGCCTCGGCGGCGGAGGGCACCTCTCGGACGACGCGCCCGAACAGGGCGGCGGCCTCGGCAGGGTCGAGGTCGGCCGTGCGGGCCGTCGGGTGGCCGTGGTCGGTGGCGGTCGCGCCGAGCGATCGGAAGACGGCGCGCCGCGCCCGGTGAGCCGCGAGGTAGCCGGCCCAGGTCATCGGCTCGCTTGCCAGGGCCACGAAGCGCTCGATGTTGGTCCGGAACCCATCTCGTTCGGGGTCGACCACGAGGTCGGTCCGATAGGTCGGCAGCACGCGTCCGTGCCACCCCGAGCGCTTCAGCGCCCGATGATGATCCAGGTCGTCGAGGGCGCCGTCGGTCGTGGCGATGGCCTCGATGTTGAAGCGGTCGTAAAGCGCGCGGGGCCGCATGTCGGCGCGCCCGAGCGCCTCGGCGATGCGATCGTAGAGCCGGTCCGCGTTTTCTTCCGTCAGCCGCTCGTCGATGCCGAACACGAAGGCCAGCGAATGCTCGAACCAGAGTCGCGTCGGCGTCCCCCGGAATAATCCGAAATGCTTGGCGAAGAGCCGCCAGATCGCGCGACCGTCGGTTTCGAGCGCGCCGCCGTCGCGCCGCGGCACGCCGAGCGCCTCGAGCCGCACGCCCTGGGAATACAGCATCCTGAACACGTAATGGTCGGGACTGATGAAGAGTTCGGCCGGATCGGAGAAGGGCTTGTCGTCGGCGTACCAGCGCGGCTCGGTATGGCCGTGCGGCGACAGGATCGGCAGCCCTTGGACGGTGTCGTAAAGGCGGCGGGCGATCGCCCGAGTGTCCGGCTCGCTCGGCAGGAGCCTGTCGGGATGCAGAGGCATGCGTGTTTCCGGTCTCGATGGACCTCGATCATTATCCACTTGTCCAGCCTTACGGTTGATATATTAGTATGTCAACTGGCAGGGCTAAGGCTCATGTTGTCGATCGAGGGAACCAATCCGCGGGCGAGGCGGCAGGCCAAGAGGCCTGGCGGCTCCTCCGGGCCGCGCGCGACCTCCGCGTCGGCGGTCGCGGCCGTCTTGCGCCACGAGATCGTCGGCATGGTGCTGACGCCCGGCACGGCCGTGCAGGATCGAGCGTTGAGCGAGCGCTTCGGCATGAGCCGGACGCCCGTGCGCGAAGCCCTGCTCCGGCTCGCCGACGAAGGTCTCGTCGACATCTTTCCCCAATCCGGAACTTTCGTGTCGCGCATTCCGGTCGCAGCCATCCCCGAAGCCGTCCTGATTCGCCAGGCACTCGAAGGCGTCACCGTCGAAGCCGCGACGGTCGGAAGATCGACGGCGGGCCTCGACGAAGCTTTGGCGCTCCAGCGGGTGGTCGCCGGTCGTGGCGACACCCGAGGCTTTCATGAGGCCGACGAGGCGTTTCACGAAGCGCTGGCCGCACTCGGCGGCCATCCAGGCATCTGGCGGCTTCTCAAGTCCGTCAAGACCCAGATCGACCGCGCGCGCCGGCTCACCCTGCCGGCGCCGGGCCGCATGGATCAGGTGATCGGCGAGCACGAGCGCATCCGAACGGCCGTGGCGGCTGGAGACGTGGCAGCCGCGCGCGCCGCCATGACGCTTCATCTGAACGTGGTGATCCCCGACGTCGCATGGCTCCGGGACCGTTACCCCGACTATTTCGGGTAAGCCCGTCCGTCGCAATCGAGCGGCTGACCGAGGCGCGAGCTCTCGTCTTGTCGGGCCCGCAGACGCCGACGCGCGGGGGCTAGTTGCACGAGGCTCGAGAACGCCGGGCGCCATCGGCATGTCACGGCTTGCCGGAGGCGTCAGGACCACTTGCCAAGGCTCCCGCCCCGTGGTCATCTGTCGTCAGATGTCTTACGAGGTTGAGGGAACGCATGTGAAGATTGCATGGGGCACCGTCGACAGCCTCGTGACGCCTGGCCGGTCCGATCGCGACACTCGCATCTCTCCGGCCGAATGCGATACGCTCATGCGCGGGCAAGTCGCCTCGTGAGCGACCTGCAGCTCTCCGAGCTTTCGGCACGGCTGTGGGCCGGCGGGTCGCCCCGCGAAGATCTCGTCACGCGTGTGGGCGACGCCCTGCGGGCGCAGATCGAAGCGAGCGGCCTTCGCGCCGGGGCGCGTCTGCCGAGCGAAGCCGCGCTTGCCAGGGAATTGCGGATCAGCCGCCCCACGCTCCGGGAAGCGATCCGCGGGCTCGCCCAGGAAGGCCTGCTCGACATCCGCCACGGCGTCGGCACCTTCGTGGCCGCCCCACCGCCCGCACTGCACAACCCGCTCGATTCCATGTCCTCGCTGACCTCGGCGATTCGCGCCGCCGGGGGAGAACCGGGCGTGCGGTCGCTGTCCGTCGATGAGGTCGAGCCTCCGGCGGCGGTCGCCGCGGCCCTGCGCCTGCCTCCGGGAGCGCCGGTCGTCCGCATCAGGCGCGTGCGCCTCATCGGCGATAGGCCGCTAGGTCTCGCGCATGAATATCTGCCGTCGGGCGACCGCACCCCACTTTCCGCGCTGAAGGCCTTCGACGGCGGTTCACTCTACGCCTTCCTGGCGGAGACGCTGAAGATCAGGCTTCTGCGCAGCGAGATGTCGGTGACCGCGGTCGGCGCCACGGCGGAGCAGGCCCGCTCCCTCGCCGTGAAGCCCGGCGCGCCGCTGCTGTTCATGCGGGAAACCCACTTCGGCGAGAACGGGGAGCCGATCCTCCACGCGCTCAACTCCCATAACAGCGCGATCATCGACCTGACGCTCTTCCGGACGGGGGTGCGCATATGACGATCGCGTTCTGCGCGCTCGGCAACCTGTCCATCGACGACCTGGTCTTCGTGGACGGCTCGACCCGATGGGCCGTGCCGGGCGGCAATGCCATCTATTCGGCCCTCGGCATGGCTGTGTGGGGCGAACGCCCCGTGGTCGTCGCGCCCTTCGGGCCGGATTATCCCACGGGCACCCTGGAGGCGCGGATCGACCTGACGCACTGCCCACGCCTCGAGCGCACATTGCGGGACTGGGGCCTCTACGAGGAGGACGGCAGCCGGCAATTCGTGTTCCGCAGCACGACCCGCAACTGGGACGACTTCAGCCCGCGCGGAACCGACGTGCCGGCGGGCACGCAGGCAGCCCACCTGGCCCCGCTGCCGTGGGAGCGGCATGTCGAACTCGTCGCCGCCCTCCGGCAGGCCGGCGCGACCGCCATTTCCATCGATCTCGACGACCGTCGCCTGGCCGCCGTCGATAGAGCCGCCGTGGCCGGGCTGATGGCCAGCGTCGACCTGTTCCTCCCGAGCCGGCAGGACGGACGGGTGATCTTCCCCGACACGACACCGGCCGACACGGTGCGCCGGTTTCGGGATCTGTCGCCGGACACGGCGCTGGTCGCGCTGAAATGCGGGGCCGAGGGATGCGTGGCGCATTCGGTGGGCAGCCGCGACCTCATGATCCTGCCCGCCGTCCCGGTCGGGGCCGAGGATGCGACGGGAGCGGGCGACACCTTCTGCGGCGGCACGCTCGTGGGCTATGTGCGCACGCAGGACCCGATCGAGGCCCTGCTCCACGGCGCCGTCTCGGCCTCGTTCTGCGTCGAGGCGCTCGGCGTGACGGGTCTCCTCGGCAGCCGGCCGGAGGTGGCGCGCGAGCGGCTCCAGACGCTTCGCGGCGCCATCGACATGCAACCATTTTGACGCGAGGCAGGCGGCCGGACGGTCGCGCCCCGATAACGAGGAGACGGCAAGGTGCAGAATGAAAAAGCGGTGATGCTGAAGGAAATCGCGCTGCAGCCGGCCTTCGTGCGAGACAACGTCGCCCCGATGCTGGCCTTCATGCGCGACGTCCTCGCCACGCGCGAGCCGGGCACGCTGCGCCACGGCTTCATGATCGGCTGCGGCGACAGCTATTCGGCCGCGCTGGCGGCCCGCTCCTACATGATGAAGGCGACCGGCCGCTTCATCGAGCCCGTCGAGGCGCTAGAATTCTCCCGCTACCTCGTCGCGGACCTGCCGCCCGACAGCTTCGTCTTCGGCATCTCCAATTCGGGAACGGTGTCGCGCACCATCGAGGGCGTGCGCCTGGCGCGCGAGCGCGGCGCCTGGACGTTCGGCGTCACGGTCAGCCCGGACAACCGGCTGGCCCGCACCGCCGAAACGCTGATCAAGGTCAACGCGCCGGACAACATCAAGGAGCAGCCCGACGGCACCCGCGTCGTGACGCCCGGAACCGTGACCTACACGGCCAGCATGCTGGGCCTGTTCATCGCCGCCATCGCGTTCGGCGAACGGATCGGTCATCTCGACGCCGCCCGCGTGGCGACGCTTCTCGTCGAGATGAACACGCTTCCCGCGGCCATGGCGACCGCCGACGAGACGGTGAGCGCCCTCGCGCCGCAGATCGCCGGCAGCTTCACGCCCGACCGCAAGACCGTCATCCTGGGCGGCGGCCCCAACTACGCCACCGCCTATTTCGGCATGGCCAAGTGGTTCGAGGCGCTGACCCGCCCCTGCCACACGTCCGAGCTCGAGGAATGGGCGCACGAGCAGTATTTCTTCACCGATGAAAAAACGGACACGATCATCCTGGCGCCCCCCGGCGCCGCTCGCGACCGTGCGCTGGAGCAGGCCAGCGCCGCGCGGGAGATGGGATCGCGCGTCATCATCATCGGCCGGGACCGCGACGCCGAGGCGAAAGCCGCCTCCGACATCTATTTCGGCATGCCCGATCTGCCGGAGGCCCTGACCCCCTTCGTCTACAAGCTGCCGTTCGAATATCTGTCCTGCCACATCGCCGACCGGCAGAACGTCGCCTTCCTGGGCTTCGACAATCGCAAGCGGCAGGAGGTCAATTTCCGGCAGATCTTCCATTCGGCGCAGGCGAAAACGGAACCGGCGGTGACCATCTGATGAGCGATCTGCTGTCGCTTCTCCGGGCCGGCAAGAAGCCCGTGGTCGGGATGGTGCAGCTTGCCGCGCTGGCCGGCGGCAGCCGCTACCGGGACGCGCGGATCGACGACGTGCTCGGCTCCGCCCTCGCGGAAGCCGAGATCCTGGCGTCCAACGGCATCGATGCGCTGATGATCCAGAACCTCGGCGACGTCCCGGTGGATACGCATGTCACGACCGTGCAGGCGGCGTGGATGACGCGGGTGACGGCGGAGATCCGGCAACGGTACGGCAAGCCCGTCGGCCTCAACATGCTGGAGAACGACGCCGAGGCGATGATGGCGGTGGCGTCCGCGTCCGGGGCCGATTTCGTCCGCATCAAGATCTATGTCGGCGCCATGCTCACCCCGTTCGGGATCGAGAGCTCGCAGGCTTTCGCAGCTATCCGGGCGCGGACGTCCTGGAGGGCCGACGCAGTCGCGATCTTCGCCGACGTGCATGACCGCACCGGCAATCCGCTGGTGGCCGGCACGCTCGAGGACGACCTCGACGCCGCGGTCCGGCTCGGCGCCGCCGACGGGCTCGTCCTCACGGGCAAGACCTATCCGCAAACGCACGAGCTGATCGCCATCGCGCGCCGGGTCGTCGGCAGCGTGCCGATCATGGTGGGCGGCGGCGTCACGGCCGACAATATCGGCGACCTCGTCGGCGTGGCGGACGGCACTATCGTCAGTTCGTCCCTCAAGGGGACGGGGACGGTCTTCGGGCGCTTCGATCCCGGCAAGGTCACATCGTTCATGGCGGCGGCGCGCGGCGCGCGACCGTCGTTCTGAAGCGGAGCCGGAAGAGCCCCGCCGGTCACGGGAGACGTAAAGCAAGGGAGAGCGGGAGATGCAGAAGTTCTTGACGGCGCTCGGCGCCGCAGCGGTCCTCGCGGCCGGCCTCCTGGTCGCGCCGGCGGCCGAGGCCAAGATCCGCGTCGCGATGGTCACGTCCGAATCCGGGCTCGGCGATCGCTCGTTCAACGACATGATGAACGAGGGGATGAAGAAAGCGCAGAGCGAGCTCGGCATCGACTACGTGGTCATCCAGCCGCGCTCGATCTCCGAGTTCCAGTCGTCGCTGGCACGGGCGGCGGGGCAGGGCTTCGACATCATCATCGGTTCCTCCTTCGACATGATCAAGCCGATGCAGACCGTCGCCAAGGCCTTCCCGAACCAGAAGTTCGGCCTCGTCGACGTCGGCCCCGACCCGATCGCGCCCAATGTGGTGAGCAGCGTCACCAAGGATTGGGAAGGCTCGTTCCTGGTCGGTGCCATCGCGGCCAAGATGACCAAGACCGGCACCATCGGCTTCGTCGGCGGCAAGGACATCCCGATCATCCACCGCTTCTATATCGGCTATTACTACGGGGCCAAGATGGCCGACCCGAAGGTCAACGTCCTCGAAACATACTCCGGCACCTTCACCGATCCGGCG
>DATBEH010000146.1:0-7734 GCA_036276175.1 Lichenihabitans sp.
ACCGGCACCATCGGCTTCGTCGGCGGCAAGGACATCCCGATCATCCACCGCTTCTATATCGGCTATTACTACGGGGCCAAGATGGCCGACCCGAAGGTCAACGTCCTCGAAACATACTCCGGCACCTTCACCGATCCGGCGGCCGGCAAGGAATATACGCTGGCCCTGGTCAACCAGAGGTCCGACATCAACTTCGCCGTCGCGGGCGCCACCAGCGCCGGGGTCATCGACGCGGCCAAGAGCACCAAGACCTTCGCGATCGGCGTCGATTCGGACCAGAACTACCTGGCGCCCGGCTTCGTCCTGACCTCCATGGTCAAGCGCGTCGACACCCAGTCCTTCGACATGATCAAGTCGGTGGTCGACGGGACCTTCAAGGGCGGCAGCGTGCTGTATTACGGGCTCAAGGAGGGCGGCGTCGGCTTCGCCATGGACGAATACAACAAGGGGCTGATCCGCGACGACGTCCTCAACTACGTCGACGACCTCAAGGCCAAGGTCATTTCCGGCGCGATCGTGGTGCCCAACTACTTCGACCTGAAGCCCGGCCAGAAGGAGATGGGCACGCCGCCCATGGCCACCCCACCCTCGATCGCCGACAAGAAGTGACCGCCGCCCGGTTCGCCGTCTCCTGCTCCGGGCAAGCGGGGCGACGGCGCCTTCCGTGGGCCGGCCCGGCAGGTCGGCTCCGCAGCTCGGACCGGAGCGGAACCGCATGACGGGCACCGATCTCGTGACCATGCGCGGCATCGTCAAGCATTTCGGGGATCTGGCCGCCATCCACGACGCATCGCTCGACATTCGGCCGGGCGAGGTTCACGCGCTCGTGGGCGAGAACGGCGCCGGCAAGTCGACGCTCATGAACATCCTCTACGGCCTGCTGTCGCGCACGGCCGGCGAGGTGATGCTGCGCGGCGTGCCCGTCGCCTTCGCCGGGCCGGCCGAGGCGATCGCGGCCGGGATCGGCATGGTGCACCAGCACTTCAAGCTGGCCCCCTCGTTCACGGTCGCCGAGAATATCATCCTCGGCGCGGAGCCGGTGCTGTCCTTCGCGCGGCTCGATCGTCGCGCCGCCGAACGGCAGACGGCGGAGCTCAGCCGGCGCTTCGGGCTCGATCTCGACCCGAACGCCATCGTCGGCAGCCTGCCCGTCGGGCTGCGGCAGCGCGTGGAGATCCTCAAGGCCCTGTATCGCCAGGCCGAAGTCCTCATTCTCGATGAGCCAACGGCCGTGCTGACGCCGCAGGAGACCCGCGAATTATTCGGCACGATGCGGTCGCTGGCCGCCAGCGGCCGTTCGGTCATCTTCATTACCCACAAGCTGCGCGAGGTGCTCGACGCCTCGGACCGCGTCTCGGTGATGCGGCAGGGGCGCATCGTGGCGACCCAGGACAACCGGTCCCTCACGGCGGACACGATCGCCAGCCAGATGGTCGGCCGCAGCGTCCTTCTGCGCGTCGCCAAGACGCCGGCCCGGCCAGCCGCCGAGGCGGCGCTCGATATCCGCAACCTCAGCGTGCTCGGCGACCGTGGCAGCGTGGCGGTCGACGATCTTTCGCTCGCGATCCGGCCGGGCGAGATCGTGGGGCTCGCGGGGGTGCAGGGCAACGGGCAGGACGAACTCGTCGAGAGCATCGCCGGGATCCGCCGCGCCAGCGCCGGGCGGATCGCCATCTGCGGGACATCGCCGGCGGGCGGCGATCCCCGATCCTCGCGCGAGGCGGGCCTGGCCTATGTGCCGGCCGACCGGGCCCATGTCGGCCTGTCGCTGCAGAGCGTCATCTGGGAGAACATGGCGCTCGGGCACCTCGGCACCTATCGCCGGGGGCCGTTCCTCTCCGCCGTGGCGGCGCGGCGGCGATGCCGCGAGCTGATCCGCCAGTTCGACGTGCGCGGCGCCAACGAAGAGACCCCCGCCGGGGCGCTGTCGGGCGGCAACCAGCAGAAGGTGCAGCTCGCGCGCGAGCTCACCCGCGCGGCGCGGCTGATCATCGCCGAGCAGCCGTCGCAGGGCGTCGACATCGGGGCGATCGAGGCGATCCATCGCATGCTCGTGGCGATGCGCGACGAGGGGCGCGCCGTCTTCGTGATCTCGGCCGACCTCGACGAGCTCCTCTCGCTGTGCGACCGCATCCTCGTCATCTACCGCGGCCGGATCGTCGGCGATTTCTCGGCCGCCGCGGCCGATGTGGGCCGCATCGGGCAGTTGATGGGCGGGTGCGAGGTGCCGGCCGAGACCGGGGAGGACAGGCCGTGAGCGAACGGGCCGCCGTGCCGACGATCCCGCAGCTGTCTCGTCGCCTGCTGCGCGCCATTGCGGGGCCGCTTCTCGCCGTCATCATCTCCTTCGGGCTGGGCGGCCTCCTGATGGCGCTGCTCGGGCGCAACCCCGTCGAGGTCTATGCGGTGCTCCTGCGCGGCAGCCTCAGCGGCTGGCCGAACATCGCGGTCACGCTGCAGATGATGACGCCGCTGCTCTTCACGGGCCTGGCCGTGGCGGTGGCGTTCCGATCCGGCATCTGGAACATCGGCGTCGAAGGCCAGATGCTGATGGGGGCCATGGCGGCCGGCATCGCCGGCTACGCGCTCGATCTGCCCGGCCCCGTCGAGGTGCCGGTCTGCATCCTGGCCGCGATGCTGGGCGGGGCGCTCTGGGCCGCGATCCCGGCGCTGCTGCGCGTCCATGTCGGCGTCAACGAGCTCGTCGTCTGTCTCATGCTGAACCCGATCGCGCTGCTGTTGACCGGCTACATGTCGGCGCGGGTGCTCAAGGCGCCCGGCCCGACCAACAAGCTGCCCGACATCGTCGATGCGGCGCATCTCACCAACTTCACGCTCTATTCCCAGCTGAACACCGGCCTCTTCATCGCGCTCGCCTGCTGCGTGCTCGTGGCGCTGTTCAACGCCGGCACGGTGCGGGGCTTCGAGTGGAAGCTGATCGGGCTGAACGCGCGTTTCGCCAATTACGGTGGCGTCCGCGTCCGCTCCAACGTGATCGGCATCATGCTGCTCAGCGGCGCCATCGGCGGCCTGGCCGGGGCCGAGCAGGTGCTCGGCGTCTACGGCGCCTTCTACGACAATTTCTCTCCCGGCTACGGTTTCGACGGCATCGCGGTCGCGATGCTGGCGAATTCCGACCCGATCGGCGTCATCCTGTCGTCCTTCCTGTTCGGGGCGCTGAACAGCGGCAGTTCCGTGCTGCAGATGGAGCTCGGCATCAGCAAGTATCTCGTGCAGGTGCTGCAGTTCATCGTCGTGCTGATCCTCGCCGCGCGCTTCACCTTCGGCTGGAGCGGCTGGCGCCCGCTGGTCGAGACGGCGCCGGCCTCCACCCTTCCGAGCAAGCTTCCCGCCGAGCAGGGCACCACCGAAGCCTGAGCGTCATCCCGAGGGGGGTCTTCCCGTCATGCTGTCCGACATCGCCTTCTCCTCGATCCGCATCGCGACGCCGCTGATCTTCGCGGCGCTCGGCGGGCTCTACACCTTCCAGGCCGGCATCCTGAACATCGCGCTCGACGGCTTCATGATCGTCGGCGCCTTCGCGGCCGTGGCCGCGGCTTACGCGACCGGCAGCCTGACGCTCGGCATCCTGGCCGGCATCGCGGCGTCGAGCGCGCTCTCCGTGCTGCTGGCCGTGT
The DNA here is from genome assembly GCA_036276175.1 of Lichenihabitans sp. Taxonomy (GTDB): domain Bacteria; phylum Pseudomonadota; class Alphaproteobacteria; order Rhizobiales; family Beijerinckiaceae; genus Lichenihabitans. Next base: position 3,639 of record DATBEH010000146.1, read on the forward strand.
TCAACCTGCGCTTTCGCGCCCACATCTTTATCGCGGGCATCGCGGTCACGTTTCTGGCCTATGGGCTGACCGCGCTGCTGCTGAAGGGCGTGCTCGGCCAGGATGGCGTCTTCACCTCGGCCCGCATTCCCGTGTTCCCCGCGCTGCGCATCCCCGGCCTTGTCGACATCCCGGTCCTAGGCCCCCTGCTGAGCGGCCATACGCTTCTGGTCTATCTCGCCTATCTGTCGGTTCCGGCCGTGTCCTGGTCGCTCTACCGCACGCGATGGGGTCTGCGCGTGCGCATGATCGGCGAAGCCGAAGACGCGGCGCTGGCGGCCGGCGTCAATGTCGAGGCCATCAAGTTCCAGACGATGGTGCTCAGCGGAGTTTTCTGCGGCCTCGCCGGCGCCTATCTGTCGCTCGGCTATGTCTCGCTCTTCGCCCGGCAGATGACGGACGAGCGGGGACTCATTGCCCTGGCGGCGATCTTCTTCGCCAAGGGCCGGCCGGGGCCGACGACCGCGGTCGCGCTGATGTTCGGCATCGCGACCGCCCTTGCGGTGCGCCTGCCCGAGATGACGGGCGCGGCGCCGCAACTGCTGCAGCTCATCCCCTATGTCGTGACCATCATGGCCCTGGTCGTCGTCGGCGTGCGCGCCAACCGGTCCGGTGCCCACGGCGGCGGCTGGCGCTTCGAAACCTGACCGTCGCCAAAACCTTGACCGATCCCAACGCAGGAAATGAACCGCCATGCCGAAACGCAAGCTGATCCTGGACGTCGATACAGGAACGGACGACGCCGTCGCCATCATGTGCGCGGCGCTGCATCCCGACCTCGACCTCATCGGCTGTACCACGGTCAACGGCAACGTCGAGGTGCAATATTGCACCAACAACACGCTCCGGGCGCTCGAATTCGTGGGACGGGGCGACATCCCGGTCTTCGAGGGACTGAGGTCGCCCCTGGCCCGCCCGGATTTCCCGATCCCGCGTGCCCTGAAATTCGACAACGGGGTCCATGGCCGGGAGCTGCCGATCCCCGACACCACCCTGCGCAAGCAGGACACGAGCGCCGTCGACTTCCTGATCGACACCTACCGCGACGCCAGCGACGAGATCGTGCTGATGCCGGTCGGTCCGCTGTCCAATATCGCGGCCGCGCTCGCGGTCCATCCGAAGCTCGTGGACCGCGTGCCCGAGGTGATCATCATGGGCGGCGCCCATCACAAGGGCAACATCACGCCCTCGGCCGAGTTCAACATCTGGGCCGACGCGGAGGCTGCCGCCAAGGTCTTCGCGGCCGGCTTCGCCAAGGTCACGATGCTGCCGCTCGATGCGACCCACAAGGCGCTGGTGTCGATGGAGCGCGCCCGCGCCCTCGCGGCGCTCGGCACCACCGCCGGTCTCGCGGCCTCGCGCTTCATCGAGCAGCGCATCCGCGCCTATGACGACAACCAGCCGATGGACGAGCGCAACGCCGCACCCGTCCACGACGCGCTCTGCGTGGCCTTCATGCTCCACCCGGACATTGTCACGACCCTGTTCCGCCACGTCGACGTCGAGACGGTCGGCACGCTGACGGTCGGCCGCACGGTGGTCGACACCCACTACCGGAACGGCAAGGCGCCCAACTGCCACGTCGCCTTCGGGGCCGACCGCGAGCGCTTCTGCGACTTCCTCCACGACACGCTGAGCCTGGGTCCGAAAAGCGCCGCGGGATAATCCTTTGCTTCCCCCGTTTCCACCGGAGAGACCGCGATGACCGCCGAGGCGCTCGTTCCAGATCCGTCCGATGTCTGCGCGTGGCCGGCGTCAGCCCTGGCCGAAGCGTTCGGCGCCGGGACCCTGTCGCCGGTCGAGCTGATCGAGCGGGTGCTGCGGCGCTGCGCCGAGGTCAACGGGACCGTGAACGCGATCGTCGCCATGGACGAGCAGGCGGCCCGCGCGGCGGCCGGCCGATCCGCGCAGCGCTGGCACGAGGGCCGTCCTTTGTCGCGGCTCGACGGCGTGCCCGTGACCGTCAAGGACAATCTTCATGCGGCCGGCCTGCCCGCTCGATGGGGAAGCAAACTGCTGCCCGATGCGCCAGTCGACCGGGACGAGCCCTGCGTGGCGCGGCTGCGACGCGCCGGAGCCGTCATCCTGGGCAAGACCAACGTCCCCGAGTTCACGCTGCAGGGCTATACCGGCAACCTGCTGCACGGGGTCAGCCGAAATCCGCTCGCGCCGGAGCGGACGCCGGGCGGATCGACCGGAGGCGGCGCCGCGGCGCTCGCGGCCGGCCTGGGGGCGATCGCCATCGGCACCGACGGGGGCGGGTCGCTGCGCCGGCCCGCCGCCCATTGCGGGCTCTATGGAGTCAAGCCCTCGCTGGGCCAGGTGGCGCGCTACGGCGGCTTTCCGCAGATCCTGCACGATTTCGAAGCCGTCGGGCCGATGGCCCGTTCGCTCGAGGATCTGTCGGTGGTGATGTCGATCCTGGCGGGCGACGATTTGCGCGACCCGCGCTCCGTCGCGGCGGACGGCGGGCCGGCGCCGCTCGACCGGGCGGCGCGCATCGCCTTCATGCCCCGGGCAGGATCCGCGCCGGTGGATCCGCTCATCGCCGCGCAAGCGGAGCGGACCGCCTCGGCATTGCGGGAGGCGGGCTGCATCGTCGAGGAGATCCCCTTCCCCTTCGATCCCGACCATGGCCATGCCGTATGGCGGACCATCGCGACGGCCGGGCTCGCCTGGTACCTCGGCCGATTCCGGCCCGGGCAGGCGATCGCCGGGGCGGTCACCGCGAACACGCTGGAGATGGCGGAAGCGGGCGCGCGGGTCACGACCTCAGACTATGTCGAGGCCCTGCAGCAGGTCGCCGAGATCCGCGCCGGCTGGGGCGCGTTCTTCGACCATTGGGATTTCGTGCTGACGCCGACCACCGCGGCGCTGGCCTGGGACGCCGCCATCCCCTATCCGGCCGTCATCGATGGACGGGAGGTGGGGCCGAGGGGACATTCGGTATTCACCGTTTGGGTCAACCTGATCCGCGGTGCGGCGGCCTCGATTCCGGTCGCCACGACGCCCCATGCGGGCGGCATCGGGATGCAGGTCGTAGGTCCCGCGGGCCGCGACCGTCGTCTGCTGGCGTGGCTGCGGGCCAATGCGGAGCGGCTGCCCCCTCTCATGCGCGTCGGTCGTGTCTCAGTGTGAACTTCCGCAAGGGGTGGTTTGCAGAAGTTCAGCCGACCGGCCAACGTCCGGTACACGCCCATCCTCGACGTTCCCGGGCAAAGTGAGCCGTCCCGAAAGCGGCCATTCGTTCCGATTGCTCGTTTGCTGCCTTACGGAGATCGACGGACGGCGCCGGATAAGGTTGCGAGCAGCCGGATATCTCCGAGCCTGATACGGAATGGTTCTGTTGCATTGGCACGGCGTTGGGGAGACAGAAGTTGGACCGCCGGCCGCCGACCGGCAGACATAACTTCAGAATGTTGATTCGAGGGCCGGACGAAGTTGTTCGTCTCGCTATTCCAGATACGGCGTCAGCACCTCTTCGATCCATGTCATGAATGCGCGGACTCGGCGCGACAGATTGCTCCGATGGGCTACGACGAGGGACACGGCGAGCGCCCGGCGACGAAAATCGGGTATGATCTCCACAAGCGCTCCACTCTCTAAGTATCGGCCAACCCCCAAGAGTGGCGCCTGGATCAGGCCAAGGCCTGCGAGGGCAGCGGCTTCGTAAGTCTGTGCGCTGTTGACGTGTAGCGCACCTGGCAACTGAAGCGTCGCGTAGCTTTCGCCGTCCGGATATTCCCATCCATAGGGACTTGCGCCCAGCATCGTCGAAAAATGAATTGTCCGATGATCCTGACGCCCGAGATCTTCTATCGATCGAGGGACGCCATAGCGCGCCAGATAGGCGGGACTGGCAGAGTTGACCATGCGCATCAGGCCCAGTGGACGGGCAATCAGCGTCTCGTCCCGTATGGGTCCAAGCCGCAATACACAGTCGAACCCCTCTTGAACCAGATCGACCTGCCGATCCGTACTCGACACCTCCAGCTCCAACTCGGGGTGAGTCGCCATGAAATCCGGCAAGGCCGGCACGATCGTTGTGCGCGCCACC
>DATBEH010000147.1:0-3041 GCA_036276175.1 Lichenihabitans sp.
TCGTCAACGTGCAGGTGACCATGAAGGCTGGCGCCTCCGAGGACGAGGACACCCAGATGTCCGACCGAGGCTCCCAGCAGCAGCTGGAAGAGTTCATGCGCCAGTTCGCGCAGCGCTTCGGCCAGCAGGGCCAGCGCCAGCAGCGCGCGACTCCGAAGCAGCAGGCGGTCGGCACCGGCTTCATCATCGATCCGTCCGGCATCATCGTGACCAACTTCCACGTCGCCGGTAAGGCCGACTCGATCACCGTGACCCTGCAGGACGGCCAGAAGCTGACGGCCAAGCTGCTCGGCGGCGACGAGAAGACCGATCTCGCCGTGCTCAAGGTCAAGAGCGACAAGCCGCTGCCCTACGTCGAGTTCGAGGACGGCAGCAGGATCAAGGTCGGCCAGCCGGTGATGGCGGTCGGCAACCCGTTCGGCCTCGGCGGCACCGTGACGACCGGCATCGTGTCGGCGCGCGGGCGCGACATCCAGTCGGGCCCGTTCGACGACTACATCCAGACCGACGCCGCGATCAACCGCGGCAACTCCGGCGGCCCGCTGTTCGACATGGACGGCAAGGTCGTCGGCATCAACACCGCGATCTTCTCGCCGACTGGCGGGTCGATCGGGTTGGGCTTCGCGATCCCGTCCAGCACCGCCGCTCCGGTGGTGGAGCAGCTCAAGAGTCATGGGCGGGTCGAGCGCGGGCTGCTGGGCGTCCAGATCCAGCCGGTGACGGACGATATCGCCAACAGCCTGTCGCTCGGCTCGACCAACGGCGCCCTCGTGGCGCAGGTCGAGCCCAACAGCTCGGCCGCGAAGGCGGGTGTGCAGTCGGGTGACATCATCAAGACCGTCGACGGCAAGGACATCCCGACCGTCCGCGACCTGACCCGCACGGTCGCCGGCTACACGCCGGGCAGCACGATCAAGCTCGGCCTGGTGCGCGACGGCAAGGACATGGCGGTGAGCGCCAAGCTCGGCGACTACGCCAACATGGACAAGCAGGCCAAGGCCGACGAGGGCAACAACGCCGGCCAGGACACGGACGGCAAGGCCTCGCCGGGCTCGTTCGGCTTCTCGCTGGCGCCGATCTCGCCCGAGACGCGCCAGCAGCTCGGCATCAAGGACAACATCAAGGGCGCCCTGATCGCCTCGGTCGAAACCGGCAGCCCGGCGGAAGACCAGGGCCTGCGCGCCGGCGACATCATCCAGCAGGTCGGCCACGAATCGATCGACGGCCCGAAGGAGGCCGCGGCCAAGCTGAAGGAGGCCAAGGGCAACAAGAAGCCCGTCCTCATGAAGGTCTATCGAGAGGGAGCAACCCGCTTCGTCGCTGTATCTCCCCGGGCGAGCTAAGCGGAGACCTCTCGACGGAGCCGGCGATGGCCCCACCATCGCCGGCTTTGCCGTGTCTGGGGTCAGGGTTTCCCACGCGTCCACCGGTTCCCATCCTGGTGGGAAGCCTCCGATGCCGATGGCATCGGGCTTTTCGGGCGATTCTTCCCATTTTCCGCTACCCCCTCCCGTTTTTGCGGATAAGTGGCATCCTGGGCCATGGCCGAGCAGACCAAGATCGAATGGGTCGACCACACCTTCAATCCGTGGATCGGCTGCACGCGGCTGAGTCCGGCCTGCGACAACTGCTATGCCGCCGCCATGGCGCACCGGCGCAAGTGGGCGCGCTTCGAGCCGCGGGCGCCGCGCCGGCGCACGGCGGCGACGACGTGGCAGCAGCCGCTGCGCTGGAACCGCAAGGCCGCGGCCGCCGGCCGGCGCGCTCGCGTGTTCGGGCCGAGTCTGGCCGATCCGTTCGATGCCGAGGTCCCGACAGCCTGGCGCGAGGACTATCTCCGCCTGATCGAGGCGACGCCGCAGCTCGACTGGATCCTGCTCACCAAGCGTCCGCTGGTGGCGCGCAAGTTCTTCGCCAACCGCAAGGTGCCGGACAATCTCTGGCCCGGCATCACCGCCGAGAATCAGACGATGCTCGACCTGCGCGCGCCGCACCTGCTGGCGGTCGACGCCCGAGTGCATGTCGTCTCGGCCGAGCCATTGCTGGGGCCGATCGACCTCGGCCGCTATCTGCCCGGCATCGGCTGGGTGATCGCCGGCGGCGAGAGCGGTCCGCGCGCCCGGCCGTCCGATCCCGAATGGTTCCGCTCCCTGCGCGCGCAATGCGTGGCCAACCGCGTGCCGCTGTTCTTCAAGCAGTGGGGCGAACACGGGCAGGACATGAGGAAGGTCGGGCGCCGCGCGGCAGGACGGCTGCTCGACGGCCACGATCATCGCGAGGCGCCGGCGCCTCAGGCCATGAGTCCGGCCATCTGAGTCAATCCCATCGCAACGGACAAGAGATCGGAGCCGCCGGCCAGACGGGCCGAAGGCGCCGCACGCCCGATCGCGGTCCGCACGGCGGGCACGCGGCTCGATCCGCCGGTGAGGAAGATCGTATCGATGGCGGCCGGACGCAGGCCCGCCGCCGCGATGCAGTCGCTTGCCGTCCTGTGGAGGCGCGCTGCTTTCGCGCCGATGGCGTCGTCGAGCTCGGCGCGCGTCGCCGTGACCGCGAGGCCGGCCTCGAGAAACGTCAGAGGCACGGCCGCGGTCTCCTGCGCGCTCAGCGCGATCTTGGCGTCCTCGACGGCAAAGGCGAGGCGGTGACCGAGTCGCCGGCGCACGACGGCCAGCAGGCGCTCGACCTTCTCGGGCTCGCAGGCGAGGGCGACCAGGTCGGCGATCTCGCGCTCGTTCTTGTAGGTATAGGCGAAGTTGATCGTCGGCCAGGTGGCGAGCTCGTGATAGAGCGCGTTCGGCATCGGCAGATTCTTCTCGGCGAGCAGCGTGCCGAGGCCGAGCAGGGGCATCACGGCGGCGAGGTTGAGCGCGGTGTCGAAGTCGGTGCCGCCGATGCGCGCGCCGGCGGTCGCCAGCACGTCCTGGCTGCGATCGGTGCGACCGCGGTGGTGGGGCCCGAGACGGATGATGGAGAAGTCGCTCGTGCCGCCGCCGATGTCGGCGACCAGCACCAGCTCTTCGCCCTGTATCGTCTGCTCG
>DATBEH010000148.1:0-36388 GCA_036276175.1 Lichenihabitans sp.
GTCGCCGCCAGGCCTGCCAAGCACGGAGGACGGACGACAGAGGACGGAGGACGGGATGTCACGCTCGCGCCGTGGCCCCAAGCCTTCGACCCCTTTCCCTCTTCACATCACGACGCCGGAACCGACCAAGGACAATCCGTCCTCCGTCATCCGACGTCTGTCTTCTGCTTCGCCAAAGGCGAAGCGCGACGCGGGGTGGAGCAGCCCGGTAGCTCGTCAGGCTCATAACCTGAAGGCCGCAGGTTCAAATCCTGCCCCCGCAACCAACTTCATTCCCCAGCACCTCGTCGAACTTGTGGTGACGAAGAGCGCGGCCACATCGCGGCGCTTCAATTCGAGCGTCAGCTTCAGGAGCGTGTCGACTTCGCGGCGGGTGAGCGAGGCCGTCGGCTCATCCATGACGACGAGGCGTAGAGCCTGTTCGGCGGCCGCCGAACTGCTCCAGCTTTGAACTGCGAGCAGTTTCATCGGGATGAAACCGCAATGCGATTCCATCCGGTCCGATGCTGATCTCTCCTCATCGGCAACGGTCGTGTCGCCGGCGGTCAGACCGAGGCGCCGATGGGCATGTCCTTGGCGGGATCGAAGGGCAACGTCCGACCGGCCGCGAGGAAGTCGCCGCCGACGTTGAGCGTGTGCCCATGGTGATGTAGCGGCATCGTCGGAGGCGAGGAACACGGCCGCTGCCGCGATGTCGGACGGCTCGCCGTAGCGGCGCTGCGGAATGAGGCGATGGTAGGCCTCGACCGTTCCCCTGGAGTGCATGGCCTTCCCGGTTTCGGTCGCGATCGGACCCGGGCAAGCAGCGTTGACCGTGATGGCCTATCGGCGAACTCGACCACCATGATCTTGCTCAGCACTTCGAGCCCGGCCTTCGAGGCGCCGTAGGCCGAGCGACCCACATCGCCCTTTCTGACCTGACAGCGACACGATGTTGAGGATGCGCCCGCCCCCCCGTGCCTTGCTTGATCATGTGCCGGGCCGCCTGCTGACCGCAGAGGAGCGCGCCCGTGAGATTGACCTGGATCATGCGCTCCCATTCCTCGAGCTCGATGTCGACGACGAGACGCGCGGCGCCGACGCCAGCGTTGTTGACCAGGACGTCGACCCGCCGAAGCGGGCGACGGCGCCTTCGAACAGGGCTTGAATTTCGGTGGGGCTGGACGCGTCCGCCTTGATGGCGGTCGCCGCGTCGCCGATCGCGCGGGCCGTCGCATCGGCTTCGGCCCCGTCGCGATCCGTGATGACCACTCTGGCTCCCTTGCGGGCCATGGCTTCCGCGATCGCACGGCCGATGCCCCGGGCGGAGCCGGTGATGACGGCGACCTTGTCGTTCAGCTTCATTGTCTCGTCCTTTTCGGGGATGTGTCGACCCTCACGCGCGCCCGGCCTTGGCGTGCAGGAAGAAGTCGGGTCCGCCCATCTGACCGCCCTTCAGCACCAGCTCCCGCCCGTGAAGGTCGCGACCGGGTGCCAGCGCCCGGCAGAGCGGCGCACCGGGGACAAGAGGAGCCACCATCTCGAGCGCGTCGATGCCGAGTCGCTTGACGGCGGCGGTCGAGGTGTCGCCGCCGGCCACGACGAAGCGGTCGAGGGGCACGCGGCGGAGCGTGCCATCGAGCAGCGCGCCCGCCGCCGCGGCGAGCGCCCGCCCGCCCGCGATGCGGCCGGCCTCCGCCGACGATCCGGCGCGGGCGAAATGATCCGCGACCATCGCCTCGCGCGGGTCGCTCGGCCCGGTCGAGCTGTGAGCCACGACGCTGCGTCCGTCGTTCAAAAGCGCGACGATCCGCTCGATCGTGCCGGTCGCGTAAGGGCCCGAAGCACCGTCCTGGATCAGCTTCAAGGGATCGAGCGCCACATCGACGAAGCCGCCGCGGATCGCCGCGGCGATCTGCGCGCCGGTGGCCGGCGAGCAGCTGCCGGAAATCACGAAGATCCGCTCCACGGGCTCGGCCCTCATCGGTGGCGGCGTTGCCGGCAGGCGGCCTTCGGCACGCCATGCGGCGACGAGCGCATATTCGACGCCGGACGAACCGAGCACGAAGAGCGGCGCCCTGCGTTCGACCATCCTCTCCAGCAGCGCGCCGACCTTCGCTTCCGCGTCGTGGTCGACGATATCCATCAGCAGTGCATCCGGTTCTGCCGCGAGCGCGGCGTCGAGCGCCGCGGCGGCGTCCTCCGCCTGGCGAGCGATCGCCGGCGCTGCGAGGAGCGCGATTCGCTGGTCCGTCTGGGCGCCGATGTGGCGGCGCATGTCGGCCTCCCGCATGGGCGTGGTCGGATGCACGCTCATCGTCGGATGGCGATCGATGCGATGCACCGTCCCGTCCACGTTGTGGCGGGCGAAGAGCGTGCCGAAGAAGGAATAGCGGGCGAGCTTCGGGGCGCCGACCACGATCGGGATCGTGCCTCGTCCCAGCACGCGCTGCGCGATGTCCATCACGCGGCCGAAGCTGCCGATGGTCGGCGAGGAATCGAAGGTGGAGCAGACCTTGTAATGGAGGAGCAGCGCGCCGGTCCGCGCAAGCGCCTCGAGCGCTGGCGGAATGACCCCGTCCATCTCGTCCGGCGTGAGAGAGCGGCTGTTGCCGGCGATGCCGACCGCCTCCAGACCCTCGAAACGGGCCAGCACCTCGGGCGTCGGCACGTCGACGAACAGCACGCTTTTGAGACCTGCCGCGGCGAGGCATTCGAGCGCGTCGGTCGAGCCGGTGAAATCGTCGCCGTAGAAGGCGATCAGGGGAGCCTTGGTCATGGTCAACTCTTTGCGTTCGGCGCGAAGGCTTTCAGCGCATCGCGCAGCGCCGGTGGGTCTCGGCATGGCGGTCGAGCGGTACACCCTCGACGGCGGCCTGCCAGGCGTCGAGCAGGCTTCGCGCGCCCGCTTCCGGCCCCGACGGATGGCCGATGATGCCGCCGCCCGCGATATAGACGATATCCGTGCTCCCGAGCGCCGCATAGGTGTCGGGCGGCTGGCTCGCGGTCTGGCCTGACGAGAACACGGGCATGATGGGTTGCGTGCCGGCGAAGGGCGTCATGCAGGCCTTGGCCGAGGCGATGACGCTGTCGTGCCAGAACTTGCTGCGCAGGCCATTGACGTGCAGCTGGTCCACGCCGGCCAGCCGCCAGAGCTTCTGGTACACGCGATAGTCCATTTCACTTTCGATACAGCAGGTTCGGCTCGGCCTGAGCCGCAATCACCCCGTCGCAGGCCGCGGCGAGCCCGAGCGTCTCGGCCATCGATGTCCCACCGGAAAGGCTCGCTTCCCAGCCGGCCTCGCGCTCGAGCTTGGCTTCGGCGTCGCCGATGCGGGCCCGCACGACATCCGGGCTCAGCACCACGAGGCCGTCGTCATCGCCGATCAGAAGGTCGCCGGGCCGCACCATTTGGCCGCCGAATACCACCGGCGCATTGACGGCGCCGCGCTCGGCCGAGGACGGGCCGCGCGGGGTGACGTGGCGGGTGAAGACCGGAAAATCCGTCCATTGCGCGAGCGTCCCGACGTCGCGGATTGCGCCGTCGCAGATCAGGCCGACGGCTCCGCGACGTCGCATGTGCCCGCTCAGGATCTCGCCGATCATCGCGGTCTCGGCGTGGCCGTCCGCGGCGATCACCAGAATGTCGCCTGCCCCGATACGGTCGATGGCCAGGGGAACGGCGCCGAAATCGGGCGGCTCGCACCATGCGGTGACGGCTCGCCCGAACAGGCGCGGCTGCCGGCCGGCCGGCAGCAGGGGCCGGATCGCCGGATCGATCTGGCCGATCGTGCGTCCGAGATCGACCGCAACCGCGACCGGCACGGCGCGCCAGCGCTCGATCTCGGCGGCGGACAGATTGTGAGGGGGAACGGCATAGGCGGTGACGGGCAAGGCTGTGTCCTTCTTCCGAGTTTGCGGATCGTGCGGCGGGCGCCGGGGCTCCCACGGAAACACGTGCTCCGATTTCCGGCACGGTTCTCCTCCCGACGGTTCGCTTGAACGAACCACCTGTTTCCGTGGGACCCTTCGCGCGCCCCGGTGCAGCGGCCCCGCTCAGCCGTGGATCAGCATCCCGCCGTTGACGTCGATGGTCGCTCCCGTGATGTAGGACGAAATGTCGGCCGCCAGGAACAGGAAGGCGCCGGCGACGTCGCGGGCATCGCCCAGGCGCGAAAGCGGAATGCCCTTGATGATGTCGGCCCGCATGGCGTCGGTCAGCTTGTCGCCCGTGATGTCGGTCTGGATCAGGCCGGGCGTGACGCTGTTGACCCGGATGCCATCGGGACCGAGCTCGCGCGCCATGGCTTTGGCGAGGCCGAGCACGCCGGCCTTGGCGGCGGAATAATGCGGACCGCCGAAGATGCCGCCGCCGCGCTGCGCCGAGACGGACGACATACAGGCGATCGATCCCCGCTTTCGCTCGCGCATGTGCGGGATGAAGGCCTGGCTCAGGTAGAGCGTGCCGCGCAGGCTCACGTCGAGCACGAAGTCGTAGTTCTCCGCCTCGATCTCCATGATTTTCAGCGGCTGGGTCACCCCGGCATTGTTGATCAGGGCGTCGACCTGCCCGAAGGCCTCGAGCACGGCGTCCGCGGCCTGCCGCGTGGATGCCTTGTCGGTGACGTCGCAGGCGAAGCCCCTGTGACCGTCGCCGAGCTCGGCCGCAGCCTTGTCCGAGGCCGGCTGGTCGAGATCGAGGATCGCGACGCGCGCGCCCTGCTCGGCGAACAGCCGCGCCGTGGCCATGCCGATGCCGCGCGGGCTCGCCGCCCCGGAGATGACGGCGACTTTTCCGATCAGAAGCACGGTGCTTCTCCTTGCTCTTTGGGTCTGCGGTTTCGGGCATTTCGGGAGCCAGGATCCTCCTGCAATGCCTGGACGCCGTCCCGGTTTCCGCGCAGAAGACGGGACAGCGCGATGGATCAGTATTCTCCCGCGCTCGGCGGATAGACGCGCTTCAGCTTCGCCTTCGACTCGGGGCTGTCGATGTCCTTGGCGGTGACGAGCGGCTCCGACAGCGGCATCTCCTTCGTAACGGCTGCGCCCGTCAGCGCATTGTAGACCTGCTGCACGCCTTCGATGCCCTGGCCGCCGGCTTCCTGCAGGAACAGGCCTTGGATGACGCCGTCCTTGAGCAGCTTGACCGTGGTCGGGCTGCCATCGGCCGTGGCGACGCCGACCTTGCCGACGAGATTGCGGGTCTGCAGCACCTTGGCGGCGCCGGTCGCGGCCTCGTCATACATGCCGTAGATCGCCTTGATGTCGGGATGCGCGGTCATAAGGTCGTTCGCCTGCTCGACCGCTTCCTTCACGGTGAGACCATGCGTCTGCAGGATCTGAACGAGGTCGCAGCCATCGGCCTTGAAGGATTCCTGCGCCCCCTTGAGGTATTTCTGGGCGTTCTCGCGGTCCTGCGGCAGCGACAGCATCCCGACCTGGTTGCCGCCGCGCGCCTTCGCCAGCGCGCAGACGAACTTGCCCTCCTGCTGGCCGGCCTCGTAGTTGTCGGCCGTCACGGTCGAGGTGTAGTCGGTCTCGCCGGGCTGCGGGCCGATGCCCGTGAAGGCGACCGGAATCTTCTTGTCCTTGAGAATCCGCAGCACCGGCGGCGTCGACGTGGAGCTCACCGGCCCCATGACGACGGCGTCCACGCCCTTCGTGATGGCGGTCCGGATATTCGCCATCTGCTCGGTCGGCGAGTTGTGCGAGTCCATCTCGAGATAGTTCATCCCGAGCTCGGCCGCCTTGGTCTTGGCGCCGTAGGCGACCCACTGCCAATAGGAGATGTCGAGCGATGGCGCGATGTAGACGACCGTGAGCTTCTTGGTTTCGGCGTGGGCGCCGCCGAGGCCCAAGCCGGCCGCGAGCGTCAGGCCGGTGCCGACGAGCGCGCGCCGCAGTTTGCGCAATGACATGAGAAACCTCCCTTTGTTGACGCGCCGGTGCTTAGCCGCGCGCCTTTGCGACACGGTCGATCAGGACCGCGACCAGGATGACGAGGCCGGTAACGGCGCCCTGCCAGAAGCTGTTGATGCCGATCAGGTTCACGCCGTTCTGGATGACCGTGATCATGATGGCGCCGAGCATCGCGCCGACCGCCGAGCCGGTGCCGCCGAACAGGCTCGCGCCGCCGATGACGCAGGCTGCGATCGCTTGCAACATCATGTTCGAACCGGACGTCGCTTCGGCATTGCTGATGTAGGACAGGCTCAGCAGGCTGGCGAAAGCAGCGAAAAGCCCGGAGAGAACGTAGACGGCGCAACGCGCACCCCGCACCGGAATGCCGAGCAGCCGCGCCGCGCGGTCATTGCTGCCGATGGCATAGACCCAGCGGCCGAGCACGAGCTTGCGCAGCGCGAACTCCAATCCCACCACGCCGACGATGCAGAACAGCACGTAGTTCGTGAGTCCGGGAATGATTTCCCCGCCGTTGAGCTTCCAAAGGTCGGGGTCGAGGATCGCAATGGAGTGGCCATCGGTGATGACGAAAGCGAGGCTGCCCGCAACCGCGTAGCTGATCAGCGTCACCACGAAGGGAGCCAACCCTACGAAGGTCACGAGAAGCCCATTGATCAGCCCGACGCCGGCGCCGACCAGCAGCCCCAAAAGACAGGCCACTGGCCAGGAGTAGTTGCCGGACAGCGCCAGGCCGCTCACCATGCCGGTCAGCGAGAAGATCGAGCCGACCGAAAGGTCGATCCCGCCCGTGATCACCACCAGCAGCACGCCGAGCGCCATGATGACCAGCGGTGCGGCGGCCTGGGCTATGTTGGCCACGTTGCCGTAGGTGAAGACCTGCGGTGACCAGAAGCTGACCACGACGTCGATCAGGAGAATGGCGATCGCGGTCGCGATTTCGGTGCGGTAGTAGCGCAGCGTTCGCGGCAGGAAGCCGGCCCTTCGTGGCCCCGTCGTCGCGATCACGGCGGTGTTGGGGGTTTGGATCGAGCTCATGGGCGTATGCCGCGCATCGCTCAGGCCGCCATGCCGGTGGCTTGGGCAAGGGAAAATTCCGTGAGGTCCGCGCGGTCGATGAGGCCGCTCGGTTCGCCATGGAGATCGAAGGCGATGGCACGGTCGCAGATTTCGGCCAGCTCGGAGAATTCGGTCGACCACCAGACCACGACCGTTCCGGCCTCGGCCACGCGCCGGATGATGTCGTAGATCTCCCGCTTGGTTCCGATATCGACGCCGCGCGTCGGTTCTTCCAGCACCAGCAGCTTCGGCGCCGTGTCGAGCCAGCGGGCCAGCAGCAGCTTCTGTTGCGTGCCGCCGCTCAACGTCTGCGGCAAGGCGTCGACCGAATTGGCCTTGATGGACAGCCGCTTCAGCGCCTCGTTGGCCTGCCTGAGCTCATCGCCGAGGGCGAGAATGCGCCGTCGCGCGACCCGGGTTCCCGCCACCACGTTGTCGAGGATCGGCAAGGTCGACAGAATGCCCTTTTCGGACCGGTCACCCGAAACATAGCCGACTCCCTGCCGAACCGCCGCGGCCGGAGCGGAAAAGCGAAGCGGCCTCCCGCCCATGGTGAGCGCCCAGCCTTTCGAGGGCCTGGCGCCCACGAGGCCGTCGATCAAGTCCATCGGCCCTTCGGGAGCGCCCGCGAGGCCGAGCACGTCGCCGGGCGCCAGCTCGGCTTTCAGGGTACGGTGGACCAGCGTCAGCATCGGCGGGAGGACTCCCGACGGCCGAAGGACCTTGGGCGCGGCGCTTTCGGCCACGCGGGCCTGTCCCATGGCATCGACGATGGCTTCGTCTCCGAAGGTCGCGAGCGGTTGGCGATCCACAACCGTTCGCCCGTCGCGAAGGATCGTGCAGACGTCGGCCACCGCACGGATCTCGTTCATGCGGTGCGAAACGAGGATCGTGCTGATCCCCTGACGTGCGGCCAGGCGGCGCAGGATGGCGAAGAGGCGCTCGCTTTCGCCGAAGGTGAGGTTCGCGGTAGGCTCGTCGAGCAGCAGCAGCTTCGCTCCGGAACTGAGCGCGCGTGCGATTTCGACGAGTTGGCGCTGATGGAGGTCGAGCGCGCCGACGGGTCTGTCGAGAATGGTGTCGGCAAGCTCGGCGTCGATGGTGGCCAAGGCGGCAGCGGCCTCCCGGTCTTGCGCGCCGAGACGGTGAAGTCGAAAACCCTCTCGCCGGTGTGGCAGGACGATGTTCTCGGCAACCGTCAGATGCGGCAGGAGCGCCAGTTCCTGAAAGACGACCGCGATCACGCCCGACGGAAAGCTTCCGGAGCCGGACACGCGCACCTGGCCGGCATCGGCGCGAAGAACTCCCGAGATGATGCGGATCAGCGTCGACTTGCCGGCGCCGTTGCCGCCGAGCAGGGCGTGGATCTCGCCCGCGCGAACCCGTAAGCTGGTCTGCTTCAGAACGGCCGTGGCGCCGAAGCGCTTCTCGATGGCGAGCGCTTCGAGCACGAAGGCTTCGGTTGCCGGCGGATTCGTTCGCGTCACGGCGACTCGCCTCGCGGCTCGCGACAAAACAGTGTGACCGTGTCCGCCACACGATCCGGGCGCGCAACGGCTCCCACGGACATGACCAATTCGCTTTTCCCGACCTTTGCCTCTGGGAAAGGCCGAGGGATCGAGGCGGTCATGTCCGTGCGGACCCCAAGCATCCCCGCTGCGGGGAGATCCATACCGGCGATTCCTCATTGTGATCGTGAGCCGGACATCGAAGGTCCGTTCACGCGAGGATGACCGAACGGCCTTGGCCGGGGCAAACGAATAAATCGCACGCACAGGTGAATGCGTTTCAACTCTTCAGTGGGGGCAATCCAAGTTCGGAGCAAAGCCAGGTCGCGAATATCCGGACGGGCCGCCGTGTCAGCCCGCTTGGCGGACAGACGAACTGATGGCCGACGTACCGAATGTTGTTTGCGCTCTCGAGAAGCGGCGCGACAAGGCGCCCGCTCGACAATTCCCGCTCGGCGAGGAGCGTCGACTCGAGCGCAACCCCGAGCCCATCCACCGCCGCCGCGATGGCCAGGAAACTTCGGTCGAACCGCATGCCACTCTGCTGGGACGGCGCCTTGATGCGGTTTTCCGCGAACCAGTCGGGCCATCGCACTTGTTTCCGATCGCTCTGGATCAGCGCCAGATCCAGGAGATCGGAGGGTATATTCAGCCGGGGCGCGAGATCAGGTGCGCACATGGGAGTGATCGTTTCTTCCCCGAGCGGGATCGAATGACCGCCGATCCGCGCGGGACCGTACACGATGTCGGCGTCGAACTCGTCCGTCGCGAAAGACGCATAGTCGGTGCTGGCGGCGAGGCGGACGTTGATCTCGGGATGTGCGGCGAGGAATTCGGGAAGGCGCGGTGATAGCCATTGCGCCGCAAAGCTCGGCGCCGAGTGCAAGCGCAAGAGTTGCGGTCCGCGGTTTGTCACCGCGTCTACGCCGCGGCGGAGCTCTTCGAAAGCATTGCCGACGTGGCGCATCAGTTGCTCGCCGTCCGCGCTGAGGCGGATGGCCCGTCCGTCCCGCTCGAACAGCACCGCGCCGAGCGATTGTTCGAGGTTGAGGATGGCGTGGCTGATGGCGCTCGGGGACAAGCTGAGCTCGAGCGCAGCGGCGCGAAAGGAGCCGTTGCGGGCCGCGGCCTCGAAGGCCCGGATCGCCGAAAGAGACACATTCTTCAGCATTTCTCAGTTGAGCCCATTTCACCCACACTTGTAAACTTTGCGTTTGCGGGGTGCCCGGGCCGCAATGAGAATGCGGCGACCTAAAAAGCCGGGCCAAGGCCGGCCACCTGCCGTGACTGGCACTCGGGTTGCGGGAGGATCTGCAGGAAATGGATGTGACCGGCACGTCGGCATCGCCGCCGTCTCATTTGTCGAACGTCAGCCTGGCCCAACGTGCATATCGCATTCGCCGCAACGCGCTGCGCATGGGCGAGGTGCAGGGGCAAGGCTATATCGCCCAGGCGCTCGGCATCGCCGACGTCCTGGCGGTCTCCTATTTCCACGCCATGTCGTACAGGCCGGACGACCCGGAATGGGAAGGTCGGGACCGCTTCCTCCTGTCGATTGGTCATTATGCGATCGCCCTTTACGCGGCCCTGATCGAGGCCGGGATCCTTCCGGACGACGAGATCGAAACCTACGGGTCCGACGACAGCCGCCTGCCGATGTCCGGCATGGCGGCCTATACGCCCGGCATGGAGATCACCGGCGGCTCGCTTGGTCACGGCCTGCCGATCGCCATTGGTGTCGCCCTCGGCCTCAAGCGCAAGGCGTCGGAGAGCTTCGTCTACAACCTGTTCTCGGATGGGGAGCTCGACGAGGGCTCGACCTGGGAGGCCGCGATGTCGGCCGGCAGCTACAAGCTCGACAACCTGATCGGCATCGTCGACGTGAACAACATGCAGGCCGACGGACCCTCGACCGGCGTGCTCGATTTCGAGCCTCTGGTCCCGAAGTTCGAGGCCTTCGGCTGGTTCGTGCAGCGCGTCGACGGCAACGACATCGACGCGGTGGTGGCGGCTTTCGACCGGGCCCGTAATACCGACGTGAAAAAGCCTCGGCTCGTCATCTGCGATACCCGGATGGGCAAGGGCGTTGCGTTTCTCGAGGCGCGGGAGCGCAACCATTTCCTCCGCGTCGAGCCTGAAGAATGGAGCAAGGCGCTGGACATCCTCGACGCGGCGAGGCCGGCGTGATGCGCAACAAGTATCAGCGCCCGGCGCCGCGTCAGGGCGGGGAACGCTTGAAAACCTCGGCGATGATCGCCTCCATCGCGGGCGCCGACCAGCCGACGCGCGCCGCGCCCTTCGGCCACGCTCTGGTGGAGGCTGCGAGGAACCACCCCGAGATCGTCGGTCTCAGCGCCGACCTTGCAAAATACACCGACCTGCACGTCTTCGCCAAAGCCTATCCGGATCGGTTCTACCAGATGGGCATGGCGGAGCAGCTGCTCATGGGCGCCGCGGCGGGATTGGCGCGCGAAGGCTTCATGCCCTTCGCCACGACCTATGCGGTCTTCGCCTCGCGGCGCGCCTATGACTTCATCTGCATGGCGATCGCGGAGGAGAACCTCAACGTCAAGATCGCCTGCGCGCTGCCCGGCCTCACGACCGGCTACGGCCCGAGCCACCAGGCGACCGAGGATCTGGCCATCTTTCGCGGCCTGCCGAACTTGACCATCATCGACCCCTGCGACGCGCTCGACATCGCCGAGGCCGTGCCGGCCATCGCGGCCCACAAGGGACCGGTCTACATGCGGCTGCTGCGCGGCAACGTGCCGCTCGTGCTCGATAAGTACGACTACAAGTTTGAGCTGGGGAAGGCGAAACGCATCGTCGACGGCTCGGATGTGCTCTTCATCTCGTGCGGTCTCATGACCATGCGGGTGCTCGAAGCCGCGGAAGCCTTGGCCGCCGATAAGGTCCAGGCGGCCGTGCTGCACGTGCCGACCATCAAGCCGCTCGACACCGAAACCATCCTGGCCGAAACTCGCAAGAGCGGCCGGCTCGTCGTGGTGGCCGAAAACCACACGGTGGTGGGCGGCCTCGGCGAAGCCGTGGCTGGCCTGCTGATGCGCAACGGCGTATCCGTTCCGTTCCGCCAGATCGCTCTGCCGGATGAGTTCCTGGATGCGGGCGCTCTGCCGACCCTGCACGACCGCTACGGCATATCGACACCAGCCGTGACGAAGGCCGTCAAGAACTGGCTCCGCACCGCCGCCATGACGGGCCGCGAACAGCCGGCGTAGTCGAGAGTTAGAGGTACGGTGGTGCCGAGCAAACCGGCAGGCTCGAGGAGGAAGCGTTGGCCCATCCCATGTTCGCGACCGGCATCGGCGCGCCGGAAGGACCGGTTTGCCTGGCTGACGGCTCGATGTATGTCACCGAGATGTCGGCCCAGAC
The DNA here is from genome assembly GCA_036276175.1 of Lichenihabitans sp. Lineage (GTDB taxonomy): Bacteria > Pseudomonadota > Alphaproteobacteria > Rhizobiales > Beijerinckiaceae > Lichenihabitans. The sequence continues at coordinate 11,859 of DATBEH010000148.1, forward strand.
GCTCTGCATCACGCGGCTCGACCCGCAGGGGCGGCGGAGCGTGGTCAAGACGACCAACGGTCGGCCGAACGGGCTCGCGGTCGACGGCGACGGCCTGCTCTGGGTCGCCGAGGCGGGGCTGCGCGCCGTCATCTGCATGACGCCGGACGGCCGTGAGGTCCTGCGGATCGAGGGCGATGCGGACGGCCGGTTCCTCTTCCCCAACGACCTCGCCTTCGGCCCCGACGGCCACCTCTACCTGACCGATTCCGGCATGGCGCTCGACGACTTCCTCGACGGCCAGGACTTCGCCGAGGGCTACAAGGACATGGGCTGGGACGGCCGGGTCTACCAGATCGATCCGAACGCCGGGAAGGTGGTGCGCAAGATCGACGACCGCATCCGCTTCACCAACGGCATCGCCTTCGACGCGCAGGGCAGGCTCTACGCCAACGCCTCCTTCACCGGTGAAGTCTATCGCTACGATGTCTTCGGCGCGTCCAGCCCTGCGCGCGAGCTCTTCGGCAACGTGCTCCAGCCCGACGACCGTGATGACTTCATCGGCCCCGACGGCATGAAGTTCGGCGCCGACGGCCGCCTCTATTGCACGGTCTACAATCAGCGCAACATCACCGTGCTCGACCGAAACGGCGGCGTGGCGGAACGGCTCCCGCTCGACGGCGCCTGCCCGACGAATTGCGCTTTCGCGCTCGACGGCACGATCCTACGCGTCACCGAGGTGGGCAAGGGTCAGGTCGAGGCCGTGCCGGTGCCCTGCGGCGGCCTGCCGCTGCATTACCCCAAGCTCGGGCTCGGCTGAGTGGCATCGGTCGAGCAAAATTCAACAGATCTTGCAAATTTGCCGCTTGCCGGGGATCGCGCCGCCGCCGAAGTCTTCGGCAACACATCATTTTCGGGAGGATGAAGACGAGGTGTCGTGCCTTCTTGAAGGCGGCCGGTGCGGGAGCCGTCGCGGCCATGGGCGGCGTCGGCCTGCCACGCGCGCCGTCAATCTCCTCGCCGGACTCCCCGCCGCCGCTTGTCTCATCCTGCTAGATTGAGGACACGCCTTGGCCGATCCTGCGCCACGACGACATCTCCGTCTTTTCAGCGCGACGCCCCGGCCGTCCGCAAGGCCGCGATGCCGGCCGCGAGTGTCCGCTGGAACAGGGCGAGATCGAGCCCGTAGGCGACGGCGCGGAAACCCTTGTCCATATAGTCGCGTCCCCAGGCCTCGTCCGCCGCCATGATGCCGGCCGCCTTGCGATGGCGCCGGGCGGCGGCGAGCAGGCGCTCGACGGCCGCGAGATAGTCGGCATGGTCGAACTGCGCCGGAATTCCCATGAAATTGGTGAGGTCGAAATGGCCGAGCCAGACGACGTCGATGCCCTCGACCGCGGCGATCTCCTCGACGTTCTTGATGCCCTCGGCGGTCTCGACGAGCGCGATCACCATGGTGCGCGCGTTGGCGGCGGCGATCTTGTCGGCCACGGCACCCCCTTCGTAATCGTCGTGCGCGACGCCGAAGGCCGCGCCGCGCCGTCCATGCGGCGGGTAGCGCACGGCGCTGACGATCTCGCGTGCCTGGGCGGCGGTCTCCACCATCGGCACCATGATGCCCATCGCGCCCATGTCGAGACAACGGGCGATGAAATGCGGCTGCAGCGCCGGCACGCGGACCATGGGAACGAGGTCCAGCCCGCGGCAGGCGGCGAACTGTGCCTTGATGCCCTCGATCCCGAGGCCGCTATGCTCCATGTCGTAGAGGATGAAATCGGCGCCGGCGGCCTTGACGATCTGGGCGATGCCGGGGGTGAAGAACTCGAAGATCATCGTGCCGAAGGCGCGGCCCCCGTCCTTCAGCTGCTGCTTCACTCCGTTCCGGCGCATCGGTTCCTCCCTTGCGTGTTGTCGATCAGCCCTGCGGCTTGTCCTGCTTGGCTTTCCAGTAGAGGGTTTCGACCTCGCCGAGGTGCCGGCGCATCGCCTGCTCGGCGGCCTCGGGGTCGCGGGCCTTGATCGCCCGAAAGACGGCACGATGCGACTTCAGCGCGCCGCGCACCGCGCCGCGCCGCCGCAGCGTCGAGGATCGCTGCTCGGTCAGCCATTCGGCGAGCGCCATATGCATGGCGACGAAAATCGGGTTGCGGGGGATCTCGGCGAGGACGAAATGGAAGTCGACGTCGGTGCGGGCGAAGGCCGCCATGTCGTCGAGCGCCGCCTCGTTGGCGGCCAGCGCATCGCGCAAGCGGACCAGATCCTCGTCGGTCGCCCGGGTCGCGGCATGGCGCACCAGCCCCACCTCGAAAAAGAGGCGCGCCTGCTGGAACTGCCGGATCCCCTCGGTCTGGTTCAAAAAATAGCGCGCCGCGCTGCCGAGTTCGCTCACGAGACTCGCGGCCGAGGGGCTGACGACCTTGGCGCGCTCGCCGTTCTGGATGGCGATGAGGCCCGATCGCTCGAGGCTGAGCAGCGCCTCGCGCACCGCCGGGCGGCCGACGCCGTGCCGCTCCATGAGCTCCCGCTCGGAGGGGAGGGCGTCACCGGCGCGGAGCCGACCATCGAGGATCTGCCCTTCGAGCCGTCGGGCGATCTCCTGGTACACCTTCGAGCGGCGGATCGGCTCGAGCGCGCCCGTGGCGCCGCCCGGCCCGGGCGGACGCCTGCGGTCGCCGGTAAGATCCGATTCGCCCTTGACGTTCGCGATGCGTCCCTCCTATCGTTGCGGCATCACAGGTATACCATAAAGCTCTCAGACCAGAAGAGCCAACATCAGGGAGGGGAGGGCCAAACATGGCCGCATGTGCTCCGATTGCGGGTCTGCGCCGCCGGCCTGATCGCGGGTCCCGGGCGTGAGCGGCTTCGTCGTGCTCGTCGACTTCGGACTGAAGCCCGGGCAGCGGATGGCGTTCCGCCGTCTCGTCGATGCCAATGCCCGCGCTTCCGCGGCCGAGCCCGGCTGCCGGCGCTTCGACGTGCTGGAGCCCGAGGGCGAGCCGGATCGGGTGCTTCTCTATGAGATCTATGCCGATCGCGCCGCGTTCGACGCTCATTTGGAAACCGCGCATTACGTCGCCTTCGACGAGGCGAGCGCCGCGCTCTGTGCCAGCAAATCGGCGAGAACCTGTGCCCTGGTCTGCGAAGGAGGCGCGCCATGATCGAGACCGAGGGTCCGGCCCGCAAAACTGAAGGTCAGGCCGATGGGCGATAAGTTCCACGTGGCCCTGTCGGGCGATTTTCGGAAATCCGACGGCGCGCCGACCTTTCCGGATTTCGATCTCGGGCCGCTGATGAGCGCGCCGGATGTCTCGGTCGCCTTCCTCGAGGCCGCCAATCCGCTGCGCGCCGACCAGCTCGAAGAAGCCGACGCGCTCATCCTCCTGGCCCACAAGTTCGAGGCCACGAGCGTGCCGAAGAGCGGTCGGCTCGCCGTGGTGGCCCGTTTCGGAGTCGGCTACGACACGGTCGACGTCGAGGCCTGCACGAAGGCCGGGATCGCGCTCGTCATCACGCCGGACGGCGTGCGCCGCCCCGTCGCGGTCTCGATCGTCACGCTGATGCTCGCGCTGACGGGCAAGCTCATGGTCAAGGACCGGCTGACACGCGAGGCGGGGCCGGGCTTCGCCAGGCGCGGAGAGCATATGGGGGTCGGCCTGGTCGGCCGTACGCTCGGCTCGCTCGGCATCGGCAACATCGGCGCGGAACTGTTCCGCCTCGCCAAGCCGTTCGACATGGACTTCATCGCCCACGATCCCTATGCCGACCCGGCGCTTGCCGCGGAGCTCGGCATCGAGCTCGTCGGCATCGACGCGCTCTTCCGTCGGGCCGACGTCCTCTCGGTCTCCTGTCCGCTGACGGCCGAGACGCGTCACATCGTCGATGCCGAGCGCATCGGCCTGATGAAGCCCTCGGCCTATCTGATCAACACCGCCCGCGGGCCGATCGTCGACCAGGCGGCGCTGACCGAGGCCCTGGCGGCGCGGCGCATCGCCGGCGCCGGCCTCGACGTGCTCGAGCAGGAGCCGCCGGATCCGAACGACTCGATCCTCCGGCTCGACAATGTGATCCTGTCACCGCATGCGCTCTGCTGGACGGACCAGTGCTTCGCCGGCAACGGCCTGGCCGACATCCGTGCCGTGCTCGACGTTCAGCACGGCAGGCTGCCGCGGGGCGTCGTCAATCGGGCGGTCCTCGAGGATCCGCTGTTCCGGCGGCGTCTCGCCGAATTCGCGGCGCGGTTTGGCACATAACGACGGCCGCAGGCGGCCGAGAACAAGGCGTCGCAACAAGCGGCGACCCGAGGGAAGGAGCGGTCCATGGACAATCGTCAGCGACGGGATTTCGAGGCGGGCCTCAACGAGGAGGTCGATGCCTGGCTTAGGGGGGACACCTCCCGCAGGACCTTTCTCACGCGCTTCGGCCAGTTGACCGGAATGATCGCGGTCTCCGGGCCGCTGCTCGCGACGATGACGAGACCGGTTCTGGCCCAGGCGAAGGCGCAGCTGGCCGACCCCTCGACGCCGCTCGGCAAGGCTCAGCTCGCCGCCCAGAAGGCCTCGATGGAGGCACCTGCCGACGGCTCGGCCTACCGAGCCGTGCAGGCGGCCAAGAAATTCCCGGGCCTGACCATCACGCAGACCTACGAGGCCGGCCTGCAGGCGCTCGAGCCCCGCAACTATTCGGGCCCGCTCTGGGAAGAGCTCACCGGCACCAAGTGGAACGTCGTGGAGCTGCCTCATCCCGACCAATATTCGAAGCCGATCGCCGAACATATCGCCGGCTCCGGCGCCTATGACGTGCTCGACATCGAGCCGGCCTGGATCCCGTCGCTGGCCGACGGCGGCGTCATCGCGCCGATCGACGATTACGTCGACAAATACATGAACAAGGCCGATCTCGACGACTATCATCCCTTCTACAAGGCGATGCCGACCTACAAGGGCAAGCGCTGGGGCTTCTTCGATGACGGCGACATGTTCGCCCTCTACTACCGCAAGGACGTCTTCGACGATCCGAAGATGAAGGATGCCTATTCGAAGAAGTTCGGCAAGGGGCTCGAAGTCCCCAAGACCTGGGACGACTATTCCCAGGTGGCGCAGTTCATCTCGGACCAGATGGCGCCCAATGTCTATGGCGCGGCGCATTTCCGCAAGGCCGGCAGCCCCGGCAACCAGTACAGCTTCCTGCAGGAGTTCCGCGCCAATGGCGGGGTGTTCTTCGACGACGCCATGAAGGCCCAGCTCGCCGCCGAGGCAGGCGTCAAGACCTTGCAGCAGATGGTCGCCGCCAACAAGGCGTCGATCCCCGGCAACAACGAGCTCGACGCGGTGGCGGCCTGGGCCGCCTGGCTGCAGGGCAAGGTCGCCATGCTGATCTCCTGGCCGCCGACGGGGCGCATGACGGCCAACTACTCGCAGAGCGACAAGGCCATCAATTTCGTGCCGGCCTCGACCGTCGCCGACAAGGTCGGCTATGCCATCGTGCCGGGCGGCCATCCCGAACACGCGACCGGCTACGCCAAGGCGCTCTCGGCCGATTCGCAGAACCCCGAGGCAGCCTATCTGTTCATGCAATGGGTGACCTCGCCGCCCATCTCGCTCGTACGCACCATGGTGCCCTATTCGCTGCGCGACCCCTACCGGCTTTCCCACTACAAATCGGAGTTCTACCGGGCGCTGTGGCCGACCGCGAAGGACTACCTCGTCAACCTCTCCAACTCGGCCAATGTCGGCCTCGTCGACCTGATCATGCCGGGCTGGCAGGACTATGCGCTCTCGCTCGACCGCATGTGCACCGAGGTCTGGGCCGGCGGCGACCCGAAGGCGGCGCTGGAGAAGGCGGCCGCCGAATGGAACGGCGTGACGGAGCGGATCGGCGTCGACGCGCAGAAGGCCTCCTACGCGGAGTTCAAGAAGCTGCCGGGGTCCTATGCGGACCATACGATCGAGACGATGGGTCAGGCGGTGACGCTGGATTGAGGCGGCTTTCGACAATGGCTTTGCGACCTCTCTTTCGGCGCTTTCGCGGCTTTGCCGCGACGCGCCCCCTACTTCCGCAAGGGGAGAAGGGGGTGCCTTTTTCCGGGCGGTCGGCACCCTTCTCGCCTTCGCAGCCAAGTCTACGCTGTCCGCGCGTACCTGCCAGCGCCGGGAGAAGGTGGACGTTGCGCAGCAACGGCCGGACGAGGGGTGAATCCACCGCAACACGAAGGCTGCGATGAGCAGCACCATGCATCCAAGCATCGCGAGGGTGCGCCAAAAGCCGCGCCCTCTCGCGGTGTGGGTCGACCGCCACTTCAAGTGGCTGCTCGTGACGCCGGCCGTCCTCCTGATCCTGGCGCTGACGGTCTATCCGCTCGCCTTCTCGCTATGGGTCGCCTTCATCAACTACGACTTCACCGTGCCGGGCCATGCCTTCGTGGGCCTCGAGAACTTCCGCCGTGTCCTGGCCGATCCCGTCGCCACCGGCTCGGCCCTGACCACGGCCTGGCTGACGGTCGTCAACGTGGGCCTCGAGTTCCTGCTCGGCCTGATGCTGGCGTTGGCCATGGCCAGGACCTTCCGCGGACGCGGCATCGTCATGACGGTGCTCATCGTGCCGCTGTTCATCAGCCCGGTGATCGTCGGCCAGTTCTGGGCGCTGCTGCTGCAACGGCCCTTCGGCCCGACGGACTATCTGCTCGGCAAGCTCGTCGGCCATGACGTGACGATCAGTTGGCTGACCCAGGCGCCGTGGAACTTCATCGCCATCGTGGTGGCGGATGTCTGGCAGTGGACGCCGTTCATGTTCGTCCTGCTGCTGGCGGGCCTCACCTCGATCCCGCCGCATGTCTACGAAGCGGCGGAACTCGACGGCGCCAGTGCCTGGACCGCCTTCTGGCAGCTGACGCTGCCGGCGCTCGCGCCGATGATCCTCATCGCCGTCACGTTCCGGCTGCTCGACGCGGTCAAGCTTTTCGACGTGATCTTCATGCTGACGGGCGGCGGGCCGGGGACGAGCACCTACACGGCCTCCTACTACCTCTACCAGATCGGCTTCCAGCAGTTCCACATCTCCCAGGCGACGGCGGGAAGCTGGCTGTTCCTCCTCGCCATCACGGTCCTGATCATGCTGCTCGTGCGCAAGCTGCTCCGCCCGGAGGCGGCGCGATGACGGTGCCGTCTGCCCGTCCGCCCCGCCCGGTCCGCCGCGGTCGCCGACGCTTCGGCGCCGGCAAGCTCGGTCGCGGCCTGCTGATCGGCCTTTTCATCCTTTTCGTGCTGGTGCCGCTCTACTGGGTCTTCGTCACGTCGATCAAGCCGAGCGAGGACTATCTCGCCGTGCCGCCGGTATGGTTCCCTGCGGCGCCGACGCTCGGCCACTACACGGCGGCACTCTTCGCCTATCGGGGGCTCGACGGCCTCATCAACAGTCTGGTGGTCTCGACGGGTGCCACGATCCTCTCGGCGCTCTTCGGCACCGCCATGGCCTACAGCCTGGCCCGCTTCGGCACCGGCGGGCAGCACCTGTCCTTCTGGGTGCTGTCGCAGCGCTTCCTGCCGCCGGTCGCCATCGTGCTGCCGGTCTTTCTGCTCTATCGCAACCTGCATCTCAACGATACGCGGTTCGGCCTGGTGCTCATCTACACGGTCTTCACCCTGCCGGTGACGGTGTGGATGCTCTTCGCCTATTTTCGCCAGATGCCGCCTTCGCTCGAGGAGGCGGCCCTCGTCGACGGCTGCAGCCGGTGGCAGGCCTTCTGGAGCATCGCCGTGCCGCTCGCCGCGCCGGGAATCGCGGCCGCCATGGTCTTCGCCTTCATCGCCTGCTGGACCGAGTTCTTCTTCGCCCTCATCCTCACCGGCCGCAACGCCTTCACGCTGCCGACGGTGTTTCGGGCCTTCCTGGGGTTCCAAGGGGCGCAATATGGCGAGGCCAGCGCGCTCGCGGTCGTCTCGCTCCTGCCCTCGACCGTGCTCGGCATGCTGGCGCAGAAGCATCTCGTGCGCGGGCTGACGCTCGGCGCGGTGCGCGGATGACTACGCAGCCGGGAAGGATGGATCGCCCATGGCCGAGGTGACCATCACCGGGCTGAAGAAGAACTACGGCGCCTATCAGGCGGTGAAGGGCATCGACCTCGCCATTCCGGACGGCGAGTTCACGGTGCTGGTCGGGCCGTCCGGCTGCGGCAAGAGCACGCTGCTGCGCACCATCGCCGGCCTCGAAGACATCACCGAAGGCACGATCGAGATCGGCGGCGAGACCGTCAACGACATGCGCCCGCGCGACCGCGACGTCGCCATGGTGTTCCAGGACTACGCGCTCTATCCGCACATGTCGGTCCGGCGGAACATCGGCTTCGGCCTCAAGGCGCGCAAATTCCCCAAGGCCGATATTGCGCGACGCGTCGAGCGCGCCGCCGCGATGCTCGGCATCGGCCCGCTGCTCGACCGGCTGCCGCGCCACCTTTCGGGCGGCCAGCGCCAGCGCGTCGCCATCGGCCGGGCGATCGTCCGCGATCCGCAGATCTTCCTCTTCGACGAGCCGCTATCGAACCTCGATGCGCAGTTGCGCGACGACATGCGCGGCGAGATCAAGCGGCTGCATCTCGAGATCGGCACGACGATGATCTACGTCACCCACGACCAGATCGAGGCGATGACGCTCGCCGACCGAATCGTGCTGATGCGCGACGGGCGGATCGAACAGCAGGGCTCGCCGCTCGACCTTTTCGAGCGTCCGGCGACGCGCTTCGTCGCGGGTTTCCTCGGTTCGCCGAAGATGAATTTCCTGGACGGGGAGGTGGTGCGCGGTCCCGAGGGCGGCATCAGGCTTGCGGATGGAACGGTATTGCGGCTGGCGCCGGCTCGCCTCGATGCGTTGCGCCAAGGCCCGGTCGTCCTCGGCATCAGGCCGGAGCATATGTCGCGCGCCGCGGGCGAGGCGGTGCGGCCCGGATTCGTGCGGCTCGACACGACCGTCGACCTGTTGCAGCCCACGGGCGCGCGGACCTATGCGACGGTCGGCTGCGCCGGACAGTCGCTCGTGGCGGAACTCCAGGCTCATGACGTCGGCGAAGTCGGCGCCCATATCGTGCTCGACATCGACCTGCGGCGCGCCTCGCTCTTCGACGCGACGAGCGGCAAGGCGCTCTGAGTCAAGCCGGATGAGGGGTCGAGCGGCGCTCGAACGGAAGGAGACGGCCATGGGACAGACGAGCGAGGCGATCGCGCTTTTCGGTACCGACGAGCCGGTCGCGCCTGTGGCGATCCTGCGCGCCGGGGCGCTCACGGCCGAGCTCGACGCCGGCAACCTGCGCCACATCCGGGTCGGCGGCGCCGAGGCGATCCGTGCCGTCTCCTTCATCGTCCGTGATCGCAACTGGGGCACCTATACGCCGCAAATCCGCGATCTCGCCATCGATCAGCGGGCGGACGGCTTCACGGTGCGCTACGAGGGCGAGACGAAGGACGATCGCCAGAGCTTCCGCTATCGCGCCACGATCGAGGGACGCGAGGATCGCGTGAGCTTCGCGGTCGAAGGGGAGGCCGCAACCGATTTCGACACCAACCGCACCGGCTTCGTGGTGCTCCATCCGGTCGAGGGCGTCGCCGGCGCGCCGGTCGAAATCGAGCACGTCGACGGGAGCCTGGTGCAGGGCCGATTCCCGGATCTGATCGATCCGGTCCAGCCGATGATGGACCTGCGCGCCCTGACGCACGAGGCGGCGCTGGGCCTCAAGGTCGCCTGCCGCATGGAGGGCGACACCTTCGAGATGGAGGACCAGCGCAACTGGTGCGACGCCTCCTACAAGACCTATGTGCGGCCGCTGTCGCGCCCCTGGCCCTATCGGCTCGCGGCGGGCGAACGCTTGACCCAGGCGGTGTCGCTCTCGATCACCGGCACGGGACCGGCCGCAGAGACAGCGGATGGTGCGGTGCGGCTGGCGATCGGGGACAGGGCAGGGGTCGCGCCCGCGCTCGGCCTCGGCTTCGATCCCGGCGAGGCCGCGGCGACGTGCCGTGTCCTGCCGCGGCTCGCCGAGCTTCGTCCGCGTTATCTCGTCTGCCATTTCGATCCGCGCCGCGATCACGGCCGGGAGGCGCTCGACGCGTCCGTCGCGATTGCACGCGCGCTCGATGCAGAACCCTGGCTCGAGGCGATCATCGTCGAGGTCGAGGATTACGCGGCGGAGATCGAGAGGCTCGCCGATCTCGCCCGCTCCCTCGGTTCGCCGTTCGAGACGGTGATCCTGTCGCCCGCCGCCGATCTCAAGAGCACGACGCCGGGCCAGGCCTGGCCGCCGGCGCCGCCGCCAGCGGACTTCTGCCGCGCGGCGCGACAAAGCTTCCCCGGCGTGCGGCTCGGCGGCGGCATGCTCTCGACCTTCACCGAGCTCAACCGCAAGCGGCCGCCGCGCGACCATCTCGATGTGGTGGGCTTCACCACTATGGCGCTGGTCCATGCCTGCGACGACACCTCGGTGATGGAGGGGCTCGAAGCCCTGCCGTCGATCGCGCGGAGCGCGCGGGCCATCGCGGGCCCCTTGCCGGTCGTCGTGGGGCCGAGCGCCATCGGCCTGCGGATGAATCCCTACGGTGCCGGGCCGGTGCCGAACCCCGGCAACGGGCGGGTAGCGATGGCCCTGAACGATCCCCGCCAGCGCGGACAGCTTGGCGCCGCCTGGGCCGTCGGCTACTACGCCCATCTGGCGCGGGCCGGCATCGAGGCCGTGGCTTTCGGCGGCACTACCGGTCCGTCCGGCGTCGTGCATACGGCGCAAGCCTGGCCGACCCCCGGCTATGAGACGGAGGGCGAGGCCTATCCGATCTTCCATGCCCTGCGCGAGCTCGCGGTCCTCTTGGGCAGGCCCTTGCGAGCGCTCGACATCTCGGCGCCCGGGGTCCTCCAGGGCGTGGCGGTCGAGGCCGACGACGGCATCGACCTCGTCGTCGCCAACCTGACGGGGGAGGCGCGGGATGTGCGGCTGGCCGAACCCGCGAAATCGATCCGCAGGGTCGGGCCGGCGGTGGCCCGAGCGACAAGAGGCGATGTGCCGCCGGTGGACACACCTTCGGCCGCGACCTCGTTCACGCTCGGCCCCTACGAGATCGCCTGCTTGCACCTTTGAGCGTGCGGCCTGCTCCCAGCGCCTCCACGAACTCGGGTCGACAGATGGGTTTCCGCACGTGTCTTTTCGCCGGGATGAGCGGATGGTGCTGCCCGGACGCGGTGACCTCAATTCGGCCCGCTCCCGGCGCCCTGCCGTGCGTTGATTCTCCGCAAGCGCCGGTGATATACGGAGCGCATCGATCCCTCGTGCCGGAACCCTCATGTCCATCGATCAGGCGACCGTTCGCCGCGTCGCTCAGCTCGCCCGGATTGCCCTTCGGGAGGACGAGGTGACGCATATGCAAGGCGAGCTCAATGCCATCCTGGCTTTCGTGGCGGAACTGGATGGCGTCGATGTCGAGGGTGTCGAGCCGATGACCTCCGTGCTGCCGATGCGGATGAAGCTGCGGCGCGATGCCGTGACCGACGGCGGGTTCGCCTCCGCCGTCGTGGCCAATGCGCCGGCCTGCGAGGACAATCTCTTCATGGTTCCGAAGGTGGTCGAATAGGCGACCTTTCCGCCGCGATGCCCTGAACCGGACGGGCGCGGCTTTGCCCGAGTGTCTCGATGTCCGATCTGACCAGCCTGACGCTCGCCTCGGCGCGCGATGCCCTGCGAGCGAGACGCCTGTCGTCCCGTGAGCTCACCCTCGCCCATGTCGAGGCCATGGAGCGAGCGCGGCGCCTGAACGTCTTCATTCTGGAAACCCCCGACAGGGCCCTGGCCATGGCGGAGGCGGCCGATGCCCGGATGGCGAAAGGCGAGGCCGGTCCGCTCGAAGGCCTGCCGCTCGGCATCAAGGATCTCTATTGCACGGCCGGCACGCGGACGACCGCCGGGAGCCACATCCTCGACGGCTTCGTGCCTCCCTACGAATCGACCGTGACCACCCAGCTCTGGCGCGACGGCGCCGTCATGCTCGGCAAGCTCAACCTCGACGAATTCGCCATGGGGTCGTCGAACGAGACCTCCTATTTCGGGCCGGCCGTCTCGCCTTGGCGTCGGCCGGGCTCGAATGCCTCGCTGGTGCCGGGAGGCTCGTCCGGCGGCTCGGCGGCGGCGGTGGCGGCGCGCCTGTGCCTCGGTGCCACCGCCACCGACACGGGGGGATCGATCCGCCAGCCCGCCGCCTTCACCGGGACCGTGGGGATCAAGCCGACTTACGGCCGCTGCTCGCGCTGGGGCGTCGTGGCCTTCGCCTCCTCGCTCGATCAGGCAGGTCCCATCACCCGGACCGTGCGCGACGCGGCCATCCTGCTGCGCTCGATGGCGGGGCACGACCCCAAGGATACGACCTCCGTCGACGTTCCGGTGCCCGATTACGAAGCCGCGATCGGTCGCTCGCTTAAGGGCAGGGTGATCGGCATTCCGAAGGAATACCGGCTCGACGGCATGGCCGGCGAGATCGACGCCTTGTGGCAGCAGGGGATCGCCTGGCTGAAGGACGCCGGCGCGACCACGCGCGAGATCTCGCTGCCGCATACGAAATACGCGCTCCCGGCCTATTATATCGTGGCGCCGGCCGAGGCCTCGTCGAACCTCGCCCGCTACGACGGCGTGCGCTATGGCCTGAGGGTGCCGGGGCGCGACGTCGCCGAGATGTACGGCAACACCCGCGCCGCCGGCTTCGGCGCCGAGGTGCGCCGCCGGGTGATGATCGGGACCTATGTGCTCTCGGCCGGCTACTACGACGCCTACTACCTGCGCGCCCAGAAGGTCCGCACTCTCGTGCGGCAGGATTTCGAGCGGGCCTTCGCCGACGGGGTCGAGGCGATCCTGACCCCGGCGACCCCATCGGCCGCCTTCGCGATCGGCGAGAAGAGCTCCGACAATCCGATCGAGATGTATCTCAACGATGCCTTCACGGTGACGGTCAACATGGCGGGCCTGCCGGGCATTTCGGTGCCGGCCGGATTGTCGGCGGAAGGGTTGCCGCTCGGGCTGCAGCTCATCGGCCGGCCGTTCGACGAAGAGACGCTGTTCGCACTCGGCGGTGCGATCGAGGACGCCGCGCCGCGCGTCGACCTGCCCGATGCCTGGTGGGCCGCGTGAGCGGCGGCGAAGTTCTGCGGCGCTCACAAAAGGTCCCTCGTTCTTCGACGCGCTCCCTGCGGTCGCGGCTCAGGATGAGGGACCTTTTGTGAGCGTCCGAAATGCCCTTCGGGCTGAAGGCATGCGAAGGATCGACCCGACATGGACAAGAACGAGAGCAAGCTGATCCGCGGCGCGACCGGCGACTGGGAAATCGTCGTCGGCATGGAGATCCACGCCCAGGTCACCTCGCGCTCGAAGCTCTTTTCCGGCGCCGCCACGGGCTTCGGCGCCGAACCGAACTCGCAGGTCTCCTTTGTCGACGCCGCCATGCCGGGCATGCTGCCGGTCATCAACGAAGCCTGCGTGGCGCAGGCGGTGCGCACCGGCCTCGGCCTCAAGGCGAAGATCAACCGGCACTCGGTCTTCGACCGCAAGAACTACTTCTATCCGGACCTGCCGCAGGGCTACCAGATCTCGCAGTACAAGCACCCGCTCGTGGGCGAAGGCGAGGTCGTCGTCGACGTGACGCCCGAGCGGCAGATCAGGGTCGGCATCGAGCGCCTGCACCTCGAGCAGGATGCCGGCAAGTCGCTGCACGACCAATCGCCGCGTTCGAGCTTCGTCGACCTCAACCGGTCGGGCGTTGCCCTGATGGAGATCGTCTCGCGCCCCGACATGCGCTCCGCCGACGAGGCCAAGGCCTATGTGTCGAAGCTCCGGACCATCCTGCGCTACCTCGGCACCTGCGACGGCGACATGGAGAAGGGCAGCCTGCGCGCCGACGTCAACGTCTCGGTGCGCCGTCCCGGCGACCCGCTCGGCACGCGCTGCGAGATCAAGAACGTCAATTCGATCCGCTTCATCGGCCAGGCGGTCGAGGCCGAGGCGCGCCGCCAGATCGGGGTGATCGAGGACGGCGGCTCGATCGACCAGGAAACCCGCCTCTTCGATCCCGGCCGCGGCGAGACGCGCGCCATGCGCTCCAAGGAAGAGGCGCACGATTACCGCTATTTTCCCGACCCGGACCTGCTGCCGCTCGATCTCGACGAGGGCTTCGTCGAGGCGCTGGCAGCCGGCCTGCCGGAACTGCCGGACGAGAAGAAGGCGCGTTTCGTCCAGGACTACGGGCTTTCCGCCTATGACGCCGGCGTGCTCGTCGCGGAGCGCGAGCTCGCTGCCTATTTCGAGCGCGCCGTCGCGGTCGCGCCTGCCGGGCGCCCGGCGCAGCCGGGCCGCGATCCGAAGCTCGTCGCCAACTGGATCACCGGCGACCTCGCGGCCTATGCGAATTCGCAAGGGCTGCCGCTGCCGCAGACCCATGTCACGCCGGAGCAGGTCGCAAGCCTCGTCGACGTGATCGCCGACGGCACGATCTCCGGCAAGATCGCCAAGGACGTTCTGGCGCTGATGGTCGGCGAGGAGCGCCAGGCGCTGGCGCGCGAGATCGTCGAGCGGCGCGGGCTCAAGCAGGTCACCGACACGGGAGCGATCGAACAGGCGATCGACCTCGTCATCGCGGCCAATCCCGACAAGGTGGCGCAGGCCAAGGCCAAGCCGACCATGCTCGGCTGGTTCGTCGGCCAGGTGATGAAGCAGACGGGCGGCAAGGCCAATCCCCAGGCGGTCAACGAGCTGCTGAAGGTCAAGCTCGAGCTTTAGCGCGTCGCGGCCTCAGGCGTTCGCCGGCACCCGCGGCGGCCTGAGATGCTCCATGCCGGCGAATTCGACGAAGGCGGTCATCGATTGCCAGAGGTGATCGCCGTAGTCGAAGGGCACGAAGTCGACGTCGTCCAGGCCGGCGAGCGGCGCGATGCGGGCATCGACCCGCGGCTCGTAGAAGAACGGGACCGAATAGCGTTCGCGGCCGGACCCGAGCACGCGATGCTCCGTCGCCTTGATGCGTCCGCCGGTCCAGCGGTCGAGCAGCTTGCCGAAATTCACCACGAGCGTGCCGTCCTGCGGCGGGATGTCGATCCAGGCGCCTGAACGGTCGAGCGCCTGAAGACCTTCGACGCCATTCTGCGCCAGAAGCGTGACGAAACCGGAATCGACATGCGCTTTGCCCGAGACGGCGAGGCGCCGGCCGCGGTGGTCGACGGTGATGTCCTCGCCCGCCGCAGCGAGCATATCGGCGGGCCGCACCGGATAATGCAGCAGCCGCAGCGTGGAGATACCGCCCTCGAAAACCGGAGCGAAGGAGGTTTCAGGAAGGTCGAGGCCGCGAGCAACGGACCACAGCAGGGCTTCCCCGAGCCCCTCCATGCTGCGATAATAGGCGACGGCCGCGGCGCGCCAGCCGGGCAGGTCGTCCTCGTCCGGAAGCGGCGTCGCCTCGAGCAGCGGGTCGTCGCCCCGAGCCGCAGCCCGCACCAGATCAGGCCCGATGTCGATGCCTTCCTTGTAGGTCGCGCCTTTTCCCGACAACGGAAACCAGCCGCGGTAGACGTTGGGGTTCTCGGGGGCGAATTTTTGCCGGTAGAGCCTTAGCTTGCGATCGTCGGGCAGGGCGAACACGCGCAGCATTCGTCCGAGCGCATCGGGCGGAACGCCCGCAGGTTCCGCGAAACCTGCGATGGTCATGAAGCCCAGGTCGCGCGCCGCCCGCACGATCGCCGCATCCGCGGCATCGCGTCCGGGGTGGCGCGCTCCGAAAAGACGGGACACATCGATTGGCTGCATGTCCTCTCCGCTGACGGACTGATGCCGGCCGGCCCACGCGCAGGATCGAGACCTGCGACCGAGGAGATATCGTCTGGCGCAGGCCTATTGTCGCGCCAGACAGACCTTGGAAAAGTCCTTCCAGGTGCCGGTTGCGGTCCCGGCCCGTTTCATGGCGGACCATTGATGGCCGCATTCCAGCATGCGCGTGCGCGCAGCGGCGTTGCGGCTCATCATGTCGTCGGATGGCGCCGCCGATTGCTGAGACCCGCCGGCCGGGCGTGAAGGTTGGCCTCCGCCGGGAGCCGTGCCCGATCCCGGGCTCGACCCTCGCGATGCGGAGGCCGGGGCGGATCGGGCGGCGATCGGGGCGCCGATGACGCCGAGGCACAACAAAACCGCGAGGGCGAGAGACGGGCGCCGGAAATTCCCTGCCGACCTTGCCGATCGGGACGAGCCGCCAACCCTCGGCATGGTGATCGCGAACGTATCCATTCCGGTCCGTGTCACTCGGACGGCGTCGCGTCGGGAGTGGCCGCCGCCGGCACCTTGGTGGCCGCATGAGGCGTCATGGTCGCGGCCGTGCCGGTCTGGCGTGGCTCCTCACGCGTCCACTTCTGGCCGCCGCACAGCACGTAGGCGACGCAACCCTCGATCTTGACCTCGTTCTTGTTCATCATCTTGAGCGTCGCGCTGTAGGTCTTGCCGTTCTGCGGGTTGTAGACCGTCCCCTTCCACTCTTCATCCTCGGCTTTCATGTTGATGAGCTGAAGGCCGAGAAGAGGGCGCTTGCGCTTGGCTTCGTCCTCGTTCTCCTTGTCGAGACGGAGGTTGCCCTTGGGGTCGTTCGGCTCCTTCATCCAGAAGACCGAGCCACAGATCGCCGCCGTTCCGCAATGCGTGATCTTGATCTGGGACTCGTGCTTTTCGGTGGCCCAATAGCCCGCCGGATCGTCGAGCGCCAGCGCAGCCGATACGCCGAGTCCCATGAATGTAATTATCAGCAGGCCGATGAACGGACCTCGATTTGCGCTAACCATCGTCAACCCATGCGTTCGCGAATATCGCAACTGGCGGAGACGGAGGGATTCGAACCCTCGATAGGGCTTTACAACCCTATAACGGTTTAGCAAACCGCCGCCTTCAGCCTCTCGGCCACATCTCCGTTTCGCCCGACCGGAATGCGCTGCGCGCATCCGCCGCTAGAGCGCGTCGAGCTATGCCCGAGCGCCTCAGACATTGCAAGGATTGACGGGCAATTCGGGCAAAACAACGGAGTCGCCAAGGCTGGACTCCTGAATTCCGGCGGTCCCGAACTGCAGCCGCGGGTTTCGATCGATGCACGCCTGTCGGGCATGGCCACGCCGGCTCTCAGCATCCGAAGCCGGAGCGACCGGCGCGTCGATCTGCCCGAGGATCCGCGAGCTCGGAGACTCGCGGTCCCTGGAGCGCGGGAAGAGGCCGGATATTGCGAGGAACGTGGGGCGCCTTGCTAACGAATGCTTAACACTTCCACAGAGCCCGCCATGATTTGTTGCAGGGAAAGCACGATCGACTGAGAGGAGCCGGTAAAATTTGTTGTCAAAATGTCACGTGGATTCTCTTCGGGGGGGGTGCGGCCAAAAAGGGGCAATCTTGCGTTTGAGGGGCGGCCGAATCCGCGTAAACAAAAAAGGCGCGGGGAGTTCCCACGCTTTTGATTGGTTTTCGGGCGAGGGCGGCTGCGGGTGATCCCGACAGCCTCCAGAGGACGAAAATCTCGCATTGGGAACAAGGGTGCTGCAGGGTTCGGGTCGGATTGAGGTCGCACTGATTACCGTGCTCCGCCGTGCAAGCAAAACCAATCCCGTTGGGTCTTTCAAACTGGAGGTTTGATGATGAAGCTCTCCAAGAGTCTTCTTCTGGGTTCAGCGGCCGCCCTCGTGGCGACCGCCGGTGCACAGGCTGCCGATCTGCCCTATCGCAAGGCGGCGCCTGTCGAATACGTCCGTGTCTGCGATTGGACCGGCGCTGGCTATTTCTATATTCCGGGTACGGATACCTGCCTGAAGATCGGTGGCTTCGTCCGTGCCGAATACGAGTACAACAGCGTCGGCAAGGCCTTCATCGCGGGCAACACCGGCCTCGTCCGCGGCGTGCCCTCCGGCCAGTATCTCACCGGCCGCAACCATGACGCGAGCGGCTTCTTCGTCCGTGGCCGTCTGACGACGGATGCGCGTACGCAGACCGCCTATGGCGTCCTTCGTACCTACATCCAGGCGCAGTTCGACCGGACCTCCGGCGCCGAACTGACGAACTCGGGCGGCTCGCCTGCAGTTCCGGGCGGCCCTCAGGGCTCGTCGTCGACCGCCTATATCGACAAGGCCTTCGTGCAGTTCGCCGGCATCACGGCGGGCCGCGTGCAGTCCTTCTACGATTTCGGCGCCGATCCCTACGGCTTCGATGGCGTGGCCACGACCGACAACTCGACGCAGGCCTTCGCCTATACGGCGACGTTCGGCGGCGGCTTCTCGGCCACGGTCTCGGTGGAAGACCCCAACGCTCGCCGCTACGGCATCAACAACACGCTCGGCACCTTGGGCACCCCGGTCAACTATTCGGGCGACAAGATCCCGGACATCGTCGGCGTGCTGCGTATCGATCAGGCCTGGGGTGCGGCGCAATTGTCGGGCGCCTATCACCAGCTGGCGACGGCGGCGAACACCGCTCCGGGCACCTCCATCTACGGTCGTGATGCGGATGGCTTCGGTGTTCACGGCGCGGTGCAGTTCAAGCTTCCGATGCTGGCGGCTGGCGACGAGTTCAACCTCGAAGGCGGCTACGAGACGGGTGCCACGGCTTACGTGAACAGCAACACCTTCTCAGGTAACTACGGCAGCCCGATCGTCGTCGGCGGTCTCTTCCGCCCGAGCGTGGACGCCATCGCCATCGCCGCTCCGGGCGCTCCGGGAGCGTTCACCCTGGCCAAGGCCCGAAGCTATTCGGTCAGCGGCGGCTTCGTGCACTTCCTGACGCCGAACTTCAACAACATCATCTTCGGCTCCTATGAGCACTCCGGCTACGGCGCCGCGAAGAACATCGCCTGGTACAATGGCGGTGTCGGCGATGCGAACGAATATCGCATCGCGGACCAGGTCAACTGGTTCCCGGTCAAGGACCTGCAGATCGGCATCGAGTTCATGTACATCAAGGTCAATCAGAAGGTTCCTGGGACGGTCAACAGCCCGATCGCCGGTTCCCCGGTCGTCGCCCTGCCCGCGGGCATCGTGAAGGACCCCGATTCGTTCGAAGGCCGCCTCCGTATCGAGCGCGACTTCTAAGCTTCGGACATCGTCAAACGATCGGAAGAGCGCGGCTTCGGCCGCGCTCTTTCTGCTTTGAGGAAGGCTCGGCGGCGCGGCCTCTCGGCTTTATGATTTGAGGAAAGCGCGCATGACACGTTCGGGCCGCAGTGCTTCGCCGCCCGACACTCCTGACCAGGTTGGCTCAAAGCACGAGGCGCAACGGCTCGCCAGGCTTCGATGCCGGGCGGCGGCCGCGCGGACGGTCGTGCTGTCCGCGACGACCGGAAATTCGCCGCTTCGGCGGCAACGGGTTCCCTGCTCGATCCGGGGTTAGTCGCACGACTACGCCCTGTCTCGACGGGCGGTCGCGGCCGTCCTGATCGAGTTGAGGGTCGAACTCCATCCCGTGCCGTGAGACGGCCCCGCACCGATGCGGAATCTTGAAAGCGGAGCCGCGCCGTTTCGCTTCACCGTCGAGCAGGCGCCCGCCATGCGGGACAGATCCCGCGAGAGCATGTTCGGTTGTTGCCGACCTGCTCCGGCTTTGACGTGCGAGCGGTGTCATCGGGACGGAATCGCACTGCGATCCCGTCTGATCCGATGTTGCTCCAGCCCTGCCGCGGATGGCGTTCACGCGACGAGCAGACCGATCACGTCGATCACCGCCCCATCGGACCGCAACGGGTCGGACGTGCCCGTCTCGCTTGCTCGGACGCCGCCGTCCTCACATTCGAAGTGAGGTCGTCGGCATAATGCACTGACATGGAGAGGTGTTTGACCCAGCGATGAAGGCCTAAGCCTCATCTTCCTGAGTGACGTCGAGCGCCATGTCGCCGGCCGGCGAAGACCTGGGATCCCGTCCTGGACCTTCGTCCAGGATACCGCCGCTCCGCTCGAGGTCCATGCGCCGCCGCAGCCCGATATTGGATGCGCCCGATGGGCTCAGTTGCGTTCCCACATCATGATGCTGCCGAGCTCGCCCATGGAATGCCACTCGGGACGTCCGACGTCGCCGGTACTCTCGATCGCCATCAGGGCGGCGATCGCGGTCCGGGCGCGGTTGACGCGGCTTTTCAACGTACCGAGGGCGCAGCCGCAGATCTGGGCCGCCTCCTCGTAGGCGAATCCCGAGCCGCCGACGAGGATCAGAGCCTCGCGCTGTTCGGGCGGGAGCTTCGACAGCGCGGTGCGCAGGTCTTGCAGGTCCATGTGGCCGTTCTGCTCGGGGACGGACACGAGGCGCGCCGCCATGGTTCCCTCGGCATCCTCGACCTCGCGCCGCCGTTTGCGATATTCGGAATAGAAGACGTTGCGCAGGATGGTGAACAGCCAGGCCGACATGCTCGTGCCATGCGTGAACGACGTCTGGTTGATCCACGCCTTCATGAGCGTTTCCTGCACGAGATCGTCGGCCCGGTCTCCGTTGCCGCAGAGCGAAAACGCGAAGGCCCGAAGGCTCGGGATCGTCGAGAGCATCTCTTCCTTGAGCTTCGTCGCATCTCCCGGGTTGGCCGGTGCGGGTTCCGATGCCTCTCGAGACCCGGTCTCATTGCTCATGATCAAACCCCTGATTAAGCGGAAGGACTCGGTCTTCGGCGTCGATCTCAAAGCGGCGGCCACCCTCGCCCGGAGGCGAATGCCGGCCGTCCCCTTCGCGTTTTTCTCCCTTGTCCGTCGCAGCTCCGTCGGCCTCGCAGCGAGGTCGGCCGCCCGCGCCGCGACGCTTGGTTGTCGGCCCGACGCCATGGTCGACAGGCTGGGCGCGCTCACCCGCATCTGAACCCGATATCGGATGAAGGTTTGCTGAAATCAACCCGGCGCTCCGGCGATTTCCCCTGCGGCGCCGTGTGGCGGGGCCGGTCAGTGGCCCGCGTTCAGGAGCTTGCCGGAGAGGATCGGCGGTCCGGAGGGCGCGCCCGTCGGCGAGCCTCCCAAGGGCTCGAGCGTCACCGCATAGGTGGCGCGGGCGATCACGGCCGGATCGTAGTCCTTGAGCGAGGCCTGCGTCAGCGCGCGGTTCGACAGGAGCCCGAGCGATCGGGCGCCGCCGACTTCCGGATTGATGAGCCAGAGTTGCAGGCTCTTGTCCGCGGGCTCCTCCGTCGACACCGGCCGGATGGTCAGCCGGCGTGCAGCAATGTCGACGTCGAGGATCATGGCCGGCGAATTGGCGTCGCGCTGCAGTACCGCGACGAACTTGCCGGTGGCGGCAGGTGGCGGCTCGATCAGCACGAAGGCGAGCAGGGCGGCCGCGAGCGCCGTCATGGCTCCGGTCGCCAGGCGCCACCGTCGCACGCTTCGGGTCAGCGACATCAGGCGGACCGGATCGGTCCCGCCGGCGGGCTGGCCCGAACCGAACAGCCGTTCCATCAGCCTGGCGTAGAGATGAGACGGCGGAGCCAGCTCCGGGAAAGCCTCGTTCAACGGGGAAAGCCGCGCTTCCCACTGCACCACCGATGCATCGAAGCCCCGGTCGGCGCGCCGCCGCATGTCGGCCGCCGCCCGTTCCGCGGCGTCGAGCGTTCCGAGCGCATATTCGGCAGCGTCAGGATCGTCCTCGTCGGGGGGGCTCATTGGGTCAGACAGGTTCTCAGTTGCGACAGGCTGCGGTGCAGCCATGTCTTGATGGTCGCCACGGGCCGGCCGAACCGCTGAGACAAAGCCTCCCGGCTCAGACCACGGTAATAGGCGAGGAGCACGGCTTCACGCTTCTCACGGTCGAGCCCATCGAGGCACTGCAGCAGGCGCTTCAGCTCTTCGCTTCGCTCCTGCTGGTCGAGGGGGTGTTCACCGTCGAACGGCACGTCGAATCCTTCCGGCATCGCCGACACGGGCAGGGTCTTCGCCCGCCGCACTTCGTCGAGCGCCCGGTTGCGGGCGATGGTGGCCATCCAAGTGATGGCCGACGCCCGCCCTTCGTCATAGTCTCCCGCATGTTCCCAGATCTTGACATACACGTCCTGCAGAACCTCGTCGGCGATGCCGCGGCGCGTCAAGATGTGGACGATGATGCCGTAGAGCTTCGAGCTCGTCGCCTGATAAAGTGTCTGGAACGCGTCCCGGTCGCGCATCGCGACGCGACCCAGGACCTCGGCAAGTTCATGACTGGACCCGAGCATCGGCGCTCCGTATCGCTCGGGTCCGCGGGCATGGCGGGCCTAAGTCTGAAGGTGCCGACAACGCTAGCGAGCGTCGGGTTCAAAGCCAAGTCCTCCGTGGCGGCCTCCGCTCGAAAAACGCTCAATGGTTGCGCCGCATCAGTTGCACCGCCGCGGTCGCCGCGAGCAGCAGCCATCCGGCGATCATGGCCATGCCGCCCAGGGGCGCCGCCAGCGGGACGGGTCGAGCACCCAGGAAGGCGGCGAAGCCGAGATCCGTGCCGAACAGCGCCGTGCCGAGGGCCAGAAGCGTCGCGGCGGCGAGCGCACCGCGGGGAACGGTCCCCGCGTTGCAGGCCGGCGCGGCCGTCGCCAGGACAGCGACCGCGTGAACAAGAAGGATCGTGCCGCCCGTCCGGGCCAGATCGCCTCCGCCGATGTGGGCCGCGGCCGCCAGCATCGCCAGTCCCGCCGCACCCATCAGGCCGGCAACGAGGACGAGAACTGAAGCCCACATCGCTCACCATCGTGTCGGGCGCCCGGCCCGAGCGTCGCGCGGGACCGGGCGCGGCTTTGGAGTGTCCTAGCCGGCCGGCTGGAGCACGGTGTCGATGACGTGGATCACGCCGTTCGACTGCATGACGTCCGAAATCGTGACCCGCGCCTTGTCACCCTTGCCGTCGATGATCACGAGGCCCTTGCCGGCCTTCTCGACCGTGAGCGTGTCGCCTTCGACCGTCTTCAGCTCGGCCTTGCCGCCGCCCTCCTTGACCTGCGCCATCAGGTCCTTCGCCGTCAGCGTGCCGGGAACGACATGATAGGTCAGGATCTTGGTGAGCGTATCCTTGTTCTCGGGCTTGAGGAGCGTGTCGACCGTGCCCTTGGGCAGCTTGGCGAAGGCCTTGTTGGTCGGCGCGAAGACCGTGAACGGGCCGGGGCCCTCGAGCGTATCGACGAGGCCGGCGGCCTTCACGGCGGCGACGAGCGTGGTGTGATCCTTGGAATGGACCGCATTCTCGACGATGTTCTTGTTCGGATACATCGGGGCGCCGCCGACCATCTTGGTCATGGCCGCGTAAACCGGAGCGGCCGCCAGCGAAGCGGCGACGACGAGCCCGGCGATCGAATGCTTCCTGCTGATGAAATTCATCTTCTTCTCCAACATCCTAACCCCCCTGCATCGGAAGGGACGCGGAAGATACGCAGGAGGCGTGCCGCGGTTTCAGGCGGCTGTCCGCGATTCGGCCATAATTTTGCGCGGGCCGGGCTCGATGGCCGCGTGATCGTCGGTGCGGCGGGTCGCGCCGATGGATCGAGGCTCCGCCTGCCAGCGCGCGCGGGCCGCTTCGAGCCCCCAAACGGCGCCGAGCAGCAGGAAGACGTGCCGCCAGTGGTCGATGTCGATCTGAAACGCCTGAAGAAAGAAGACGAAGAGCGACGGCCAGTAGACCTGGGCGATCCGCCGGTAGGGCGAGGGCCGCCAGGCGACGCGAAAGCCCACATAGGTGGTCAGGCCGACGAGGAGCAGGAAACCGAAGCCGCCGAGCCAGCCATAGGACGCGAAGGCGTTGATGTAGGTGTCGTGCGGCTCGAGGCCGAAGATCAGGCGGAAGCGCAGGGGGCCGAGACCGTTGATGCTGTCGAGCAGCATCGGCAGGGAGCGGATCTGGTTGCCGAACCGCCCGGTGGCGCCGCTGTCGTAGTCCTGCTCGAGCGTCGCACGTTCGAGGAACAGCGTTCGCACGCTGCTGAACATCAGGAGGACGATCACCGCCAGCACGGTCAGGAGGGCCGCCGCGACGCTCATCGCGACGATGCGCCGCCGCAACTTCGGGTCGGCCGACGTCGCATAGGTGAGGCCGATGCTGAGCAGCGTGGCGATCACGAAGGCGGCCCACGATCCGCGCGAGAAGGACAGGAAGATGCCGGCGACGACGATCATCAGGCAGAGCGATGTCGCCACGACATGGCGGGTCTTCCGCAGCACCAGCGTCTGGACGAAATAGACCCCGCCGAGCACCAGGTAGGAGCCCATCACGTTGGGGTCCTTGAACGAGCCGGAGGCCCGGCCGTAGCGGGAAAAGATGGCATTCAGGCCATCGATGCCGACATAGCCGATGATGCCGCAGAGCGCCGCCAGAACGGTGCTGGCCGCATAGACCTTGAGGCAGAGCTCCGTGCGCCGCACCGTATCCTCGGCGAAAAACAGCGCGAAGAAGACTGCCGTCGAGGCCAGATAGAGCGACAGAAGCATGAAGACTTTGGGGTCGCTCTCGTCGAGGTGCGGGACGAGGGAAATGAAGCCGCCGAGGTTGTACAGGAAGATGGCACCGAACAGCGGCAGGATCGTCGGATGAATGCGGAAGCCGCCCATGAACCAGAGCG
>DATBEH010000149.1:0-34322 GCA_036276175.1 Lichenihabitans sp.
TCAGCTTCGCCTTCTTCGGCGTCGCGGCCATCTCGGCGACGGCGGCCCTCGTTTTCGCTCGCCTGCCGCAGGGCGCCGGGGACGCGTTGCGACCGACCCCCCGCGCCAGCGTGGCGAGCGCGGTGACGACCACCGCGGGGCTCGGCGATCAGCCGGCGGCGGTGCTCGGCGAAGGCGGGGCGCTCGGCGCGGGCCGGGCACGGAACCCCGTCGCCAGGACGTAGAGTTCGGACGAATCGGCTCGGCTCGCGGCGGGCTTGATATGTTTCACGACCGCGAAATCGCGTTTCAGGGCGGCGAGAAGCGTCGCGTCGGTCCCGCCCTGCAGCACCTTGGCGAGGAAGAAGCCGCGCGGCGCCAGCACCTCGCGGGCGAAATCCGCGGCGAGCTCGACGAGGCCGATGATGCGCAGCTGGTCCGTCTTGCGATGGCCGGTGGCATTGGCGGCCATGTCGGAGAGCACGCCGTCCGCCGGGCCTCCCAGCATGGCCTTGAGGCGCGCGGGCGCGTCGGCATCGTTGAAATCCATGACCGCGAAGCCGACGCCGGGCACCGGCTCCATCTCCAGGAGGTCGATGGCCACGACCTGGCCCGAACCGGTCGCAGTCCCGACCCGCTCCGCCGCGACCTGCGACCAGCCGCCGGGCGCGGCCCCGAGGTCGACGATGCGCTGGCCAAGTTTCAGCAGCCGGTGCCGGTCGTCGATCTCCATCAGCTTGAAGGCGGCGCGGGACCGATAGCCTTCCGCCCGGGCGCGGACCACGTAGGGGTCGTTCAGCTGGCGCGACAGCCACAGCGTCGAGGACAACGAGCGCTTACGCGCCGTCTTGACCCGCGTCTTGAGCGAACGGCCACCCGCGCGGCCGGAGCCTGCCTTGTCGGACGTCACGAGGATAGCCTCACTGGACCGGCCGGCACCAGACCCGGTCGCTCTTCATCATCTGGATCAGGATTCCCTCGCGCAGGCCGCGATCGGCGATCCGCAGGCGCCGGCTCGGGAACAGGCGTCGCACGGCTTCGAGCACGGCGCAACCGGCGAGCACCAGATCGGCCCGGTCCGGTCCGATGCAGCCATGGGCGACGCGCTCGTCGAACGGCATGGCGAGCAGGCGCGCGATCGCCTCGTTGACCTGATGATTGCTCATCCACAGGCCGTCGACGCGGCGCCGGTCGTAGCGCAGAAGACCGAGATGCACGCCAGCGACCGTGGTGACGGTCCCCGAGGTGCCGAGGAGATGGAACTTGCCGCAGCGCGACTCGGCCCTGGCCTGCTCGGCGAAGGGAGCCAGCTTGTCGGCCACATAGTCGACCATGGCCTCGAAGACCGCCGCCGTGACCACCTTGCCGCCGAACCTGTCCGCCAGCGAGACGACGCCGAGCGGCAGCGAGGTCCAGGCCCGGATCCGATCGCGGATCGTGATCCCCGGCTGGCCCGGCCTCGGCCGCCCGAGCCACACGATCTCGGACGAGCCTCCGCCGATATCGAACAGGATCACGCCCTCGGCCTCCTCGTCGGCGAGCGCCGCGCAGCCTTCCGCCGCGAGGCAGGCCTCCGTCTCCCGGTCGACGATCTCGACCATGAGGCCGGTCTGCTCGCGGACCTCCTCGATGAAGGCCGCGCCATTGGCCGCCGCGCGGCAGGCTTCGGTGGCGATCAGCCGCGCCCGGGTGACGCGCCGTGCCTCCATCTTGCCGCGGCAGACCGCGAGCGCCGAAAGCGTGCGCGAGGTCGCGGCGTCGCTGAGCTGCCCCGTCGACGTCAGGTTCTCCCCGAGCCGCACGATGCGCGAGAATGCGTCCATGACATGCAAGCCCGAGGCGCAGGGCCTGGCGATGAGCAGTCGGCAATTGTTGGTGCCGAGATCGAGCGCCGCATAGACCGGTCGCGCCCCTTGGCAGCGGCCATCTTCGGCCCTGATCCGACCGGGCGCACCACCCGGCTCGACCTTGTTTTCGACCTGCACCGCTCAACCCTCCCCCGTCGATGCGACGCCTTGGCTTTGCCGCGAGCTTAGCGAAGCTTCGCGGAAAGCCAAGCGCATGACCGATATATGATGCACGGTCGGTCCGCGCGCCGTCGCGTCGACATCGGGCCGAAATGCCACGGCACCCGGCCGGATCGACGATCCCGCCATCGCATGGTTTCCATGACCGTCCGAGCGTATTAGAACCCCCGCTTCCGCGCGACGAGCCCGCCATCCCCGCGCACGCCGAACGGCGTGCGTCGTGGCCCGGCCCGTGCTGAACGGTTTCGGAGGCCTGACCAGAATGACCAATGTGGAGAGCCTCCAGCGACGGCCGGGCGGCGCGGCGGCCGAAGCCGAGCCTTACCGGCTGGCGCCGCACAACGTCGAGGCCGAGCAGGCCTTGCTCGGTGCGATCCTCGTCAACAACGACGCCTTCGACAGGGTCTCGGATTTCCTGCAGCCCGGGCATTTCTCCGAAGAGATCCATCGCCGCATCTACGAGGTCGCCTCGTCCCTGATCCGCGGCGGCAAGATCGCCACGCCGATCACGCTCAAGACCTTCTTGGGCGAGCACGACCTCGGCGGCATCACCCTGCCCCAGTACCTCGCCCGTCTCGCGGCCGAAGCCACGACCGTGATCAACGCGGCCGACTACGGCCGGGTCATCTACGATCTCGCGTTGCGCCGCAGCCTCATCGCCATCGGCGAGGAAGTGGTCAACGTGGCCTACGATTCGCCGGTCGACCATTCGCCGCGCGACCAGATCGAGGAGGCCGAGCGACGCCTCTACGAGATCGCCGAGACCGGCCGTACGGAGGGCGGCTTCCAGCGCTTCTCCGACGCGCTGACCATCGCCATCGACGTCGCTGCCCGGGCCTATGAGCGTGACGGCAAGCTGTCCGGCATTTCGACCGGCTTGACCGACCTCGACCGCCAGCTCGGCGGCCTGCAGCAATCCGACCTCGTCGTGCTGGCGGGGCGACCCGCCATGGGCAAGACCTCGCTCGCCACCAATATCGCCTTCAACATCGCCCGGGCCTATCGGTTCGAGGTCAAGCCGGACGGCAGCCATGCGACCACCAACGGCGGCATCGTCGGCTTCTTCTCCCTCGAAATGTCGGCCGAGCAGCTCGCCACCCGCATCATCGCCGAACAGTCCGGCGTCGCCTCCTACCGCATCCGGCGCGGCGACATCTCCGAGGACGACTTCCACGCGATCACCGAAGCGGCGCGCGAGATGCAGACCGTGCCCTTCTACATCGACCAGACCGGCGGCATCTCGATCGCGCAGCTGACGGCCCGCGCCCGGCGCCTCAAGCGACAGCGCGGCCTCGACGTCCTCGTCATCGACTATCTACAGCTCCTCTCGGGGGCCTCGAAGAACGCCCAGGCCAACCGCGTGCAGGAGCTGACCGAGATCACCACTGGCCTCAAGGCCCTTGCCAAGGAGCTGAACGTTCCCATCGTGGCGCTATCGCAGCTCTCGCGCCAGGTCGAATCGCGCGAGGACAAGCGCCCGCAGCTCTCCGACCTGCGCGAATCCGGCTCGATCGAGCAGGACGCCGACGTCGTCATGTTCGTCTATCGCGAGGAATATTACCTGAAGAACCGGCAGCCGCGCGAAGGCACCGAGGAATTCACCGCCTGGCTGTCGGACATCGAGCGCGCCCATGGCAAGGCGGAGATCATCATCGGCAAGCAGCGCCATGGGCCGACCGGCACGGTGGAGCTGCAGTTCGATGCCGAAGTGACGCGCTTCTCGAACCTCGCCCGCGAGGACGCCCTGCCGGTGCACCGGTGAACGAGGCTTCGGACGGACGCCGCGACGGCCTCGCGGAGCTGACCATCGATCTCGACGCCATCGGCGAGAACTGGCGGCGGCTGGCGGCGCGGGCGGCGCCCGCCCAATGCGGCGCGGCGGTCAAGGCCGACGCTTATGGCTGCGGCATCGAAGCGGTGGTGCCGGCGCTCTCGATGGCCGGCTGCCGGACCTTCTTCGTCGCCCACGTGTCGGAAGGTCGCCGCGTCCGGCAGGCGCTGCGCGATCGCGGGGCCGAAGCACGGATCCTCGTGCTCAATGGATTTCATCCGGAGACCGCGCCCATCGCCGATTATATCGACGCCGCCCTCGACCCGGTCATCGGCTCGCCGCACGAACTTTCCGCCTGGGAGGCGTTGCTTGTCGCGGCGAAATCGCCCGAGCGGCTCAGCTGCGCGCTGCATGTCGACACCGGCATGAACCGCCTCGGCTTTCCGGTCGAGGAGGCGGGCGGATTCACGGTGGAGAGGCTTGCGGCGGCGCGCGTCGATCTCGTCATGAGCCATCTCGTCTCCGCCGAGATGCCGGCCGAGCCCGTCAATGCGCGCCAGATCGCCGCCTTCGAGGCGCTGCGTCATGGGGCGCTCGGCGCCCTGCCCGCCTCGCTCGCCAATTCATCCGGCATCTTCCTGCCGCAGCGACCGCATTACGCTCTCGTGCGCCCCGGCTACGCACTCTACGGCGGCAATCCGACCCCGGATGCCTCGAATCCGATGCGGCCGGCCGTGCGGCTCGAGACGCGCGTCCTGCAGGTTCGCCATGTCCCGGCCGGTGCGACCGCAGGCTACAATGCCCGCTGGACCGCGGCGCGCCCCTCGCGGCTCGCCACCCTGGCGCTCGGCTATGCGGACGGCCTGCCGATGGGTGCCAGCGGCCTCGGGCGCCACGGCGCGCCGGTCTTCGTCGGCGGCCGGCCCTGCCCGATCGTGGGTCGCATCTCGATGGATCTCACCATCGTCGACGTGACCGACCTGCCGGAGGGCGAGGCGAAACCCGGCCTGATGGCCGAGATACTCGGGGAGCACGCCGGCATCGACGACCTGGCCCGACAGGCGGGCACGATCGGCTACGAGATCCTGACCAGCCTTGGGCATCGCTACCGCCGCCACTATGTCGGGGACGGTTGCGGCGCGTCGGCCGCGCAAGAGAGCCGATCGAGAGTATGAGCAAGTCGCGTTCGACCTACGTCTGCCAGGCCTGCGGTGCCGTCACCAGCCGCTGGCAGGGGAAATGCGAGGCCTGCGGCGCCTGGAACTCCATCGTCGAGGAGAACCCCGCCTCGGGCATCGGCGCCGCCACCGCCCGCAAGGCGGGTCGCGGCCGGCTGATCGAGTTCCAAGGCCTCGCCGCGACGGGCAGCGAGCCGCCGCGCACCGCGAGCGGCCTCGCCGAGCTCGACCGCGTCACCGGCGGCGGCTTCGTGCCGGGCTCGGTGATCCTCATCGGCGGCGAGCCGGGCGTCGGCAAGTCGACGCTGCTGATCCAGGCCTGCGCCAGCTTGGCGGCGACAGGCGCCCGGGTCGCCTATGTGTCGGGCGAGGAGGCGGTGGCGCAGGTGCGCCTGCGGGCGGAGCGGCTCGGCCTGTCGGGCGCGCCGGTCGAGCTCGCGGCCGCCACCAGCATCGAGGACATCACCGCCTCGCTCGCCGCCGGACCGCCCTTCAGTCTGGTGGTGATCGACTCGATCCAGACCATGTGGACCGAGACGGTCGAGGCCGCGCCCGGCACGGTGTCCCAGGTGCGCGCGGCGGCGCAGTTCCTCATCCGCTACGCCAAGAGCTCGCAGGCGGCCGTGATCCTCGTCGGTCATGTCACCAAGGACGGCCAGATCGCCGGTCCCCGCGTCGTCGAGCACATGGTCGATGCCGTCATGTCGTTCGACGGCGACGCGGGCCACCACTTCCGCATCCTGCGGGCGCTCAAGAACCGCTTCGGGCCGACCGACGAGATCGGCGTCTTCGAGATGACCGGCCGTGGTCTCGCGGAGGTGCCCAACCCCTCCGCCTTCTTCCTCTCGGGGCGCGACGCGACCGCGCCCGGCACGGCCGTCTTCGCCGGGATGGAAGGCACGCGGCCGCTGCTCGTCGAGTTCCAGGCGCTCGTCGCGCCGACCGCGCTCGGCATGCCGCGCCGCGCCGTCGTCGGCTGGGACCAGAATCGTCTCGCCATGGTCATCGCCGTGCTCGAAACCCATGCCGGCGTCAGGCTCGGGGCTTACGACGTCTATCTGAACGTCGCCGGCGGTTTGCGGATCGCGGAGCCGGCGGCCGATCTCGCGGCCGCGGCGGCGCTGGTCTCGTCCGTCACCGGCAAGATCCTGCCGACCGACGCGGTCTTCTTCGGCGAGATCGGTCTTTCGGGCTCGATCCGGCCCGTCGTGCATGCTGGCTCCCGCATGAAGGAGGCGGCGAAGCTCGGCTTCGGGACCGCGGTCGCGCCCGCCACCGCGGCAGAGGATCCGGCGGGCCTGCGCGTCGACAGGACGGCCCATATCGCCGATATCGTCAGCCGCGTCGCGGCGCTGCCGGGCGGCAGGCGCCGCCGGGTTGGCCCCGATGAGGACGAACGGGGCGGCCTCGCGAGGTGACGCCGGGAGGCGCCTTCGGTATAAGGCGTTTCGGTAGAACGGGTTCGGTGACTCGTCGCGACCATGACCGCAAGTTTGCACGAGGCCTGAAACATGCCGTCCTATCTCGATCTGGGGCTGCTGCTGATCGTTGCGGTCTCCGCGCTGCTCTCGATGGTGCGCGGCTTCACGCGCGAGATTCTGGCGATCGCCTCCTGGGGTGCGGCGGCGGTGGCGGGCTATTACCTCTACCCCTACGTCCTGCCCTATGTAACGCCCTACATCGCCAAGGAAACCATCGCCAAGGTCGTGGCGATCGCGGCGGTCTTCTTCGCCACGCTGATCATCGTGTCGATCGTGACGGTGAAGCTGTCGGAAGCCATTCTCGACAGCAAGGTCGGCGCGCTCGACCGGACGCTCGGCTTCCTCTTCGGCGCGGCGCGCGGCTTCCTCCTGGGCGTCGTCGCCTTCCTGTTCTTCACCTGGCTCGTGCAGCCCAGCAAGCAACCGGACTGGGTGACGACGGCCAAATCCAAGCCCCTGCTCGAAGCGACGGGCAATGAGATTAAGGCCCTGCTGCCCGTCAATCCGGAGAACACCTTCCTGAAGCATCTTGGGAAGGACAAGACCGAGCCGAGCGAGGACGTACCGGCCGATTCCGAAAGCCCGCCGGCAAGCCCGGACCCCGCCGTGCCGCAGCAGAAGACCGACGCGACGCCCCGCGTGCCGAACCCGCCGGGCGCTTTACCCACGACGGACCGCCAGAAGCTCGACAACCTGCTCGGAAAGGGCGGTGCCCAACCCGGCAAGAAACCCTGAGCGACGATTCGCGGCTTCTTTGCGCTCGGTCTTCCGGCTACCATATGATCTCGTTGCGGCGTGGCGAGCCTGCCGGCCGGTTCGCATGAGGACGGGCCATTGAGCGACCTCGAATCCGACAGCCTGCGCGAGAAGTGCGGCGTCTTCGGCATCTTCGGCCATCCGGACGCCGCCGCCGTGACGGCGCTGGGGCTTCATGCGCTCCAGCACCGCGGCCAGGAAGCGGCCGGTATCGTGGCCTTCGACGGTCGGCAGTTCCATTCGGAGCGCCGGCACGGCCTCGTCGGCGACCATTTCTCCAAGGAGTCGACGATGGCGCGGCTCACGGGCGAGGTCGCGGTCGGCCACGTCCGCTATGCCACGACCGGCGAGACCATCCTGCGCAACGTGCAGCCGCTCTTCGCCGAGCTCGACGGCGGCGGTTTCGCGGTGGCCCACAACGGCAATTTCACGAATGGCCTCGCGTTGCGCCGCGCCCTTGTCAAGGACGGCGCCATCTGTCAGTCGACCTCCGACACCGAAGTCATCCTCCATCTCGTGGCCCGCTCCCGCAAGCCGCGCTTCATCGAGCGCTTCATCGAGGCGCTGCGCCAGATCGAAGGCGCCTACGCGCTCGTCTGCATGACCAACAAGAAGCTGATCGGCGTGCGCGACCCGCTCGGCATCCGGCCGCTGGTGCTCGGCGAGCTCGACGGCCGCTACATCCTGGCGTCCGAGACCTGCGCGCTCGACATCATCGGAGCGCGCTACGTCCGCGATGTCGAGAACGGCGAGATCGTCCTCATCTCCGAGGGCGGCGTCGAGAGCCTGAAGCCCTTCCCGCCGCAGCCGGCGCGGCCCTGCATCTTCGAGTATATCTACTTCGCGCGGCCGGACTCTCTCGTGCATGGTCGCTCGGTCTATGCGGTGCGCAAGACGTTCGGGGCGGAGCTCGCGGCGGAAAGCCCGGCCGAGGCGGATGTGGTGGTTCCCGTGCCCGATTCGGGCGTGCCGGCCGCGCTCGGCTTCGCCCAGGCCTCCGGCATTCCGTTCGAGCTCGGCATCATTCGCAACCATTACGTCGGCCGCACCTTCATCCAGCCGAGCCAGTCGATCCGCGAGCTCGGCGTCCGCATGAAGCACTCGGCCAACCGCGGCGTCGTCGAGGGCAGGCGCATCGTGCTGATCGACGATTCGGTGGTCCGCGGCACGACCTCGGTCAAGATCGTGCAGATGATGCGCGACGCCGGCGCCCGCGAGGTGCATTTCCGCATCGCCTGTCCGCCGATCACCCACCCGGATTACTACGGGATCGATACGCCGGAGCGGAACAAGCTGTTGGCAGCGCAGATGGATCTCGAGGGCATGCGGGCCTATATGGGCGCCGATTCGCTCGCCTTTCTGTCGGTCGACGGCATCTACCGGGCGATGGGCCATGCCCGGCGGGATCCGGTCCGGCCTCAGTTCACCGACCATTGCTTCACCGGCGACTACCCGACGCGGCTCACGGACGTGCTGGCCGAGTCCAATCCCAAGCAATGGTCGATGCTGGCCGAGGCAAGCTGAAGCGGGGCGCGTTCCATGTCCAACGACCTCGACGGTCGCCTCGCCCTGGTCACTGGAGCCTCGCGCGGCATCGGCCGCGCCGTGGCGCTCGAGTTGGCGCGCGCCGGCGCCCACGTCGTGGCGCTCGCCCGTACCCAGGGCGCCCTCGAGGAACTCGACGACGAGATCCGCAAGCGTGGCGGGGAAGCGACGCTCGTGCCTTGCGACATGACGGATTTCGACGCGCTCGACCGTCTCGGCGCCGCGCTGCACCAGCGCTGGGGCAAGCTCGACATCCTCGTCGCCAACGCGGGCCAGCTCGGCCAGGTGACGCCGCTCAGCCATGCCGACCCGAAACCTTGGGAGAACGTGCTCGCCGTCAATGTCACGGCCAACTACCGGCTGATCCGCTCGCTCGACGTCTTGCTCCGCCAGTCGGACGCCGGGCGCGTGGTCTTCGTTTCCTCGGGCGCCGGACACAGAGCCGAGTTCCGCCCCTATTGGGGACCTTACGCGGTGTCGAAAGCAGCGCTCGACGCGCTGGCGCGCACCTATGCGGCGGAGACCGCGACCACCTCGGCCGTGAAGGTCATGAGCGTCAATCCCGGCCCCTTGCGCACCGCCATGCGGGCCAAGGCGATGCCGGGCGAGGACCCCGAGACGCTGAAGACGCCGGAGGATTTCGCGCCTAAGCTCGTCGCGCTCTGCCGGCCGGACTGGACAGAGACCGGCAGGCTCTACGACTTTCCGACCGACAAGGTGTTGAGCTACCAGGGGCCGGCCTGACAGTCGCCGTCAGCGCTTGCGCTTTCTGTCATAGGGATTGTCGCCCTGCCGCAGCAGGATGCGGATCGGTACGCCGGGAAGCTCGAAACTCTCCCGTAATCCACTGACCAGGAAGCGGCTGTAGGAGGTGGGCAGCGCCGCGAGCTGGTTGCCGAAGAGAATGAAGGTCGGCGGCCGCGCCTTGGCCTGCGTCATGTAGCGGATCTTGATCCGCCGCCCGCTGACCGCCGGCGGCGGGTTCTGGTCCAGCACCGCGCCGAGCCAGCGGTTGAGCCTGGCGGTCGAGATGCGGCGGTTCCAGATCTCGTCGACCCGGACCACCGCCTCCATCAGCTTGTCGATGTTGAACCGTGTCAGGCCCGACAAGGGCACCACCGCCACGCCCCTGACCTGCGGCAGCAGCCGGTCGGCCTCCGCCTTGAGCTCCGAGAGCGTCGACCCCCGTGCCTCGATCAGGTCCCATTTGTTGAGGCCGATGACCAGGGCGCGGCCCTCGCGTTCGGTCAGAGAGGCGATGGTCAGGTCCTGCTTCTCGAACGGGATGGTGGCGTCGAGCAGCACGACCACCACCTCGGCGAATTTGATGGCTCGGATGGCGTCGCCCGCCGCCAGCTTCTCGACCTTGTCCTCGATCCGGGCGCGCTTGCGCAGGCCGGCCGTATCGAAGACCTTGACCGCCCTGCCCCGCCATTCGGTGTCGAGCCCGATGGCATCGCGCGTGATGCCGGGCTCCGGACCGGTCAAGAGCCGGTCCTCGCCCAGCAGGCTGTTCAGCAGCGTAGACTTGCCGGCATTGGGGCGGCCGACCACGGCGATCCGCAGCGGCTTCGATTCGTCGCGCTCGCTGCCGTCCTCGTCGTCGGCGAAGGTCCTCGCCGACGCCTCGAGCTCTTCGCTCGTCCCGAGGCGCGCGCCCGGCAGGTGAGCCACGAGCGCATCGTAGAGATCGATCATGCCCTCGCCATGCTCGGCCGAAACCGCGACCGGGACGCCAAGCCCAAGTTCGTAGGCTTCGAGGGCTCCGGCCTCGCCGGCGCGGCCTTCCGCCTTGTTGGCCACGACGACGATCGGCTTGCCGGCGCGACGCACGAGATCGGCGAAATGCCGGTCGCCGGCCGTGAGCCCGGCCCGGCTGTCGATGACGAAGAGGATGACGTCGGCATCCGCGACAGCGACCTCCGTCTGAAGGCGCATGCGGCCAAGGAGACTGTCTTCGGCAGCGTCGTCGAGCCCGGCGGTGTCGACCAGCGTGAAGCCGAGGTCCTGCAGCTCGGCCTCGCCTTCGCGACGATCGCGCGTTACGCCGGGCTGATCGTCGACGAGTGCCAGCTTGCGGCCGACGAGCCGGTTGAACAGCGTCGACTTGCCGACATTGGGGCGGCCGATGATGGCGACGGTGCTCATGGTGTCGCGGCGGTCGGCTTCCCGGCGCGCACGAGGGCGAGGTAGAGGCCGGCGCGCTGGCGCTGGTCCGGCGCCGCCGTGGGATCGGCGACGATCATGTCGGCCCAGCGCTTGGCCTGCGCCTCGTCACCCTGCTTGAGGGCGGCCACGGCCAGGATCTCCCGCGCCACGTTGCGGAACGGCGCATTGGCGTCGGCCAGCGGGTCGAGGCGATGGTGCAGGTCTGCGGGCGCGGCGCTGTCGGCGACCAGCATGGCGGCGCGCAGGCGCGCCACATCGCGCCATTCCCCGTCGAGTCCCGTGTCCTCGGCCAGGGCATCGAACGCCTTGACGCCCGCGGCTGCATCGCCTTGCGCCGTCTCGCCGGCCGCCCGGAAGCGGGCGAGCAGCCGATAGCCTGCCGGCCCGTCCTTGGCCAAGGCGTCGAGCGCCGAGATCGAGCCGGGCCGATCGGCCGCCGCGAGCTGGGTCGCCGCGAAATAGCGCGCGCCGGCCGCCTCGTCCCGCTGCTGACGCTCGTAGAGGTAGAACCGCCAGCCACCCACCCCGACGAGAACGAGGACCAGCACCCCGATGAGCGGAACGCGGTAGCGCAGCAGCAGGCGACGGATCTGGTCTTGACGATAGTCTTCGTCGACCTCTCGGATGAACTCGGACATGGTCTTTCGCTGCTGTGGCGGGTGCGGCCCGAATGCCCGGGCCGCCGCCGTCATCCACCCTCCGGACCCGAAAGGCAATCGCGAATCATACCGGGACGCTGGTGCGACGCCGCGACGCCTGTCAGTAGAGGCCCCCGGTCCCGCTGCCGACAGCCCGTTCGGCGTCGGCGGGTGCGGGGGGCGCAGAGGCGCGGCCGCCGCCCGAATTGTCGCCGATTACCGAATAGGAGTCGGGTGGCGCGGTCCCCGGCTTGAAGGCTTCGAGGATCGATCCGGATCCGGTGCCGCGCATGCCGGTCCTGTAGTCGACCGAGATCAGCTTGATCCCCGGCGGCACACGGAACGGCACGTCGGGCTTGTCTTTCAGCGCCATCTTCATGAAGTCGCGGAACACCGGCGCCGCATATTGGGCCGCATACGCGGTGGCCCCGAGCGACCGCGGCTGGTCGTAGCCGAGATAAAGCCCGACCGCGAGGTCGGCCGAATACCCGACGAACCAGACGTCCTTGGCATCGTTGGTGGTGCCGGTCTTGCCGGCCAGATGGCGGTTGAGCTCCTTGACGGCCTGGCCCGTGCCGCGGGTGATCACGCCCTCCAGGATCGAGGTGATCTGGTAGGCGGTCAGCGGATCGAGCACCTGCTCGCGCTTGTCGACGAGCTTGGGTTCGGTCTGGTCGGGGGACCAGGCGTCCGAGTCGCACCCTTCGCAGACGCGCTCGTCGTGCCGGTAGATCGTATGGCCCCAGCGGTCCTGGATCCGGTCGATCAGCGTCGGCTTGATGCGCTTGCCGCCGTTGGCCAGCATCGAATAGGCCGTCACCATGCGCAGCACGGTCGTCTCGCCCGCGCCGAGCGACATGGAGAGAACCGGCAGCATGTCGTCGTAGATGCCGAACCGCTTGGCATATTCGACGATCAACGGCATGCCGATGTCCTTGGCGAGCCGCACCGTCATCAGGTTGCGCGAATGCTCGACGCCGTAGCGCAGCGTATGCGGCCCCGAGCCTTCGTTGTCGTCGTTCACCGGGCGCCAGATGCCGAGGCCCGGCCCCTGGTCGATCTCGATCGGGGCATCGAGGACGACCGAGGACGGCGTATAGCCGTTGTCGAGCGCCGTGGCATAGACGAAGGGCTTGAAGGACGAGCCCGGCTGGCGCAGCGCCTGGGTGGCGCGGTTGAACTCGGACTGATCGAAGGAGAAGCCGCCGACCATGGCGAAGACCCGCCCCGTATAGGGATCCATGGCGACGAGCGCGCCGGAGATGTCGGGCACCTGCTGCAGCCGGAACTGGCCTGGCTTGCCGTCCTGCGGTTCCACATAGACGACATCGCCCGGCGACAGGAAGGCGCGCAGCGAGCGCTTGCCCGTCCAACGCGCGCCCTCGAGGGTCAGCTGGCCGGTCTCGCGCTCCGCGCTGACCTCGCCGGTCTTGTCGCGGCCGGGCTGCAGGCCCAGGCGGGCCGCGGTGTCGCCGCTCTCGAGAACGACGGCGAGCCGCCAAGGGCTGACGTCCTTGAGCGCCGGGATATCGGCGAGCGGCGGCCCCCAGTCGCCGCCGAGCTCGATGTGGCGGATGGCGCCACGCCAGCCATGCGCCTCGTCATAGCGGGTGAGGCCGTCGACCAGCGCCTTGCGGGCCATGACCTGCATCTGGGGATCGAGGGTGGTGCGGACCGAAAGGCCGCCTTCATAGAGCTTCTTCTCGCCGTAGCGCTCGGAGAGCTCGCGCCGCACCTCTTCGGCGAAATAGCCGGCCGCGTTGGTGTCGGCTGGCAGGACGGGCGGATTGACGCCGAGCGGCGCCGCCTTGGCCTTCTCGCCGTCCGCCTTGGAGACGTAGCCGTTCTCGACCATGCGGTCGATCACCCAGTTGCGCCGCTCGACGGCGGCGCCATGCTTGAGGAACGGCTGGTAATTGTTCGGCCCCTTGGGCAGCGCCGCCAGATAGGCCGCCTCCGAGATCGTCAGCTCGTTGACGGATTTGTTGAAATAGTCGAGCGCCGCGGCCGCCACGCCGTAGTTGCCGAGGCCGAGATAGATCTCGTTGAGGTAGAGCTCGAGGATCTTTTCCTTGGAATAGGCGCCCTCGATGCGGATGGCGAGAAGCGCTTCGCGGATCTTGCGGGAGAAGGTGCGCTCGTTGGTCAGGAGGAAGTTCTTGGCGACCTGCTGGGTGATGGTGGAGGCGCCCTGCACGCGCTTGTTGCCGACGACGAGCACCTTGAGGGCGCGCAGCACGCCTTCGGGGTCGACGCCGTCGTGGGTGTAGAAGTTCTTGTCCTCGGCCGAGATGAAGGCTTCCTTGAGGAGCGGCGGGATGGCGGTCGACGGCAGGTAGAGGCGCCGCTCGCGCGCATATTCGGCGAGCAGAGTGCCATCGCCGGCATGGACACGGGTCATCACCGGCGGCTCGTAGTTCCGCAGCTGCGTATAGTCCGGCAGGTCCTGCTGATACTTCCAGATGATGAACCCGGCCACGGCGGCTCCCGCCACGAAGATCAGCGCGCCGGTGGCAAACAGGAAACCGAAGAACCGGGCGATATGCCGCATCAAGAGGCCCCTGGAAGAGTAGCGCGACTGCAGGACGCGGAGGCCCTTGGGACGCCCGTCATGACCGACGTGAAGCCGTGCCGATGCGCAGAAGCTGCGGCGCTTTTATGGTGTCAATACGGCCGCTGGCGCTCCCCTCCCGAAGATCGGGCCGGAGGTCTCGGCTTCTCTCATGGGTGTGGCTGGGCCGACACGATTTTGTCGGTCGCAGCGTCCGTCCCGAGAGCGGTGGGCACCTCTCGCGGCCGGAAGAAGCTGTCGATCGACGCCATCACCGATGCGGTGGCCTTGTCGCGCCACTCGGGCGAGGCCAGCATCTTGGCGTCCGCCCGGTTGGACAGATAGCCGAGTTCGAGCAGCACGGAGGGAACGTCGGGCGCCTGCAGCACCCGGAAGCCGGCAGCGCGTTCCGGATTCTTGTTGAGGTGGGCGATCTTCTCCCAATAGCCGACGAGCGTGCGTTGGAAGAGATGCGCATAGGTGCGCGTCTCCCGGCGGGTCAGGTCGAACAGGATGTCGTTCACGCCCTGGCTGTCGGGCGCCGCCTCGAGCCCCGCCAGCTCGTCGGCTCGGTTCTCGGTGGCGGCGACACGGGCCGCTTCGGCATCGGAGGCCCGATCGGAGGCGGTATAGACCGTCGTCCCCGCGACGCTCCGGTCGGAGAGCGTATCGGCGTGCACCGAGATGAACAGCGACGCGCCGGCATCCCGGGCGATCTTCACGCGTTGGCCGAGCGAGACGAAACTGTCGTCGCTCCGGGTCATCACCACGCGGTAGCGGCCGCTCGCGGTGAGCCTGGCAGCGAGGGCGCTGGCGAAATCGAAGACGACGATCTTCTCCGGGACGCCCTCGATTCCGCTGGCGCCCGGATCGATGCCGCCATGTCCCGGATCGATCACCACGACCGGCTTGGCATCGGGCTTCGGGACGGCGCCGGCGTGCGAGACCGGGGGCGCCGGCGGCTGGTCGCGCCGGACCGCGGCCCGGAAGCTCGCGCGATCGGTTCGGGCGAGGTCGATGACGAGGCGCGAAGGGTCGCCCCCGGCGATCGGCTCGACCACGGCTTTGCGCAGGCTCGCCGGGCCACCGAGGTCGATGACGATGCGCGACTTGCCGGGGGCGAACAGCCCGAATCGGAACGCCTTGACCAGCCCGATGCCTTTCGGCGGCAGGCGGATGGTCGCGGGTTCGATCTGGAAATTGACTTCCGGAAGGTCGACGACGACCCGGTCCGGTCGGTCGAGCACGAAAGCCTTGATCGGCACGCTGCGGCTCAAGTCGACGGACAGGCGGGTGACGCCGCCGACCTGGGTGGCGCGCGCGGCGACCGCCACGGGACCGTCGCCGCCCTCGCCGATCCGCAAGAGGGCGGCCTCAGGCGGCAGGGCCGACGACCCCGCGGCCGGTCTCGCCGCCGCGGATTGCACCCCGCCAAAGCTCAATCCAAGGATCAGCATGAACCCGAGGCATCGAGAGAGCGTCGGCAAACCTCGAAGCGACTCATGGGTCATGCGCGGATCCGATCGCTCAACCGCGTCTTGACGCGCACGAAGGATGCATAGCGATAGGCCAGAGGAAGTTAACCGTTCATAACCTATCGGTTTCGGACATGGCGGGCTGTGACGCGGATGCGACAGGTCAAACGAAACTTGCCAAGAGGAGCCAGAAAACGTTATGCATTGAACGTCTCCGTCCGGATGCGGGCTTAAGCATCCGGCGTTCTGGCGCCGTCATCGGCCTGCCTGCCTTTGCGTCCGGCTCTCTCACGGGAACCGGACAGCCGCGAACCGCGATTTCGGCGGTCGGTTAGGGTAGAAGCGGTCTCCGCGACGCCTGATCTGTATCCGGAAGGTTGACGACGTGGCCGTCCCGTACGGGCCGCGAAGGAAAGTTTCAGGTATGTTCAGCCCTTTTCAGGGTTCTCGCATCTTCGGCGCGCTCAGCGAATTCCGATCCCCGTCGGATCGGAACGCCGGTGCCATCGCTCTTTCCTCGGACCTGCGCGGCACGCCGTGTCACGCATCGTCTAGAATCACTGGGTCGTCGGCGCGTGCAGCCGCCGTCCAGCCTCGTTTGGCGAGCCGTCAGGCGCATGTCGCGCCTCCGCTCGACCGCAGCCTACCCCCATCATCTCCCGCGCTCTCCGCTCCGCATCGCGGCCGGCATCCTCGGCGACGAACCGAGAATCCGCAGGCCGCCCTCGGCCCGGAGGCGCCACAGCTCAAGCAGAGTCTCTTATGTCCACCAGCAAAATGCTCATCGATGCCTCCCACCCGGAGGAAACCCGGGTGGTGGTCCTAAAGGGTCACCGGGTCGAGGAGTTCGATTTCGAATCGGCGAACAAGCGGCAGCTTCGCGGCAATATCTATCTGGCCAAGGTGACGCGCGTCGAGCCGTCGCTGCAGGCCGCCTTCATCGACTACGGCGGCAACCGCCACGGCTTCCTTGCCTTTTCGGAAATCCATCCCGACTATTACCAGATCCCCCATGCCGACCGGCAGGCGCTGCTCGAGGACGAGGCGCGCGCCCACCGCGAGGAAGACGAGGAGACCCGCGGCAACGGTCACCGGCGCAGCCGCCGCCATCGGCGCGACGGCACCGAACGTGCGGCCGACCGGCGCGGTCCTGCCGAGGATCGCGTGTCGGAAGCCGTCGTGGAGGAAGCTCCTCCCGAGGATGCGGTCGCGACCTGGAACCGAGGGCCGGTCGAATTCGACGGCGGGAGCGACGAGACGCTCGAAGCCGATCGTGACATCGACGGCGAGGCGGTGCCGCGCGAACCGCCCGCAACGGCGCCGTTCGCCTCGGGCGAAGCGATACCTCTTCCTTCGAGCCCCGACGTCGGCCTCTCGGAAGGCCTCCCGCCATCGCCCGCATCGGCCATGGCGGAGCCTGCCGAACCTGACGTCCCCGAGGCGACCGCGGAGCCGACGGATGCCGTCGCGACGGCAGCCGGCACCGGTGAAGCGGCCGAGGCGTCGGATCCCGTCGTCGCGGCGCAGCTCGAGGGCGGCAGCGACAGCCCCCTCGATCCGCCAGAGGCTCGGGCGCCGGACGAGGGCCAGGGCGAGGATGACGGCGAGGAGGAGGGCGTCGAGCAGATCGGCGGCGATGCTTTCGAGGAATCCGCCCAGCGGCCGTCCCGCCCGCGTCGCCACTACAAGATCCAGGAGGTCATCAAGCGCCGGCAGATCCTGCTGGTCCAGGTCGTCAAGGAGGAGCGCGGCAACAAGGGCGCGGCGCTGACCACCTATCTGTCGCTCGCCGGCCGCTACTCGGTCCTGATGCCCAACACGGCGCGCGGCGGCGGCATCTCCCGCAAGATCACGGACGCGGACGATCGGAAGCGGCTGAAGGCCATCGCGCAGGACCTAGACGTGCCCGAGGGCATGGGCATCATCCTGCGCACCGCGGGCGCCGCCCGCAGCCAGGTCGAAGTCAATCGCGACTTCGAATACCTGCTGCGCATGTGGGAAAGCGTGCGCGAGCTGACGCTGAAATCGACCGCCCCGACGCTGGTCTACGAGGAAGGCTCGCTGGTCAAGCGCGCCATCCGCGACCTCTATACCCGCGACGTCGAAGACGTCATCGTCTCCGGCGAGGACGGCTTCCGCGAGGCGCGCGACTTCATGCGCATGCTGATTCCCTCCGCCACCAAGAACGTCCAGCTCTATCGGGACGCGCAACCGATCTTCGCCAAGGCCGGCGTCGAGGCCCAGCTCGACGCCATGTTCTCGAACCACGTGACGCTGCGCTCGGGTGGCTATCTCGTCATCAATCAGACCGAGGCGCTCGTCGCCATCGACGTCAATTCCGGCCGCTCGACGCGCGAGCACAATATCGAAGACACGGCGATCAGAACCAATCTCGAAGCCGCCGACGAGGTGGCGCGCCAACTCCGCCTGCGCGACCTCGCCGGGCTCATCGTGGTCGATTTCATCGACATGGAGGAAGGCCGCAACAATCGCGCGGTCGAGCGCCGCATCAAGGAGGCGCTCAAGAACGACCGGGCCAGAATTCAGATCGGCCGGATCTCGCATTTCGGCCTCCTGGAGATGTCGCGCCAGCGCATCCGCACCGGCGTGCTCGAGGGCTCGACCGTGATCTGCCCGCATTGCGCCGGCTCCGGCACGATCCGGTCGATCGCCTCGATCGCGCTGCACGTCCTGCGCCTCGTCGAAGACGCCCTGCTCAAGGACGCGTCGCACGACCTCATCGTACGGACCCGCACCGAGGTCGCGCTCTACATCCTCAACCAGAAGCGCGCCAAGCTGAACGACCTCGAAACGCGCTTCGGTGTCGCCCTGACGGTGGCCGTCGACGCCGCGCTGACCGGCATGATCTATCATGCGATCGAGCGTGGCGAGCCGGCGACCCCTGCGGTCGCGCAGAGCCGCCAGAACCTGGTCCGCGTCGACAGCGTGGCGCCGATCTTCGATGACGTCGGAAGCGACCTCGTCGACGAGGAGACGGACGACACCGAGGAGGCCGAGGAGGACGGCGCCCCCGGCGAGCGCGACGGCGCGCAGGCGGAGGGTGGCCTGGACGGTGGCCGCCGCAAGCGGCGACGCCGGCGGCGGCGTGGTCGCGACCGGGACACGAATGGCGACGTCCCGGCTGACGGGCCGCAGCCGCCGGACGACGCCCTCGCCACGATGGCCCGCATCGGCGGGGACTTCCCGGTGCAACCGCCTGCGGACGATCAGGCCGAGCCGGCGGACGGGTTCGGGTCGCCTGACACGACCGACCTCGCCGCCGAGGATGCCGGCCTCGCCGCCGGCGACACCGAAGCCTCGGCTCCTCCGATGGAGCCGATCGAGGCACCTGAACCGACGCGCCGCCGCCGCTCCCGCCGCGCCGCCAAGACAGCCGACGACACCGTCGCGCTCGTTTCGACCGTAGCCGGCACAACCTCCGCCGACGAGCCCGGAACCGCCGAGGACAGCGGGCCGGCGCCTAAGCGCCGGCGTCGCGGCCGGGCCGCGAGCCCCGTGGCCGAAAGCCCCGCCGAGCCTTTGGCGACGGTGGTTCCGCCGTCGGCCGATCGCGATGTCGGTGCGGACACGGTTGAGCATCACCCGCCCGAGGCCGAGCCGGAGACGGTCGACGAGCCGGCGCCGCAACCGGGGAGCGCCACCCCGCCGCCATCGTCTCAGCGCCAGGCCGACTTGCCGGGTCTCGACGCCGCCGCGAGCGCGCCGCCGACGCCCACCCAAGAGGCCGCGCCGCCGGTTCGTGAGGAGGACCCGTCGCGACCGAAGCGATCCGGTTGGTGGCAGCGCGCCAAGGCGACCTTCGGCAGCTGAGGACCGAGACCGGGGCGGGATTGCCGGCGTCATGGAAACGCCGCAAGCCCGCCCCATTGAACCCGACCGAACGACATGGGCGGCGCCCC
The DNA here is from genome assembly GCA_036276175.1 of Lichenihabitans sp. Classification (GTDB taxonomy): domain Bacteria; phylum Pseudomonadota; class Alphaproteobacteria; order Rhizobiales; family Beijerinckiaceae; genus Lichenihabitans. The sequence continues at coordinate 19,491 of DATBEH010000149.1, forward strand.
AAGCCCGCCGGGAGATCTCAATGGCTCAAGCGCTCAGACCCCGATTCATCGTGGCTTTCGCCCTGGCCTTCATCGGCCTGATCGTCGTGGGCCTCGACGCCGCGGGTCCGGCGCGCGCCGCCGAATTCACCGACAGCCAGAAAGCCGAGATGGGCAGCGTCATCCGCGATTATCTCCTGAAGAACCCGGAGGTGCTGCAGGACGCGATGAGCGAGCTCGACCGGCGGCAGAAGGCCGAGGAGGTCGCCCATCGCGGGCAGCTCATAGGGCAGAATGCCGAGGAACTGTTTCACGCGCCGAACGGCGTGGTCATCGGCAATCCGAACGGCAAGGTCACGCTCGTCGAGTTCTTCGACTACAATTGCGGATATTGCCGCCGGACACTCGATGACATCGCCAAGCTGATGAAGACCGAGCCCGAGCTGCGCATCGTCCTGAAGGACTTCCCCGTGCTCGGCCCGGGATCGGTCGAGGCGGCCCAAATCGCCGGTGCGGTGAGCAGGCAGCTCCATGGCGATGCCTTCTGGCAGTTCCACAGCAAGCTGCTCGGCACGCACGGTCCGGTCGGCAAGGCGCAGGCCCTGGCGGCCGCCAGGGACAGCGGCGTCGATATGGACCGGATGATGAAGGATGCGGCCGCCCCTCCCGTGATGGCCAACCTGCAGCAGACGATGCAGCTCGCCGACGCCCTCAACCTCACCGGGACACCCTCGTTCGTGGTGGGCCAGGATGTCGTCGTCGGGGCGATCGGCTATGACGGGCTCAAGGACCGGATAGACAACGTTCTCAAATGCGGTAAGGCGATGTGCTCCTGAACGGGGCGCCTCGATCGCCGGCGTCGCGGGCGGTCGTCGGACGACCGTGCGCGAGGCGCGTCCGGTCGGGCGACGCGGTCGGGCTTGACCCCCTCGGTCTCATGGCTCCGAAAGGTCGTCTTTTGTCTTCACTCCCTTGATTCTCTTGAGCGATCACCAGAAAGTCTCATGCCCACTCTCAGAAACGGCTTGCGGTCGCGGAGCAGGACTCCCAAGCCGGGCATCGTCGGCGCCAAGCCGACCATCGACGCCGATCTCATCCGACAGCTGGCGCAACTGATCAGCGACAGCGACTTGGCGGAGCTGGAAATCGAGAAGGGTGACCTGCGGATCAAGCTCGTCCGGCAAGGGAGCGGCCAGGCCCTGATGCCGATAATGGCGCCGGGCATGGCGGTCCAGCCGCAAAACGCGCCGCAACCCTATGTGGCCGTCGTGCCGACGGCGGTCGAAGACAATCCGGGAACCGTCAAATCGCCCATGGTCGGCACCGTCTACCGTCGGGCCAATCCGGACGCCAAGCCCTTCATCGAGCTCGGCGGCGCGGTCAAGGCCGGCGACAAGATCCTGCTCGTCGAGGCCATGAAGACCTTCAACGAGATCGTCGCCCCGCGGGCCGGAACCGTCACCTCGATCCTGGTGGAGGACGGCCAGCCGGTCGAGTATGGCGAGCCGCTGCTCGTCATCGAATGAGACCTGTGAGCAGCCGATCGCCGGAGCAACGGGCGCCATGTTCGACAAGATCCTGATCGCCAACCGCGGCGAGATCGCCCTGCGGGTGCTGCGGGCCGCCAAGGAGCTCGGCGTGGCGACCGTCGCGGTCCACTCGACCGCCGATTCGGAGGCCATGCACGTCAAGCTGGCAGACGAGAGCGTGTGCATCGGGCCGCCGCCGGCGCGCGCCAGCTACCTCAACATCCCGGCGCTGCTGTCGGCCTGCGAGATCACCGGCGCCGACGCGATCCATCCGGGATACGGCTTCCTCTCCGAGAACGCGCGCTTCGCCGAGATCCTCGACGATCACGACATCACCTTCATCGGACCGAAGGCCGAGCATATCCGCATCATGGGCGACAAGATCGCCGCCAAGCGGACCGCCAAGGAGCTTGGCATTCCCTGCGTGCCGGGCTCCGAGGGCGGTGTCACCGACGATGCCGACGCGGCCCGGATCGCCCGCGACATCGGTTTTCCGGTGCTGATCAAGGCGGCGGCGGGCGGCGGCGGGCGCGGCATGAAGCTCGCCCGCACCGCGGACGGGCTCTCCGATGCGCTCGCGACCGCGCGGGCGGAGGCCAAGGCCGCCTTCGATGACGACGCCGTCTATATCGAGAAATACCTGGAAAAGCCGCGGCATATCGAGATCCAGGTGCTCGGCGACGGCCGAGGCAGCGCGATCCATCTCGGTGAACGCGACTGCTCGCTGCAGCGCCGTCACCAGAAGGTCTGGGAGGAAGGTCCGTCCCCTGCCCTCAACCCGACGCAGCGTGCCGACATCGGCGAAACCGTCGCCTCGGCCATGCGCAAGCTGAGCTACCTCGGCGTCGGCACCGTCGAGTTCCTCTACGAGGACGGCCGGTTCTACTTCATCGAGATGAACACGCGCATCCAGGTCGAGCATCCGGTCACCGAGATGATCACCGGCATCGATCTGGTCAACGAGCAGATCAAGATCGCGGCGGGTTCGCCGCTCAGCCTGACGCAGGCGGACGTGCGCTTCTCGGGCCACGCCATCGAGTGCCGGGTCAATGCCGAGGACCCGGTGACGTTCCGGCCCTCTCCGGGACGCATCAGCTATTATCACCCGCCGGGCGGCCTCGGGGTGAGGGTCGATAGCGCTGCCTACCAGGGCTACGTCATTCCGCCGACCTACGATTCCCTCGTCGGCAAGCTCGTGGTGCATGGCCGTACGCGGACCGAGGCGCTGATGCGGCTGCGACGCGCGCTCGACGAATTCATCGTCGACGGCATCGACACGACCTTGCCGCTGTTTCGCAACCTTGTCCGCAACGCCGAGGTGCAGAACGGGCTCTACGACATCCACTGGCTGGAAACCTATCTGGCCAGCCAGCCGGTGCACGACAAAGCCTGACGCGTCAGGCCGCCGGCAGACGATCCTTGAGCCGCAGCAGCGCGATCTTCTCGATCTCGCCGAGCGCCGTCTCGAACTCGAGATCCGGTTCGAGATGCAGCCGATGCTCGAAGGCCTCGGCGATCCCGGCCTTGCCGAGGCCCTTGACCGCGATGACGAAGGGAAAGCCGAACTTGTCGCGATAGGCCTCGTTGAGCGCCGTGAAGCGCCTGAGGTCGTCGGATGTGAGGTGATCGAGACCGGCGCTGGCCTGCTCGCTGGCCGAATCCGCGCCGAGGTCCCCGGCCTGCGCGAGGCGCCCGGCGAGGTCCGGATGGATTCGGATCAGCGCCATCTGCTCGGCTCGGCTCATCGCGCGCATGGCGCGGCAGAGTGCTTTATGCAGGCCCCCGGCCGTATCGGCGCCGGACCCGAGGCCCGCCGCATGGGCGCGCTCGGCGATCTGCGGGCTGTGCTCGAAGATGCCGCCGAAGACCTCGACGAAGAGGGCGCGGCCCATGCGGCTCGGGCGGTAGCCGCCCTGCGGGGGATGGTGCCGGATCCAGTGGCGCGCGATGTCGAGCCGGCGGGCCACCCAGACCTTGTCGTGACCTGCGATATAATCGAGGAAACGGGCCAGCGCCGCCGCCCGGCCCGGCCGGCCCACCAGCCGGCAATGCAGCCCGACCGACATCATCTTCGGGGCGGTGTCGCCCTCGGCATAGAGCGTGTCGAACGTATCCTTGAGGTAGGCGAAGAACTGGTCGCCCGCGTTGAACCCCTGCGGGGTGGCGAAGCGCATGTCGTTGGCGTCGAGCGTATAGGGGACGACGAGCTGCGGGCCGTGTGCACCATTCATCCAGTATGGAAGATCATCGGCGTAACTATCCGCCAGATAAAGAAAACCGCCCTCCTCCGCGCCGAGGTTCAGCGTATTGACCGAGCTGCGGCCCTGGTAGAAGCCGAGCGGCCGCTCGCCCGTGAGCGCGGTCTGCAGGCGGACGGCCTCCGCGACATGGGTGCGCTCCTCCTCGGCCGGGTAGTCGCGGTAGTCGATCCATTTCAACCCGTGGGTGGCGATCTCCCATCCGGCCCCCTGCATCGACGCCACGATGCCCGAATAGCGCTCGAGCGCCGAGGCCACCGCATAGACCGTGACCGGCATATGCCGCGCCGTGAACATCCGGTGCAGCCGCCAGTAGCCGGCGCGCGAGCCGTATTCGTAGATCGATTCCATGTTCATGTGGCGCTGCCCGGGCCTGGGCTGCGCCCCGACGATCTCCGACAGGAAAGCCTCGGACGCCGCGTCGCCGTGCAGGATGTTGTTCTCGCCGCCCTCTTCGTAGTTGATCACGAACTGCACCGCGATACGGGCGCCGTCCGGCCAGGCCGCATGAGGCGGTTCGGCCCCGTAGCCGACCATGTCGCGCGGATAGGTCTCGGTCATGTGGTCAGGATCCTCGATAGGTCGAATAGCCGAAGGGGGAGAAGAGAAGCGGGATGTGGTAGGCCTGATCGGCAGCGAGCGTTACCCGGATCGGGACGAGGTCGAGGAACGGCGGGCCGTCCTCGGGAGCGGAGACGCCGGCCAGGTAGGCGGCGAGGTCGAACACCAGCTCGTAGGTGCCGGCGACGAAATCCGCGCCGGAGAGCAGCGGGTTATCGGTCCGCCCGTCGGCGTTGGTGATCGCGGTCGCCGCGAGCTCGCGCGCCTCGCCCTGCCCGATGCGGTAGAGGTACACCGTGACGCCGCGCGCCGGCCGCCCCCGTGCCGTATCGAGCACATGCGTCGACAAGCGTCCGATCATTGTCGTCCCTTCCGGTTGGGTCCGATCGTGCGCGGCTCCAGTCCGCGGTCACGCGGCATGATAGTGGATTCGGCGCTTTCGAGAAGCCGCCTCGCCCGCGACGATGGAAGGGCGATCCGACCCTTGTCGAACGGGACGGCCTCCAGTTGCGTTGGACCCGTGTGATCATCGGTCCAGCGCGATTCGGTGGCTGGGGCCGGATTACCCGTTGATCTTCAGGGCAAGGCACCGCACACAGATCGACACGGGGAGTCGAGGCGCCGGGGCGAATGAGGGACGTCATCGAGAAACTCGCGCGGCGGCGGGCCGAGGCGACGGCGGGCGGCGGCGATGCGCGCGTCGCGGCCCAGCACGCCAAAGGCAAGCTCACGGCGCGCGAGCGCATCGAGCTTCTGCTCGATACCGGCTCTTTTGAGGAATTCGACACCTTCGTCGTGCACCGATCGACCGAATTCGGCATGGAGGCGCGCAAGATCCCAGGCGACGGGGTCGTCACCGGCTGGGGCACGATCAACGGCCGTGCCGTCTTCGTGTTCTCGAAGGACTTCACCGTGTTCGGCGGCTCGCTCTCCGAGACCCATGCGGGCAAGATCACCAAGATCCAGGACATGGCGCTGAAGATGCGCGTGCCGATCATCGGTCTCTTCGATGCGGGCGGCGCGCGCATCCAGGAGGGCGTGGCGGCCCTCGGCGGCTATGGCGAGGTGTTCCGCCGCAATGTCGAGGCCTCGGGCGTCATTCCGCAGATCTCGGTCATCATGGGGCCTTGCGCCGGCGGCGACGTCTATTCGCCGGCCATGACCGATTTCATCGTGATGGTGCGCGATACGAGCTACATGTTCGTGACCGGACCCGACGTCGTGAAGACCGTGACCAACGAGAGCGTCTCGGCCGAGGATCTCGGCGGCGCCCGCGTCCACACGACGAAATCCTCGATCGCCGACATGGCCTTCGACAACGACGTCGAGGCGCTCCTGCAGGTGCGCCGCCTCGTCGACTTCCTGCCCTCGAACAATCAAGCCGGACCGCCGGCTTGGCCGAGCACGGACGACGTCGAGCGCCGCGACGACAGTCTCGACACGCTCGTGCCCGACAGCCCCAACAAACCCTACGACATGGCCGAGCTCGTCGCCAAGGTGGCCGACGAAGGCGATGTCTTCGAGATCCAGGGCGCCTTCGCGCGCAACATCTTGACGGCCTTTGTCCGCATCGGCGGCCGAACGGTCGGCGTCGTGGCGAACCAGCCCATGGTGCTGGCCGGCGTGCTCGACAGCGACGCCTCGCGCAAGGCGGCCCGCTTCGTGCGGTTCTGCGACGCCTTCGAGATCCCGCTCCTCACCTTCGTCGACGTTCCGGGGTTCCTGCCCGGCACCGCGCAGGAGCAAGGCGGCCTGATCAAGCATGGTGCCAAGCTGCTCTTCGCCTATTCGCAATGCACGGTGCCGCTCGTCACCGTCATCACCCGCAAGGCCTTCGGCGGCGCCTACGACGTGATGGCCTCGAAACACGTCGGCGCCGATGTTAACTACGCTTGGCCGAGCGCCCAGATCGCCGTGATGGGCGCGAAGGGCGCGGTCGAGATCATCTTCCGGCAGGATATCGGCGACACGGAGAAGATCACCGAGCGCACGCGGGAATACGAGGAGCGGTTCCTGTCGCCCTTCGTGGCGGCGGAGCGCGGCTATGTCGACGAGGTCATCATGCCGCATGGTACGCGGCGGCGCATCGCCCGCGCGCTCGCCCTGCTGCGAACGAAAAGGGCCGAGCGGCCCTGGCGCAAGCACGACAACATCCCGTTGTGAGGCCATGAGATCTTGAAGCCCTCGGTCGCCGATGATCGGACGGTATAGAATCAGGTCCAATCTCGCGTGAGCACCTTCACCCCCAGCTGAAACGCGTCAGCAGCGTATCGTCTCGATATGGCCTGCTGCACCATAGGGCAGAAGTTCACCGTCGCGTGTCACGACAGCATGGCCATAGGCTCGTCCGATCGCCGCGACGATGCGATCCGCAGGATCTTTAGGAGGGGTGCCCGGACGCGGAGGCGATGAGAACGTTTGGCGGCATGGCCGCGAGACGGCTTCCGGGTTGTGCAAGCAAGGTCGCGAACCAAGCCCCGGGCGCCAGGATAACGTTAGCCGACCCTTCGTCACGAGCGTCGCAAGCTCCCAGGCCGTGATCGGCGATATATGAGTTCCGCTGCCGGCAGCCTGGGCTGCCGTTACCGCCTTGCGGCTGTCCATCGACATGGGATCCCCATTCGCAAGCCAGATGGCCGCGCAGGTGTCGAGCAACAGGGCTGACGTCATGATCAGCCTTCGGCACCCCGGATTTCACCCGTGCCTTCCGTCAGATCCGTTCCAGGCACGATCGTCACGGTGCCCCGCAACGCCCCCCAAAGCTCGGCGGCTCGATCCTCGATGGGTACGATCGCGGCGACGGGCCGATTGCGCTTGACGAGCACGACGCGGCTGTCAGCCCTTGGCGACGTCGTCGATGACCGCCAGGCGTCGTGCTTTGAACCAGGTGACGCCGATCGCCGTCTCGCGGATATCGTCGATTTCCGTGATGAGCCTCGATATGGACTACTGTATATAGTTCATTATTGCCTCGACGGCGACAGCCCTCGTCATCGGTGCAAGAGGTGACGAGGATGAGCCCTCATGCGACGATGGGCCACCTTCAGGAATCGCCAGCATTGTTCTCCAAGATCCTCATCGCCAACCGGGGCGAGATTGCCTGCCGCATCGTCGAGACGGCGCGGCGCATGGGCATCGCCACGGTGGCGGCCTTTTCGAAGCCGATCGCAACGCGCTGCACGTGCGCATGGCCGACGAGGCGGTGACCATCGCCTCGCGCCACAGCGGCTAAGTTCGATTGCGTTCCGAAGGGTAAAGCGGGAGAATGGAGTTATGTCCGCCGCTGAACCAAGCTCCATCACGCTGCATCTCAATGCCGAGAAGCGAGACGCGCTCGACGCGATCGCTCGCACGACGGATCGGCCTCGCAACGCGATCATCGACGAGGCGATCGATACCTACCTGGATCTCCATCGGTGGCAGGTCGCGCATGTCGGCGAGGGACTGCGGCAGGCCGATGCCGGTGAGTTCGTCAGCGATGACGACGTTAAAGCCGCTTTCTCCGGCTAACGGTGAAGGTCCGCTTCACATGGCTCGCACTCGCCGATCTCCGGAAGCTTCGCATTTTCATAGCGCGCGACGATCCTCGAGCCGCCGCAGCTCTCGTCCGACGCATTGAGGACGCAATCCAAGGCCTACGACAATTCCCCGATCGCGGTCGGGTCGGACGCGTAGACGGCACCCGCGAATTGGTCGTAACGCGAACACCATTCATCGTACTCTATCGGATTACCGGCGAGTTCATCGACATCCTCGCCATCATGCGCGGCCGACGAGCGTGGCCGTCATCGTTTTAGGTCTTTGGCATCGATGTTCTCCAAGATCCTCATCGCCAACCGGGGCGAGATTGCCTGCCGCATCGTCAAGACGGCGCGGCGCATGGGCATCGCCACGGTGGCGGTCTTCTCAGAAGCCGATCGGGATGCGCTGCATGTGCGCATGGCCGACGAGGCGGTGGCGATCGGTCCTGCGCCCGCGGCCGAGTCCTACCTCGTCATCGATCGGATCGTCGACGCTTGTCGCAGGACGGGGGCCGAGGCCGTCCATCCGGGCTACGGCTTCCTGTCGGAACGCACCGCCTTCGCCGAGGCCCTGGCGAGCGCCGGGATCGTCTTCGTCGGTCCCAATGCCCGGGCCATCGCGGCCATGGGCGACAAGATCGAATCGAAGCGCTTCGCGCAGAAGGCCGGCGTCTCGACCGTGCCGGGCAACCTCGATGTCATTCGTGACGCCGGCCATGCGGCGAGAATCGCGGAGGAGATCGGCTATCCGGTGATGATCAAGGCCTCCGCTGGCGGCGGCGGCAAGGGCATGCGTATCGTCCGCACGGCCGGCGAGGTCGAGGAGGGTTTTTCGCGCGCCCGATCGGAGGCAGCCTCCTCTTTCGGCGACGACCGGATCTTCATCGAGAAATTCATCGAGAACCCGCGCCATATCGAGATCCAGGTGCTGGGCGACAAGCACGGCCACGTCATCCATCTGGGGGAGCGCGAATGCTCGATCCAACGGCGCAACCAGAAGGTCGTCGAGGAGGCGCCCTCGCCCCTGCTCGACGCCGAGACCCGTGCCCGCATGGGTGCGCAAGCGGTGGCGCTCGCCAAGGCGGTCGGCTACGATTCGGCCGGCACGGTGGAGTTCGTGGCCGGCCAGGACAAGAGCTTCTTCTTCCTCGAGATGAACACGCGGCTGCAGGTCGAGCATCCGGTGACGGAGCTCGCGACCGGCCTCGACCTCGTCGAGCAGATGATCCGGATCGCCGCCGGCGAGCCGCTGGCGATCCGTCAGGCTGACGTCAGGCTCGACGGCTGGGCCGTCGAGACCCGCATCTATGCCGAGGACCCGACGCGCGGCTTCCTGCCCTCGACCGGGCGGCTCGTCACCTATCGACCCCCGGCGGAGGGCGAGGTCGGCAGCGTCACGGTCCGCAACGATACGGGCGTCTTCGAAGGCGGCGAGATCTCGGTCTTCTACGATCCGATGATCGCCAAGCTCGTCACCCACGCGCCGACAAGGCAGGAGGCGATCGAGGCGCAGGCCGAGGCGCTCGACCAATTCGCCATCGAGGGCATCAGGCATAACATCCCCTTCCTCTGCGCCCTGATGGCCAATCCGCGATGGCGGGATGGGCGCCTCTCGACCGGCTTCATCGCGGAGGAATTCGGTGCAGGCTTTGCCAACCGCGCCCCAGAGGGCGAGATGGCTTTGCGGTTCGCCGCCGTCGCAGGGATGATCGACGGCAGGCTCAATGCCCGCAAACGCCGCATCTCGGGCCAGATGGCGGTGACGCGCGCGGTGGCCTTCGAGACCGAGCGGCACGTCCGGATCGGCGAGAAGGATTTCGTCTTCGATTGCCGGGAGCACGAGGGCGCGATGCGCCTCTCCTTCGGCTCCCGCGCGCTCACGGTCGCGTCTGACTGGCATCCGGGCGAGCCGGTCTGGCGCGGCACGGTCGACGGTGCGGCGTTGACCTTTCAGGTCCGCCCGCTCCTCAACGGCATGCTTCTCGGCCACGGCGGTTGCTTTGCCGAGGCCCGCGTCTATACGCGACGCGAGGCGGACCTCGCGCGGCTCATGCCCGCCAAGGAGCTTGGGAACAGCGGCAAGCACCTGCTCTGCCCCATGCCGGGGTTGCTGCGTCAGGTGCTGGTCACCGAAGGGCAGGACGTGAAGGCCGGCGAGCCGCTGGCCGTGGTCGAGGCCATGAAGATGGAGAACCTGCTCCGGGCCGAACGCGATGCGCGGATCGCCAAGCTCGTCGCGAAGCCCGGTGACAGCCTGGCGGTCGATGCCGTCATCCTGGACTTTGCGTGAGGCGACGATGGGCGGGACCTCGATCGAATGGGACGAGACCGCGTGGCGCGAGGCGGTCGACCGGGTCCTCGCGGGAAAGGATTTCGAGCGCACCCTCGTCACGCGGACCCACGACCACATCGCTATTCGCCCGCTCTATCCAGCGGCGGAGGCCGTATCGCCTCTCCGGCGCTTGGACGGCGGCAGCCGAACAATCCGCATCCATCAGCGTCTCGACCATTCCTCGCCCGCGGCGGCGCGGGACCTTGCGCTGGCCGAGCTCGATGGCGGCGCCGAAGGCCTCGTCCTGACCTTGCGCGGTGCCCCGTCGGCGCGCGGCTTCGGGCTCGATCCCGCCGCGCTCGACGCCATGCTCGACGCCGTGCCGATCGATCGCGTGGCGCTCAGGCTCGAAGGATCGCCTTTCGCGGGCGAGGCGAGCGCCGACGCGGTCCTGAACGTCATTGAGCGACGAGGTTCCGATCCGGCCGCGCTTGATCTCGACCTCGGGATCGACCCCATCGGCGACATGGCCCGTTGCGGCGAGGCTCCGCAACCATGGCAGAAGCTCGCGAGCGGCCTCGCAGGCCTTCATCGACGCTGGCGCGAGATGGGCGTCCCCGGCCCGGTGATCAGGGCGGACGGCCGCCCTCATCACGAGGCCGGTGCTTCCGAGGCGCAGGAGCTGGCGGGCGTGCTCGCCACCGCCGTCGCTTATCTGCGCACACTCGACGCGGGCGGCATCGGGCTCGAACCGGCCCGCGCCGGCGTCTCGTTCCTCCTCGTCGCCGACGCGGATCTTCTGCTCTCCGTCTGCAAGTTCAGGGCGCTTCGGCACCTCTGGGCGCGGGTCGAAACCGCCTGCGGACTCGAACCGGCGCCTATCCGGCTGCATGGCGAGACCGCCTGGCGGATGCTGACGCGGCGCGACCCCCACGGAAATCTGCTGCGCGGCACGCTGGCCGCGACGGCGGCGATCCTCGGTGGCGTCGACGGCTTGACCGTGCTGCCGTTCACGAGCGCCCTCGGCCTGCCCGACGCCGCCGCGCGCCGCCTCGCCCGCAACACGGCGCTGATCCTGCGTGACGAGGCCCACCTCGCCAAGGTGGCCGACCCCGTCGCCGGTGCCGGGGCGTTCGAAGCCCTGACGCAAGGCCTCTGCGAGGAAGCCTGGATGCTATTCCAGGACCTGGAGCGCGGCGGCGGAATCGTGGCGGCTCTGGAAACGGGGAACTGGCAAGCGAAGGTCGGCGCGATGCGCGCCAAGCGCTGCGAAGATGTGACGCGAGGAGCGGCGCCGATCATCGGCACGACCCTGTTCCCCGATCCGGCCGAAGCCACGCCAACCGTCCGGCATACGACGCCCGCCAGCCCTCGGACCGCGAGCGCCGAATTCGAGCCGCTGCCGTCCCTGCGCGACGCCGAGCCGTTCGAGACCGCCGCCGAGATGCAGGAGCCGAGCCCATGAGCCGCATCCCGGATTTCGCCTCCGTTCGCTTCGCGCGGGACCTAAGCCCCGCTCCGCCCGTTTTGGCCGTCCCCTGGATGACGCCGGAAGGCATCGCGGTCAAAGCCGCCTACGGGGCCGAGGATCGCGAAGGCTGCACGGGCGTCGACAGCGTCCCAGGGCTCAGGCCGTTCCTGCGCGGTCCCTACCCGACAATGTATGTCACCCAGCCCTGGACCATCCGGCAATATGCCGGCTTCTCGACGGCCGAGGACTCGAATGCCTTCTACCGCCGCAACCTCGCGGCCGGACAGAAGGGCCTGTCGGTCGCCTTCGACCTCGCCACCCACCGGGGCTACGATTCGGACCATCCGCGCGTCGCCGGCGACGTCGGAATGGCGGGCGTCGCCATCGATTCGATCCTCGACATGCGCACGCTGTTCGCCGGCATCCCGCTCGACCGCATGTCCGTCTCGATGACCATGAACGGCGCCGTCCTACCCATCCTGGCGCTCTATATCGTGGCGGCCGAGGAGCAGGGCGTGCCGCCCGAAAAGCTCTCCGGCACCATCCAGAACGACATCCTCAAGGAATTCATGGTGCGGAACACCTATATCTATCCGCCCGAACCCTCGATGCGCATCGTCTCCGACATCTTCGCCTTTACGTCGGCGACCATGCCCAAGTTCAATTCCATCTCGATCTCCGGCTATCACATGCAGGAGGCCGGGGCGACGGCCGACCTCGAGCTCGCCTACACCCTGGCCGACGGGCTCGACTATGTCCGCGCGGGTCTCGCGGCAGGGCTCGACATCGACGCCTTCGCGCCGCGCCTCAGCTTCTTCTTCGGCATCGGCATGAATTTCTTCATGGAAGTGGCGAAGCTGCGCGCCGCGCGCCTGCTGTGGACCGGGCTCGTGGCGCGCTTTTCGCCAAAGTCCGAGAAATCGCTGGCGCTGCGGACCCATTGCCAGACCTCCGGCTGGTCCCTCGCTGCCCAGGACGTGTTCAACAACGCGAGCCGCACCATGGTGGAAGCCATGGCGGCGACCTTCGGCGGCACCCAGTCCCTGCATACCAACGCGCTCGACGAGGCCCTGGCGCTGCCCACCGATTTCTCCGCCCGCATCGCCCGCAATACCCAACTCCTGCTGCAGCACGAGAGCGGCATGACGCGCGTCATCGATGCCTTCGGCGGCTCCTTCTACGTCGAGCGCCTCACGGCCGACCTTGCGGCGCGCGCCTCGACGCATATCGCCGAGGTCGAGGCGCTCGGCGGCATGGCCAAGGCGATCGCCACCGGGTTGCCGAAGCGGCGCATCGAAGAGGCGGCCGCCCGCACTCAGGCGCGCATCGATTCGGGGCGGCAGACCATCGTCGGCGTCAACCGCCATCGACCGGTTGACGAGCCACCTCTCGACATCCTCAAGGTCGACAATTCCGCGGTGCGGACCGCCCAAATCGCCAAGCTCGAGCGGCTGCGGCGCGAGCGCGACGGCGCGGCGCTCGAGGCCGCGCTCGCGGTCCTCGCGTCTGGCGCCCGCACGCGCTCGGGCAACCTGCTCGCCTTGAGCGTCGAGGCCGCCCGCGCCAAGGCGACGGTTGGCGAGATCTCGGCCGCGCTCGAGCAGGCGTTCAGCCGGCATGAGGCCACAACCGAGGTGATCTCGGGCGTCTACCGCGGCGAGGCCGGAGCGGACGATGTCGCGACGCGAGCCATCCTCGATCGCACCGCCGCCTTCGCCGAAGACAAGGGCGCACGGCCGCGCCTCCTCGTCGCCAAGGTGGGGCAGGACGGCCATGACCGCGGCCAGAAGGTCATCGCCTCGGCGCTGGCCGACCTCGGCTTCGACGTTCGCCTCGGCCCGCTTTTCGCCACGCCGGAGGAAGCAGTCCGCCAGGCGATCGCCGAGGAGGTGCAGATCCTCGGCGTGTCCTCGCTCGCGGCCGGCCATCTCACGCTGCTGCCGGCGATCCGGGCGGAGCTCGACGGACGGGGACGCTCGGACATCATCCTCGTCGTCGGCGGGGTGATCCCGCGCCAGGATTTCGAGGCCGTGCGGGAGGCCGGGGTCGAGGCGATCTTTCCGCCCGGCACGGCGATCGCCGAGGCGGCCGCGACGCTGCTCGACCTCCTCAACGCGCGCGAGGGTTTCGTGCAGAAGGACCCCCGGGACTACCTGCCGTCCGTCCGCGCAGGGGCGGAGCCATGATCGGCCGCCTCAACCATGTCGCCATCGTGGTGCCGGATCTCGCGGCAGCGGCCGCCGCCTATCGGGACGGACTCGGGGCCGAGGTCTCCGCCCCGCAGGACCTGCCCGAGCATGGCGTGAGCGTCGTCTTCGTGACGCTGCCCAACAGCAAGGTCGAGCTGATGACGCCGCTCGGACCGGCTTCCCCCGTCGCCGCCTTTCTCGACCGCCATCCCGGCGGGGGCATGCATCACCTCTGCTTCGAGGTCGAGGAACTCGCCGCCGCCCGCGACCAGCTCGTTTCAGGCGGCGCCCGTGTGCTCGGCGACGGCCAGCCAAAGACCGGCGCCCACGGCCTGCCGGTGCTGTTCCTGCACCCCAAGGATTTCTGCGGAACGCTGATCGAGCTGGAGCAGGCCTCACCAGCCTGACCGCTCGCCGGCCCTTGTCACATCAGGCGCCCGACCTCCCGGCGCAGGACAGGCAGGAGCTCGGCCTCGAACCACGGATGGCGTTTGAGCCACCCGGAGTTGCGCCACGAGGGATGCGGCAGCGGCAGCAGGCGTGGGGCCGGCCGTTCGAAATACCGGCGCCAATCTTCGACCGCCTCGGTCAGGCGTCTCACCGGCAGAAGATCCGGTGCCAATCGGGCGGCGTGATAGCGCAGCGACGGCAAGCCGATCGCCAGGACGGTCTCGACCTGCGGCAGCGCCCCGAAGAGCCGGTCGTGCCAGGCGCGCCGGCATTCGCCGCGCGGCGGCAGGTCGCCGCCCTGCGCATCATGGCCGGGGAAGCAGAAGCCCATCGGCAGGATCATGAGGCGGCTCGCGTCGTAGAACTCGGCTTCGTCGAGGCCGAGCCACGCCCGCAGCCGCACGCCCGAGGGATCCTTGAACGGGATTCCGCTCAGATGCGCCCTGATGCCCGGCGCCTGGCTGGCGATCACCAGCCTGGCCGTCGCCGACATCCGGAAGATGGGGCGCGGCTCATGCGGCAGCGGCGCCTGGAGCGGCGCCTCGCGGCAGCGGCGGCAGACCAGCATGGCGGCATGAAGAGCGCCGAGACGATCGCCGGCC
>DATBEH010000150.1:0-1517 GCA_036276175.1 Lichenihabitans sp.
GCTGTAGGCCATGACGCCCATTCCGTGGCGCAGGCAGGTCGGCAGCACGTCGTACTCGATGGCGCGGGTCAGGATTGAGTAGGGCGGCTGCTCGGTGCGGAACCGCCCGTGGCCGCGGCGGTCGGCGGTCCACTGGGCCTCCACGATCGCAGAGGCGGGAACCTTCGACGCGCCGAAGGAGCGGATCTTGCCGGCGCGCACGAGGTCGGACAGGGCGCCGAGGGTCTCGTCGATATCGGTGTTCGGGTCGGGAACGCCCACTTGGTAGAGGTCGATCCAGTCGGTCTGAAGCCGGCGCAGCGATCCCTCGACCCCCTCGGTGATCCACCGCCGGGACGCTCCGCGATGGTTGGGGTCCGCCCCGAAGGGCGGACCGAACTTGACGGCGAGCACCGCGCTCTCCCGCCGTCCGCCGGCTAGCGCCTGGCCCAGGATCTCTTCTGACTCGCCGGCGGAATAGCCATCGGCGGTATCGATGAAGTTGATCCCGGCGTCCAGTGCCTTGTGAATGATCTTGATCGCGTCGTCGTGATCGGGGTTGCCGAACGCGCCGAACATCATCGCGCCCAGGCACAGCTGGCTGACCGAGACGCCGGTGCGCCCCAGGGGCCGGTATTCCATGGCAAGCTCCTTGAGCCGCCGCGAGTCATCCGCGGCGGGTGGGTAGGATCGATGCGCCGACAGGCGGATAGCCTGTCCACTTCACTGTAGCGACAACCGGATAGCCTGTCCACTTGGAGCCTCGATGCCCGCTCACCAGATGGCGGTACCCACGAGACGAGCCGACGCCGCGCGCAACCGCGACAAGATCCTCGCCGCCGCCCGCACCGCGTTCGCCGATCCTGAGGCCGAGGTGTCGATGGCCGAGATCTCGCGCCGCGCGGGAGTCGGCATGGCGACTCTGTACCGCAACTTCCCCGGACGCCGGGAGCTCCTCGAGGCCCTCTACGCCGACGAGGTCAGCGCCGTCTGCAAGGCCGCCGAGCCGGCCGACGGCGAGACGCCCGGAGCGGTGCTCACGACCTGGCTGCACCAGTTCTTCGCCTTTGTCACCAGCAAGCGCCACATCGCCGCCGAGTTGCTCAAGCACACGGACCGCGGCAACCCCCTATTCGACAACAACCGCGCCCGAGTGATCGCCGCCGGCCGACCGCTCCTCGCCGCCGCGCAGCGCGCGCACGAGGTCCGCGACGACCTTGCCATCGAGCAGGTCCTCGACATGATCGTGGCCATCGCCTCGATCCACGGCGAGTCCGACTACCTCGAGCCGATCCTGCGGACCGCGCTCAACGGCCTGCTCCCGCCGCCCGCTGTGAAGCCCGCGCAGCAAACCTAGTACACGTTGGCTCAAATAGGCATGTACTCTAGAGAGGTCTCCGCCTCTGGTGGAAACCGCCAGGTTATGTAGCCCGAGCCGTACTGGCCAGAGGATGGGTCTTCCTCTGACGAGGTTGCTCCCGGCCCGACGGTATCGCCGTACGCGGCGCGGCGCCGCTTCGCGCGGAACTTGTCCGTCC
>DATBEH010000151.1:0-19072 GCA_036276175.1 Lichenihabitans sp.
CGTAGACGAGCCGGAACTCGCTGCCGTCGGGCAGGACCACTCGCGCCGAACCCTGCACCTGGACGAGGGAGACTTCGGCCCAGTCGCTCAGCCAGGCCACGGCGCGGCCCTCGCCACGCTCGGCGGCGGCCTCGATGGCCGCGCGCTCCGGATAGGGATCGGCCGCGACGCCTGGGCCGAGCCTGGCATAATCCTTGGGCCGCGCCAGCACCGGCGCGGTGAAGTCCGGCGTCCGCATCAGCGAGCCCGGGATGACGGGCTCGTAGTAACCGGTCAGGAAACCGCGCGTCGCTGGGTCTGCCGGCTCGATTCGATAGGGCGTGAAACAAGCCCGGAACAGCGCCCGCGCCGCCCCCGCATTGGCGGGCTCGGCGATCGTGGCGAGCCTTCGTGCGACGCGGGTCCAGGCCTCCGGCGCGACGGCGGCCCGCAACGGCGCAAGCCCGCGCGCGATGGCCTGCGTCGACCGCTGCAGCGTGCGCCACGACGCCGCGAGGTCGTCCTCGCGGAAGCCGACGAGGCTGTCGAAATCGGTTTCCGTCAGCCGGAACGGCGGATCGAGACGTGCTCCGGAAAACGCAAGGGCCGCAGCGGACATGGCCGTCGAATCGAAGTTACACGGACCGGATGCTTTGTCGTACCGCCTAGTGCTGGGTCTCGGTAGCGATGAGCTTCCAGTTCGGATTGCGCGAATCGACGTCGCGCGCGAAGGTCCAAAGATCGACGACGTCGGCGACCTGATCCGGGCTGCCACCGACGATGGCCCCACTCGGGTCGCGCGTCACCGTGATCATCTGCGGCTGGAATCTCACGCCGATCTGGGCGGTGCGGCCGCGCAAGGCCGCATCCTCGATCAAGGCCTGGTTCATCGACACGAAGGTGGTGTCGACCCGGTGGCCCTTGGCCTCCCGCTCGGCGATGGAGGCGGCGAATCCGTCATAGACGTCCTTGGCCAGCAGCGGCACGAGAGCGTCGCGATCGCCCCTGGCGAAGCTCGTGACGATCATCTCGTAGGCTGCGCGGGCCCCCTCCATGAAGGCTTGGGCCGAGAAGGCCGGATCGGCGGACCTGATCGCCTCGAGGCCGGCGGCGGCGGTGGCAGAGCCCGGCGCAACGAGCTTCGCCCAAGCCTCAGCAGGATCCGCCGGCGACTGCGGTTGCACGATGTCCGCCGCATGTTCTTCGGGCGCGCCAGGAAGGCGGATCACCTTGCCGGTGTCGCCGGGAGGCGGCGGATTGCCCTGGCCGGCCTTGCGCCGCGCCGCGAAGGGATCGTAGGGCGGTCGCTCGTTGCCCGTGCGCGTGCCGAGCACCGAGCGCAGCTTCCAGACGACGAAAACCGCCAGGACGGCGAAGACGATCGTCGTGACGTCGAAGGGCTCATGCATGGCGGGGCCTTAACTTTCAATCAGTGGCACGAGTTGCGGGAGTGCCCGGAGGCGCCCATATTCTCGATATAATGTGGAGACAGGATGCGGAATATCTACACGCGGGGTTCGTCTTCGTCCCGGTCTCCGGCGCGTTGCGGCGACCCTCCGGTTGTATAGAGCCCCGTCACCTCCCTCGGCAACCAACGGCACGGCCATGCTTCGTCGCGGAAACCTCGGAACGTTCATAGGGCTGGGACTCCTGGCCGAACTTTGCGTTTTTGCCGTCGTCGCCGATCGCGTCGGTTTCGGCGGGGCGGTGGGATTGAGCCTCGTCTTCAGCCTGCTCGGCGTCGTCATGCTGCGCCGCTCGGGAACGAGCGCGCTGGCCTCGCTGCGCGGTCTTGCCGGCAATCCCCGCGGGCGCGAGGGCGCCTTCGTCGACGGCATGCTCGGCGCCGTCGGCGCGCTGCTGCTGATCGTCCCCGGGTTCCTCAGCGATCTCTGCGGCCTCCTCCTGCTGGCTCCGTCCGGGCGGCAATGGGTGGTCAGGCGTTTCGGACTGGCGATCGAGCCGCCGGCCGCGATGCGTCGGCGCGGCGATCCCCGCACCATCGATCTCGGCGACACCGATTTCACCCGGCTCGACAATGTTCCGGGCCGCTGAGGCGCCGCCGTTCGGTTTGGTGATCGGCTTTTTCGCGAGCGTCTCGGACGGTGCAGGTGCAACTAGCTTAAAGGCAGGTGCGTCGCGACGGGCGCCGGCTTGGGTGGCGTGCGATGCCGAACGGCACTGCGACCGGCTTGCGCGGTCTCGCCGTGACGGCCCTCGCATGCTGCGCGACGCCTGTCGGATGCTGCGGCTGCGAGAGTTCCGGTCGCCGTGATCCGACGTCCATTCTCGCCCCGGCAGGCCTTGCTTGTCGGCCTCAGCGATCCATGCTACGCGGCCCCGCCGCAGGGACGACGGACGATCAAGGAGTTGGGCTATGGCCGATACGAACGGCAGTAACGGCAACGGCGACGGCGCTGCCGAGACGGGACCTCAGCTCAACGCGCTGGCGCAATATATCAAGGACCTGTCCTTCGAGAACCCCAATGCGCCGAATTCGCTGGGGCCGCAGGAGAAGGGCCCCAACATCTCCATCCAGGTCAACGTCAACGCGCGGCAATTGTCGGAGACCGACTTCGAGGTGTCGCTGTCGCTCGAAGGCGCCGCGGGCGAGGGGGCGGGCACGCTGTTCAAGTTCGAGCTCGACTACGCCGGCGTGTTCCGGGTCCGCAACATCCCGGAGGACCAGATGCATCCGGTCGTGATGATCGAATGTCCGAGGCTGCTATTCCCCTTTGCGCGGCAGATCGTCGCCGACAGCGTGCGCAACGGCGGCTTCCCGCCGCTGTTCATCGATCCGATCGATTTTGCCGGCCTTTACCGCCAGCGGACGGAAGGCAAGACGCCGAGCATCCCGGTGGCATGAGCCATGCCGGTCCATGGGCTCGGCGACGTCGAACCGGTGCTGCCCCCGCGCGAGCGGGTTTGGATCGCACCGGATGCGCATGTGATCGGCAAGGTGCGGCTCGGCGATGATGTCGGGATCTGGTTCGGCTGCGTGCTGCGCGGCGACAACGACCTCATCGACGTCGGGCCACGGACCAATATCCAGGACGGCGCGGTGCTGCACGCCGACCCCGGCTTTCCTCTCATCATCGGCGCCGGCTGCACGGTCGGACATCGGGTCATTCTGCACGGCTGCACGATCGGCCCCGATAGCCTGATCGGCATGGGGGCCACGATCATGAACGGTGCCCGAATCGGCGCCAATTCGATCGTCGGCGCCAATGCGCTGGTCACCGAGAACAAGGTCTTTCCCGACAACAGCCTCATCCTCGGCGCGCCGGCGAAGCTCGCGCGGGAGATCGACGAGGAGGCGGTCGCCGGTCTGCGGCGCGCGGCGGAGCACTACGTCGAGAACGCCGCGCGCTTCCGCGCCGGCCTCCGGCGGCTCGACCGCTCATGATCCGATCGACTCTCCGGGTGCGGCTCGGCGCGGCGACCCTCGCGATCGCGAGCCTGTTGCCCGTCGCCCGTCTCGCCGCGGTGCCGGCGGCCGTCGCGCCGGCGGCTCCCGCGACGTCGCCCGACGATGCCCTCAAGACGGCCTTCGACGCGCTGCCCGAGGCGGATCGCCGTGCCGTCCAGAATGCCCTCATCTGGGTCGGCGACTATACGGCGGCGGTGAGCGGCGCCTTCGGGCCGCGAACCCGCGATGCGCTCATGGCCTATGGCAAGGAGGCGAAGCAGCCGCCCTTGGCGGTGCTCGAACCGGCGGGGCGCGAGCGCCTCGTCGCCGCGGCGAGAGCCGCCTCCGGCGCGGTCGGGTTCGCCACGGTCAGAGACAAGCGCGCCGGCCTCGCCCTGGGGCTGCCGCAGAAGATCCTGACCAAGGTCACCACGACCGACACGGGCACGCGCTCCGCCTCGGGCGACGGCTCGCTCGTGGTCGACACGCTGTCCCGTCCGGCCGGGGACGGCGGTCTCGCCGCCCTCTTCGATCGCATGAGCGCCGCGACGGCGACCCGCGCCATTGCCTACAAATTCTCGAAGCCGGGCTTCTTCGTGATCGCGGGCGAGACCGGCGAGCGCAAGTTCTATTCGCGGTTCGCCATCGAGCCGGAGGGCGGCGAGCGGGCCGCAGCCGACCGCCTCATCCGCGGCTTCACGCTCACCTATCCCAAGGCCGACGCGAAGCGGATGGACCGCATCACCATCGCCATGGCGGCCACCTTCGATCCGTTCCCGCCTGTCGCGGCGGGTATGGCGCCCACCGCCAAGCCGACGCCGCCCGGCGTCGCGGCCGCGGCTCCCGGTCTCGATGCACAGGCGGTGATCGTCGCGCCGGGGCTCGCGCTGACGAGCCTCGTGCCGCAGCGCTGCCCGGCACCGCAGGTCGGCGGCACCGCCGTCTCGTTCAAGGCGTCCGACGCGGCGAGCGGCCTCGCGCTGCTCGCCGTCCCGACCTCCGCGACCGCCTCGCCGCCGATCGCCGCAGCCACCGATCCGCAGGGGACCTATTTCGCCCTGTTCAAACAGTCGGACGGGCTCGACGTGGCACCCGCAATCCTCCGCGAGGCCCCGGCGGGTCCCGTGGTCTCGGGCCCGCTCCAGCAGGCGGTCGCCGGAAGCCCGGTGATCTCGCGGGCCGGCCAGCTCGTCGGCACGGTGAGGACCGGCCCAGCATCACCCAAGACCATCGGCGGAACGGTCCTTGCGACGGATTACGTCCTGACCGGATCCGCGGCGATCCAGGCTTTTCTGGGCCGCGCCGGCGTCACGATCGCTGAGAAGCGCACACCCGGACCGACGACGCTCGGCGATGCCGTAGCGCCTTGGGTCCCATTGCTCATCGAGGTGACCTGCGGGACGGCGCCTGCCGCCCCGGCCCCGCCGCCGTCGGGCGGGTAGAGCCTCAGCGCGGGGCGCGCTTAGCCAGGATGCGCTGGAGGGTCCGCCGGTGCATGTTGAGCCGGCGGGCGGTCTCCGACACGTTGCGGCCGCAGAGTTCGTAGATGCGCTGGATGTGCTCCCAGCGGACGCGGTCCGCCGACATCGGGTTCTCCGGCACTTCCGCCTTGTCGTGACGGGTGGCCATGAGAGCGCCGTAGATCTCGTCGGCATCGGCAGGCTTGGCCAGGTAGTCGAAGGCGCCGAGCTTCACCGCCGTCACCGCGGTGACGATATTGCCGTAGCCGGTCAGGATGATGCCGCGAGCATCGGGGCGGCGAGCCTTCAATTCCTGCATGACGTCGAGGCCGTTGCCGTCGCCGAGCCGCATGTCGATGATCGCGAAGGCGGGCGCGTGGGCCTCGATGGCGCTGCGCCCCTGAGCGATGGATTCGGCCGCCTCGACCTTGAAGCCGCGGGTCTCCATCGCCTTGGTCAGGCGGGTGAGGAACGGCTTGTCGTCGTCCACGATCAACAGGGTCGGATCCGTCACCGTCCGGTCCAGGGCTGGCTGACCTCCGGATTGCAGGCTCATCGTCATTCTCCAGATTTCCTTTCTTATTTAATGCGTGCGCATGAACAGAACAGGGGGGCGGCGCATACCCGCCCCGCGTATTCGCTCGCGCTCGAAGCTGGTGCGCGGCCATTCGACGGCGACGATGGCGCCGGCCGCGGGCGGCGAGGCGTTGGCGGCCGACACCGTCGCGCCCGAGCGTTCGAGCAGGGTCTTGGCGATGAAAAGGCCGAGCCCGAGCCCCGACCCCGCTTCCGCCTTGGCGCGCCGGCCCGAGCCGCGCGAGGTGATGTAGGGCTCGCCGACGCGCGCCAGGATATCGGCCGCGAATCCCGGGCCATCGTCGCGGATCGTCACCGAGACGATGTCGCGGGTCCAGCGTGCCTCGATCCGGACGGAGCTGCGGGCGAAATCGATGGCATTCTCGACCAGATTGCCGAGCCCGTAGAGGATCCCCGGGTTGCGGCGGCAGACCGGTTCGGGCCCCGACGCATCTTCGACGACCTCGACCGAGGCCCCGAAGTCGCGCTGCGGCCCGACCACCTCTTCCAGCAGATGGAGCAGCGTCAGCTCCTCGAGCGGGCCGGCCTTCTCGCCGTCGAGGGAGGCGAGCTTCCCCAGGATGGTGCGGCAGCGCCGGACCTCCTGGTCGAGCAGGCGCAGGTCGTCATGGATCTGGCAGGGTTCGAGCTTTCCTTCGCCGGCCTGCACCAGCTGGAGCATCTCCTTCACGACGAGCGTCACGGTGGCGAGCGGCGTGCCGAGCTCGTGCGCGGCGGCCGCGGCGAGTCCGTCGAGCTGCGTCAGGTGCTGTTCGCGCGCCAGCACGAGCTCGGTCGCGGCCAGCGCATCGGAGAGCTGGCGCGCCTCCTCGGCGACGCGCGAGGCATAGATGCCGATGAAGGCGACCCCGAGCACGACGGCGACCCAGATGCCGGCGCTGAACAGGAAGGGCAGTTCCAGCCGTTGCCCGGGGTGCCAGGGCAGCGGCAGGTGCCAGGTGACCAGGACGGTGGCGGCGGCGACGGTCAGGCCTCCGAGAAGCAGCGTGCGCATCGGCGAGAGCGAAGCCGCCGAGATCATCACCGGCGCCAGGAACAGCATGGAAAACGGGTTTTCGAGGCCGCCGGTGAGGAACAGCAGGGCGGAGAGCTGCAGCAGGTCGTAGCCGAGCAGGATCGTCGCCGGCGTGTCGTCGAGCCGATGGCTGACCGGGAACCGCAGCCGGAGGCCGATATTGACCAGCCCGGACAGCGCTACCACGAGCAGGCACGCCATCAGCGGCAGCGGGAAGCCGAGGCCGCAATAGATGAACAGCACGGCCGCCGACTGCCCGCCGACGGCGAGCCAGCGCAGCCGCGACAGCGTATCGACCCTGAGGCGCCGGGCCGGCCGGCCGAGATCGATATCGGTCAGGTCGGGCATGTGCTAGTGGTGCACCGTCATGTTTCGCCCTCGACATCGCCGGCGGCCGCCCGATCCGGATGCGCAATGAGCCTCCTTCCTAGCCCAATGCGTCGCCCCGCGCTGCCGTGCATTTTGGATATGGTCACCGCCCTCCGCGATCCAGCGGCCGGATCCCTGCCGTGCCGATGAGCCGACCTGCGCTCGCCGTGCCGGCCATCGGTCTCGACCGGCTGACCAAGCTCTACAAGGGTCATGCGGCCGTCAAGGACCTGTCCTTTTCGGTCGCGGGAGGCTCGATCACCGGCCTCCTCGGCGGCAACGGCGCCGGCAAGACGACGACGATCGGCATGATCCTCGGACTGATCCTGCCGACCTCGGGGCGGGTGAGCGTGCTCGGCGCCGATATGGCGCGCGAGCGCCACCGGGTGCTCGGCCGCATGAATTTCGAAAGCCCCTATGTGGACATGCCGCACCGCCTGACCGTGCGCCAGAACCTCACGGTCTTCGCCAGGCTCTACGGCGTCCCCGACCGGGCGGCACGGATCGAGGAGGTGGCGGCCCGGCTGGCGCTGAGGGACTTCCTCGACCGCCCGGCCGGCATGCTCTCGGCCGGGCAGAAGACCCGGGTGGCGCTCGCCAAGGCGCTGATCAACCGGCCTGCCGTGCTGCTGCTCGACGAGCCCACCGCCTCGCTCGATCCCGACACCGGCGACTGGGTGCGCACCGTGATCGAGGACTATCGCCGCGAGAGCGGCGCCACCATCCTGATGGCCTCGCACAACATGGCCGAGGTCGAGCGCCTGTGCGACCGCGTCATCATGCTCAAGCGCGGCGAGGTCGTCGCCGACGGATCGGCCGGGGACCTCATGCGGCGCTTCGGCCGCGACAATCTCGAAGACGTCTTCCTCGACGTCGCCCGAGGGCGCGGCGTCGAGAGCGCCGCCACCGCCGCTCCGGCCCTGTCGTGACCCTGCTCGCGGCGTCACTGGCATCCTTCTCGCCCTCGCGCGTCGCCGCGATGGTCACGCGCTATCTCTATCTCCTGCGCTCGTCCTGGCCGCGCGTGGTCGACCTCGTCTACTGGCCGACCGTGCAGATGGTGACCTGGGGCTTCCTGCAGACCTACGTGGGCCAGCATTCCGGCGCCGACGGCGTGCTCGGCAGCAAGGCGGGCGTCGTCGCCGGGGCGCTCGTCGGCGGTGTCATGCTGTGGGACGTGCTGTTCCGCGGCCAGCTCGGCTTCTCGATCTCCTTCCTCGAGGAGATGTATTCGCGCAACATCGGCAACATCCTGATCAGCCCGTTGCGCCCGCTCGAATTCGTGGCGGCGCTGATCACGATGAGCGTGGTGCGGCTGATGATCGGCATCATCCCCGTGACCGGGCTCGCCGTCTGGTTCTTCGGCTTCAACCTCTGGGGGCTGGGCCTGGGGCTCGGGGCCTTCTTCGCCAACCTCCTGCTGACGAGCTGGAGCGTCGGGCTCGTGGTCTCGGGCTTCCTGCTGCGCAACGGTCTCGGGGCCGAGGCACTGGCCTGGAGCCTCATGTTCCTGCTGCTGCCGCTCTGCTGCGTCTACTATCCGGTCTCGGTGATGCCGGGGTGGCTGCAGATGGTCGCCTGGGCGTTGCCGCCGACCTATGTGTTCGAAGGTCTGCGGGCGATGCTGAACGAGCATGTGTTCAGGACGGATCTGATGGCGCGCGCGCTCGCCCTCAACGCCGGGCTGTTCTGCGCCAGCACGGCGGCCTTCCTGTGGCTCTTGCGCCTCTCCCGCCGGGCCGGAACCCTGCTGCAGATGGGGGAATGAGGCGGTTGATGGGTCGGCGCGACAGGGCGCGACGATGCGGCGCCCTGCATTGAATGGCTGTTAAGACCCATCTCATTTCATGTCATAAGGTTCACAGGGCGGCTCGTGGCCGCCGCGTGGGGTTCGCGTCCGTGGCGGTTCGCGAAGGCAGGGCTGTCGCGGGAACAGAGACGATGAAAATGTCCTATCAGGCCTACGAGATGACGCACCTGGCCTTGGCGCCGGCGCGGGCCATGTCGGATGCGACGCGGCTGTTCTTCAAAAACCCGCTCAACCCCTGGTCCTATACGCCTCTCGGACGCAATGCGGCGGCCGGCGCCGAGCTCTTCGAGCGGATGACGCGCCGCTACGGCAAGCCGATCTTCGGGCTCGACACGACGACGGTCGGCGGGCGCGCCGTCGCGCTCCACGAGGAGATCGTCTGGCAACGGCCGTTCTGCAACCTCCTGCATTTCGCCCATGCGGAGCCGGTCCGCGGCAAGCCTCTGCCGAAACTGCTCATCGTCGCACCCATGTCGGGCCATCACGCGACGCTGCTGCGCGGCACGGTCGAGGCTTTCCTGCCGCATTTCGACGTCTACATCACCGATTGGATGGATGCCCGCATGGTGCCCAAGGCCCTGGGGCGGTTCGATTTCGACGACTACATCGACTATCTCGTCGCGATCATCACCGTTCTCAGCCAGCGTTCCGCCACGCCCCTGCATACGCTCGGCGTGTGCCAGCCGGCCGTGCCGCTGATCGCCGCGGTCGCCTCCATGGAGGCGGCCCGCAATCCCCATCACCCGGCCTCGATGACGCTGATGGGCGGCCCGATCGACACCCGCAAGAGCCCCACCGCGGTCAACGTGCTGGCCGAGACCCGCGGCACCGAATGGTTCCGGCGCAACTGCCTCGAGACCGTGCCCTTCCCCTATCCGGGCATGGGACGCGAGGTCTATCCCGGCTTCCTGCAGCTCTCGGGCTTCATGGCGATGAACCTCGACCGGCACGTCAATGCCCACCTCGACATGTTCCGCCACCTGGTGCAGGGCGACGGCGAGCCGGCCGAGAAGCATCGCGACTTCTACGACGAATATCTGGCCGTCATGGACCTGACGGCGGAATTCTACATGCAGACCATCGAGGAGGTCTTCGTCAGCCATTCGCTGCCGAAGGGTGAAATGATGCATGCGGGCCAGCGCATCGACCTCGGCGCGATCCGGCGGACCGCGCTGATGACGGTCGAGGGGGAGAAGGACGACATCTCGGGCGTCGGCCAGACCTATGCGGCGCATGCGCTGTGCACCAACCTGCCGGAGGACTTGAAGACCCACCACCTGCAACTCGGTGTCGGCCATTACGGCGTGTTCAACGGCTCGCGCTTCCGCTCGGAGATCGCGCCGCGCATCGTCGCCTTCACGCGGCAGGTGGAGGAGTTCGACGGCGTGGCGGCGGCCGCGGAATGACGGGAGTGTGGTCCCGATCCACCGGTTTTCATGCCCGCGGCGCTGGACGCTGACGAACGGCGCCACCTAAGCAAACTCTCGCGAGTTTGCTTATACTCAGAAATGTTGGCAGCATTGATTTTGCTTGCAAAAGCAAAATCAATCGTGACTTTAGCCACGCAAGGCTGCTTAGACTGCGCCATGATGGCCCGGATCGCGACAGTCCCCGTTTCCACTGCGTTGCCCAAACCGCCGCGGGGTGGCGCCCGGGCGCCGCTGACGGTGGTCCACGCGGGCGTCACCTACAGGATCGCGGTCAAGCGCGTGGCGAGCGCGCGGCGCTTCACCTTGCGGGTGCGGACCGCGACACAAGACGCGGTGCTCACCATGCCGCCGCGCGCCTCGCTCAAGACCGCCTTGTCCTTCGCCGAGCGTCACGCCGAATGGATCGGCTTGCGGCTCAGCCAGCTTCCCGCCCCGCGCCCCATCGCGGCCGGCGCCCGCGTGCCGATGCGGGGCGTCGAGCATCGCGTCGCCCACGATCCCGCGGCGTTGCGGCGCCAGCCGGTCGTCCTGCCGGCGCCTGAGGCAAGCGCGGAGCCCCGCATTCGCGTCGGCGGCCGGGCGGAGCATGTGGGCGCCGCGGTCCTGGGCTTCCTGCGCCGCGAGGCGCAGCGGGACCTGACGGAGGCTGTGCGGCGCCATGCGGCCGCAGTCGGGAAGAGCATCGCACGGATCAGCTTGCGCGATACGAGGAGCCGCTGGGGCTCCTGCTCGTCGCGTGGAACGCTGAGCTTCTCCTGGCGGCTGATCATGGCGCCGCCCGCGGTACTCGACTACCTGGCGGCGCACGAGGTGGCGCATCTCGTCCACATGGATCATTCGGCCGCCTTCTGGGCGGTGGTCCGCCGCCTCGCACCGCAGACGGACGAGGCCGAGGCCTGGCTCAAACGTCACGGTCCGGAATTGCATCGGTACGGCTGACCGCGGCGCGCCACGGTGGCGGACGGCCGCCGGCAATAGGGTTGACGAAGACTTGAAGCCGACGACTTTGCTTTCCAGGCCTCAACCTGAGATCGTCGGGACGTCAGGGCAATCGGGTGACGCTTCCTCCCTCGCGCAGCGCCAGGCGATTCGCATATCCGGCGAATGGCATCGTGTTTCCTTCTGCCGCGAGGGGAGAAGGGAAACCCCCGAGTTCCGTGCATCCCCTAGCCATAAGATGGAGGAGGACACGCCGTGCTCGTGCTTCGACACGGCGCTCGCGCGCCTCCTCAGCGACTGTGTTTGAAGGCGAGGGCCTTTTTTCCGCCTTTGAGAGTGTCTGCACGAGGTTCACGCGTCAAGGCGCTCGCAGCCTCGCCACGCTCGCCTCGACGTCGTCCCACGGCGGAGCATCGGGTGCGAAGCGGGCTCGGATGTAGCGCACGAGGTCGCCCATCTGCCGGTCGGAGAAGGTGCCGGCGAAGCCCGGCATGGTGCCGAGCGCGCCATGGGCCGGCTCCATGATGCCGTCGAGGATCACCCGGACGAGGTTGTCGGGATGTTCCGCATGGACGCTGGTATTGAGGGCCAGCTCCGGCCTGACGCCGAACATCGTCGGACCGTCCGGCGCATGGCAGACCGTGCAGGCCCCGCCGAAGATCCGTGCTCCCTCCTCGGGCGCGGCGAGCGGCGAGGCCGTGCGTTGGCGCAGGCGGTCCACCGCGGCCTCGACGGCGGCCGGATCCGAGGCGGCCGGCTGGAAGCTCGCCAGGTAATGCGCCATCGCCCGGCGATCCTCGTCCGGCAGGGCGGCGAGCTCGCTCACCACCGGCGCCATGGGACCGGCCGCGACGCCGTGGTGGGCCGCATGGCCGGTCGAGAGGTAGTCATGGAAGGCGTCTTCGGTCCAGGCGATCGGCGCCCTGGACAGCGCGGTCAGGGCCGGCGCCTCCCAACCCTCGGCGATGCCGCCGGCGAGATGATACGCGCCACCCCGCTCGGCGCCGAAGACGTTGCGCGGCGAATGGCAGGCGGAGCAATGGCCGAGGCCCTCGACCAAATAGGCGCCGCGGTTCCATTGCGCCGAACGCGCCGGGTCGGGCGCGAAGGCGCCCGGGCGCAGGAACAGCTTGTTCCAGGCGGCCATCAGCGGCCGCAGCCCGAAGACGCCGGGGAGCGCGGTCGCGGGCGGCACATGGCGGACAGCGGGCTGCGCCATCAGATAGGCGTAGAGCGCCTCCAGGTCCGCCTCGTCGGCCTTGGCGAAGCTCGGATAGGGATGCGCCGGATAGAGCTGATGGCCGTCGCGGCTCACCCCTTGCCGCATGGCGCGTTCGAAGGCCGGATAGGACCAGGCGCCGATGCCGGTCTCGGGATCGGGCGTGATGTTGGTCGCGTAGATGATGCCGAACGGCGTGTGGATCGCGCGGCCGCCCGCGAAAGCCTCGCCGTTCGGCCCGATATGGCAGACCGCGCAATCGCCGACGGCCGCCGCCAGCCGTCCCCGCGAGATGGTCCCGGCCGAAAAGACATCCGCGTCGGCGCGCAAGATGGGCGCGATGGCCGGCGGCGCCGGCAGCAGCGCCGCCGCAAGACCGAGGGCGCCGGCAGCGGCGCCGGCGAGACCGGCAAGCCAGCCCCATGACCGCGCCGCACCGGCCACGCTGGGCCGGGGCCTCGGCCTGGCAGAGGCCGGGGCGGGCAGGGGGTTCAGCGCTGCCCGGACGCGCTCCGGCGTGAAGGGCGGCTCGCGGAAGCGCACGCCGGTCGCGTCGAAGATCGCGTTGGCGATGGCGGCGGCGCTCGGCACGGAGGTCGATTCGCCGACCCCGAGCGGCGGATCGGCCGGACGCGCCAGCATGACGAGATCGATTGCGGGCACCTCGGCGAAGCCCAGGATCGGATAGGTTCCCCAGTCGCGGCTCGTGACGATGCCGTCCTCGAACGTCACCCGCTCCTTGAGCACGCGGCTCGTCGACTGGATGACGTTGCCGTGCACCTGATGCTCGACGCCGGCCGGGTTGATCATCAAGCCGGCGTCCTGGCCGACCACCACCCGGGTCACCTCGACCTCTCCGGTCGCGCGATCAACCGCCACGTCCGCCACCCAGGCCGAAGATGCCGCCGCCGTGCCGGGGAACTTGCCGTGGACGTAGGTGGCGTAGGCGAAGCCGCGTCCGCGCAGCCGCTCGCCGTCGTCGGGCAGGGTCTGCGGGCCGGCATGGTCGACCCACCCGGCGCGCTCGGCGACGCGGGTGATCAGCTCGCGGGCGCGCGGGTCGTCGAGATGACGCAGCCGGTACTCTACGGGATCGACGCCGGCCGCGGTGGCGAGCTCGTCGATGTAGGATTCGTGGGCGAAGGAGTTCGGCAGCGCCGAGACGCCGCGCAGCCAGGAGGCGCGCACGATCGGCGCCATGTCGTGGACCGTGATGCGAGCGTTGTCGTAGGCATAGGGCGGGATGGCGGTGCGGTCGCCCATCTCGAACACCTGCGGCACCGGCGCGACGGCGCCGGTCAGCAGCAGCGCCAGCGTTGGCGCGGCGTTCGACGGATAGCGGGTGCCGAAGACGTAGGCCGCCGGATGCCCCGCGGCGTCGAGGCCGCCCTCGACGTCCATCACCTGCGCGGCGCCCTTGGGTTCCCAGGCGTGTTCCTGCGCGCGGGTGAGCTGCACCCGGACCGGGCGGCCGACGGCACGCGACAGCAGCGCCGCATCGGCCGAGACGTCGTCGGCGCAGTTGCGGCCGTAGCATCCTGAAGCCTCGTGGCGCAGGATGGAGATGTGCTCCTCGGGCAGGTCGAGCAGGCGGGCGAGGTCGGCGCGCAGCAGATACGGGTTCTGCGTGCCGGACCACACTGTGATGCCCTCGGGCCGGACGTCGGCGACCGCGCAGGACGGACCGATCGAGCCGTGCATCTGGTAGGGCCAGGCATAGCTGCGCGGCATCCGCTGTGCCGCACCCGCAAGAGCCGTGTCGACGTCGCCGCGCTCGAGCAGGATGCGCGGCGTCGATGGATGGGCGCGCAGCGCCTGCTCGGGGGAATCGAGGTCCGCTACGCCCTCGGCGACGCGCCAGCGGGTCTTGAGCCGTTCGGCGGCGCGCGCGGCGTTCTCCTCGCGCTCCGCCACGATGCCGATGAAGTCGCGGATCACCACCACGGCGACGATGCCGGGAATGTCGTCGATCGAGCGCTCGTCGATCTCGATCAGGCTGCTGCCGACGAAATCCCCCGCGTCGAGCCCCACATAGGGCGGCCGCACGACGCGCCCGTGCAGCATGGCCGGCACCCGCACGTCATGCACGTAGGTGAAGGTGCCCGTCGCCTTGGCCGGCATGTCGAGGCGCGCCATGCGCTGCCCGACGATCCTGTAGGCGTCCGGCGCCTTCACCGGGATCGCGGGGTCGAGCATGAGCGTCATGCGGCGCCCGGCGATCAATTCGCCGTAGGACACCTGGAGGTTCGCCGGCGGCTCGCCCGGCGCCGCGCGCCGCCGCACGATCCCGTCCTCGACGTCGAGGCCCTCGATCGGCGCGTCCAGCCGCTTCGCCGCCAGGCCGAGCAGATGGGCTCGCGCCTGGGCGGCCGCCTGGCGCAGCGGCACCGCGGTCACCTGCACCGTCTCGCTGGCGATGGTGGCGCCCTGGTTCGGCGCCTCGCCGGTGCGGCCCAGCACCATGGCGACCCGATCCGGCGCGACATCGAGTTCCTCGGCGACGATCTGCGTCAGCGCGGTGGCGATGCCGGTGCCGAGATCGACATGGCCGTTATAGGCCGTGACGGCGCCGGACGCGTCGATGGCGATGAAGCGCTCGGCCGCGCGCGTCTCCGGTTCGGGGGAGGCGGCCGCCGGCTCTTCGCGCACCACACCCGACGGGTGGGCGCTGCGCAGCACGAGGAGGAGGCCGTCGCGCTTCGGAGCCTCGTCGACCGGCCTCACGCCGCCGCGCCTCCGGCCCGGAGCATCGCGGCCGCGCGCCGCGCGGCGCGCAGGATCTCGACGTGGGTACCGCAGCGGCAGAGATTGCCGCCGAGTTCCCGGCGGATCTCGGCCTCGTCGGGATCGGGGTTGCGGTCGAGCAGCGCCTTGACGGTCATGATCATGCCGTTCAGGCAATAGCCGCATTGCGCCGCCTGCTCCTCGATGAAAGCCTGCTGCACCGGGTGAGGCT
Organism: Lichenihabitans sp.; assembly: GCA_036276175.1. Taxonomy (GTDB): domain Bacteria; phylum Pseudomonadota; class Alphaproteobacteria; order Rhizobiales; family Beijerinckiaceae; genus Lichenihabitans. The sequence continues at coordinate 15,184 of DATBEH010000151.1, forward strand.
TATCCATCGTGCCGAGCCCTTCGAGCGTCTCGACCCGCCGCCCCGCCGCGACTCGCAGGGGGACGATGCAGGCGCGCGCCGGCAGGCCGTCGAGCAGCACCGTGCAGGCGCCGCACTCCCCGAGGCCGCAGCCGTATTTCGCTGCGGTGAGGCCGAGGTCGTTGCGCAGCACGGTGAGCAGCGGCACGTCGGCGGGCAGCGCCAGGGCGTGGGCCCGGCCGTTGACGGTGAGGCGGATAGGGTCGGGCATGAACCGAGGATGGTCGGGACGCGGGAACGAGCGGATGCTATCGTTTGTGTACGAACAAGCAAGGCCGCTTTCCCCGCCCGCCCCACCCGCCTCGCTTCGCTGGGACAACCCGATCCAACCTCAAACTTCGTTTAATTGGCCGAGTTTTCTTTCCCCGGAACCGGGAGGGTGGCGCCCGAAGGGCGTCGGGTGGGTGCGCCGGGTTGGAAAACCCTGAGTTCGGACGGCGCTTGCGGAGGCGGTCGCGACGCGGTAGACGATATTGGCTAAACGTTTCGCTAAACGTTTCGCTAGGTCAATGGCCCCATTCTTCGACGGCGGCCGACAAGCGGCAGGAAGGATCGGCTCATGTATACGAAGCAGGCGCTGCGGTCGCTCGGCGTCACCGGCGAGGACTTCACCCCAACCCAGGCCGACAGCCTCGACCGGTTCGGCTACGTGGTCATCGAAGGCGTGCTGTCGGCGCGGGAGTGCCGGGACATGTCGGCCGAGTTCGAGCGGATCTACGCCGCCGAGAGGGGCCAGGGCGGCCATGAGGTCCATATCGAGCCGGGCGCCCGGCGCATCTCGAACATCTTCAACAAGTCCACGGCCTTCGACCGCTGCCTGGCCTTGCCGCCGGTGCTGGCGGCCTCGCACCACCTGCTCGGCGAGATCAAGGTGCATGGCGCCAACCTGCGCGATCCGGTGCAAGGCTATGGGGCGCAGCAGCTCCATGTCGACGTGCCGAAGCGGTTTGCCGACGACTGGTGGGTGCTCAACGCCGTCGTGCTCTTCGACGACATGACGCTCGAGAATGGTCCGACCCGCATCGTGCCGGGATCGCATCATTGGGCGCCGATCAACGTGCCGGTGGTCAATCAGGCCGACTGGGAGCCGGAGCCGCTCTCGCCGGAGGACCAGGCGCGGGTCCCCAAGGACCTCGACGCGCCTTATCCGGGCGAAATCCACGTGACGGCACCGGCCGGCTCGGTGGCGCTCATGAACTCCTCCATGTGGCACAGCGGCACCCGCAAGCACGACGACAATCCGCGGCGCCTGCTGCACCTGACCTACACGCGCCGCGACCTGCCCCAGCAGCTGGTGCAGCTCGACTACCTCACCCCCGCGCTCTACGAGCGGATGAGCCCCGAGCAGCGCTACCTGCTCGAGATCGAGCCGCCGCGCGAGGGTGACCGGATCCTGCGGCAGCCCAGGCGCGATCACGCCAAGGGATGGTGGAACTAGCCCCGAAAGGCTGGCGCGGCGCGCGCCGGCGCCATTCCGAACCGCCAGCCATGCCGGCGCGCCGCTCCCGGGACGGATCATCATGACGACCATGAAGGACGTGGCACGCGTGGCGAGGGTCAGCATCGCCACGGTCTCGTCGGCATTGTCGGGGGCCTCCTACGTCAGCCCGGACCTCAAGGACCGCGTCGAAGCCGCCGTCAGGGAGCTCGGCTATGCGCCGAACTCCATCGCCAGCGGCCTGAAGCGGGGAACGACACGCGTCATCGGGCTGATCGTCCCGGATATCACCAATCCGTTCTTCACCGAGCTGATCCAGTCCGTCCAGCGCGGCGCCCGGCTGGCCGGCTATTCGGTGCTGCTCTGCGACAGCGAGTGGGATATCGAGCGCGAGCTGTCGCTCATCCGCATGATGCGGGCGCATCTCGCCGCCGGCACGATCCTGTGCCCTACGGGGGCCGACGCGTGCTACGGCACCATCCTCGACGCGATCGGGCCGATGGCGCTGGTCACCGTCGACTCCGGCTTGCCGACGGGTGGGTTCGACGCGGTGCAGCTCGATAACGGCCTGGCTGCGCGGCTCGCGACCGGGCACATCATCGCGGCCGGCCATCGGCGGATCGGCATGATGGGAGGACCGTCTCACCTGCTGACCGCGCGAGGTCGCCTCGACGGATTCCTGGCGGCCATGCGCGACGCCGCCGTGGGGGTCGATCCGCAGATGATCCGCGATGGGGGATTCCGCGAGGACGGCGCCTTCCGGGCCTGCCAGGACCTCCTGGCCCTGGCATCGCGCCCGACGGCGATCTTCGTCGCCAACAACCAGATGCTGATCGGCGTGATGCGGGCGATCGCGGCGGCGGGGCTGTCCTGTCCGCGCGACATTTCGGTCGCCGCGATCGACGACTTTCCGTGGGCGGTGGCCTTTACGCCGTCGCTCACCACGGTGCGGCAACCCGTGGGAAGCATGGCCGCGGCCGCGCTCGACATGCTGCTGGCGCGATTGTCCGGGCGGGCCGCCGAACCCCGGCGGATCGTCGTCGACCCCGAGCTCGTCGTCAGGAACTCCTGTGCGCCGCCGCCCGCGGAGTATCTCAGAGCTTTCCGCTCAGGACCTCCCGCGTCTCATATGTCCTGAACTCGGTCACGCTGATTGACAGCCCCCCGGCCCGGCATTAAACAACGGCCGCCTGAGGGGCTGTAGCTCAGATGGGAGAGCGCTGCAATCGCACTGCAGAGGCCAGCGGTTCGATTCCGCTCAGCTCCACCAACCACTGTATAGATTCTGGCTTCTCCGGTCTTTTCTCAGTAAATGACGACATGCCCGGAGGTTAGCGGGCCGCCTGTCTCAGTCTTCGGCGTGGAGACTACGAACAAGGGCCGTTTACTGGCCGTGCGGGTCTTCGGTCTCCGCCGTGAAAACTTCTCTTCCGTACTCGGATGCTTTGGTCTGGGTGGAGACGGGTTCGTGAAGTCCGGAGAGCGGTTCGCATCCGCGGTGCCGACCCGACGTGTGCCTGGGCGAACGGCCCACGGCAATCGTCTTCGTCGTAGGCAACCTCGACGTCGTTCGCCCAGCATCGGCTTTCGATGGTGAAGCCCCGGTTCGGAGCAGGTCTTGCTATTGAGCCGATCGGCAGATGGTATGATCGCCAGCATCTTCGCCGGTCGAAGATCCTGCAGTCCGTGGCAGAATGGCGGTCCGATGCTGACGCTGAGCAGCAGGGCCGGCCGGTTCAGGACCGGGCCGGCAGTCCGAGCTTGTGGCGTTGCTCGGCCCAGCTCAGTGGCAGGTCGGTCAGGCGCGAGAGACCGAAGCCGCGCGGCAGGATGCCATCGGCGGCGGCCTCGACGATGTCGGGGGCCAGGAAGGCCAGCGACAAGGTCATGCGCGCCGCCCGCGCGCTGACGGTCTCACGCACGGCGATGCTCTCGATGTCGGGCACCGTCCCGCTCATGATTTCGTCGAGCCAGCTCCGAGCGCGGGCGATGCCGGCGAGCAGCTTGGACCGGGCTTCGGCCCGGATCGGGCGTGCGGCGCTCTCGCCCGACGGCCCGATGATCTCGCGCCTGCGGCGCATCGGCTGTGGCGACCAGGCGATCACGATCGGATCGGATTTGCCGGGCGACGCAGCCTCCTCGGTCAGGTGAAGCTCGACCTGGCCTTTGCCGACCACCACGCGCTCGATGCCGGTCGTGATCCGGTCGCGATCGCTCGTCGGATCTTCGGAGGCCGCGACGGTGGTGATCGCGTCGACGACGATGCGTTCGAGCTCGGTCGCCGGCACACGGGACACCGAGCCCGCCTCGCTCCTGCGGCCCTGCACCAGCATGGTCGAGACGTAGTAGCGATAGCGCAGGCCCTTCTTGATCGCGTAGGTCGGGCTCATGCGGTTGCCCCGATCGTCGAAA
>DATBEH010000152.1:0-51156 GCA_036276175.1 Lichenihabitans sp.
GGTCGGGCGCGCCGGGGCCGGCGCCGATGAAGTGGACCGTCATGGCTCGTCCGCCGAGGCCGCCACCGCGCAAGTCGCATCGACCACGGCGATGCGGGGCAGGATCAGCCGCGCGCCCGGTCCCGCCGCGCTCAGCGCCGCCGCCTCCGCCACGGATGGGATGCCGAGACAGGCCCGGACCCGCTCGGAGCGGAATGTGAGCCGATCCTCGACATCCGCCATGGCCTGCTTGGACAGGATCCTTACCGGCAGGCCGAGCATGGCGGCGGCCTCGCGCAGCGCGGGCCGGTCCTTCTCGGCGACGGTCGCCAGCACGACCGGTCGCACCGACGGGCCGGCTTCGTCGAGGGCGCGCCGGACGAGCGCGACCAGCGTTGCGGCCTCGCAGGCCTTGCGGAATCCCAAGCCGACCGCAATCATGGCTTCACCCAGGCCCATTGCATGACCGGCATGGCGGGCCGGAAGCCGTGGAAGCTGCCGACCGGCACCGCCTCGCCCACCTGCAGCAGCGTGAGGCTGCCACCGTGACGACCGTGGAGACCGACAAGCAGGGCCTGCGTCTCGATCGTCACGGCATTGACCACCAGCCGGCCACCGGCGGGCAGTGCCGCCAGGCAGGCGTCGGCGACGCCGGGCTCGGTGCCGCCGCCGCCAATGAAGATCGCATGGGGCGACGGCAGGCTGGCAAGCGCCGCCGGCGCCATACCCTCGACGACATCGAGCCCCGGCACGCCGAAGATCGCGGCATTGCGCGCGATGCGGGCGGCGCGCTCAGCCTCGCGCTCGACCGCGATGGCCCGGTTCGACGGATGGGCCAGCATCCACTCGATCGACACGGAGCCCGAACCGGCACCCACATCCCAAAGCGTCTCGCCGGGCCGCGGCGCGAGCTTCGCCAGGGTGACGGCGCGGATCTCGCGCCTGGTGATCTGTCCGTCCGTCTCGAAGCCGGTGTCGGGCCTGCCCGGCACGAGCGAAGGAAGCCTCGCGTCCGATCCGGCCAGAACCTCGATCGCGATCGTGTTGAGCGGATCGATGTCGCCTGCGGCGAAACCTTCAGCCGACATCTCCCGCAACCGCTCGCGCGGGCCGCCCATGGCCTCGCACACGATCAGGCGCGACGGCCCGAAACCGCGCTCCGTCAGCAGCCGCGCCACCATGGCCGGCGTAGACGCATCGGCGGAGAGGGCGATGAGACGCGCCCCGGGATGGAGCGCCGGGATCAGGGCCTCGACGGGCCGCCCGCAGCACGACATAAGCACGCAATCCTGCTGCGCCCAGCCAAGCCGCGACGCCGCCAGGCTGAAGGCCGACGGCCGCGGATAGCAGCGCATCTCGGCCACCGGAAGGTGGCACGCGAGCGTCGAGCCGACGCCGAAGCAGAAGGGGTCGCCGCTCGCCAGGATGCAGACCGCTCGCCCACGCCGCGCCAGGATCGCCGGGAAGGTGGCCTCGATGGGAGAGGCCCAGGCCAGCGTCTCGGCCTCGACCCGGCCGACAAGGCCGAGATGGCGCCGGCCGCCGACGACGAGTTCAGCTTGCGCCAGCGCGCGTCGCGCCGCATGGGAGAGGTCGTCCATGCCGTCCTCGCCGATGCCGACTAGCGTCAGCCAGGGCGCAGCCCCGCTCACAGCGTCACCGCGATGACTGAATGCGCCTTCTGATCCTCGGCGGCACGACCGAAGCCTCTGCCTTGGCGCGGCATCTCGCCGGGCGACGGGACATCGCGCCTGTCCTGTCGCTGGCCGGTCGGACCGAGCGCCCGACCCTGCCGCCGATCCCCTGCCGCGTCGGCGGTTTCGGCGGGATCGAGGGGCTCGCGGCCTACCTCCGAGCCGAAGCGATCGCGGCGGTGATCGACGCCACCCATCCTTTCGCGGCGCGCATGTCGGCTCACGCTGCGGCGGCTTGCACCGAGACGGGCGTGCCGCTCGCCGCCTTCACGCGTGAAGGGTGGGACGCGCGGCTCGGCGACGACTGGACCAGCGTCGTGGATCTCGACGCCGCCGTAGAGGCGCTCGGGGAAGCTCCGCGGCGCGTGTTCCTGACCAGCGGCCGGCTCGGCCTCGCCGCCTTTAGGGCGGCGCCGCAGCACGACTACCTCCTGCGCAGCATCGATCCGCCGCCCGAAGCCGACCGGCCGTCGCGCTGCGAGGTGGTGCTGGGGCGCGGTCCCTTCGATGTGGCGGCCGAGTCGGCTCTCATGCGCCGGCACGGCATCGAGATCCTCGTCACCAAGAACAGCGGCGGCGATCGCGCCAAGCTCGACGCGGCGCGCAGCCTGGGCGTGCCGGTCGTGCTCGTGGAGCGGCCGGCCGCCATCGGTGGCACGACCTTCACCACGCTCGACGCGGTGCTGGCCTGGATCGACAATCTCGACACGACGGATTGACCCCTCATCCGCCTTGCCGTGTCGCGGCTCTGCCGCGACGGCAAGGCACCTTCTCCCGCCAGGGGAGAAGGGTGCCAACGCCGCAGGACGAGGCTCCCCCTTCTCCCCTTGCGGGAGAAGGTGCCTGACCCCGGACTTGATCCGGGGGAAGGCGGATGAGGGGTTCACCGCGTCCCCTCCCGGCCGTAGCTGCGCGGCGTCAGCATCAAGCGGCGGCCGGCGCCGCCCTCGACATAGCGTGTCTCGCTGGAGCCGATCACCACCAGCGTCGCCATGTCGGCAAGCGTCGCATCGGCTTCGCCGAGCGTCGTCAGATGGATGCGCTCGTCGGGCCGGCCGACCGCGCGGGCGAAGGCCAGCGGCGTCCCGCCCTCCTTCAGGTCGCGCAGGCAGGCGAAAGCTTCCCCGAGCCGGCCGGACCGCGCCCGCGAGGCGGGATTGTAGAGCGCGATGACGAAATCGCCCTCGGCCGCAGCCTTGAGCCGCCGCAGCACGACCTCCCAGGGCTTCAGGTTGTCGGAGAGCGAGATGGCGCAAAAATCATGGCCGAGCGGGGCGCCAAGCCGCGCCGCCGCCGCCTGCATGGCGGTGATGCCGGGCAGCACGCGCAACGGCACCACACGAAAGGTCGGCTCGGCTTCCAGCGCCTCGACGACCGCCGCCGCCATGGCGAAGACTCCCGGATCGCCACCCGACACGACCGCCACCCGCCGGCCTTGCCTGGCGAGCACGAAGGCGTGGCGTGCCCGGTCGAGCTCGACGCGGTTGTCGGAGGGGTGGCGCACAAGCCCCACCCGTTCGGGCACACGCGCCACGTAGGGCGCGTAGCCGACGAGATCGGTCGCCTCCGCCAAGGCAGCTTCGGCCTCGGGCGTCAGCCAGGCGGCGGGACCGGGGCCGAGCCCCACGACGGCGAGCGACCCCGTCACGGGCCGCCCTCCCGGCCGGGCGCCCGGCCGTGGCCCGGCACCAGCACGACGGCGAAATAAGGCGCCTCGTCGCTCGGCTTGTCGACGAGGCGCATGACGCGTTCCTGCGCCATGGTCCCACGCTCGACGTAGAGCGCGCGCTCGAGGAGGCCCGTGGCCGCCAGCGCCGAGCGTACCTTGCCGAGGTTCTGCCCGAGCTTCATCACGACGAGCGCATCGGTGGCGGCCATGCGCTCGCGCAAAAGGCCCGCGTCCAGCGTGCCCGGCACCACGGTCAGGACGTCGTCGCCCCAGGTCATCGGCGCGCCGGCGGCCGCCCAGCAGCCGGACATGCCGGTCACGCCCGGCACGATCACGACCTCGAAGCGCTCGCGCAGCCGCACGTAGAGATGCATGAACGAGCCGTAGAACAGCGGGTCGCCCTCGCAGATCAGGGCGACGTCGCGCCCCGCCGCGAGATGGCGCCCCAGACGTTCGGCCGCTTCGGCGTAGAAGGCACCGAGCGTCTCGACGTAGGCCGGATCGGCAAAATGCCGCTCGGTGGTCATCGGATAGTGCAAAGGCTCTTCCTGCGGCGCACCCTGCAGCCAGGGGGCCGCGATGCCCCGGGCGATGCCGCAGCGCCCAGCCTTGGCGAAATAGCTCACCACCGGTGCCGCCTGCAGCAGCTTCACCGCCTTGACGGTGAGGAGGTCCGGGTCGCCCGGACCGAGGCCGATGCCGTAGAGCCGGCCGGGAGGCGGCATGGCCTATTCCTCGTCGCTGGCGAGCGCATTGACGGCTGCCGCCGCCATGGCGCTGCCGCCCTTGCGGCCACGCACGATCAAGGCCGGCACGATCCCGGCGGCGACCAGCGCCTCCTTCGATTCGGCCGCGCCGACGAAGCCGACCGGCATGCCGATCACCGCCGCCGGCTTTGGCGCGCCCTCGGCGATCATCTCCATGAGATGGAACAGCGCGGTCGGCGCGTTGCCGATGGCGACGACCGCCCCGGCGAGACGATCGCGCCAAAGCTCGGTGGCGGCGGCCGTGCGGGTGGTGCCGAGTTTCTCCGCCAAGGCCGGCACCCGCGGGTCGGGCAGCGTGCACAGGACGTGGTTGCCGGCCGGCAGGCGCCGGCGGGTGACGCCATCGGCCACCATGCGGGCATCGCACAAGACCGGTGCCCCGGCGCGGAGCGCCGCACGGGCCGCCGCCACCGCGCCCGGCGAAAAGCGGATGTCGGCGGAGGCCTCCACCATGCCGCAGGCATGGATGATGCGCACGGCGACGCGCTCCTCGTCGGCATCGAAGCGGGCCAGGTCCGCCTCGGCCCGGATGATGGCGAAGGATTTTCGATAGATCGCCGCGCCGTCGCGGATGTAATCGTAGGCGCTCACGCGTGCAGCTCCCGCGTCGCGCAGTGCAAGGCTTCGTCGAAATCGAGGCTCCGGCGAGCGGGCGGATCGCCGGCGCGACCGCCCCGCACGAGATCGTAACGGCCCTCGCTCGCCACCAACGTCACCGGCGCCGTCCCGGCATGGGCGCAGCCTTTGCGGCAGCCCGACAGGTGGACGACGATGCCGTCGCCGGCGGTGGCAACTCCCAGCCGGCGCGCCAGCCGCGCCGCATGGTCGAGCACGGGGGTCGAGGCCCGGCGGCAACCCGGCGCGCCGACGCAGGCCGTGACGGCGAGGCGCGCGTCGGCCGGATCCACGATCAGGCCGACCGCGGCGCAGGAGGCCGCGACGTCGTGCGGCCGATCGAGGCCCGCCAGAAGAATGGAGCGCCAAGGCGTCAGACGAAGCTCGTGGGCCGCCGCGGCCACGGTCTCGAGCGCGGCGGCATCGAGCCGGCCGAAGGGCGCGCCGACGCCGAAGGCCACGCCGAGCGGGCCGATCGCGTCGCGCGGGGCCGCCGCCGATGACTGCGGCGCCTCGCAGAGGTCGAGACCCGCCTGACGCAGGATGCCTTCAGCGCCATCGCGCGCCACGAGATCGGCCATACGGCGAATCTCGATGCCGCCGCTGTTCAGGACGACGCGCGAGAGAGCCTCTGCCGCATCCGCGAGATCCTCCGGCGTACAGAGCCCCGCGAGGTCCTCGCCACCGCCGAGCCGCACCGCGAAGGCCGCCCCGCGCATGGTCCTGAGGGCCTCGAAGCGGATGTCGGCCGGCACGTCGCGCAGGCCAAGAGGGCCGCCGTCATCGACGACGAAGGCGAATTTCGCCGGCAGGGCATGCAGCGCCGGGGTCTCGACGAGGCGTGATTCGAGCGCGGCGACGTGGGGCGAGATATCGAAGACGGCCTGCCGGCCGTGCCAAGGCCGTCCGTCCTTGTCATCCCGGACGAGCGCCGCAGGTGCGACGGTCCGGGATCCATCTCCGCGATCATCCGGCGCGAGGCCGGCATGGATCCCGGATCTCCGCTTCGCTCCGTCCGGGATGACTGAAGGATCGCCGATGCCGGCCAGCGGGCTCGACACGACGTTGCGCACCGCCTCGGCCTCGGGGTTCGGGTCGAGCAGGCCGAGCGCGGCCAGCCGGCCGAGAGCGGGCGCGAGCCCATCCTCGCGCAAGCCCCTGATCTGCAGGTTGGCCCGCCGGGTGAGATCCATGGCTCCGTTGCCATAGCGCCGGGCGACCTCCGCGATGCCGCGTGCCTGTTCCACGCTCAGGCGACCGCCCCGCGGCTTGACGCGCAGGATGAGGCCGTCGCCGCTCGCCATGGGGCGCAGCGCGCCGGGGCACCAGCCGACCCGCTCGGCGGCGGCCTTCACGCCGGCACCTCGATGTCGCCCGCCGATTGCAGGCCGGTTGCCGATTGCAGGCCGGTTGCCGGCTGCAAGTTGGTTGCCGGCTGCAAGTCGGCCAGGATGGCGGCGCTGGAGTTGCGACGCGACACCCACAATCCCCTCGCCTTCGCCTCGGCGAAGCGCGTCGCGATGGCACGCGCGGCCTCCGGATTGCTGGCTTCGAGGAAGGCCCGGACCGCGTCGTCGCCGAGCGTCGCATCGAAGAGCAGGTCGAAATGCCGGCTCGGCACGACATCGGTCGTCGCCGCGAAGCCGAAGAGCGCGTCGACCGTCTCGGCGATCTCGGCCGCACCCCGATGGCCGTGCCGCATCTGCCCGGCGATCCAGCGTGGGTTGGACGCGCGTGCCCGCACCACCCGGGCGACCTCCTCTCCGAGACTGCGAACGCGAGTGACGTCGGCACGGGTGGCGTCGCCATGATAGAGCGCCGGTGCGTTGCCGAGCGCGGCGGCGGCCGCAGCGAAACCACCGGCATGCTCGGCGTTGACGTCGGATGCCAGGATGTCCGTCTCGGGCAGGTCGGCCATGTGGAGATAGGCGTCGGCGGCGCCGACGCGGGTCCGGAAGGCGTGCGCCGCCTCGCGCGGCTCGGCCGCCGGCCCCGCATAGGCGTGCGAGGTGGCGGCGAGGTAGCGCGCGCCGAGATCCGTGCGCGCGTCCCAGGCGCCCGTGGTCAGCGCATCGGCGACGCCGGCCCCGTACACGTTGGGAGCGGCGCCGAAGACGCGATGGAACGGCGTCTCGCGGGCGGCGCGGTGCGCCTCGGCGAGCGGATTGTCCTCGTCCGGCTCGTCGAGGCCCGCGACGGCACGCGCCGCAGCATCGAAGAGCGCGATCTGCTCCGGGAAGGTGTCGCGGAACAGGCCCGAGATGCGCAGGGTGACGTCGACGCGCGGACGCTCCAACCTGACGGCGGGAAGGATCTCGTAGCCGATGACGCGGGTCGAGCCGTCCTCCCAGGTCGGCCGCGTGCCGATCAAGGCGAAGGCCTGGGCGAGGTCGTCGCCGCCGGTGCGCATGGTGGCGCTGCCCCAGAGGTCGAGCACGAGGGAGCGCGGCCAGTCGCCATGGTCCTGGGCGTAGCGGGTCATGAACTCGGCCGCGGCGCGCGTGCCGATCTCGAACGCCGTGCGGGTCGGCACGGCCCGTGGATCGACGGCATAGAGGTTGCGGCCGGTCGGCAGCACGTCCGTCCGGCCCCGATGCGGCGAACCCGAGGGGCCGGGCGGCACGAAGCGCCCGTCGAGCGCGGCGAGAAGCCCGCGCATCTCGGCATCGGCGCGAAGGTTTCCTTCTCCCGCCTGCGGGAGAAGCTGGTCCGTCGCGGCGAAGCCGCGCAAAGGACCGGATGAGGGAAAGTCACCCACCTCCAGGATCCCCTCATCCGTCATAGCTTCGCCATGCCACCTTCTCCCGCAAGCGGGAGAAGGGAGATCCTGGCCAAACACGTGCAGCCCGTCGCCGATGCGCGCCTCCTTGAGGTCGCAGAGCCAGGCATCGAGCCGCAGCAGGGCCTCGGCTGGATCGTCACCCGCGCCGATGCCGCAATCGGCAGCGAGCCCGGTGTCGCGCACTTTGTCGAGGATCGCCGCGGCGAGACGGCGCGCGCGACGTGCGTCGAGCCCCTCGGCCTCGGCATATTCGTCGAACAGCGCCTCGAGCTCGGCGGTCACGCCATGGCTGCCGGCCTCGATCAGCGGCGGCGTCAGATGGCCGATCGTCACGGCGGCGCTGCGCCGCTTGGCCTGGGCCGCCTCGCCGGGATTGTTGACGATGAACGGATAGATCACCGGCACGGGGCCGAGCACAGCCTCGGGCGCGCAGGACGGGCCGAGCGCCAGCGCCTTGCCGGGCAGCCATTCGAGCGTGCCATGCGTGCCGAGATGGATCAGCGCGTGAACCCTCTCGACCTCACGCAGCCAGATGTAGAAGGCGACGTAGCCGTGGCGCGGCGGCAGGGCCGGATCGTGATAGTCGGCGCGGCGCTCCGCCGTTCGGCCGCGATCCGGCTGGATCGCCACGACCATCTTGCCCGACCGGACGATGCGGACCGCGAAACCGCCGTCGCGCATCGCGGGGTCCTCGGCCGGCGCGCCCCAGGCCTCGGTGACGCTGGCGGCGAACGCGGCCGGCAAGCCCGCCAGGGCCCGCTCGTAATCTACAAGGCTCAGGATCGACGAAGGCGCTCCCTCGGTCAGCGCGCCCATGACGTCGTCGGGCAGCGGACCGATGTCGAAGCCCTCGGCAGACAGACGCCCGGCGATGGCCCGAAGGCTCGCCGGCGTATCGAGGCCGACCGCATAGCCGCCGCGACCCGCCTTCCCGGGATAGTCGGAGAGCACGCAGGCCAGGCGGCGTTCGTGTCGCGGCGTGCGGCGCAGGCGCACCCAGGCCCGCGCCAGGTCGGCCACATGTGCGATGCGGTCCGGCTCGGGCCGGTGGGCGAGCGGCGCGAATTCGTAAGCTGCCGTCCGCTCTCCTTCGGCCTTGAAGGAGACGACGCCCGCAAGAATACGCCCGTCCGTCTCCGGCAAGACCACGTTCATGGCGAGGTCCGCGGCACCGAGCCCGCGCGTCGACGCGGCCCAGGCCTCGCGCCGAAGACCGGCCTGCACGACCTGGAGCACCGGCACGTCGGCATAGTCCAGTATGGTGCCGCCATCCGGCAGACGGGCCGAGAAGGCGGTGGTGTTGAGGATGAGATCCGGCGGATCGGCATCGAGAAGCGCCGCCAGCGCATCGGCCGATGCCGCATCCTTCAGGCTCGTCACCGCGAAAGCCGAGACGCGCAGCCCCCGCGCATGGAGCGCATCCGCCAGGGCCTGGATCGGCGCCGTATCGGCGGCCAGCAGCGCCGAACGATAGAAGACGATGAGCGCATGGCCGCTTGGTTCGGTATCGGGGCGCAATGCCTTCTTCACCGCACTGCGTGTGGTTCCCTCCTCCCGCGCGTCGCGCCTACTGGACCCGTGCCTCGCCGCCTCATCCGGCCCTTCGGGCCACCTTCTCCCGCGAGGGGAGAAGGCCGCTAGCGCCGCAGGGTGAGGACCCCCTTCTCCCCTCGCGGGAGAAGGTGGACGTTGCGCAGCAACGGCCGGATGAGGGGGAACTATTGAGACGTGTGGATTCCGTGGCGTTTCGCGCAGGGGGAGATGGCCGGCGCCCTCGCGGCAGAAAGGCCGGTGCAGCGCGGCGGCCGGCAGCGGGAGCGGCTCGGCCCAGGCCAGGTCGCGCCCGAGCCGCGCGCCGGCGAAACGCAGCACCTGCGCGAGATTGTCCGGGCCGCCCTCGCGGAACCAGGCCCAGAGCCGGCGCAGGTCCGCTTCCGGCAAGGTGGAAGCGGCGTCGAGCCTTGCGTCCGCGCGCTCGCAGCCCGGCACGATGCCGAGGGCGAAACCGTGATGCCGCGCCGCTGCGGCGAGCTCTTCCGTCCCGTAACGCCAGTAGTCGAGGCCGCCGAGCAGCCGCACCAGCACGAAACGCGCCCGCGCCGCGACCTTCTCGACATAGAGGTCGACCGAGAACGGGTGCTTCAGCCGGTTGAGATTGGCGAGCCGCAGCGAGGGCAGCATCGCTTCCCCTGCGTGCACGGCTGCGAGGCCGGCGAGATCGCCGTCCGAAAAGGAGAGCACGACAAGCTCGGCCGGCGTCTGCCCCAGATCCTCGGCCACGACCTCGGCGTCGAGCGAGCGCGTGTCGCTGGGGAGAAGGTGCATGGGCGGCCAGGCCTCAGGCGCCGACGGCGGCCGCGACCGCGTTGCGGTCGATGCCCTTCTCGCCGATGACGACGAGCTTGCCGAAACGCTCCTCGCCCGAGGCCCAGGGGCGGTCGAAGCTCTGGCGGAAACGGTTGCCGACGCCCTGCACGAGCAGCCGCATCGGCTTGCCGCGCACGGCCAGGAATCCCTTCATGCGCAAGACGCCGTGGCGGCCGGCGATCTCGGCCAGCCGGGCCGTGAAGGCGGCGGGATCGTCGACCAGCGGCACGTCGAGCACGAAGCTGTCGAAATCGTCGTGGTCGTGCCCTTCGGCCCCATCGTGATGCGACGGCCGCGCGGCGAGGTCGTCCTCGGCCCTGGCATCGAGGCCGAGCAGCACGGCAGGGTCGATGCGGCCTTCACGCGTCGCCACGACCTTGACGGCGCGGGGAATGGCACCCTCGATCTCGCGGCGCACCTCGGCGAGCCGGTCCTCGCTGACGAGGTCGGCCTTGTTGAGCACGATGAGGTCGGCGCACAGAAGCTGGTCCTCGTAGACCTCCTCCAGCGGATTGTCGTGGTCGACCGAACCGTCGGCGGCGCGCTGCGCCGCGAGCTTGGCGGGATCGTCGGCGAAGCGCCCTTCGGCCACGGCGGCGCCGTCGACCACCGCCACGACCCCATCGACCGTCACCCTGGCGCGGATCGCCGGCCAGTCGAAGGCCTTGACCAGCGGCTTCGGCAGCGCGAGGCCCGAGGTCTCGACGACGATGTGGTCGGGCCGCGGATTGCGCGACAGCAGCGCCTCGATGGCGGGCACGAAATCGTCGGCGACCGTGCAGCAGAGACACCCGTTGGCGAGTTCGACGATGTTCTCGTCCGGACAGCTCTCGATGCCGCAGGAGCGCAGGATGTCGCCGTCGACCCCGACATCGCCGAATTCGTTGACGATGAGCGCGAGACGGCGGCCCCGTGCCTGCTCCAGCAGGTGGCGGATCATGGTCGTCTTGCCGGCGCCGAGGAATCCGGTGACGACCGTGACCGGAACCTTGTCGAGCGAACTCATGCGGCTTGTCCTTCAGGGTTGGAATGCGGCGCCGGGGGCACGCGCGCGACGACACCCGTCCGGATCGCGGGCGGGCGCTGCTTCCAGGGGATCAAGCCGTCGGGCGTGGCGGCATAGAGGCGAGCGGCCTCGACCAGGACCGGCACGGCCGTCTCGGGCAGGAGATCGCCATAGACATAGGTCCACTTGCCGGGCGCCGCGAGGGAGACCGTGCAGGGCCGCTTGCAGACGCTGAGACACTCGACCGGCACGAGGCCGAACGAGGGGTCCGTGCCGAGCTCGGCGCCGAGGGCGTCGAGGAGCCGGCGACCGGCCCGTCCCTCAAGCGGCAGCGGCGGCTCGCCCTCTACCCGGCAGGTCACGCAGACATAGATGGTCGTCGGCGCCGGCAGTTTCCGATCCTCGCTCACCCGCTCCCCACTCCGCGCACCGACCACGAGGGGGCGGCGATCTCGAGGGTGCGGCGGCTTTTGCGGCTCGACGAGTTCGCCGAAAATACCCGGATCCCGGAGGATCCGGATAGCGACCGAGGCACCCCGCCCGGTACGCGCGCTGACACTGCATGGCAGGTCTCCTGACTCACGGGGTCCGACACCCGGCACCGCCTTCCCGGATGTCGCCGCGGAGCGCGGCCGAACGTCCAGTGGCACGATGGAACCGGGCTACCCGTTCACAGTTGCGGGGGCAGTTGCGGCATCCGCGAGCCCTTCGGCCAGCGACCGCATTCCCTTGCGAACCCCTCTCGGGGACCATGCAGGCTCAAGCCTAAGGATGGGTCAGGGGAGTGTCAATGACGACGTGACGGTCGACGGCGCCACAAGGCCGGGGGGCGGACGATCATGGCCTTTCTTGCGGCGTCCGATGCGGCTAAGGTCGCGGTCCCGGTGCGCCGGGGCGGAGGGAGCGATCATGCGGCGGCTCAGTCTCATCCTCGGTGTCCTGGCCTTGTGCACCGGCGCCGCGAGCGCGCAGACCGCTCAGGCGCCGGTCTCTCCCCCGCAAGCGCTCGCGGGCCCCGCGAAGAGCTTCGATCGCGTCGATCTCGACAGCGATGCCGTGCGCATCCGCGCCGCCGTGCGCAAGGCGGGTGCCGAAGACGTCAAGGGCAAGACCGCCGACCAGCTCTTCGCCGATGGCATGGCGGCGCGGTCGGACGATCCGGACACGGCCGCGGCCGACTTTGCCGCCTCGATCGCCGCGGGTCGCGACGATGCGGCCGTGTGGCTGCGGCTCGCGCTGGCCGCCGATGCGGCCCAAGACACGATCAAGGACAACGACGACCGCAAGACCGCACTGCACGATTGGGCGCCGGCCGCGGCCTATCTGAGCTACAAGCGGGCGACGTCGCGCCGTGACGAGGCGACGGCGCTCGACGCGCTCGCCGCCCTATCGGCCAAGGCCGAATCGTGGCGGCAGGCGCTCGACGCCTATGCGGCGAGCCTCAGGCTCGTCGACGATCCGGCGACCCGCAAGATCTATCAGGCGATTCGCGAGGAGCACGGCTTCCGCATCACCGACTACAAGATCGACAGCGATTCGCCCTCGGCGCGGGTCTGCTTCCAGTTCTCCGAATCGCTCGCCAAGGGCCGCATGGATTTCGCCAGCTATGTGGCGGTCGGCGGCATGGCCAATGCGGCCGTCTCGGCCGACGACCAGCAGCTCTGCGTCGAGGGTCTCACCCATGGCCAGCGCTATGCGGTCACGGTGCGCAAGGGCCTGCCGTCTGCGGTCGGCGAGGACCTGCTGAAATCGGCGGATTACGACATCTTCGTCCGCGACCGGTCGCCCCAGGTCCATTTCGTCGGCAAGACCTATGTGCTGCCGCGCGTCGGGCCCGAGGGCATCCCGGTCGTCTCGGTCAACACGTCGAAGGTGGACGTCACCATCCTGCGCATCGGCGACCGCAACCTGGCGCCCACCATCCGGGGCGACGATTTCCTCAACCAGCTCTACGGCGACCGCCTCGACTCCATCGCCGAGTCGGAGGGGGCAAAGGTGTGGTCCGGCTCGCTCGCGGTCGAGCAGCGGCTCAACGAGGACGTCACCACGGCTTTCCCGGTGCTCGAGGCGGTCGGCAGGATGGAGCCCGGCGTCTATGTGATGCAGGCGCGGCCGCACACGGATGTCGATACCGGGCGGGACAATGGCCCAAGGCCTACGCAATGGTTCGTGGTCTCCGACCTCGGGCTAACGGCGCTCTCCGGCCAGGGCGGCGTCACAGCGATCGTCCGCTCGCTCGGCGAGGCGAAGCCCATGCCTAGGGTCGCGGTCAAGCTCGTCGCCAAGAACAACGAGGTCCTGGGGACCGTCCCGACCGACGCGGAGGGCATCGCGCGCTTCGATCCAGGCCTTTCGCGCGGCACCGGCGGCAACCAGCCGGCCCTCATCGCCGCGACGACGCCCGCGGGCGACTACAACTTCCTCGACCTCGCCCAGGCGCCGTTCGACCTCACCGACCGCGGCGTGCAAGGCCGCCCTGCGCCCAAGGGCGTCGACGGTTTCCTCTACACCGAGCGCGGCGTCTACCGGCCCGGCGAGACGGTCTACATCACGGCGCTCGTCCGCGACACGGCCGGCGGCGCTGCGGCCGGCCTGCCGCTGACCCTCGTCGTCACCCGTCCCGACGGCGTTGAGGACAAGCGCGTCGCGATTGCGGATGCGGGCCTCGGCGGCCATGCGCTGGCGCTGCCGCTGCTGCCGAGCGCCGCGACCGGCACCTGGCGGATCGCCGCCTATCTCGACCCCAAGGGCGAGGCCATCGGCGAGGCGAGCTTCCTCGTCGACGACTACCTGCCCGAGCGGCTCGCCTTCGACCTCAACGCCGACCAGGCGATGCTCGCGCCAGGCGAGGCGGCCAAGATCGCGACCGTCACGCGTTTCCTCTATGGCGCGCCCGGCGGCGGCCTCGAGATCACCGGCGAATCGGTCGTCGAGGCGGCCAAGACGCCCGCTTGGCCGTCGCTCGCGGGCTACGAGACCGGCCTCTCCGACGAGACGGTCGAGAGCGTCACCACGCCCCTTCCCGACAAGGTCATGACGGACGCGAAGGGTCTCGCCACCGTCGGCGTGCCGGTGCCGGACGTCGCCGCGACCCGGCCCACGGAGGCCAAGATCGTGCTGCGCGTCGGCGAGCCGGGCGGCCGCGCCATCGAGCGCTCCGTCACGCTGCCGATCCGGCCCAAGACGGCGCTGATCGGCGTCAAGAAGACCTTCGGCGCCCTCAGCGCGGGGAGCGCCGCGAGTTTCGATGTCGTGACCGTCGACCCGGACGGCAAGCGCGGCGCCAGGGTGGGGCTGCACTGGTCGCTCTATCGGCTCGACAACGACTATCAATGGTACATGGATGGCGGCCACTGGGCTTACGAGCGCGTCAAGGCCACGCGACGCATCGCCGACGGCACGCTCGCGACGGCCGCTGACGCGCCGGCCGCGATCTCGGCGCCAGTCGGCTCCGGCCAGCACCGCCTCGACATCTCGTCCGGCGATCCGTCCCTGCCGCCGACCAGCATCACCTTCGACGTCGGCTGGTCGGCCGAGGCTTCGGCACCGACGCCCGACCTGCTCGACGTGACGCTCGACCGCAAGGACTATGCGCCGGGCGATGCTCTCCATGTCGCGGTGCATGCGCGCTTCGCCGGTGAGGCGACCCTCGCCGTCGCCAACAGCCGCGTCCGGGCGCTCAAGACGGTCGACCTCAGGGCCGGCGACAATACGATCGACCTCCCGGTCGGGACCGATTGGGGGACCGGGGCCTATGCCCTCGTCATGGCGCATCGGCCGCTCGATGCCAAGGCCAAGCGCATGCCCGGCCGCGCGCTCGGCGTCGCCTGGTTCTCGATCGATGCGGCCGACCGCGACCTCGCCGTCGCCATCGACGTGCCGGAGAAGACGCGGCCACGCGCGCCGCTGACCATCCCGATCAAGCTGACCGGCGTCGAGCCCGGCGAGGAGGCCGAGGTCACGGTCTCGGCGGTCGATGTCGGGATCCTCAACCTCACCCGCTACGAGACGCCGAAGCCGGGGGCCTTCTTCTTCGGCCAGCAGGCGCTCGGCACCGACATCCGCGACCTCTACGGGTTCCTCATCGACGGGCTCGGGCTCAACCGCGGCGCCATCCGCTCGGGCGGCGACAGCGCTGGGGCACTCTCGAGCGAGAAGCCGACGCAGCCGCCTCTGGCGCGCTTCTCGGGCATCGTCAAGGTGGGCTCCGACGGCACCGCCAGGGTCACGTTCGACATTCCGGCCTTCAACGGCACCGTGCGTGTCTCGGCCGTCGCCTGGTCGCGGACCCGCACCGGCAGCGCTTCCGCCGACGTCATCGTGCGCGATCCGATCGTTGTTTCAGGCACTTTCCCCCGCTTCCTCAACCTCGGCGACAAGGCGCGCGCC
Organism: Lichenihabitans sp.; assembly: GCA_036276175.1. Classification (GTDB taxonomy): domain Bacteria; phylum Pseudomonadota; class Alphaproteobacteria; order Rhizobiales; family Beijerinckiaceae; genus Lichenihabitans. The sequence goes on from DATBEH010000152.1 coordinate 15,269, forward strand.
CACTTCGAACTCGACAATGTCGAGGGCGCGGCCGGCGACTACAAGCTCGCGCTGGATCCCGCCGGCCCGTGGTTCTTTCCGGCCGGCGTGCTCGATCAGACCGTGACTCTCGATGCGACCGCCCGCAAGGGTCTCGACGTGCCTCTGACCGCCGCCGGCATCGGCACGGCGAGCCTCGGCACGGCGCTCAGCGGACCCGACTTCAACTATACGCAGAGCTTCGCGCTCAAAATCGAGCCTGGGTCGCCCGCCGTCTACCGGCGCGACATCCGCCGCGTCGATCCCGGCGCTACGCTCACGCTGACGCCGGACCTCCTGGCCGAATTCGTGCCCGGCTCGGGCACGGTCTCGGTGTCGGTCTCCCCGCTCGGCGGCATCGACGTCCCGGCGCTGCTCCTGGCGCTCGACCGCTATCCGGCGGGCTGCTCGGAGCAGATCGTCAGCCGCGCCATGCCGCTGCTCTACGTCAACAGGCTCGCTTCGGCACAGGAGCTGGCGCTCGACACCGACCTGCCGGCGCGAATCAATGGCGCCATCGCGCTCCTGCTGTCGCGTCAGAACTCGACCGGCAGCTTCGGCCTGTGGTCGGTCGACAGCGACGGAGCCGACGTCTGGCTCGACAGCTACGTGACCGATTTCCTGAGCCGCGCCAAGGAGGCGGGCTACGCCATTCCGCCCGCGGCCATGATGGCGGCGCTCGATCGCCTGACCAACTTCGTCGCCAACAACGGCGAGGCCAAGGACGACGACGCCCTCTCGCTCGCCTATGCGATCTACGTGCTGGCCCGCAACGGCCGCCCGGTGCTGGGCGACCTGCACTACCTGGCCGCGACCCGTCTCGACGCCTTCTCGACGCCGATCGCGCGGGCCCAGATCGGGGCCGGCCTCGCCATGCTGGGCGACCGGGCGCGCGCCGCCGAGGTCTTTTCGGCGGCGCTCAAGACCTTCGGCCCCGAGAAGGAGGATCGCGGCTACCGGACCGACTACGGCTCGCGGCTCCGCGATGCCGCCGCCGTGCTGGCGCTCGCGGCCGAAGCCGGCCTCACGGAGGACGCATCGCGCGCCAGCGGCGTGCTCCAGGACGCCTCGCATGCGCCCTACCCGACGACCACCCAGGAACAGGCCTGGCTGGTGCTGGCCGCGCAGGCGCTCGAAAGCGAGACGAAAGCGCTGTCGCTCACCCTCGACGGGCAGACGCATGACGGCGCACTCTATCGCACCTATGCGGCGCGGCGCCTCGCCGACAAAGCCGTCGTGATCGGCAATCCGGGATCGGCGCCGCTTCGGATCGCGGTCACGACGTCGGGCCAGTTGCCGACGCAAGAGCCCGCCGCAAGCCAGGGTTATGAGATCGAGCGACGCTACTACGGGCTCGACGGCAAGGAGCGCGATCCCTCGACCGTCAGGCAGAACGACCGGCTCGTCGTGGTGCTCAAGGTGACGGAGGACGAGGCCAGGCGCGCCCGCGTGCTGCTGACCGACCCGCTGCCGGCCGGCTTCGAGATCGACAATCCCGACCTCGTGTCGAGCGGCTCGACGGCGGGCCTGTCCTTCCTGCCCGACGACAGCGACGTGAAGCCGATCCATACCGAGTTCCGCGACGACCGCTTCACCGCCGCCTTCGATCGCACGACCGACCAGTCCGCCTTCTTCTCCGTCGCCTATATGGTGCGCGCCGTGACGCCGGGCCGCTTCGTCCATCCGCCGGCGACCGTCGAGGACATGTACCGGCCGGAGCGGTTCGGGCGCACCGGCAATGGCATGGTCGAGGTGAAGGCGGCCGAATAGAAATTCGTGAGGACGACCTTTCGGTCTGGAACCGCGTTGGGACAGCGGCCGGTAGAACGGCTACGGCCGCCCGTCCTACCGACCCCAGGAGAGAGCCATGACCGACGCTCCGTCGAACCCGTCGGGCGCGTCGCCCGACGCGAGCCGCGTGCCGCACCCGCCCTATCATCCGGTTCTGAAGGGCCAGCCGGCGCTGGTGACCGGCGCCAATTCGGGGATCGGCGAGGCGGTGGCGCTCGGCCTCGCGCAGGCGGGCGCCGATGTCGTGGTGAACTACGTCACCCATCCGGAGACGGCCGAGGAGGTGGCGCACGCGGCCGAAGGCTTCGGGGTTCGGGCCATCGCGCTGAAGGCCGACGTCAGCAAGGAGGACGAGGTCGAGGCGATGTTCGCCAAGGCCATCGACCATTTCGGCACGCTGCACGTGGCGGTCAGCAATGCCGGCCTGCAGCGCGATTCGCCGTTCGACCGGATGACGCTCGACCAGTGGAACACGGTGATCGGCGTCAATCTCACCGGCCAGTTCCTGTGCAATCGCGCCGCGGTGCGCGAGTTCAAGCGGCGCGGCGTGGTGGATGCGGTGTCGAAGGCGGCCGGCAAGATCATCTGCATGAGTTCGGTCCACCAGGAGATTCCTTGGGCCGGCCATGCCAACTACGCGGCCTCCAAGGGTGGCGTCATGCTGCTGATGAAGAGCATCGCGCAGGAGCTGGCGCCGCTGCGCATCCGCGTCAACAGCATCGGGCCGGGCGCCATCCGCACGCCGATCAACACCGCCGCCTGGGAGACCCCCGAGGCTTATGCGGAGCTGATGAAGCTCGTCCCCTACAAGCGCATCGGCGAGCCCGAGGACATCGCGCGCGCGGCGGTCTGGCTCGCCTCGGATGCGGCCGATTACGTGACGGGCGCCACGCTCTTCGTCGACGGCGGCATGACGCTCTATCCGGGCTTCGCCACCGGCGGCTGAGCGTCCGTCCAGCGATCGAGAAATTCCTCGATCGTCACAATGCGGAGGGTCGCGGGTAGAGCGAACCCTTCGAGGTCATCGCGCTTGCCGAGGATGCGCCCGTCGTAGGTGATGAAGTAGCGGCAGCCGGCTTCCGCGGCCTCCGAGAGATGGGACGCGTCGCGCGCGTGCTTGCCGGGGCGCGCATTGCCTTGCACCATGGCCCGCACCCGGATGCGGGCGAGGTGCTCGGCCGCGGCCAGCGGCCGGAACGGGCGCGGCTCCGTCCTCGGCAGCCCGCGCAGAATAGTGCCGGGCGTCGCCGGATGCGCGACCTCGGCCTGCACTCCCGGACCGATGTACACCTCGACCGCGCCCGAGGCCACGAGTTGCTCGAACCTATCGACGAGCTTGCCGCGAGCCGTCGTCTTGCGGTCGAGCGCGTTGGCGTCGAGCGCGACCATCATCCGGAGCGTCCGAATTTCATACGAGGTCCGGATGATCGACTTGCCTTGTCGCCCCTCATCCGCCTCACCTCGCAGCCAAGTTTACGCTGGCTGCGTAAACTTGCCAGCGCATCTCCTTCTCCCCTTGCGGGAGAAGGTGGCGCGCAGCGCCGGATGAGGGGTGGACGAACGAATCGAGCGCCTCATTCACTGCTTCTGCTCCCTCGCCTTCGCGGCGCGCGACAGGTGCCGATAGGTGCCGTCGAAGATCGTATTGGTCTTCGACCGCCACGTGGTGTCGGCCGAGAGCGTCGCCCGGCTCGCATGGATGCGGCGTGCCTGCAATTCCCGTTCGGCCGCCTCCTCCTCGTCCATCTCGACGAGCTCGACGTCGGACTCGGCGGGCAGCACGATGACCTGCATGAAGGGCTCGCCGGGCCGGAAGACATGCGTCTGGCCCTCGGGCGGCGACTTGAACACCATGAAGAACAGCATCGGCCACCACGGCCGGATCAAGGCCGGCACGGCGATCGGCACGGTGCCGGTCGGGTCGGTATAGAAGCGCGGATGGGGCTCGGTGCGGATCGCCATGCCGGGCTCGACCTTGAGGTCGAGGAGCAGCTGGTAGGTATAGTAGAGGCCACCGAAGTCACGAAACGGCGGCCAGTTCACGCCGGTCTGCGGATCCGGCCCGAAATCGCCGTCGAGAACGAGCTTGCCGTCCTTGGTCGAGACCCGCAGCTCGTTGTCGTAGGGATAGAACAGCTCGATGCCGTATTGCGCGCCCTCCGAGAAGGGCTGGCAGTGCCAGACATATTCCTGCGATCCGTCGCGGCGCGGCTCGGCCTTCCCGGCCCAGCCGGGAATCTCGAGCTTGGTCCGCCGCGGCCGGAGGCCCGGATTGACCAGCCGGTATTTGACCCGTTGCATACCCCGTCCCTCGCTCCCCATGATCCCTCGCGCATCATGGAGCGAGACCGGCGCGCCGCAAAGCGCCTCGCGTCAGGCCTTGAGCAGCCAGTCGTGCGCGGGATCGTTGTGAAAGCGCCAGGCGCGCTTCGGCCCGGCCATGACGTTGAGATAGTAGAGCGTGTAGCCGTGCGCGGCGCCGACCGGGTGGTAGCCGCGCGGCACCATCACCACGTCGCGGTCGCCGAAGCTCAGGGTCTCGTCGAGCGAACGGTCGTCGGTGTAGACCCGCTGAATGCCGTAGCCCTGCGGCGGATCGAGGCGGTGATAATAGGTCTCCTCGAGCAGCGTCTCGGCCGGAAAATTGTCCTGGTCGTGCTTGTGCGGCGGATAGCTCGACCAGTTGCCGGCCGGCGTGATCACCTCGACGACGAGCAGGCTCTCGGCGCGATCGTCGACATCCGCCAGGATGTTGCGCACGTGGCGCGTGTTCGAGCCCTTGCCGCGGGTCTCCTCCTCGATGTCGGCCGGGGCGATCAGCCGCGCCGGCTTGGTGCCCTCGGCCGGCGCCGTGCAGAGCGCGACCTCGCAGGGACCGGCGGCCTCGATGCGGTAGGAGGATTGCGCCGGGACATAGACCGACCAGGGCAGGCCCTCGAAGACGCTGTTGCGCTCCCCGATGGTGCCGAAATCCTCGGGCCCGGCCGTGACGTGCGCGCGGCCCGAGATCATCACGATGCAGAGCTCGCGCTCGCCGGTCTCGCTGCCGATGACCCGGCCGTCGGCGAGGTCGAAGGCGTCGAAGCCCACATAGGTCCAGCCGGCGCTCGCGGGCGTGACATGATGGACGCGGCCTTGCGCGTCGGGCGTCTTCGGATGCGCGAGAAGGGCAGATTGGGGCATGGCGGATCCTCTCGGAAGCTGTGGTTCTCCTCGATAAAGTCTAGCGCAAGCCCGCATCGGCGAGATAGCGCTTGAGGTTGGCCACGCCGAGCTTCGCATAGTGCAGCGGGTTGGCCTTGTCCGGGTCCTGCTCGGCCTCGATCACCACCCAGCCCGAATAGCCCGACAAGGCGCGGAACACGGATGGATAATCGACCATGCCGTCGCCCGGCACCGTGTAGACGCCGAGGTCCTTGCCCTTCCCCAGGATGGCATCGAGGAAACTCCAGTCTTCGCGCCGCGCCTGCTCCATCACCGATTGGCGCACGTCCTTGGTATGGACGTGGCCGATGCGGTCGCGGTAGCGCTCGGCGAGCGCGGCCGGATTGGCCCCGCCCCAGGTGGCATGGCCGGTGTCGAGCAACAGGTTCGCCGGTGGCCGCGTATGGGCCATGAAATTGTGGATGTCCGCCTCGCTCTCGACGATCGTGCCCATGTGGTGGTGATAGCAGAGCCGGAACCCTTCGGCGGCCAGATGCTCCGCGAGCTCGGTGATCTTCGCCCCATATTCGGCCCAGTCGCTGCCGGCGAGCCTTGGCCGTTTGGACAGCGGAAGGTCGCGCCGGCCATGGATGGCATTCGACGTCTCCGCCACGATGAAGACGTCGGTGCCCATCGCCTTGAGCAGGTCCCGGTGCGGCTTGGCGAGGTCGAATTCCTCCTTTGCCGAGCGGTTGAGCAACTCGACCGAGTGCCAGCCGCCGATGCAGGCGAGGCCGTAAGGCGCGAGCGCCGCCGTCAGGGCCTGCGCCTCGCGAGGAAACTTGTTGCCGAGCTCCATCCCCTCCATGCCGGCCTCCTTCGCCTCGGCGAGGCAGGTTTCGAGCGGCGTCGCGCCGCCGATCTCCTGCAGGTCGTCGTTGGACCAGCCGATGGGATTGGCGCCGATGCGGATAGGCATGGATCTGTCCTCTGTTCCCAAACTCGCGACTCTTATCCGTTGGCGTAATACCCCTCATCCGCCCCTTCGGGGCACCTTCTCCCGCTTCGCAGGATGGGGCATCTCCTTCTCCCCTTGCGGGAGAAGGTGGCGCGTCGCGGCAAAGCCGCGAAAACGCGCCGGATGAGGGGTTCACCCCGGCACGCGCTGCTTCTGCCGGGCGGCCTCGTAGCTTCGGTGCGCCTCCTTTACGCTCGGACGCACCGAGACTTCCGGCACCGCCACGTCCCACCAATGGCCGCCTGCATCGGTCGCGGGGCCGGGATCGGTGTCGATCAGGACGAGCTGCGTCCGGTGCGAGCCCCGCGCCGTCTCGAGCGCGCGTTCGAGGTCGGCGATGCCCGAGACCTTGACGGCTTCGGCGCCGAGGCTTCTCGCATGGGCCACGAAATCGATCTCCGGCAGGGCCTCGTGGCGCGCATCGGCCAGGAGATTGTTGAAGGGGGCGCCGCCGGTCGCCTTCTGCAGGCGGTTGATGCAGCCGAACCCGCCGTTGTCGAGCAGCACGATAGTCAGCTTCAGTCCCAGCATGACCGAGGTGGCGATCTCGGAGTTCATCATCAGGTAGGAGCCGTCGCCGAGCAGCACCAGGACCTCGCGGCCGGGATGCGCCATCTTGACCCCGAGCGCGCCGGCGATCTCGTAGCCCATGGCCGAATAGCCGTATTCGGCATGGTAGCCGAGCGCCTGGCTGGCGTTCCAGAGCTTGTGCAGCTCGCCCGGCAGGCCGCCGGCCGCGCAGACCAGGATATCGGAGGGATGCGAGCGGCGCTGCACGGCACCGATCACCTGGGCGTCGGACGGGCGCTCGGCATTGCTGGCATCCGTGTAGCGCGCGGCGGTCTTCACCCAGTCGGCCTTGCCGGACCCGGCCGCGGCCGTCCAGTCGGTCGAAGCCTGCCAGCCGCCGAGCGCCTTGTCCAGCGCCGCGAGGCCGACCTTGGCGTCGGCGACGAGCGGCGCGGCGAGGCGCTTGCCGGCGTCGAACGGCTGCACGTTGAGCCCGACGATCCGCTGCGCACCCTTGAACAGGGCGGCCGACCCGGTGGTGAAATCCGCGAGCCGGGTGCCGACGGCCAGCACCACATCCGCGTCTTCCGCGGCGCGATTGGCGGCGGCGGTGCCGGTGACCCCGAGCGCGCCGAGCGACACCGCGTGGTCGTGCGGCAGGGAGGATTTCCCCGCCTGGGTTTCCGCGACCGGAATGCCATGCTTCTGCGCGAAAGCGGCGAGGTCCCGCTCGGCGTCGCTGTAGAGCACGCCGCCGCCCGCCACGATCAGCGGCTTCTTCGCGCCGCGCAGGATCCGCACCGCCTCGTCGAGTTCGGCCGCGTCCGGCGCAGGACGGCGGATGCGCCGCACCCGCTCGGCGAAGAAGCCTTCCGGATAATCGTAGGCCTCGGCCTGCACATCCTGGCAGAAGGCCAGGGTCACGGGCCCGCATTCGGCCGGATCCGTCAGCACCGCCAGCGCCCGCTCCAGCGCCGGCATGATCTGCTCGGGCCGCGTGATGCGGTCGAAATAGCGCGATACCGGCCGGAAGCAGTCATTGGCCGAGACGGTGGCGTCGCCGAAATCCTCGACCTGCTGGAGCACCGGGTCGGGGCGCCGGTCGGCGAAGACATCGCCCGGGATCAAGAGCACCGGGAGGCGATTGACATGGGCCACGGCGGCCGCCGTCACCATGTTCGTCGCGCCCGGGCCGATCGACGTGGTGCAGGCCATCATGCGGCGGCGGCGCTGCGCCTTGGCGTAGGCGATGGCGCTATGCGCCATCGCCTGCTCGTTGTGCGACCGGAAGGTCGGCAGCCTGTCCTGCGCGGCCTGAAGCGCCTCGCCGAGACCGGCGACGTTGCCATGGCCGAAGATGGCCCACATGCCGGCGAAGAGCGGTACGCGGGCGCCGTCCACTTCCGTCGTCTGCGCACAGAGATAGCGCACCATGGCCTGGGCGGCCGTCAAGCGCAGCGTGGTCATCCTTGTCCTCCCGTCGTGTCCTTTATCGGGCGGCCCGCAGCCGCGACCAGGCCTCGACCAGCCCGGCGAAGCGCTTCGCCATCGCGTCGACGACCGCCTCGTCGTCGAGCCCGCCACCGAACCAGGCCCGGGCCGGTTCGCCGAAAATGGTACGCCCGACCGCGAAGCCCCGGACGAGATCGCACCCCGCCGCCAATCGAAAAGCCTCGGTCAAGTGCTCGGCCGGCGCGTCGAGGCCGAGCAGCATGATGCCGCGGCAGCGCGAATCGTTGCGCCGGATCGTCCCGGCGACGGTCTCCCAGGCGCGACCGGAGGGCTGGCTCTCGAGCTTCCACCAGTCGGGCCGTACCCCGACATCATAGAGGCTTTGCAGCACGCGCGCGATCGTGTCGTCGCCGAGCGTACCATGCTTGCCGGCGATGATCTCGACGAGCAGCTCGCGACCCAGCCTGCGTGCCGCATCGTGAAGGCGCAAGAGGTCGCGCTCCTGACGGTCGCGGAGCTCGGCCGGGTCGTCGGGATGCATGAAGCAGAGGCACTTGATCGACTGGCTGAGCGGCCATTCGACGAGCTTCGCGGCGAGCGAGCCGCCGCCCTCGAATTCGAGCGGCCGCGATCCGGGCGCCTCGACCGGCCGGCCGATCCAGAACGGCAGCTCGGCGGCGCGGAACAAGGCCTCGCGACCGTAGGTGCCGTCGATCAGCATGCCGAAGCCGGGCCGGCCGGCCGCAACCCTCGCCGCGGCTTCGACGGCGAGCAGCTTGAGGTCGGAGATCCGCTCGCGCGGTGCGCCCACCTCGTCGGCCATGGCTTCGAGCTGCGCCCTATGATCGATGGCGAAGGCCATGATGCTTTCCGGATGGACGTGGGACGGGGTCAGCACGTCGCGCGTCGTCGCCCAGTGCAGCTCGTTGAGCGCCCGGTCGTGCCGCATGGCCCGGCTCGACGCGCCATGGTCGAGGAAGTGCCTGAGCTCGTCCCAGGTCGGATATTCGGCCGAGCAGAGCAGGCGCGACACCGCGAAGGCCCCGCAGGCATTGGCGTAGGCGCAGGCCGTCTCGATCGGCTCATCACGCAAGTAGCCGCGCAAAAAGCCCGACATGAAGGCGTCGCCGGCGCCAAGCACGTTGAAGACCTCGACCGGGAAGCCCGGCCCCTCGATTCCGTCCTCGATGCGGGCCGGAATGGCGCCGTCGAACACGACGCAGCCCATGGGACCGCGCTTGCACACGATGAGCGCGGCGGTCAGTTCGCGGATGGCGCGGATCGCGGCGAGCGGCTCCTCGACGCCGCCCGCGATCATCAGCTCCTCCTCGGTGCCGACGATCACGTCGCATTCGGGCAGGATCGGCGCCAGATGCGCGCTGACCTCGCCGGAGGCGATGAAACGCTCCTCGCCAGCGCCATGACCGGCGAGGCCCCAGAGGTTCGGCCGGTAGTCGACATCGAAGACGACTTTGCGTCCATGGCGCTTGGCAAAGCGCATGGCCAGCGTCTGCGCGGCGGCGGACCTCTCCTTCGCGAAATGCGTGCCGGTGACCACGATGGCCGAGGCGCGGGCGATGAAGGCCTCGTCGATGTCGCTCTCGTCGAGCGCGCCGTCGGCGCAATTGTCCCGATAGAAGATGAGCGGAAAGTTCTTGGAATTCCTGATGCCGAGCAGCACCAGCGAGGTCAGGCGGTCGGGATCGGTATGAACGCCGGCGACGTCGACGCCCTCGCGCTCGAGCTGCTCGCGGATGAAACGCCCCATGTGCTCGTCGCCGACGCGGGTGACAAGGCCGCTCCTGAGGCCCAGCCGCGCGGTGCCGATGGCGATGTTGGTCGGACAGCCGCCGACCGCCTTGGAGAAGCTCGCCATATCTTCGAGGCGGCCGCCGACCTGGGCGCCATAGAGGTCGACCGAGGAGCGGCCGATGGTGATGACATCGAGGGTCGGAGGACTGCTCACGAATGCGGGGCTCCAGAACGGGACTGCCCGGCGGCCAAGCCCGCGCGTCGGCGGGTGCTTCGCATGGCCTCCCTTGCGGGACCGGTCCGCGCCGGCCCCTTACCTCCGAACCATGCCGGCCCGGCGTGAGGAATGAAACACCACTTCCAGAATGGCGTCAATAACGGAATAAACATGCCGCCAAAGCGCGGCGCGACGTCACGGGGTCGCCTGCTCGGGTGCGAAGATGGGATCGAAAAGGCCGATCGCCTGACGGGCGGCCGAGGCGGTGACATGGCCGGCATCGAAATAGAGCGGCATCCCGTTCCGCTCGACATCGCAGTGGACACCATCGCATAGCCAGTCGGCCGGGTCGATGACGGTGAAGCCATAGCGTCTCCGCAGCGCCTCGATGATGTCGCTCGACGGCTTCAGCGCCGCCTCGGTCTGGGCCTCGTCGAGCGCCGGCGGCGGCGGCGCGTGACGGAGCGCCGCGAGCGCCAGGACGCGCGGCACCATGAAGGTCGGCTGCGGCGGGCTTGCTATGACGACGACGCGCCGGCCGAGCGTCTGGAGGGCGTCGATCGTGGCACCGAGATCTTCGAGGTCCGCCCCGGCCGCGAACCAGTTGGCGCCCAGGATCACGGTCTTGAGCTCCGGGCGACCCCGGATGGCCGCGAAAGCGGCATCGTTGAAGGCCGTGCAGTCCGGCGCGGCGCGGAATTTCACGCCGAGCAGCGGCAGGCATTTGCTGAGCAGAATGGAGAGCCCAGCCGCGCCATGCGCCCTGGCGTCGATATCGAGGGTCGGCGCCCACATGCGGGCGTAGGAATTGCCCCACAGCACCAGGCTCGGCGGTCGGCCGGGCGCGCCGAAACGGCACGGGAAGGTGCCTGCGCTCGCGAAGCCGGCCGGCAGGCATTCGTCCCTGATCATGTCGAATTGCGCGTCGGCCACCGCGGCGACCTGCGGCGGCAGCAGGGTCAGCGCGACCCTGCCGCGGCCCGCCTGATCGAGCAGCGTTCCCACCGACGCCGCGAGAAGGGTGCCGCCGACGGCACCCGCGAACAAGGCCTTGCGCGTCGACAGGACCCTGCGGCCGATCAGCGGCCGCTCGATGGCCCACCAGGACAGGACCGCGAGGCCGAAGGAGAGGGTGACGAGGCCGAGCTTGGCGGCGACGCCGAGGTCGCCGGTCGTCCGGTAGGCGGCGAAGACCAGGAGCGGCCAGTGCCATAGGTAGAGCGAATAGGAGATGCGGCCGATGAAGACCATGGGGGCGGCGGTGAGGAGGCGGTTGGCGCGACCGCCTGCCACCGCTCCCGCGCGCAGGACGAGCACGGTGCCGAGACACGGCAGCAGAGCGGCGGCGCCCGGAAAGGGCGTGGTGCGCGTATAGGCCAGCGCCGCGGCGGCGATCAGCCCGAGCCCCGTCCAGGCCTCGCCCGGCAGGGTCCGGGCCGGCGCTGGCCGCAGGGCCAGGAGGCCGCCCAGCAGCAATTCCCAGCCGCGTGTCGGCAGCAGGTAGAAGGTCGCGGTCGGGCTGTGGAGGGCGCCCCATGCGCTCGCCGCGAAGGACAGGCCTGCGAGGCCGACGAGGGTCGCCACGAGAGGCCAGGACCACCGCCGCAGGGCCAACAGCAGCAAAGGATAGACGAGATAGAACTGCCCTTCGACAGCCAGCGACCAGGTGTGCAGCACGGGCTGCAGGTCGAGCGTGCCGGCGGCGAAATAGTCGTTGGCCACCGTGTAGAACAGGATGTTCGACGTATAGAGGGCGGCATTCACGATGCCGGCCCCGACGAAGCGCAGGTCGCCGGGCAGGAAGACGAGAAGGCTCAGGCAACCGCACAGCGCCAGCATGGCGAGCAGGGCCGGGGCGATGCGGCGCAGCCGTCGCTCGTAGAAGGAGACGAGCGAGAAGCTCTGCCGACCGAGCTCGCGCTCGACGATGCCGGTGATCAGGTAGCCGGAGATGACGAAGAAGACGTCGACCCCGACGAATCCGCCCGAGACCGGATAGACGCCATAGTGATAGAGGACGACCGCCAGAACCGCGACGGCCCGCAGCCCGTCGATGTCCGGGCGGTAGGAGCCCGAACCCGGACCCGCGGACGTCGCCGCCGTGCTCAGGCGGCCGGAGCCGCCGCAGCCACGCGCTTCTTCTCGATCTCGCGCTTCAGCGCCCGCGTCTTGGCCGAGAGATCGACGTCCTTGGCCTTGAGCAGGAAGGCGTCGAGGCCGCCGCGATGCTCGACCGAGCGGAGCGAGGCAGCGGCGATGCGCAGCCTCACCGTGCGGCCGAGAGAATCCGAAATCAGGCTCACCGAGCACAGGTTCGGCAGGAACCGCGTCTTGGTCTTGCGGTTCGAATGGCTCACGAGGTGGCCGACCTGCACGGCCTTGCCGGTCAGTTCGCAGCGGCGGGACATAGGGGAACTTCCTTCGGCGCTCTCGTTGCGGCCGGTCGCGGCCAAGCGCCGGCCCCCGAAAGCCTTGCTTCGTGTCTCGGAAGGCGCGTCTATAGTGACACGTCACGCATCCGTCAAGCGTCCGTGGTCAGCCGGTGATGCGCCAGGAGCCGTCGGGGTCACGGCATCCGGTGCCGTGACCGACCTGCGGACGGCCGGCGAAAAAGATAGTATGGGTGAAGCTGCGGCATTCGCCCGGCGCCGCGCCCGTCGTTGCGTCCGGCGCGGCATCGCTCGCGGCGGGTGCCGGCGCCTCAACCGCGCCGGGCACCACGAAGCCGTAGGTTCCCTTCTGGCCCCGCCAGCTCTTGCGATCGCCTGTGGAGAGCGCCGAGGTCTCCGCCTTGAAGGCATTGTCGCGGTCGGCCATGGCGAGCTTCGCACCGATCGGACCATCGAGGAACGGACCCATGGAGACCGGAGCGGCCGGCGGCGCAGCCGGCGTGCCCTCGCCCGGGACGGCGGGCACCGCTGGCGTGCCGAGCGAGGCCAGCGGCACCTGCCCCCCGTCGTCCGTGCCGGTCATCGAGCAGCCACCGACGCCGGCGCCCAGCAGGGCCGCCCCCATGACCGCGATCCACGCCTTGCACATCGATGCTCGCGCTCCCCACCACGATTCGCCCGAAATCGTGCCCGGCCTTACATGGGATTGGGGCGAAACTCTGTCCTGCTGCCCGGCAGCCTCAACACCGCCCTGAGGCCGCCTTGCGGGCTGCGGGCCAGCCTGAACGAGCCGGCATAGATTCCGGCAAGGTCGGTGACGATCGACAGGCCCAGCCCCGAGCCGGGCTTCGATTCGTCGAGACGCCGCCCGCGCGCCATGACGAGGCTGCGGGCCTCCTCGGACAGGCCCGGGCCGTCGTCGTCGACCGTGATCTCGATGGCCGAGGGAGCCTGGTCGCCGGGCTCGGTCAGCGCCACCACCGTGACCCACACCCGGGAGGCAGCCCATTTGCCGGCGTTGTCGACGAGGTTGCCCACGAGATCCTCGAGATCCTGCTTCTCGCCGCGGAAGCGCAGGCCCTCGGGGACAGCGGCCTCGAAGGTGACGCGACGGTCGCGGTAGATCTTGCCGAAGGTGCGGACGAGCCCGTCGATGACCGGCGTCACATCCGCCGCGGTGCCGATGACGCTCGAGCGCGCCGCCGCCCGCGCACGGTCGAGATAATACGTCACCTGGTCGCGCATGATGCCGGCCTGGTCGCGCACCTTGGCGGCGAGCGCTTCGGCATCCCGGGGATCGCCTTGCGCCGGCGCTTCGTTGAGGATGACGCTGAGCGGCGTCTTCAGCGCATGGGCCAGGTTGCCGACATGGGTGCGGGCCCGGTCGACGATCTCCCGGTTCGACGCCATCAACAGGTTGAGCTCGTTGGCGAGAGGCGCGATCTCGGGCGGAAAGCGGCCCTCGATCCGCTCCCCGTCGCCCCGGCGGATCGCCGTCACTCCGGCCCCGAGGCGCCTCAGCGGCCGCAGCCCGAAGCGGACCTGCAGCGCGGTCGAGGCGACGAGGGCCAGCGCCAGCAGGGAAAACGTGAGAAACAGCGCGACGTTGAACGTATCGATATCGATCTCGACTTCTTCCGGCGAAGCCGCCACCTGGATGAGGAAGCGCCCGTTGTTGCCGTTGTCGATGGTTCGTTCGACGATGCGCAGCCGTCGATCGTCCGGCCCGGTGATATAGCCCTTCTGGGGGCCTCCGGCGTCCGCGCTATTGCCGGGCCCCGCGAGCGGGGGCAGGCGTTCGGCGAAAAGCGAGCGGGAGGCCTTGACATCGTCGTCGCTCGGGACGTCGAGCCGGGTGATCTGCCAGTACCAGCCCGATAGCGGAAAATCGAACATCGGCTCGCCGAGCTGTCCGGGATTGATGCGGCTCTCCTCGCCCGGCCCCGCCACGTCGGCTGCGAGCGCCTTGAGATAGACCGAGAGCCGCTCGTCGAAATCCGCTTCCGCCGACCTCCGGTTGATCGCCGACAGCGTCAGTCCGGCGAGGAGCAGGATGAGCGAGCTCCAGAACACCGAGGAGAGAAAGAGACGCAACGCGATCGAGCGCGTCGCCAGCCAGGTTCCGCCGGGCTGCTTATGCCCGCCGAGCGCCGAGGTCGGCCGCCGGTCGAAGAGCCGCCCGAGCCGGCTCCGCCCGCCCCGCACGTTCACCCGTCCCGCTTGCCCGGAGCCTTCGGCGCTGCGCCGGCCTCCTCCGGGGGGGACACCAGATAACCGAGGCCGCGCATGGTCTGGATGATGTCGACCCCGAGCTTTCGGCGGAGGCGCCCGACGAAGACCTCGATGGTGTTCGAGTCGCGATCGAAATCCTGGTCGTAAAGATGCTCGACGAGTTCGGCACGCGACACGACACGGCCGGCGTGGTGCATCAGATAGGAGAGCAGCCGGTATTCGTGCGAGGTCAGCTTGACCTGATTGCCGTCCACGACGACCCGGCCGGCCCGGGTATCCAGCGTGACGGAGCCGCAGCTCAGCTCCGCCGAGGCATGCCCGGTGGCGCGGCGCAGCAGCGCCCGGACGCGGGCTAGAACCTCTTCCATGTGGAAGGGCTTGGCGACGTAATCATCGGCTCCCGCGTCGAAGCCGCGGACCTTGTCGCTCCAGCGATCCCGCGCCGTGAGAATCAGCACCGGCATGGACCGCCCGGCGCCCCGCCAAGCTTCGAGCACCGAGATCCCGTCCTGCTTGGGCAGCCCGATGTCGAGCACGACCGCGTCATAGGGTTCGGTGTCGCCGAGAAAATGCCCTTCTTCGCCATCGAAGGCGCGGTCCACGGCATAACCCGCCCCTTCCAGCGCGGTCGCGAGCTGTCGATTGAGATCTCTGTCGTCTTCGACCACCAGTAGTCGCACGATCGCTACTCCCCTGCCCCGGGCCGCCGTTCGCCCGGTCGCGGGAGAAACAATGGTCCCATGAAGCCCGGCCTCCCCGGAAACCGCCCGGGTGGTCCGATAAAGCCCGGTCCGGGCGGAAATCGTCGGGGAGGTCCCATGAAGCCTGGCCGCAGAGGGAAGCCTTCGGGCGGCCCTGCGAAGCCCGGCCTCGGCGGAGGCCGTTCGGGCTCCGCACGGCCCGGCTCCGCCGCCGGTCGTCCGTTAACGACCGTCCCGTTGGTCGCACTGAACAGACGATGGAGGATGCGACCCTCCGGACCGAGCAACGTGACGTCGTAGACGAGCGCTCCCTGCAATCGGCAGAGCTGGATGTCGATCGCGTCGGCACGCGTGCCACGCGCCGCCTCGCGCATGACACGGAAAGGCTGGATCAGCTTGTTGGCGACGAACAAGTCGCGAGTCTCGGCCGACGATACGCAGACGAGCGGCGGCCCCTCGAACCGCGGCTGTGCGACCGCATGCCGGCTCGGCACGACGAACGACAGGACCACCAGGCACAACGCACCCGCAAAGCATCGGCTGTTTCGGTCAAAACCCATCGGTCTCGCTCGGCACAAGCAAGATCATCGTGGTTTCGGCCACGCCATGCTGTTCGGACCCGCGACGCGTGTCATGAAGGCATCGTAGCGCATCGGACTGAATAGGCCATGAACGTGCGTGACCTTGACGGGTGACTCATATAGGTGCATGTACTCCTAAATTCCGGCGTCGGATTTTCACGGAGTCTCACCCATGGACTGCACCTGTTCGGCGCTCAGGATGGCGGCCCGGCGCATGACGCAGGCCTATGATGCCGCACTGGCGCCTCTGGGGCTCAACACGCCACAGTTCGCGCTGCTCGGCGCCCTCGACCGCTGGAAGGGCGCGCCGCCGACCGTCCGCCAGATGGCGCAGCAGATGGCGCTCGACCGGACGACGCTCGCCCACAACTTGCGGCCGCTCGAACGCGACGGGCTCGTCGAGGTCGTCGCCGATCCCGAGGACCGCCGTATCCGCCGCATCGTCCTGACCGAGGCCGGCCGGGCTCGCCGCGCCGCGGCCTTTCCATTGTGGCGCGCCGCGCAGGACCGGTTCGACGCCACCTTCGGCGACGCGCGCTCGCGCGATCTCATGGCGACGCTCGAGGATATCGCTCGGCATCTCGACCTATCGGTGTCCGCTGCAGCGGCTGGAGACCATTCCCATGCTGGCTGACCGGCTCAACGCGATGCTGCAGCGGCACGGCATCCACTACGGCTGGGTGATTGCGGCCGTCGCCTTCCTGACCATGCTGACCACCGCCGGCGCCATGGGTCTGCCGGGTGCGCTGCTGCTGCCGCTCAGCGGCGAGTTCCACTGGAGCGTCGCCGATATCTCCACGGCGCTCGCGGTGCGGATCGTGCTCTACGGCCTGATGGCGCCGTTCGCGGCCGCGTTGATGAACCGGTTCGGGCTGCGCATCGTCATGACCGCGGCCGTCGGGCTCATTTCGGCGGCGCTGATGCTCGCGACCCGCATGACGTCGTACTGGCAGCTGATGGTGCTCTGGGGCATCATCGTCGGGCTCGGCACCGGATTGACCGCCATGGTGCTCGGCGCCACCGTCGCCAATCGCTGGTTCACCAAGAGCCGGGGGCTCGTGCTCGGCATGCTGACGGCCAGCAGCGCCACCGGACAGCTTGCCTTTCTGCCCCTGGCGACGCTGCTGGTCAGCCATTATGGCTGGCGGATGGCGGTCTTCCCGACGGTCGGCGCCTGCCTCTTCGTCGGCGTCCTGGCTGTCCTGCTGATCCGCGACAGGCCGGCCGATCTCGGTCTCGGAGCCTATGGGGAGGCGCCCGAGCTCCTGCCGGCGATAGCCGGCCCGCCGGCCGGCGACCCGTTCCGGCAGGCCTTCGGCACGCTGGCCGAGGTGGCGCGCGTGCCGGCCTTCTGGGCGCTCTTCGCCACCTTCTTCATCTGCGGCCTCTCCACCAACGGCCTGATCCAGTCGCATTTCATCGCCTTCTGCGCCGATTATGGCCTGGCCGGGACCGAGGCCGCCTCAGTCCTGGCGCTGATGGGGGTATTCGACTTCTTCGGCACCATCCTGTCGGGCTGGCTCTCGGACCGGCTCGACAACCGCTGGCTGCTGTTCTGGTATTACGGGCTGCGCGGCCTCTCGCTGCTGTGGCTGCCGCACTCGACCTTCACCTTCTACGGCCTGTCGCTCTTCGCCCTGTTCTACGGTCTCGATTGGATCGCCACCGTGCCGCCGACCGTGCGCATCGCGGGCCGCATCTTCGGGCGCGAGAAGGGTGCGATGGTGTTCGGCTGGGTCTTCACCGGCCATCAGCTCGGGGCCGCCTTCGCGACCTTCGCGGCGGGCGAAGCGCGCACCGATCTCTCGACCTACCTGCCGGCTTTCTACGGCGCGGGCGCCATGTGCCTCGTCGCCGCCCTCGTGGCGCTCGCGGCACGCACCCGACGGGAGCCGAAGCTCGCCGAGGCGCCGGCGCCAGCCTGAGCGATTTTGCGGGTTGGCATCGGGCTCCGCCGGTGCCATTCGATGCTGGAACAGCAGCAGGATATTGTCTTGTCCAGGCGACCCCGCACCGGCAAAGGCTATAACGAGGGCGCGATCGACCATCGGCAACGGCATGGTGGCCGGGCCGGCTCCCGGCCCGACAGGCCCGCTCCCCCGGCCGACGCCCGTGAGGCGAAGGACGTGGCTCGATTGTGGGGCAGCCATGCGGTGAGCGAGGCCCTGCGCTCACCGCGCCGAAAGCTGCTCCGGCTGATGGCGACGGAAGCCGCGGCGCCGGCGGTGGCGCCTCTCGCGGCGGCCCGGGGCCTGTCGATCGACGTCGTCGGGCCCGACGCCATCACGGGGCGCGTGCCGCGCGACGCGGTGCATCAGGGGCTGCTGCTCGACGCCCGGCCACTGGAGCCGATCGAGATCGACGATATTCCGGAGGGTGGTACGGTTCTGGTGCTCGACCAGCTGACCGACCCGCATAATGTCGGCGCCATCCTGCGCACCGCGGCGGCGTTCGGCGTCGCAGCCCTGGTGATGACCGATCGCCACGCCCCACCGTTTTCCGGAACCCTCGCCAAGGCAGCCTCCGGCGGCCTCGAACATGTGCCGGTGGCCCTCGTCGTCAACCTGGCGCGCGCCCTCGATGAGCTCGGCCAACGCGGCTTCTTCCGGATCGGGCTCGATTCGGAGGGCGAAGCCTCGATCGAGCACGTGGTGCCGACGGGCGCCGTGGCCCTCGTGCTCGGCGCCGAAGGCACAGGGCTGCGCAGGCTTACCCGGGAGCGCTGCGACGTCCTGGCTCGGCTCGACCTGCCGGGGCCGATCCGCAGCCTCAACGTCTCCACCGCCTGCGCGGCGGTGCTGACGGTGCTGAAGCTGCGGCCTGCCAACGCTCAGTAGTAGCTGCCGACGCCGAAGCGGTAGACGACGGGCGAGGGCCTGGCGTCTTGGCCGCAGCCACAGTCGTGAGCGCGCCGCGACGCGCCGGGACAATTGCTGTTGACCACGATGATCTGAGGCCCGCCCGCGTAGCCGGCGCCCGACGAATAGCCGCCGTAGCCGCCGTCGTAGCCCTGGTCGAGCGGGGCCTCGACGTAGCTCGATGCCAGCGGCGCCTCGGCGTAGCCGCCATATGTCGGCGCCGCCGAGAGGTCCGCGCCGTATCCTCCAAAGCCTCCGCCGATCACGCGGCGGTGGCGGAAATCGCGGGCGAAGCGAAAGCCGCGATGATCGAAGGCGAATCGGTCGGAGCGGTCGAACCTGCGTCCGACCAGCTCGCGGCGTTCCAAGCCGGCGCGACCTCGCAGGGCGGTGCCGACATGGCCATAGAAGCTCGGTACCGCGCGATGGCCGAACGCCGTGTTGGTGTGGCCGTACGCGCTGAAGAAGTTGCCGCCATTGGGCCTGACGTGGATCGTGCCGGCGACCGGGGGCATGGCGTGAAAACCGCTCCCGCCCCAGTGGCCGCCGCCATGAAATCCGCCCGGATGCATCATCATCGGGCCGCCGTGGCCGCCATGCCCCCCGGCCCAGGCGACCGTCGAGGCGGCCGCCATCAGCAACGCCCCTGCCGTGCGAATGAAAAGCTTGCTCATGGCGATGACTCCGCGCTCCCGTGCCGGCTCGTGGAGTCGCTATTTAGCTGTTTTCGCTCGGCAGGACAGGCCATCGTTAATTTTTAGTAAACGCCGATGGCCGTGCAGGCGCGGTCCGTGGCCATCCGGCTGGGACCTGGACCTCGCCGCCGCGCCGGCCTAAGAAAGGCCATCGAAAAGTCCGGCATGGAGGCGGCCATGATCAGATTGTCGAACGGCCACCGCCTCGATTACGTGGTGGCGAGCGGTTCGCTCGCCTTCGACGGGCGTGGCTGGCTTTGGGAGAAGCCGCTGGTGATGGCGGGTCTGATCCGGCCCGAGCTGTTCACGGTCGTGCTCAAGACCCTGACGCGCCGGCCGCGCGCCGGGAACCTCAAGTGGCACAAACCCTGGGACTGCGTGCAGCTCGTGCCGGGCGGCGCGGTCAACAAGGTCGGGCTGACCAATCCGGGCATCGACTGGTGGGTGCGCGAGGTCGGTCCCGGCATCGAATACCGGCGGCAGGCGACGATCGCCTCGATCTTCGGGGAGACCGACGACCTCGTCGCCATGGCGCGCATGCTCGACCGGTTCGACCTCGTCGGCATCGAGGTCAACCCGTCCTGCCCCAACACGGGCCACGGGTTGCTGGAGACGGAGGCCGTGACTGCCGGCGTCGAAGCCGTCCGCTTCGTCACGCGCCACCCGGTGCTGGTCAAGGTCTCGGCCGCGCAGGATTACAGGACCATCGCGCGCAAGCTCGTCGGCACGGCGCAGGCCGTGGCGCTGAACTCGGTGCCCTGGGAGCGGGTGTTTCCAGGCCGCGCCAGCCCGCTGCGGCGGCTCGAAGCGCGGGTCGGCGGCGGCGGAGGCGGCGTGTCGGGCCGTCCGGCCCAGGCGCTCAACTGGCGCGCCGTGGCCGAGATCGCGGCGGATGCCACCGTGCCGGTCATCGCCCCCTCGATCATGGCCTTCGCCGACCTCGACGCGGTCCGCGCGCTCGGCGCCGGGGCGGTTTCCTTCGGCGCCATCCATCTGCGTGCACCCTGGCTGCCGACGACGATCGTGCGGCGGGATCTGGCGCGGATGACGGCCGGCTCGACAGCCGAGCGAGCGCCCGCATGAAGACGAGCGAGGACGGCCGTCGCGTCACCCTGCGGGCTCCCGACAACTGGCACGCTCATTTCCGCGAGGGGCCGCTGCTCGATTTCCTGGTGCCGGTCTTCCTCGACGCGGGCTGGCGGCGGCGCATCGTGGCCGAGCCCAACATCACGCCGCCGGTGCTGACCGGGGAGGAGGCGCTCGGCTACAAGGCCAGGATCGAGGCCCGCGCCCGCGAGGTCGATCCCGCGACCCGGCTCGAGATCGTGCCCGCCATCCAGATCACCGAATCGACGGCGCCCGAAACCGTCCTCCATGCCCACGCGCTCGGCATCAGGGTCGGCAAGGTCTATCCCTTCCTGATGACGACCCACTCGGGCAACGGCGTCCAGGACTACGACAAGATCCATCCCGCGCTCGAGGCCGCCGAGGCCGCCGGCGTGATCGTTCAGTTCCACGGGGAGCACCCGTCCGAGGATGTCGAAGGCCTCGACAAGGAGGCGGCCTTCACCGCGGTGCTCGACCGCATCAGGCACCGCTTCCCCCGGCTGCGCCTCACCATGGAACATATCTCGAGCCGCGCCGCGGTCGACTGGATCAAGGCCCAGGACGACCATGTCGGCGCCAGCATCACGGTGCATCACCTGTTCACCACGGTCGACGACGTGCTCGGCTACAGCCGCTCGAGCCGCGGCCTGATGCGCGTCCATTGCGGCTGCAAGCCGCAGCCGAAGTTCCGCGCCGACCGGCGGGCGCTCGTCGATATCGCCCTCTCCGGGCATCCGCGCTTCTTCTACGGCGGCGACGATGCGGCTCACCTGAAGCGCAACAAGGAGGCGGCCGCGTCCGCCTGCGGGGTCTGGAATACGTCCGTGGCGCTGCCGCTGCTCATCGCGCTCTTCGAGCGGCACGATGCGCTCTCGCGGCTCGAACCCTTCGTGTCCGAGTTCGGCGCGCGTTTCTACGGCTTCCCGCTCAACGAGGAGACGGTGACGCTGGAGCGCGATCCCTGGACCGTGCCGCTCGAGGTCGGCGTGCCGGCGCTGCACGATGGCATCGTGCCCATGGCGGCGGGCGAGGAGATCGCCTGGTGCGTCCTGGCCTGAGCGGGAGACTGCATGACGACGCGCCGCTACCGCGACCTTCTCGAAGCCCGCTGGGACCACGATTGCTTCGTCTGCATCGGGCTCGACCCCGACTGGTCCCGCATCCCGCCGCTCGTCAAGGCCCGGGCCGAGGCGCAGCACGGCGCCACCCGCTCGGCGCGGGCGCGGGCCACCGTCGACTTCTGCTCGGCGATCGCGGCGGCGACCTTCGACTACGCCTGTGCGTTCAAGCCGAATGCCGCCTTCTTCGAGGCCATCGGCGACGAGGGGCACTGGGCGCTCGGCGAGGTGATCGCCCGTCTCCACGATCTCGCGCCCGACGTGCCGGTGATCTACGACGCCAAGCGCGGCGACATCGGCTCGACCAATCTCGGTTATGTCGAAGACGCCTTCGACCGGCTCGGCGCCGACGCCATCACGCTCCATCCCTACCTCGGCGAGGAGGCGCTCAAGCCGTTCCTCGAGCGTGCCGACCGCGGCATCATCGTGCTCTGCCGAACCTCCAACCCCGGCGGCGGCGAGTTCCAGGATCTTCGCGTCGACGGCCGGCCGCTCTACCAGGCCGTGGCCGAGCGGGTGGCCAGGCACTGGAACGGCCGTGGCAACTGCTCGCTCGTCGTCGGCGCGACCTATCCGGAGGAGCTCGCCGACGTGCGGCGCATCGCGCCCGACATGCCGATCCTGATCCCGGGGATCGGCGCGCAGGGCGGCGACCTTCCGCGAACCGTGCTCGCCGGACGCGACCGGCGCGGGCGCGGCATGGTGATCAATTCGTCGCGCGGCATCATCTTCGCCTCGGGGGCGGAGGATTTCGCCGAAGCCGCGCGGCGCGAGACGCTCAAGCTCCACGACGAGATCAATCGCTGCAGGACGGGTGCCTAGGATGACGGAACGCGGAACCGAGCCGGACGCGCCGCTCGACCTGCTGCGCCAGGTCGGCGCCTTCTACGAATGCCCCAGGGAGCCGTCGGGCGCACGGCGCGGTCCGCTCGTCGGCTATGCGGGCCGCGATCACACCGGGCGGCAGTATGTCGGGGACGTCTACGTCAATTTCGCCCAGGCCGAGCGCCACCCGGCGCTGCTCGCGATCTTCTCGCGCGACCTTGCCGTGGTCGCCCGCGAGCGGGGTCTCGGCCCGGCGCTCGAGAAGGCGGCCGGTTTCTGCGGCGCGCCGGAGGGCGGCAAGGCCTTCGCCTACCAGCTCGCGGTCGATGTCGGGAAGCAGTACATCTATCCGGAGAAGAAGGTCACGGCGGTCGCCGACGCGACGACGCGCGAGGCCTCCGAGCTCGTCTTCAGCCGGCACGAGCCGGGCAAGGGGGAGAGCTGGTTCATCGTCGAGGACGTCTGCAACAATTTCTCGACGACGTCCGCTCTCGTGACGCTGATCGAGAGCTATGGCGCGACGGTCGCGGGGGTGCTCTGCTTCCTCAACCGCTCGGGCGTGGTCGACACCGACTATGCGTCCCGCGAGGGGCTCGTGCTGCCGGTCGTCGCGCTCGTGCGCAAGCCGTTCAAGCAATATGCCCAGGACGACGCCCTCGTTCAGGAGGACATCGGGCGCGGCAACGTCGTCTGGTCGCCGAAGCGCGACTGGGCGCGGCTGGCGGCCGCCGCCGCGGGAGGCGCCTGATGTCGCTCAAGGGTCGCTCCATCGTCGAGGCGCAGATCTTCACGCCGGCGATCTTCGACGAGCTCTACGACCGCACGACCTTCCTGCTCGAGCGCAAGCCGCAGCCGCTGTTCCGCGACGAGACGGTGGTGATGCTGTTCTACCAGCCCTCGACCCGCACCCGCATGTCGTTCCAGATCGCCGCGGTGCGGCTCGGCGCGCAGGTCATCTATACCGAGGATGCGGGAAAATTCTCCTCCGCCGCGAAGGGCGAGATCCTGGAGGATACGACGCGCGTCGTCGCCGGCTACCGGCCGCGCGCCCTGGTGCTGCGCCACACGGAGGATGATGCCGCCCATGTCGTGGCCGGGAACATGACGCGGCTCGACCGTCCGGTGCCGGTGTTCAACGCCGGTTGCGGCGCCGAGCAGCACCCGACCCAGGCGGTGCTCGACCTCTATTCCATCCGGCGGGAGCTCGGCCGCACGGACGATGTCGAGATCGCCTTCGTCGGCGACTGCCGCTACAGCCGCACCGTTCGCTCGCTCGCCTATCTGATCGCCAAATATCCCGGCACGCGCATCCATTTCGTCTCGGTCCCGGAGCTCAGGGTGCGGCCCGACATCATCGCCTATCTGGACCGGCACGACGTGCCCTACACGGAGACCGACGACTGGGACGAGCTCGTCGGCCGCGTCGACGTCCTCTACATGACCCGGCCGCAGAAGGAATGGTTCGACGACGCGGCGATGTTCGACCGCGTGAAGGACCGGTTCGTGCTCGACCTGCCGACCGCAAAACGCATGAAGGCCGGCGGGCGGATCCTGCATCCGCTGCCGCGCAACACCGAGATCGCGCTCGACGTCGACCCGCTGCCCCAGGCCGCCTATTTCCGCCAATCGGACTACGGGCCGCCGCTGCGCACCGCGCTCTTCGAGATGGTGTGCGGCGACTGAGACGCCGTCCGGTCGATCACATCCGCCGCCATGGCGGGCGTGGACACGCCTGCCCGGTTCACTCCGCCGCCACCGCCGCCGCATGCTGCTTCTTGGCCTTGGCGGCCGACGCCTTGGCGGCGTCCGAGACCTGGAACATCTCGAGGCTGTCGAGCTCGTCGTCGGGCACCGGCGTCAGCGCGAGGTCCATGTAGCCGCGGCGGTTCGGGTCGGCCTTGATCGCCTTGCGGATGCGGCTCATCCGCCACCAGAGCTTGAAGATGGCGACGTGCTTGCCGGCGACGTCTAGCGCGTATTTCGGATAGAAGCTCAGCGGGTTCTCGATGGGGAAGCCCGGCCGCCGATCGGTCCTGACCTTGCGGCGCAGGTAGCCGCCCTCGAGCGGATGGATCTTCTCCACCGTCACGCAGCCATAGAACCAGATCAGGAGGAACAGCATCTTGCCCGGGCTGATGCCGACGGCAGCGCCGCGGCGCATCACCGTCTCCATGTGCTCCGGCGTATAATAGGTCTCCCAGGCGAGCCGGTAGGCCCGCTCCCAGTCGGCCTTCGACATCTTGGGATGGCCGGTCGTGACATGTTCGAGGTCATATTTGTTCATGTCGGGGTCCATCGCGATCCCCGCGGTCAGGAGCCGCTTGTGGTCCTCCGATCCCGGCAGCGGCGTCAGGCAGAAGAATTCGAGCAGGTCGAGCGGCAGCTCGCGCTTGATGATCTCGATGTCGCGCACGATGCTTTCGGGCGTGTCGCCGGGAAAGCCGAGGATATAGCCCGCATAGGTGAAGCAGCCGACCGCCTTCCATTGCAGCAGCATGGTCCGGTATTCGGCGATGCGGTTCTGCTTCTTCTTGGCGCCGGCCAGGCTCTCCGGGTTGATGTTCTCGAGCCCGAGGAAGACGCGGGTGACGCCGGCGCGCGCCGCCTTCTCGATGAAGCGCGGGATGCGATGGCAGAGCGTGTCGACCTGCACCACGAAATGGAACCGCAACCCCTCTTGCTCCCGCATGGCGATGAGCCGGTCGAACATCGGCTCCCAGTTCTTGTTGCGGGCGAGATTGTCGTCGGTGATGAAGAAATGGTCGATGCCCTGGGCGAGGTTGTCGCGCACGATGCGCTCGACGTCCTCGGGCGACCGGAACCGCGACTTGCGCCCTTGCACGTTGATGATGGTGCAGAAGGAGCACTGGAACGGGCAGCCGCGCCCGGCGTCGAAGCTCGTGAGCTTGCCGCCGGTGCGCTCGATCCGCGCGGCGGGCAGGAGCGGCGTCGGCACGCCGTCGAGCCCCGGCAGGTCGGCCATGAAGTTGTAGAGCGGCTTCAGTGCGTTGTCGAAGGCGTCGCGCAACACGACGTCGAGCCGTCCCTCCGCCTCCCCGGCGAAGAGCGAGATGCCGAGGGCCTGGGCGGCCTTCAGATCCTCCGGCATCTCGGGCAGCATGGCGAGGCAGCCCGAGACGTGGAAGCCACCGATGGCGACGTTGATGCCCTCGGCGCGCAGCGGCCGGGCGATGTCGAGCGCCCGGGGAAACTGGTTCGATTGCACGCCGACGAGCGCCACGAGGCCATGGCCGCCGCCGTCCCGGATGGCGCGGGCGATCTGCCGGGGCCGGATGCGCGTATTGGTCTCGTCGAAGGCGAGGATGTCGATGTCGACGTCGTCGCCCAGAACCTTGCGGGCGCTGCAGTCGAGCGCCAGGCCGTTGAGCACGGCCAGGGTGTTGGAGGGAATCGCGGAGCGCATCCACTGGATGACATAACCCTCGTCGTCGTAGTGCGAGGGCTTCACCAGGACCAGCGTGAAGCGGCGACGTGCAGGCGGTTCGGACATCGACCGTTTTCATCCTATCGGCAGGTATTCCGCTTGTTCCGTGACTTTGCGCCCGAATCGGGACCGCAAGTCAATCGGCCCGGCGGAAAGCGACATTGCGGCGTGCCGTGGCATTCCAACCACATCCGGCCCCGATCAGCGACGGAACCAGAGCATCTGCGCGAGGGTGAGGATGATCTCGGCAACGATCAGGAGCACGATCGTGGCTTCTAGCTTGGTGGCGCGATCGGCCTCGATCACGTCGGTCAGGGCGCGGGCGGTCTCGACGATGACGTCGAGCTTGCGCTTGAGCGTGACCGTGCGTTCCTTGAGCTCGTATTCGTCCTCGACCCGGGCGTGGAGTCGCTCGAGGTCCGGCCGATCCCAGAGCACGTCCGGCTTCTCCTCGACGGCGACGCGGCCCGACACCCGGTGCTGGACCTGCAGCGCCTGGCCGATCAGCCGCAGCATGGCGCGACGCGTCCCCGGCGGGCGGCCGGTGCGGCTCAAGCCCGCGGCGAAAGGTTCGACCACCTCCAGCACCTTGTTGACCTCGCGCTCGTCGCGCCCGAGCGACACCGTCTTGGCCAGGCTGTCGGCGACCACCAGCAGCCGTGCCGGCGAGAGGTCGGTCATCAGGATGGGGCCGCCCGGCGCAATCCGGTCGCTACCGTCGGCGGAAGCTTCGAGCACCACGGTCTCGTCGTCGACACGGTCGCGCTCGCCAGACACACGCGGCCGGATCTGGCGCAGCAGGTCGTCCTCCTCGACCGGCGACAGGCCGACCAGGACCGCGACGCCGAACCGGTAGAGGACCACGAAGCCCGACGGTCCCACCGCGAACGCGAGCGGATTGACCGAGATCGTGTCGGTGCGCTCGAGGCCGCCCGTGTCGATGCGATCGCCGAGCGCCAGAGCACGGGCCGTGACGCGCTGCGGCGCGGAGGCGGAAAGGAGCTGGACGACATCGGTCATGCGGCTAGGCTTAGCCGAATTCGCGTGAGCCTTGAAGGTTGCTGGACCGATCGCGCGAACCAAGTCGCCTGCGACGCTGTTGATCGGAGGTCAGGCGACGGGTCGAGCGGGGACGACATGGCGGACGAGACGGCTTTGATCGAGGGAGTCGCCCGGCGACACGGGATGAGCGAGGCTGCCGTCCGTGCCCTCTGGGAGGCGCTCGTCGCCGGTGGAGGGCGCCAGGCGCAGTTCAGCCACGCCGACCTCGGCGGCATGGGCCAGTGGTCGCACGGCATGGTGCAGATCGGCGACATGTCCAACGACGCGCTCAAGGCCAAGGTTTCGGCGGCCTGCGCCGATCTCGTGCAAACCGCTGCAGAGGGTCGGGATCGGCCCGCTTCAGGCCAATGCCAGGAGAAGAACGATGGTTCGGGCACCGGGCGGACGGCGGCGACACCGCCGCGGGAGGCCTGGTGGCCGGGCGATCTCGGCCGGCCCGCCTCGGTCGGCGCCCAGGACCGCAGCCGCTACGCGATCTTCCCCGAGACGCGCCGCCTCGCCGTCGAGCGCGATGGCCACGTGACGATCTATGATACGGGCGCGCATCGGATCTTCGGCGTCTCTCAACAGCAAAGCACCTGTTCCGCCATCGCCTTCACGAGCCAGACCGGGCCGGTCATGCTCGACGCGCTCCGCATCGTGGACGCGCCACGCGGATGACCGGGCCGACACGCATCGGCGGCTGCTTCTGCGGCAAGGTGCGCTACGAGGCGCAAGGCACGCCCTTCCACGAGACGCTCTGTCACTGCACCGACTGCCGCAGGGCGGCCGGCGCCCCGGCCATCGCCTGGTTCAGCGTCGGACGGGCCGAGTTCCGCTTCACGGCCGGAGAGCCACGGGTGTTTCGGTCGAGCGACAGGGCGATCCGCCGCTTCTGCCCGGATTGCGGCACCCAGCTGACCTTTGAGGCCGACGCGTTGCCGGACGAGGTCGACGTGACGGCGGCGAGCCTCGACGAGCCGAACGAGGTGCCGCCGCGCGACCATTCCCATGCCGGCAGCCGCGTCGCCTGGGACGAGCTTTCGCCGACCATCCGGGTGCGGAGCTAAGCAAACTCTCGCGAGTTTGCTTACAACAAAAAGCAAAATCAATCGTGGCTTTAGCCACGCAAGGCTGCTGAGGCGGAAAGATCCACACCTTCAGCCCATGTCTTGCGACAGGCGCGCGGCCAGTGGGTCGACGGCATCCTCGAGCTTCCCTGAGGCGAAATTGCGGAAGCGCGCGAGTTCCGCGACGGCGCCGCGCAGGGCGGCGGCGAGACGGTCGGCGGCGACGCCGTCCTGGTTCAGGATGAACCGAAAGCTCTTTTCGTCGAGGATCATGCGAGCCGCCACGCCTTCGTGGCGAGGAGGCTTCACCTGCGGCAGCGCGGTCTCATCGGTCGCGAGGCGCTCCAGCCAGTCGATGCCGAAGCCGAGCCTGGCCACGTCGGCAAGGGCAGCGATATCGTCCGACGTGCCGAACCCGCTGGCCGCGAGGACGCACCCGAGGTCATGCGCCCCGACGTAGCGCGCCACGGACCGGACGAATTCTATGCCTCCCGCGTCGCCGTCGAGCCTCATCGAGATCATGAAGGCTCCGGCATCGGCCGCCGCGGCGGCCTGGGCCAGCGAGAACACCTGGCTCAGCGTGCAGTCGATTCCCTCCGCCTGCAGCAGGCGGGCCGCCTCGATCCCCTCCCAGGTCGCGGGGATGCCTATCAGCACCTTGTCGCGCCCGACACGGCGCCGCTCGAATTCGTCCATGAAGCCGCGGGCCCGCATCGCCATGCCGTCCGCATCGAAGCACAGGTCCGCATCCACCTCGACCGTCACACGCCCGGGCACGATCCGGCTCAAGGCCTCGGCGCAGGCGACCAGCATCCGGTCGGCCACCCGGCTGGTGACGCCGTGACGGCTGCGACCCCAGAGCAGGGCCTCCTCGATCAGCTCCGCCGTCACCGGGTCGTGGACGGACGCCAGCATGAGGTCGGGCGTCACCCAACCGTCGTCCGGCTGGAAGCGGCGCAATGCCGTGACGGCGGCGGTCTCGGCGATGAGCCCGGTGCGGGCCTTCACGTGGTCGAGCCTCGTCGGCATCGTGATCCCTCTTTCGCTTCAACCCTCAACGCGTATCCGGCATTGTCAGTGCCAGCCGGCCGGTCCATTGTCGGCCCGGCACAAGAGGGGGACTGTATGCTCAAAGGGCTCGATCCGCTGCTGACGCCCGACCTTCTCAGAGCCTTGCGGGCCATGGGACACGGCGACACGCTGGCCATCGTCGACGCCAATTATCCGGCCGCCTCCTGCGGGCCGCCGGTCGTCCGGCTCGCTGGCACGTCGACGACCGAGGCGGCCTCCGCCGTGCTCTCCGTCATGCCCCTCGACGACTTCGTCGCCGAAGCCGCTTGGTGCATGGAGGTGGTCGGCGACCCCGGCGCCGAGTTGCCGATCTTCGCCGAGTTCCGCGACGCGATCCATCGCCACGAGGGGGTCCGCTTCGGCCTCGCACGGCTCGAGCGGTTCGCCTTCTATGAACGGGCCGCGCAGTCCTTTGTCGTCGTGTCGACCGGGGAGCGGCGTCTTTACGGTAATCTTATCTTGAAGAAAGGCGTTGTAAGGTCAGATTAACCAGATTTTGCAGGCCCGGGACCGGCTTTGCGGCTGGTGCAGGCTCGACCCCGGGGGATGGACGGTGAACGGGAGGACGGTCGCAGACAGCGCGAAGCTGACGGGCCTCGTCGTATCACACGGGCTGCAGTCGCTCTGGAGCCGCGCGGTTCGGCCGTTGCGCCGCGTAGCGGCGAGGCAGGTTGGCGCGCCGGTTCGCCTGCTGATCGCGCCGCAGGACATCCGCACCGCCGACCCGACGGTGGCGGCCGACATCTACGCCGGCTATTTCATCTTCGATGGCAAGACCATCAATACCCATGGCCGTTCGCCCTTCGGCCTTGAGCCGCCTTCCGCCGGATGGGCCGAGGCGCTGTCCGGTTTCGGCTGGCTGAGGCACCTGCGGGCGGCCGATACGTCGCTGGCGCGGGTCAATGCGCGCGCCCTCGTCAGCGACTGGATCGCTCAGCTCGGCCGCGTGCGGCAAGGCCCGGCCTGGGCGCCGAGGGTCGTCGTTGAGCGGCTGCTGTCCTGGCTCAGCCAGTCGCCCTTGATCCTGGACGGCGCCGATGGCGTCTTCTACCGCCAGTTCATGCGCAGCATAGGCCGTCAGGCGGCGTTTCTCCAGGACGCGCTCCGCTCAGGGCTGCACGGCGAGGCGCGCCTGTTCGCGGCCATCGCGCTTGCCGAGATCGGCCTCTGTGCCGAAGGCTTCGGGCGCTTGCGCCGGCAGGGTACCCGGGTCCTCATCGACGAGATCGGCGTCCAGATCCTCGCCGACGGAGGTCATGTCAGCCGCAATCCCGGCATTCTGGTGGACCTGCTGCTGGATCTCCTGCCGCTCCGGCAAGCCTTCGTGGCGGCTGGCATCGCGACCCCGCCTGCCCTGCTCAACGCGGTCGATCGCATGATGCCGATGGTGCGCACCTTCAGGCATGGCGACGGCTCGCTGGCGCTGTTCAATGGCATGAGCCTGACGCGCCACGACGCGCTGGCGACCATCCTGGCGCATGACGACGTCAGTGGCGCCCCGCTGGTGAATGCACCCTATTCGGGATACCAACGGCTCGAGTCGGGACCCGTCGTGATCATCGTCGACACGGGCAGACCGCCGCCTGTCGCCTTCGCCCATCAGGCGCATGCCGGAACCTTGGGCTTCGAACTCAGCATCGGGGCGCAGCGGGTGATCGTCAATTGCGGCGCTCCGGTCTCGGGAGGTGCCGCGGTGCGGGAGGCCGCACGAGCCACGGCGGCTCATTCCACGTTGGTGCTCGGCGCCAGCTCATCGAGCCTGTTCGCCTCGACCACCCGGTTCGGGCGCTGGCTCGACGGAGTGCTCTATGCCGGACCATCCCATGTCCCGGTCCGGCGAAGCGACATCGCCGGATCGACGACGATCGACACGTCCCACGATGGCTACCTCGGCCGCTTCGGCTTCGTGCATCGCCGGCAGCTCACGCTGATCGGCGACGACCGTCTGGAGGGTCGGGATATCCTCTTCGAGCCGTCCGACGGACGGGCCCGCAAAGCGCTAAGACCGCAGGCGTTCACACTCCGATTTCACCTGCACTACGCCTTGCGCGTACAGATGATCAAGGAAGGAATTGCGACGGTTCTGGCCCTGCCCGACGGAGACCTGTGGCTCTTCGAGGCCGGCGGCCTGCCGATCGGCATAGAGGAAAGCATATTCTTTGCAGGCTCTCCCGGCCCGCGTCGAATAGAACAACTGGTCGTGCGATCGACGACCGACGAAGGCACAACTGTCAACTGGTCGCTGTCTCGTCGAGATTCGAACTGACCTTTCACACGGCCGGAGCGGCTTTAATCGAGGCCTCGCCTGACTGATTTGGCCTCCGCGCCGCCCCCGTCGCGCCTACGTCCTTTGCCGCTAAGCCGAAAGCCCGTCAGTCTGCTCCGGCCATGGTCGCGGCAACCTGCTGAGGTGGGTCCATCATGAACCTCCGCATGGAGTAATCCGCTGCGCAGCGGAGCCTCCGGCGTCACGCGATCCGTGCGACGCCGATCCTTTTCAACGCACCGGCCTCGCAAAAGTTTCGGGGGCCTATCGCTGAAGCGGCCCGAACTGCGCCGCCATCATCGGGGCGCTGCCGGGAATCAGCGCGCGGCGCTGCCAGGCGGTTGCCCGAGGCGCCGGGTTCGGACGCGCGGCGACTCTTGGCGGCGCAGTGGCGCCTCTTGGCGGCGCGACGGTGGCAATCCGGGGAGGCGGGCCTTTGCGGCGCGCCGCTTCGGCTTGCCTCGGCACGGCAGGCGGAACCGGGGACGCGACGGCGATCGAGGATGCCGGAGGGGCAGCATCGCGGATCGCCGTCCGGAGAGCCGCGGCCTTGCCGGCCACGGTCTTGCCCGTGACGGTCTTGCCCGTGACGGTCTTGGGCGTCTTTGCCGCCGCCCGGCGCGCTGCCTTGTGGAGCTTGGCCGCGGGTTTGGCGTCCTCCGCCGGGATGAAGGCGACCATATGGTCGGCCGCCACATAGGCCTGCAACCGACATAGCATGTCGCAGTCACTCGCCGCGGGGGCTCTGTCCTCTGCCCAGGCGGAGCCGCCGGCGGCCATCAGCAGGGCGGCGAGGCAGCATCGCCATCGAAACGACGTCATGTGCGCAATCCTCGATCGATAGCCGGCGCCCACCATAAACCCTATCGGTCCTGCCCTGCGCGGGACTTGCGCCGATGGTTAAGGGCCGGTATGGGCCGCCCTCCGACGAGGATTTCCAAGCACGCCCGGCCGGCCTATAGATCGACCGGGATTTTCGATGGAGGCGGGATGTCCGAGATGCGGCTCGTCGTGACCGGCGCCGGCGGCCGAATGGGGCGCATGCTGGTGCGGAGCATCACCGAAACGAATGGTGTCACGGTTTGCGCCGCGCTGGAGCGGCAGGGCTCGCCCGCCCTCGGCGAGGATGCCGGCGTGCTGGCCGGCCTGGGGCCGCTCGGCATTCCGGTGACCGAGGATGCGCTCGCAGCTATCGTCGAAGCCGACGGCATCCTCGATTTCACCGCGCCCGCCGCGACGCTGGAGTTCGCCGCCCTCGCGGCGCAAGCCCGCATCGTCCATGTCGTCGGCACGACGGGCCTCTCCGATGCCGACATCGGGCGGCTCGCCGCCGCCGCCCGGCACGCGCCCATCGTCCGTTCGGGTAATATGAGCCTCGGTGTCAATCTCCTCGCCGGGCTCGTCCGGCAGGCGGCGCGGGCGCTCGGCGCGGACTGGGACATCGAGATCGTGGAGATGCATCATCGGATGAAGGTCGACGCCCCGTCGGGCACCGCGCTGCTCCTCGGGGAGGCGGCGGCGGCGGGACGGGAGACGGACCTCGCCGCCGCCGCCGTGCGCAGCCGCGACGGCCATACCGGCCAGCGCCCGCCCGGCACGATCGGCTTTGCGGCGCTGCGCGGCGGCACGGTCGTCGGCGACCATCGGGTTCTTTTCGCCGGCGCCGGCGAGCGGCTCGAGCTCTCCCACGTGGCCGAAGACCGTGCCATCTTCGCTCGTGGCGCCGTCAGGGCGGCGCTCTGGGCGCACGGTCGCAAGCCCGGCCTCTACGGCATGGCCGACGTCCTCGGTCTCGACACCCCCTGAACCCGGAGCTCTCATGGATCGCCTGCTCGTCCTCGTCCGCCACGGCCAAAGTGATTGGAACCTGAAGAACCTGTTCACCGGCTGGAAGGACCCCGACCTGTCGCCGAAGGGCGTCGAGGAGGCGAAGGCGGCCGGGCGGGCGCTGCGATCCGTGGGCCGCTTCGATACCGCCTTCACCTCGGCCCTGATCCGGGCGCAGCACACGCTGACGCTCATCCTCGGCGAGATCGGCCAGGAGGGCCTCCGGACGACGGCCGACGAGGCGCTGAACGAACGCGATTACGGCGACCTGTCCGGCCTCAACAAGGACGAGGCGCGGGCCAGATGGGGCGAAGAGCAGGTCCATGTCTGGCGCCGCTCCTACGATGTCAATCCGCCCGGTGGCGAGAGCCTGAAGGACACGGTCGCCCGCGCCTTGCCGTTCTACAACCAGAGGATCCTGCCCGGCGTGCTCAACGGCGAGCGCACGCTCGTCGCGGCGCACGGCAATTCGCTGCGCGCCCTCGTCATGGTGCTCGACCGGCTGACGCCCGAAACCATCCCCGGCGTCGAGCTCGAGACCGGCGTGCCGCTGGTCTACCGCCTCAAGGCCGATTCGACGGTCGAGTCGAAGGAGGTGCTGAAGCCGTAGAGAGAGGGTCGTCCGCCCGGCCGCGCGAAGTCCCGCTACAAGCGATCGGCCGTCGCTACTGCGGCCGCGTGCTCCGCCTCCTCCGGCGCGGCCCAGATCCAGCCCGGCAACTGGTGCCGGGCAAAGGTGATCTGGCGCTTGGCATAGGCGCGGGTCTGCGCCTTGGCGCGCCGCACGGCCTCGTCGAGCGACATCGCGCCGTCGAGATGAGCGAGAAGCGGCGGCACGCCGAGCGCCCGCATCGCCGGCAGGGCCGGGTCGAGCTTCCGCACGCGAAGCGCCGCCACTTCGCCGAGCGCGCCCGCGGCCATCATAGCGTCGAAACGGCGGTCGATCGCGCCGCGCAAGACCTCCCGCTCGGGTGCGATGACGAGGCCCGTGAACAGTCCCTTGGCCAGGAGCGGCGCGGATCGCTCGGCCTGGAACCGTGCCAGCGGCCGGCCGGTCGCCGCGAAGACTTCGAGAGCCCGCAAGATCCGCTGCGGGTCGCTCGGCCGCAGGCGCGCCGCCGTCTCGGGATCGAGCGCCGCGAGCCGGGCATGCAGGGCCTCGGGCGACATGCCTTCCGCCTCGCCGCGCAGGCGTGTCCGCACCGCGTCCGGCACCATCGGAATGTCGGATAGTCCTTGCGTCAAAGCCTTGAAGTAGAGCCCGGTGCCGCCGACGACGATCGGCCGACGCGCCCGCTGCCGCACAGCGGCCAAGGCGTCGGACGCTTCGCCGAGCCAGCGCCCGACCGAATAGGCCTCGGCGGCATCGACATGGCCATAGAGGCGGTGCGGCGCGCGCCCCAGATCCTCGGGCGTCGGGCGCCCGGTGAGGATCGCGAGATCGCGATAGACCGCCATGGAATCGGCATTGACGATCTCCCCGCCGAGCCGTTCGGCGAGCCGCAGCGCGAGGGCGGACTTGCCGCTCGCCGTCGGGCCTGCGATGAGGATCGCCGTCTGCTGCAACCGCCCGGTCCCGATGACTGCCGATGCCATCCCTTGTGTCGCGACGCTGATCGCCCGTAAAGGCCAGGCGGAGATCGATGCCACGCTTCTTGCGACGGCCCGCGAGATCCTGTCCACCAATGCCGCGCCGCGCTGGCTCGAGCCCGGCCTCGCGGCCGACGTTGCGTTCCTAGCGCCGCCGGCGACCCTCCCGGCGCGACGCGCCACCGTCGGCGCGGTGATCGACGCCCGGGCGATCGACGTCGTGCTGCAGCCGGAGGGGGGCCGCCGCAAGAGACTGTTCCTCGCCGACATGGATTCGACCGTGATCGAGCAGGAATGCATCGACGAGCTCGCCGATTTTTCCGGCCTCAAGGCGCATGTCGCGGCCATCACCGAGCGCGCCATGCGGGGCGAGATCGCCTTCGAGCCGGCGCTGCGCGAGCGCGTCGCGCTGCTCGAGGGACTTCCGGTCGGCGTGATCGACGAGGTCCTGGCGCGGCGCATCACCATGACGGCGGGCGCCGAAACACTGATCAGGACCATGCGCGCCAATGGCGCCTATTGCGCGCTGGTCTCGGGCGGCTTCACGCTGTTCACCGGGCCGGTCGCCGCGCGGCTCGGCTTCGACGAGCACCGGTCGAATATGCTCGACGTCGAGGATGGTCGTCTCGCCGGCACGGTGGCCGAGCCGATTCTGGGCCGCGAGGCCAAGCGCGAGAGATTGCTCGCTCTGCGGGACGAGCTCGGCCTCGCGCCGTCCGAGACGATGGCGGTCGGGGACGGCGCCAACGATCTCGCCATGCTGGCCGAGGCGGGGCTCGGCGTCGCCTTCCGGGCCAAGCCTGCCGTGGCCGCCGCGGCGCATGCCCGGATCGACCACGCCGACCTCACGGCGCTGCTGTTCGTGCAGGGATTCGCGCGCGACGCGTTCGTCGGCTGATCCGGCTCACTCCAGCGCCAGCGCCACGTAATGCTCCTCGCCCTGGCCGTTCGAGACCAGCAGCAGCGCCGACTTCTTGCCGGAATCCTTGATCGCCTTGATCTTCAGCGCCACGTCGGCCGGGTCGGTCACGGCAATCTGGTTGATCTCGACCAGCACGTCGCCGGGATGGATCGCCTTGTCGTTGGCGGCCGAGGTCGGATCGACCGCCGTGATGGCGACACCCTTGACCGTATCCTTGATGTTGAAGCGCTTGCGGATGTCGTCGGAG
>DATBEH010000153.1:0-5573 GCA_036276175.1 Lichenihabitans sp.
CGCAGCCGGGCCCCAAGTTCGATTACAAGCTTGCCTGGTTTGATCGGCTGATCGCTCACGCTGCCGAGCTGATGGCGGCCGAAGTGCCCGTCGTCCTCGCCGGCGACTACAACGTCGTTCCGACCGAGGCGGACATCTACCTCGGACACCACGAGCAGGCGAACGCACTATTGCAGCCGCAGAGCCGTGCGGCGTTCCAGCGACTGCTGGACCAGGGCTGGACGGACGCGCTGCGGCGGCTTCAGCCTGATGGACCGCTCTGGACTTTCTGGGGCTACCTTCGCCAGCGCTGGCCCAACGACAAGGGTATGCGGCTGGACTATCTCCTGCTCAGCCCGGGCCTCGTGGATGGCCTGGTGGAGGGCGGCGTCAGCAGGGGCGCGAGAGGAGAAGCAGGCGCGAGCGATCATGCGCCAACATGGGTGGAGCTGGAGCACGATCCTGTCACGCGACGGCGCAATCGAACTGAGTGCCGATTCCGACGAAATCGCGCCCTGTTTCCGAGATGATGGCGCCCCCGGATTCCGGGATAATGTCGCCCCCTGTCGGCAAGGGTCGTGCTGGCGATTCTGGTTTGAGTTCGTTTTGGGTTGAGGGTCAAGCCTGAGGCTTGGATTTTCCGCGCCGGAGGCTGTGACCTTCGAGGTCGAGCCGGTGGGCATTGTGAAGCAAGCGGTCCAGGATGGCGTCGGCGTAGGTCGGGTCGGCAATGACGTCGTGCCAAGCGGTCACGGGAAGCTGGCTCGTGACGATGGTGGAGCGGCGCCCGTAGCGCTCCTCCAGGATCTCCAGCAGGTCGTGCCGAGCCTTGGCGTCGAGCGGTTCGAGCCCCCAATCGTCCAGAATCAGGAGCTGGACGCTGCCGAGCTTGGCCAGGAACCGTGCATGGCGTCCGTCGCCGCGCGCCATCGCCAGGGCCGCGAGCAGCTTGGGCAGGCGCTGGTAGAGGACCGACCGGTCGTCCCGACAGGCCTTGTGCCCGAGCGCACAGGCGAGCCAGCTCTTGCCGACGCCGGTCGGCCCGCAGATCACCAGGTTATCGTGCGCCGCGATCCATTGGCCGGCGAGAAGCTTGAGGAACAGCGCCCGATCGAGCTTGCGGTCGCTGCGGTAGTCGACGTCTTCCGGGGTGGCCTGATGGCGCAGCTTGGCGAAGCGGAGCCGAGCGGCGAGCTTTCGATCGTGCCGCAGGCTCCATTCCCGATCGAGCAGCAAGGCGAGCCATTCCGCGTGGCTCAGGCGCTCGGACTCGGCATTGGCGGCGAGTTCGCCGAAGGCCTTGGCCATGCCGACGAGCCCGAGGCTGTCGAGACGGTCGAGGGTCGGATGGGACAGCATCGTGATCTCCTTCAATGGTAGTAGCCGGCGCCGCGGATGTTGGGATGGCGGATCGGCTGATCCGGCGCGGCGGCGGACACGGGCGTCTTGTCGAGACCAGTGTCGAGAATGGAGCGAACGGAACCGTAGGTCCGCGCTCCGATGTCGAGAGCCCGGCTGCAGGCGGCCTCGACGCGCGTGGCGCCGAAGCCCTTGACCAGGCGGAGGATGCCCATGCAGGCGCGGAAGCCCTGTTCGGGATGGGGCCGCTCGGCCAGCACGACGTCGCAGAACACGGCCGTGCAAGCCCCGATGGCGGTCGCCTCGCGCCGGATCCGCTCGATCGTCCAATCGGCGAAGCGACGATGGGCCGAGGGCATGTGCTCGGCGATCGTCGTGTGGCGGCCGTTGCCGCTGCCGCGCATGTGCGCCGCGATCCGCTCGCCCTTGTGGAACAGCTCGATCGTGCGCGCCGTGATCCGCGCCTCGATCTCGTCCCGCGCGAAGCGGTACGGTACCGAGTAGTAGTGCCGCTCGATCTCGACGTGGTAGTCGAGGCCGGCGCGCCGGACCCGCCATTCGGCGAAGACGTAGGGCTCGGCCGGCAAAGCCCGAAGAGCTGGGCGCTCGATCGCCTCGAACAGCTGCCGCCGGGTTTGGCCGACGTAGCGCAGGACACGTCGCTCGTTCAGGTCGGCGAGCATGTCGCCGATGGCGGCGTTCAGCTCCGCCAGGCCGTGGAAGGTCCGGTGCCGCAGCCGGCCGAGCAGCCAGCGCTCGACGATCAGCACGCAGGCTTCGACCTTGGCCTTGTCACGCGGGCGGCGTGGCCGGGTCGGCAGGACGGCGCTGTCGTAGTGGGCCGCCATGGCGGCATAGCTGCGGTTGACCTGCGGGTCGTACAGGCACGACCGGATCACCGCCACCTTGGCATTGTCCGGCACGAACAGCGCCGGCGCCCCGCCGAACGTCTCGACAGCGCGGACATGCGCGGCGATCCAGTCGGGCAGCGTCTCGCTCCAGCTCGCCTCCGCATAGGCCAGGCTCGAGGCGCCGAGCACGGCCACGAACAGGTGAGCCTGCCGGATCTCGCCCGTCAGCCGATCGACCACCACCGCGACCGTGTTGCCGGCATAGTCGACGAACAGCTTGTCGCCGGCCGCATGGGTCTGGCGCATAGTCACCGGCAGCTTGGCCGCCCAGCCGCGGTAAAGATCGCAGAAACGGCTGTAGCGATACCCATCCGGATGGCGGGTGATGTATTCGTCCCACAGGATCTGTAGCGTGACGTGCTTGCGCTTCAGCTCGCGGTGGAGGACGGCCCAGTCGGGTTCCGGACGGCGGCGATGCCCCGTCTTCGTCCCGGCCGGCCGATACAGCACGGCTTCCAGGGCCACGTCGCCGATCGTCTCGTCGAGCGGCCACGCCAAGCTGGCTGCCGTCGCCCGGCGCAGCGTCTCGCGTACCGTCGAGGGCGCGGCGCCGACACGGATCGCGATCGCCTTGTGACCGAGCCCGTGCTCGTGGTGGTAGCGCAAGATCTCGCGGACACGCCGCATGCTCACCCTCTCCGCTGGCATCCATCGCTCCTTCGGGGCACGCCAAAGGAAGCAAGCCTAAGCCAGCGAAGACCCCCACCCGGACATCACCCCAAAGGGGCGACATCATCTCGGAACGAGGGAGCGGATTAATCTCGGAACAGAGGGGCGGCATCAAATCGGAATGAGGTGGCGGCATCCTTCGGAATCAGCACGTACGGGGCAGCGCGTGCGGTCAGTTCCTCGGAGGGTGTCAGATAATTTGTGTAAGCGGAGCTGTGGGTCCCATTCTTGAGGGAAAGGGATTCCACCATGCCGACGATCAAGCCAGAGGTTTTGGACGAGTTGCTGGCGGGCGTATCGAGGCCCGAGGATCTGACAGGCGATGATGGCCTGTTCAAGCAGCTCAAGAAGGCGCTGATGGAGCGAGCCCTTGGGGCGGAGCTGACGTATCATCTCGGCTACGAGAGGGGCGATCCGGCCGGCCGCAAGACCGGCAACAGCCGCAACGGGCATTCGAGCAAGACGGTGCTGACCGAGGACGGCGCGATGGACCTCCAGGTCCCGCGCGATCGAGCCGGCAGCTTCGAGCCCCAGCTCGTGCCCAAGGGTCAGACCCGGCTGGACGGGTTCGACGGCAAGATCATCTCGCTCTACGTCCGCGGCCTGAGCGCGAGATTCAGGGCCACCTGCAGGATCTTTATGGGGTCGAGGTCTCACCAGACCTGATCAGCCGGGTCACTGACGCGGTGCTCGAGGAGGTCAGCGAGTGGCAGAGCCGCCCGCTCGATCCTGTCTATGCCGCGGTCTTTTTCGACGCGTTGCGAGTGAAGATCCGGGACGAGGGGCTGGTCAAGAACAAGGCTGTCTACATCGCCCTGGCGCTCGATACCGAGGGCCAGAAGCACGTGCTCGGTCTGTGGATCGAGCAGAGCGAGGGAGCCAAGTTCTGGCTGAAGGTCATGAACGACCTCAAGACCCGCGGCGTCGGCGACATCCTCATTGCCGTGGTTGACGGCCTGAAGGGGTTCCCCGAGGCGATCGGCGCGGCGTTCCCCGAGACCATCGTGCAGACCTGCATCGTGCACCTGATCCGCAGTTCGCTGGCTTTCGTCTCGTGGAAGGACCGCAGGACCATTATGCCGGACCTGAAGGCGATCTACCGGGCCGAGACGGCCGAGGCCGCCCAAGACCGGCTGTCGGAATTCGAGGACAAGTGGGGATCACGCTATCCGGCTATTGGCCAGGCGTGGCGGAGGGCTTGGGACCACGTGATCCCGCTGTTCGCCTTCCCGCCGGCGATCCGGAAGATGATCTATACGACCAATGCGGTGGAGAGCCTGCACCGGAGCTTGCGCAAGGTCATCAGGACCCAAGGCAGCTTTCCAACCGACGAGGCGGCCACCAAGCTGCTCTATCTCGCCATCCAGAATGCCGGAGTCCATTGGCGCCGGCCGGTTGAATGGACCGCCGCAATGGGGCAGTTTGGCATCCTGTTCGGCGAACGTTTCGCCGTCTCAGCGCGCTGAGACGGCGATCATGACCCACAGCAGTGCTTACACAGATCTCCGGACACTCCCGTTCCTCGATGTGAGCCCGACTTCGTCTCGTCGGCCCGCCCTCACTCCGTCAGCATCCCGACGTCGACCATGCCGTAGACCGCCAGGATCTCGGCCTCGCCGAAGTCGCCTGCAACGAGGTCGCCAGTCCGGCTGAACGCAATGGCGCCGGCATGCTCCTCTGCCGCGGCCCGCGCCCGGCGCTTCGCGGCGTCGGCACTTGGTGCCTCGGTCGCCTCAAGCGTGATCAGGTTGCCGTCGTCATCCCGGCCGAACGGCACGACCACGTGGTAGGTCATGGACGACATTTCGCGGCTCCCTGCGGCGGATCGCCGGTCACCGCACCACACGCGGCTCGACCTCGAACATAGCCGCGAGATACCGCGCTCGAATAGCCGGCGGCGAGAACCGCGATATCATGCAGCAGTCCCCGGATCGCCTCGCGCATGTCGCCGTCGAACTCTTCGACCACTGCGTCAACCTCGGCGTCCGTTGGCTCCGCTGGTCCGGCCATCGCTGTGCTCCGTCATCCTGGAGAACAGAATACGAACAGACTGGGCCGGGAGTCGAGTCGCTGGGCCGCGAGCACAATTCCGATTGGCCGGCCAGTGCCCGACAGCCTCGTCAGCCGCCTCTTCCAATGGCGACTTGTTCGCCGCATCATTGCCGGATGCTCCGGACTGTCCTCCCTTGTGCCATTCTCGCCTTCGCAGGCCCCGCCGCCGCGACCGAGCAGCGCGTGAAGGCCGGCGATGTACCGTTCTGCACGCGGCTCGACCGCCTCGAGGCCTTCGTCCTGACCACGGCAAGGCGCGGCTTCATGATCTTCGACGATCCGCTCTGCTACCGGATCAAAGCCGGCGTCCGGCTCGACGTCACAGGCGACGTGGCCAGGCTCAGCGAGATCGAGGTCTATGCCGTCACGGTGCACGGCTCCGGCGGGGACGTCGA
Source organism: Lichenihabitans sp. (assembly GCA_036276175.1). Classification (GTDB taxonomy): domain Bacteria; phylum Pseudomonadota; class Alphaproteobacteria; order Rhizobiales; family Beijerinckiaceae; genus Lichenihabitans. The sequence continues at coordinate 5,366 of DATBEH010000153.1, forward strand.
CGGGTTCGCGTTGGGCAACAGGGTGGAGGACTTACCGAGGCGGCCAGCAAGGCCGGATCTGTAGATCGATGCGCCGCCTCTTGGGTCGAAAGGATTCGTTGACGTGGCGACGTTAGGTCAGATCACCCAAGTCCATGAAGGACCCGTGACGAACATATGTTCAATTGTTCTGTGACGACTCTGGCTCCGTGGCCAGCGAGTACGCCGT
>DATBEH010000154.1:0-3793 GCA_036276175.1 Lichenihabitans sp.
AGCGGCCATATCGGCCTCGACATCGGCTATCGCAACCAGATCGCCACGCTCGACGTGTCTGACAGCGGCCCCGGCATCGATCCCGCCAATCGCAAAACCATCTTCGAGCCTTTCGACCGCGGCCCGATAACCGGCAGCGAGGCCGTTCCGGGGCTCGGGCTCGGGCTCACCATCACCAAGCTTTTGGCCGAACTCATGGGCGGAGAGATCACGCTGTCGAGCACGCCCGGCGCTGGCAGCCGCTTCCGGGTCAGGCTGATGCTGGCGGCCGTCGCCGACCCGACGCTCTCCGTGGCGCGGGACGTGCATGGCTATGTGGGTCGGCGCCGCACCATCCTGGTGGTGGATGACGACGGGGATCATCAGGCCTTGATGCGTGCGATCCTTGAACCGCTGGGCTTTTCCGTCATCGCGGCCCGCGACGGCGCGACCTGCCTCAATCTCGTGGAGGATCTTCGGCCGGATCTCTTCATTCTCGACGTTTCCATGCCGGGAATGAGCGGCTGGGATCTCGCCCGGACGCTGCGCGAGGCCAAACGCGCCGAGGCGCCAATCCTCATGCTGTCGGCTGACATCGGGGAGGGGTCCGCCGCCGCGCCGGAGCGCGGCGCCGCCGATGCGATCCTGCCAAAGCCCTTCGATCTGGCGCGGCTGCTCGATCGGCTCGAAACCCTGATGGGGCTGGAGTGGAGCGATGCCGCGGATCCGGCGGCAACGCAAGATGCGCCGGCCAAGGTGATTCACCCGGGCAATGCCGTCGTGGCCGAACTGCTGCGGCTCGGCGGCATCGGCTACGTGCGCGGCATCGAAGCCAAGCTCGACGACCTTGGTCGTGATCCGCGCCTCGCCGCCTTGGCCGACGCGCTGCGCGGCCACGTCAAGGCCTTCGATTTCGACCGCTATACCGGGGTCCTCGAAGGTTTCGGGCAGCGCGGCACAAAGCCGTGACGGGGCCCGAGGCCAAGCTGCGCGACACCGTCCTCGTGGTGGACGATACGCCCGACACGCTCGGCTTCCTGACCGAGGCGCTGGAGCGATCCGGCTACACCGCGCTGGTGGCTACAGGCGGAGAGCAGGCTTTGGCGCTGGTCGGCCGCATCACGCCCGACCTCATCCTCCTCGACGCGATGATGCCCGACGTGGATGGCTTCGAGACCTGCCGGCGGCTGAAGGCCGGGACCGCTGCCCATGTCCCGGTTATCTTCATGACGGCCCTGAGCGAGACCGAGCACGTCGTGCAAGGCTTGTCGGCGGGGGGCGTCGACTACGTCACCAAACCCATCGTCCTGGACGAACTCTTCGCCCGTCTACGGGTCCATCTGACCAATGCAAGGACGGCACAGAGTGCCCGGATGGCGCTCGACACCTCAGGTCGCTACCTCGTCGCTATCGACGGCCGCGGCTTCGTCGTGTGGTCGACGCCTCAGGCCGTCCGACTGCTGCAACGCGCCTATCCGACCCTTGGCCCGACGTCGGCACTGCCAGAGGCCGTGGCCGTAGTGCTGATGGCGGCGGCGGCGGTCGCCAGTCCCGAGCCCGTCATTCTGGCTGGCGAAGGCGGCCCTGAGGCCTTGAAATTTTCCTTTCTGGCTGCGTCGGGGCCGGAGCAATTCCTGTTCCGTCTCAGCGTCCAGGAGGCGCGGAGCGACAGCGAGGCGTTGCGGGCGAGGTTCGGGCTGACCCCGCGTGAAGCCGAGGTCCTGCTCTGGCTGGCGTGTGGCAAAGCCAATCGCGATATCGCCGAGATTTTGGACCTTAGTCCGCGCACGGTGAACAAGCACCTTGAGACGATCTTTTCGAAACTCGGCGTCGAGAACCGCGCCTCGGCTGCCGTTCTGGCCACCCGCGCCCTGGCGGAATCATAAACTCCGGAGCATGCTACAGGCCAACATTGTCACGTTCGCGGCGCCTTGTCGCGCTCTCCCTACCACGGCCAGCGCTTCCCGCCGGCCATCATTCAGCACGTGGTCTGGCTGTACCTTCGCGTCACGCTGAGCCTGCGGGATGTCGAGGACATACTGGCCGAGCGCGGTCTCGACCTGACCTACGAAACCATCCGACGCTGGGTCGGCAAGTTCGGCCCGCTGTTTGCCCACGCGTTGCGAAAGCGGCGTCCGCGCCCGACCGGGGGATGGCACCTGGACGAGATGTGGTCACGATCGCGGGCAAGCGGCATTGGCTCTGGCGGGCCGTGGATGACGAGGGCGAGGTGCTCGATGTTCTGGTGCAGTCGAGAAGGGACAAGGCGGCCGCCGTCCGGCTCCTGCGCAAGCTGATCAGGAAACAGGGCTTCGCGCCCGAGACGATCACGACCGACAAACTCGGGTCATACGGGGCCGCCAAGCGGCATCTGGGTCTCGTGGCTCGCCATGAGCAGGGCTAGCGCCAGAACAACCGGGCCGAGAACTCGCATCAGCCGACGCCAACGCGAACGGAAGATGCAACGGTTCAAGTCGGCGGGGTCTGCGCAGAGCTTTCTCTCGGCCCACGCTGCCGTCCACAACACCTTCAACCTCCAGCGTCATCTCGTGTCGCGCAGAACCCTGAAACAGTTCCGCGCCGAAGCGATGGAGATATGGCGCGGCGCAAACGTGACCTGTCAATGAGCGACCGAATTGCACCGGTCCAAATTCGGGCTGAATGCGTCAACGTGACAATGCCCCGCTCGGCGAAGCCGAGTGGAGTTGCAGGCGGAAGGGGCGGACATCACCTTCATCCCGATCGGGCGCGGCTTCCTTTATCTCGTGGCTGTGATGGATTGGGCGAGCCGGGCGGTTCTGTCGTGGCGCCTATCGAACACCATGGACACCTCCTTCTGCCTGTCGGCCTTAGGAGGCGCTGGTGCGGTTCGGCAGGCCCGAGGTCTTCAACACGGACCAGGGTTCCCAGTTCACCAGCGCTGCCTTCACGGGAACGCTCGCGGCGGCCGGCATCCGGATCTCCATGGACGGGCGCGGGCGCTGGATGGACAACGGGTTCATCGAGCGGCTCTGGCGGTCGCTGAACCACGAGGACGTCTACCTGAAAGGCTACGCCGATGGGCGAGAGGCGCGGGCCGGGATCGGTTCGTGGATCGCCTTCTACAACACCAAGCGCCCTCAGGCGCTCGGCAACCGGGCTCCCCTGGCGGTCTGGCGCGAGGGCGTGACCGGCTCACTCGGCGACAACGCTGTGGACATGACGCTGCGCTTGCCCGCGGACGCGACATTTCGAGCCGGTTGAGGGTCGACTTGCCGGCCACCGGCGCGCAATCGCACCGCCGCGCCGCGATCTTGTCCGCCAGCACCGCCATGATCGGATCGTGCCGCAGTTCGTCACGATCGTTGAGGTGCTCGTAGCCGAGCGCGAGGCCGAACACCCGTTGGCCGACCAGCGTGCTCACCGCGTGCTCGATCAACTCGAGGCGGCGGCGATCCTCCAAGCACGCGGCCATTCTTGTCAGTGCGCCACGAAGCCGCCGTCGACCGGCAAGGCGACGCCCAGCACCATGCTGGCACCGGGGCTGCACAGCCAGAGCACGGCCGCCGCGACCTCCTCGGGACGGCCCGCGCGGCCGATCGGCTGCTCCTTCAAGAACTCCTTCATGGCGGCCGGATCGATGCTGTCGCCCATCGGCGTGTCGATGCAGCCGGGGCACACGGCATTGATCCGGATGTGAGGTTGCCCCGTTTCAGTGGACGGTTTTTAGGCTTGCGGGTTAGGGCTTGATCACGGCCCTCTCCCTTTCTGCTTCGTAGGCGATTGGTGACCGGTAGCCCAGGCCCGAATGCAGGCGCGTCGGATTGTACCAACC
>DATBEH010000155.1:0-18807 GCA_036276175.1 Lichenihabitans sp.
GGGGCCACGGGCGATCCCGGAACCAGCGGCGCCACCGGCGCGACCGGGGCCACGGGCGATATCGGCCTCATGGGTGCGACGGGTGCTCAGGGCACTGCGGGCGTCCAGGGTGCGGCCGGCCCCGCGGGGGCGACGGGAGCAACGGGTGCCGCCGGCGCAGCGGGCGCGACAGGGGCAACGGGCCCGGCCGGAACCACTGTGGCGACGCCGACCAACAACTCCACGTCGACGATCACGCCGCCGACCAACAACGCCACCTCGTCGCCCCTCGTGGCCTTCGATCCCGGCATCAGCGTCGCTGGACCGGAGACCGTGATCCTCACCGGCACGGCGTCGGACCCGAGCGGCATCAAGGGCGTCGAGATCTTCCAGGGCACGACCGACCTCGGCGCGGCCACGATCGACGCGGCCAACGGCACCTGGTCCTTCTCCTTCAACCAGGGGCCGGGCTTCCATACCGGGCTGACCGCGCTGGCCACGGCCGCCGACGGCGCGACCGCCGTGGCGCCAAGCAATTACGACCTGACCACCGGGGTACGCGGCGAACCGTTCGCGGTCTTCCAGGACAGCTACGATCCGACGACGGGTTACTTCCAGGGCCAGACGTTCTTCAACCGGAACGGCTCGGTCTATATGGAGACGGCGAACACGCCGACGCCGGATGGCGGCTACACCGTCCTCTACAGTGGCGGCACGGCCTTCGCGAACACGCCCTACTTCGGCTACGTGGATCGCTACGACGCCAATGGCATGCCGGTCGAGGAGGACGTCTATTACAAGGACGGGCACCAGACCGTCTCGGGTCTCGCCCCGGGCCAGACGCTGCAGTCGATCTCGAACGACACGTTCTTCTCGAAGGGCGGCGGCAACACCTTCGTGTTCACCCCGGGCTTCGGTCAGGACACGATCACCCATTTCGTGGTGGGCGGGACGCACCACGACACGATCAGCCTGCCGGACAGCGCTTCCGCCCGGCTCGGCACCATCCTGAACCATGCGACGACCGATGCCGCGGGCGACACGGTGCTGCACCTGAATGCCCACGACACGATCGCCATCGCCGGCGTCACCCCCGCCGAGCTCAAGCAGCATAGAAGCGACTTCGTCTTCCAAGCGCAGGCTTGAATGACGTCTCGACGGGAGCGTGTCACGCGCTCCCGTCGGGGACCAGGTTTCCCTCGCCTTCGCCCGGTCTCGATCATATATAAAGTCCGCAGACGAAAAGCGGATCGCGATGCTGACCAACAAGGGCAAGTACGGTTTGAAGGCGCTCGTCCATTTGGCGGCACTGCCGCCGGGCCAGACGGCTCAATCGATCGAGATCGCCGTCGCCAACGCCATTCCGAAGAAATTCCTGGATGCGATCCTCGGCGAGCTCCGGGTGGCCGGCATGATCGTCACCCGCAAGGGGAAGAACGGCGGCTATATGCTCTCGCGTCCGCCGGACGAGATCATGGCCGGCGCGGCGATCCGGGCGCTCGACGGCCCGCTCGCCCCGATCGCCTGCGCCAGCCGCACCGGCTACCGGCCCTGTTCGGATTGCAACGACGTTCGGGCCTGTTCGATCCGTCTGCTGATGACCGAAGTCCGCGACCTCTCCGCCAAGCTGCTCGACGGGACGTCGATCGAGGATATGCGCCGGCGCGTGACGGGGCCGCGGCACGAACTCGTCTATGACATCTGATGCGGCGTCCGCTGCTCGGCGCGCTTACCCGACCCTTCGTAGGCATCGCGCCGTCGCGCGAGGCGGATGGGCGGTGACGCCGTCGAAAAGGCCGGCACGACGTCGAAGAGGGTGAAGGAGTGCCGCAAGGCCGATCCGCAGGTGACGCCAGCGATCGCGGTTGCCGGAGCCGCGCCGCCGCCACGGCGGTTCGGCGTCGAAATCGGCGTGGCGGCAGATGAATGAGGCGGCGAAAAGGTCGATCGTCATGGCTTGCTCCCGCGATCGAGTCGCCAGCGATGCCTTTACCTGCGGCTCAGCGGCGAGTCCTCAGAACGACCAGTTCTGGTCTGATTTCGGCATCGACGCAAGAGGGCGCGATCAGCTCATCTCGGCTCAGCTCAGCTCAGCTCAACTCAGCTCAGCTCAGCTCAGCTCAGCTCAGCATTAGTTGACAAATTTTGTAGACATAAGTAAACCTCTCCTTCGGCTTTGCGTCCCGGTGTGGACGCAGTCCTCTCGCTCCCGCTCTGGTCGGTTCCAGCCGCTTCGAAGGCTTCGTGTCATGATCCATGCCAGCATCGCTGCGTCGTCCGCCGAAACACTCGCCGCGGACCGGCCGGGAGACCGTCTTTGTCGACGGGGAGGCGGGAGCGACGAATGAAGGGCGTGAGGCCGCCTCAGCGCCCCGCCACGACCGTATCGTGGTGATCGGAGGTGCCTCGCGGTCGCTGGATCTGCTGAGGCTCGCGGTGATCCGCAGCGACGACGTGGTTTTCGTCGCGGACCGGATCGATCCGGCCACACGCCGCTTCACAGATCACTTCGCGGTGGATCATCGGCACCGCACCGCTGCGGGTTCCGATCTCGATGGAGCCGCAGCGGTGCTCGTAGCAATGGGTGACAAGCGCCTCGAAAATCGCATCGTGCGCGATGCGAGGCGTCGTGGCATACCGGTCCACGTGGCGGACCGGCAGCTTGTGTCGGATTTCACGATCCTCGATCTCTTCGCCGCCGGGCCGGCCGATCCCGCGGGCTAGCGCGTGTTCGGCTGTTGCCGAACTGCTCCAGTCTCGAGATGCGAGCAGTTTCGCCGGGATGGAATCGCAATGCGATTCCATCTGATCCGATGCTGCCCTGACCGGCGCTGAAATCAGGCGTGGCGCTGGACGAGCTGGACGCGCGACAATTGCTGGGGAACGCTCAGGCCCGGCGCGGGCACGTCGTTCTCCTGTGCGGCCGGCTCCGCCTCGGCTTCTGCCTCGACCGCGAGGCTGCTCCAGCTCTGCCGGGCTTCGCTGACCTCGGTTTCCTTCTTCTTCACCACCTGCGAGCGCAGCGCATTCCAATGCTGCTCCACCATGGCGCTGATCGCCTGGCTCAGCACCGCATAGCCGGGGTGGTCGTTGCCCGCCGTCCAGCCCACCGTGACGATGCCCGGATCGGTCACCTCGACGGGAAACTGTTTCAGGCTGTCGAGTTCGTCGAGCCTGTCGGCGAGGACGCGGAGGAGGGCGGCTTCACTCATATGACGTCTCCGGTTCGATAAGGCCTGTCCTTAGGCATCGACGGGGAGGATGGTGCAGGATGGTTTCCGAAAGCTTAACCAAGGTAGGCGGCAGAGGCGCCTTCCGACGAAACGACAGTCTCGGTCAGGCGGCGGCGGCTTTGGGGAAGGGGTGGCCATCGAAGGCCGCGACAATCTTCTCGTAGAAGCTTTCCAGCCAGTCGCGGGCTTCCATGGCGCCTCGCTCGGCGATGTCGGCCCGCCGCTCGGCCAGCTCGGTCCGGCGCTCCGCGGCGCCAAGGCGAGCCCTCAGCTCTTCCACCAGGCTTTCGCCGGCGATCGCCCGCGCCTCCCATTCCCTGGCGTGCCCATGCGCCGAGGAGAGATCGCGCTCGGCCCGATCGGCGACGTCCCGGGCATAGGATTCGACCTCCTGGTAGCGGCTCTGGAGCATGTCCATGGCCCGGGCGGCCCGGTTGAGCATGTCCAGCGCGGCGTCGAGATCGGTCTGCGTCACGCGGCGCGGCTCGGATGCCTGGGGCGCGGCGGGGATGCGATCGGCTCGCGCCAGCCGGAAGATATTGTCGAGTTCGGCCCCCACGTTGCGGTCGGCGAAGCGCGAGGCTTCGGGCGCGTCGGCGCCGCGCGGTGCGGCGTCGGCGCGCGGGGAGGAATTGGCGGTAGGGGGCATGGGACCTCTCGCGGAGCATCGCCTGGACTGCGGCTCATCGAGTTTCGCCGGATATGGTTAATAGACCGTTTACGGGCGGCCGCGCAGCTCGCTCAGCCACGCCAGAAGCGAGAGCCCGCCCGCGCCGGCGCCGAGCGCCGCGACGCCGCTCCAGCCGCCGTGGATGAACACGGTGCTGGCGACCGCCGAACCGCACGCCCCGCCGACGAACGAGCCTGCGACGTACAGGCCGTTGAGCCGCGAGCGGATCTCGGGCGCGAGGCTGTAGATGGCCCGTTGCCCAAAAAGCTGGCTGCCCTGCACCCCGGCGTCGAGCACGACGGCTGCGGCGACCAGCGCGGCGAGCGAGCCCCGGCCGCCGAGCCAGCAGAGGCCGAAGCTCGCGATCACCATCACGATGGCGAGTCCCGTACCGGCCCGGGTGTGACCACGGTCCGCCGCCCGCCCGGCGAACGGCGCCGAAAGCGCGCCGGCCGCGCCGGCAAGGGCGAAGGCGGCGATCCCGGTCTGCGTGAAGTGGAACGACGGCCCGGCGAGTTCGAGCGGCACGGCGGTCCAGAACAGGGAGAAGGCGCCGAAGAGCGGTGCCTGATAGAGCATGCGCCGGCGCAGCACGGGGTTGCGACGCAGCACCTGCCACAGCGAGGCGATCAGGACCCCATAGCGCGGCGGATCGCGCGGGCGACGGCTCGGCAGGGTGCGCAGCATCAGGGCGGCGAGCACCGCGGCGACGGCGGCGGCAACGATGAAGAAGTCACGCCATCCCAAAAACTCCGACGCCAGGCTGGCGATGGGGCGCGCCAGCAGCACACCCATGATCAGCCCGCTCATCACGTTGCCGACCGTCCGTCCCCGGGCGGCCTCGGGCGACAGGTGAGCCGCGAGCGGGACGAGCATCTGCAGGCCGCTGGCGAAGATGCCGATCATGAGCGAGGCCAGGAGGAAGGCCCAGGCGTTGGGCGCCAAGGCCGCGCCGAGCACCGCGGCGCCGGTGCAGAGCACCAGGGCAGAAATGGAGCGGCGGCTCTCCACCATGTCGCCGAGCGGCACGACGAAGACGAGGCCCAGCACGTAGCCGAGCTGGGTCAGGGTCACGACGAGGCTGTAGAGTTCCGGCCGCAGGCCGACGGATGGGCCGATGATGGCGATCAGCGGCTGCGCGTAATAGATGTTGGCCGCGAGGGCACCGCAGGCGGCGGCGAGCAGCAGCGTGGTCGTCGTCGACAGCCCCGCCGCGTCCTCGGCGGCCCTGGCGGGTTTGAGCATCTGGTTCAAGTCAGCCCTCCGGCGGCCGGGGTGCGGCCGTAACGCTCATAGCCGATCCCGACCGCTCACGCCCGAGCGAGACGAGAGATACCCGAGCGTGTCCGAGGGTGCTTCGCTCGCGTCGGCGCTGGCTCAACCGACCCTGAGCCAACGCCCCTCGCGATCGGAGACGAAGCAGAGGTCGAGCAGCTTCTGCGTATTGGCGGCGTCGCGGAAGGTCGGTTCGCCGCTGCGCCCGGCAAGGAGCGCCTCGACGAAGCGGGCCTCGTTGCGCGGCGTCGGCGGACAGGCGACATGCGTCCAGGTCTGCGTCGCCATATCGGGTCCGAGGCAGGTGTCGAGCCGTGAATCGAGGTGGTTGGCCCAGATCTTCAGCGCGCCGCTCTCGCCGTAGATGGCGAGGTTGAGGTCGTTGAGGTTGCCGGTGGCGAAGCGTGTCATGTGGACCACGCCGAGCGCCCCGTTGGAAAGCTCCACCGTCATGGCGACGGAATCGTTGGCGTCGAGCGTGTAGGCGCCGATCCTGCCGCCTTCGACCTTGTCGAAGGTCTTGACCCTGGCCTGAAGCGCCGCGACGTCGAGCCCGGTGCCGAAGGTGACGAAGTCCAGGATATGGATGCCGATATCGCCGAGCACGCCCTTGGAGCCATGCGCCGAGGACAGGCGCCAGAGCCAGCGCTCGTCGGTGCGCCAGTCGCCCCAGTGCGCCGCGGTGAGCCAGCTTTGCAGATAGCTCGCCTCGATGTGGCGGACCGTGCCGATCTCGCCTGACACGACCATCCGCCGGGCGAGCTGGATCGCCGCCGCGTTGCGATAGGTCAGATTGACCATGGCGACGAGGCCGGCCTTCTCGGCCGCCTCGGTCATCGCCATGGCGTCCTCGAAATTCACCGCCAGCGGCTTTTCGCAGAACAGGGCCTTGCCGGCCTCGATGAGCCGCATCGTCGTCGGCTTGTGGACCGCGTCGGGCGTCGCGTTGACCACCGCGTCGAAGTCGCCCCAGGCGATCGCCTCGTCGAGATCGGTGAAGGCCCGAGGGAGGTGGTGCAGGTCGGCGAAAACCCGAACCCTCTCGGCGTTGGTGTCGACTCCGGCCACCAGCGCGCAACCGGGAACCAGGCCGAACTCCTCGGCATGCTTGTGCGCGATATGGCCCGTACCGAGGATCATCAGGCGCTTGGGAGCCGCTTCGCTCATCGGAAGCCCGCTTCGCCCGCCTCGTGCAGCGACGGCCCGCGCGCCTCGATCGGCTCGGGAGCGTGCTCGACGGGCACGTTCGGCGCCTCGGAGACGTCCGTCCAGGTCGGCGCCGGATTATGCGCCCAATGCACGGCGTTGCGCAGCACGGCCTGCACTTTGGCGTCATGATAGATCGGGTAGGTCTCGTGGCCGGGGCCGAAATAGAAGATATGGCCCGCGCCGCGCCTGAAGGTCAGCCCCGAGCGGAACACCTCGCCGCCCTCGTACCAGGAGATGAAGACGGTCTCCATCGGTTCGGCCACCAGGAAGGGCTCGCCGTACATCTCGGAACTCGGCAGGTCGATGTGCGGGCCGATGCCCTGGGCGATCGGGTGCGACCGATTGATCGTCCATAGCCGCTCGCGCTCGCCCGCCTCGCGCCAGCGCAGCGCGCAGGGTGTTCCCATCAGCCGCTTGAAGATCTTCGAGAAGTGGCCGGAATGGAGCACGATCAGCCCCATGCCCTCGAACACCCGCTGCGCCACGCGCTCGACGACCGCATCGGCGACCTGCCCATGCGCCTTGTGACCCCACCAGAGCAGGACATCCGTCTCGGCGAGCCGCGACGACGGCAGCCCGTGCTCGTCCTCGCCGAGCGTGGCGGTCGAGACGCTGAGGCCGTCGTCGCTCGCCAGTCCCCTGGCGATCGTCGCATGGATCCCGTCCGGGTAGATGGCGCGAACCGCCGCATTCTCCCGTTCATGGAAAAATTCGTTCCAGACCACAACCTTGATCGGCATCGGCGCGTCTCTCTCGAAGCTATGCTGGCACCATAACCGCTGAGGCGTGGTTTGGATCGCGCGTCCGGGCCTGCGGCGGCAGGGGAGACTCGCTTTCCACAAGCCCGCGGGCTATGGAACAAAGCGGGAACTCAGTCGAGGCAAGATGGGTCAGCCGGATCTGACGTCGAAACTGGCCATTCTGGCCGACGCGGCCAAATACGACGCCTCCTGCGCCTCGAGCGGCGGGGTGGCGCGCAAGGCGCCCCCGACGGCCACGGGCGTCGGCTCGATCACCGGCGTCGGGATCTGCCATTCCTACGCGCCGGACGGGCGCTGCATCTCACTGCTCAAGCTGCTCTTGACCAACCACTGCGTCTACGACTGCCTCTATTGCGTCAACCGGGTGTCGAGCGACGTCGCGCGCGCCCGCTTCACGCCCGAGGAGGTGGTCCGGCTGACGCTCGACTTCTATCGTCGCAATTATATCGAGGGGCTGTTCCTGTCCTCGGGCATCATCCGCTCGCCGGACTATACGATGGAGCAAATCGTTCGGGTGGCGCGGCTGCTGCGCACCGAGCACGGCTTTCGCGGCTATATCCACCTGAAGACCATTCCCGAGGCCGATCCGAGGCTGATCGAGGAGGCCGGGCGCCACGCCGACCGGCTGTCGATCAACATCGAGCTGCCGTGCGAGACCTCGCTGCGCAAGCTGGCGCCGCAGAAGCGGGGCGGCACGATCCGCCGCGCCATGGCGGGCCTGCGGGAGAAGCTCGACGAGGCGCAGGACGAGCGCCGGCGCTCGCGGCGCGCGCCGCTCTTCGCCCCGGCCGGCCAGAGCACGCAGATGATCGTCGGCGCCGATGGCGAGACCGACGGCGACATCATGCGCACCAGCACCGCGCTCTATGGCGGCTATGCGCTGAAGCGCGTCTATTACTCGGCCTATAGTCCCATTCCGGGGTCGAGCCGGTCTCTGCCGGCCCGAAAGCCGCCGCTGATGCGCGAGCACCGGCTCTACCAGGCCGACTGGCTCTACCGGTTCTACGGCTTCTCGGTGGAGGATCTGATGGGCGCCACCGACGACGGCATGCTCGATCTCGCCATCGACCCCAAGCTCGCCTGGGCGCTGAAGCATCGCCAGCATTACCCGATCGACGTCAACCGCGCGCCGCGCGAAGCGCTGCTGCGGGTGCCGGGGCTCGGCGTCAAAAGCGTCGACGCCATCCTGCGCATCCGGCGCCAAACGGCGCTGCGGATGGACGATGTGGCGCGGCTGACGCGCTCGATGAAGACGGTCGTCAGCTTCATCACGACGGCGGACGGGACGCCGGGCGCGGCGCTCGACGGCGCGGCGCTGGCCGCGAGGCTCAGGGCGCCGGCGCAGCAGTTGAGCCTGTTCTGATGCGCGAGATCGTGCTCGAGCGGCAAGACGACTTCGAGGGCTGGCGCGATGCCGCCCGGCGACTGGCGGAAGCCTCGGTGCCGCCCGCCGACGTGACCTGGCGCGTCGAGGGCGAGGCGGCCGATCTTTTCGTCTCGGCCGACGGCGAAGCTCCGCCTCCCGAACGACGCCCGCTCCGGGTGCCGCGCCGCTTCGTCGACCTCGCCGAATGGGTCGTCTGCCATCGCGATCGGGAGCGGTTCGCGCTGCTCTATCGGGTGCTCTGCCGGTTGCAGGACGAGCCGAAGCTGCTCGACATCACCACGGACGACGACGTCTTCCGCATAGAGATGATGGCCAAGGCGGTGCGGCGCGACCGGCACAAGATGACGGCCTTCGTCCGCTTCCGGGAGCTCTCGACCGAGGACGGGCCGCGCTATCTCGCCTGGTTCGAGCCCGACCACCATATCGTGAGGCTGGCGGCGCCCTTCTTCGTCGAGCGCTTCCGCTCGATGCGCTGGAGCATCATCACCCGGGACGCCAGCGTCTCATGGGATCTCGGCCGTCTCGCGTTCGGTCTCGGCGGGGCGCGCGAGGACGTGCCGGCGCAGGACGCCACCGAGGACGCTTGGCGCACCTACTACGCCCACATCTTCAATCCGGCGCGGCTCAAGGTCGACGCGATGAAGCGCGAGATGCCGGTCAAATACTGGAAGAACCTGCCCGAGGCACCGCTGATCGCGCCGCTGATCCGCTCGGCAGGAGACAGCGAGGCCGCGATGGTGAAACGACCGCAGACCGAGGTCCCGAAACGGGCCGCGACGATCCTGGCTCGCAGCGCGAGCAAGGCCCGACCCGAGGCGCCGGCGGCCGCCGGCGATAACGGCCTCGACGCCCTGCGCCGCGAGGCCATGGACTGCCAGCGCTGCGATCTCTACCGGTTCGCGACCCAGACCGTGTTCGGCGAAGGCAAGCCCGACGCCGACCTCGTCTTCGTCGGCGAGCAGCCCGGCGACAAGGAGGATCTGGCGGGACGGCCTTTCGTCGGGCCGGCGGGCGTGCTGTTCGACCGGGCGCTCGCCGAGGCCGATATCGACCGCAAGCGGGCCTACGTGACCAATGCGGTCAAGCATTTCAAGTTCGAGCCGCGCGGCAAGCGGCGCATCCACAAGAAGCCGGGCGCCGGCGAGATCGAAGCCTGCCACGCCTGGCTGGAGCAGGAGCTCGCCATTCTGCGGCCGCGCCTCGTGATCGCGCTCGGCGCCACCGCCATCCGCGCGCTGACCGGCAAGAGCGCCTCCGTGCTTGCGGCGCGCGGCCAGGTGCTGCCCTCGCCGGACTTCGGGCCGGTTTTCGTGACCGTGCATCCGTCGTTCCTGCTGCGCTTGCCGGACGAGGCGTCGCAGCGGGACGAATATGAGAAATTCGTGGCCGACCTCCGGGCCGCCAAGGCGATCGCGGCCAAGGCCGATCGGACGGAGCCGGCGGAGCCGCCGCTGCTTTGAGTGGTTTCCGGCTGATCACATCCGCTGTCATTCCGGAAGCCGCGGCACCCGGCTATCCGGGACCCATGACCGGGGTCCACGTGCCGAACGTGGCGCTTATCCTGAGACGCCGCATGGGTCCCGGCTCTTCGCTTCGCTCCGGCCGGGATGACACCGAGGTGATCGAGCGCAAGCTTTACGAGATGGGCGGTCCACCTGCGCTGCGCTTCTGCCCGACGCCAACGGCGAGCGTCATGGCCAGCGCGAACGTGCCCGAAATGGCCCGGAAAGCGCCGAAATCCGCTTCCGCCACCTCGAACCAGAGTGTCGCGCTCTGGGTCAGCGGCGAGAACGCCGAATCGGTGATGGCGACGACGGGGATCTTGTGCGCCAGCCGGTTGGCGATCTCGACGGTCGCCGGCGTATAGGGCGTGAAGCTCACGGCCAGCAGCGCATCGCGTTCGGTCGCAAAGGCGACCTGGTCCGGCCCGAGGGATGCGAGGTTGTCGACCAGCACGCTGCGAATCTTCAGCTTGGCGAAGGCATAGGCCAGGTAGGCCGTGACCGGGAAGGCGCGGCGCTGGCCGAGCAGGTAGATGGTTTCGGCCCGGGCCAGGATCTCCATGCCGCGCTCGAGCGCTTCCCCGCTGATCCGCTCGCGCAGCCGCATGAGCGACATGGCGGAACTCTCGCAGAAGCCCGCGAGAAGCGCCTCGGCGCCTCCGGGGTTGCCGGGCGAGAGCGATTTCAGCCGATCTTCGTAATCGGGCCAGCGGTTGCGCAACAGCGAATGGAAGACGGTCTGCAGGTCGGAAAAACCTTCGTAGCCGAGGGCCTGGGCGAAGCGCACGAGCGTCGAAGGCTGCACCTTGGCGAGTTCGGCGACGCTGGCGACCGTTCCGAAGGCCATGTCCTCGGGATTGTCGAGTGCGAATTCCGCCACCTGCAGCAGCCGCTTCGGCATGGCTGAGCGCCGTTCGAGCAGCAGGTCGCGCAACGCGCTGAAGGTTCGCGGGGCTGCCGCGGCGGTGTCTTCGGTGTCGGTCCGCGACATGACGATCCTGCGGCGGCCGAGGCCTTTACGCGCCGTGCCAACCAATTCGTTTTACGATCTTCCGATTTTGGTCCGGGCGTTTCGTCTCGTCAAACCGCGATCCGGCGTTCGCGCGGATTTCTGCGACCTGCGGGCTGTTCATTCCAGAAACGGACCGCTTGGTTCGTCTGCAGCGGGCCGTATTGCCGAGCTTGACCCAAACGTCCCTAAATCCTATACAGCGGACGAACCGTTCTGAATAGAGAACGGAACCGAAAGGGTCCGCCCGTGGCGCTCTTCGTTCCCTCCCGGCCGCGGCGCCGGGAAGCCGATCAACCCACAAGCCAGGTCGTGACCTTTCCAGGGGATCCTCCCCTGAGGCTCGATGCCGGCGGCGCCCTGTCGCCGCTGACCATCGCCTACCAGACCTATGGCACCCTCGACGCCGACCGCGCCAATGCGGTCCTGGTCTGCCACGCGCTGACCGGCGACCAGCACGTCGCCAACGAGCACCCGCTGACCGGCAAGCCGGGCTGGTGGTCGACGCTGATCGGCCCCGGCAAGCCGATCGACACCGACCGCTTCTTCGTCATCTGCTCGAACGTGCTCGGCGGTTGCCTCGGAACGACCGGCCCCGCCTCGCTCGACCCCGCCACCGGCCGCGCCTACGGGCTCGACCTGCCGGTGGTGACCATCCGCGACATGGTGCGGGCCCAGGCCATGCTGATCGACCATCTCGGCATCGAGACGCTGTTCTGCGTCGCCGGCGGCTCGATGGGCGGCATGCAGGTGCTGCAATGGGCGGCGCTCTACCCCGAACGTGTCTTCTCCGCCATGCCGATCGCCACCGGGGCGCGGCACTCCTCGCAGAACATCGCGTTCCACGAGGTCGGCCGCCAGGCCATCATGGCCGATCCCGACTGGCGCGGCGGCCGCTATCTGGAGGAAGGCACGCGGCCCGGAAAGGGCCTGTCGGTGGCCCGCATGGCGGCCCACATCACCTACCTGTCCGACCAGGCGCTGCACGCCAAGTTCGGCCGCAAGCTGCAGGACCGCGCCGCGCCGACCTTTTCCTTCGACGCCGATTTCCAGATCGAGAGCTATCTGCGCTACCAGGGCCGCAGCTTCGTCGAACGCTTCGACGCCAATTCCTACCTCTACATGACCCGCGCGATGGATTACTTCGACCTCGCGGCCGATTACGGCGGCCAGCTGGCGCATGCCTTCCGCCACACCAAGACACGGTTCTGCGTCGTCTCCTTCACCTCGGATTGGCTGTTCCCGACGTCCGAATCGCGCGCGGTGGTGCACGCGCTCAACGCGGGCGGCGCCTCCGTCTCCTTCGTCGAGATTGAGACCGACAAGGGGCACGACGCCTTTCTGCTCGACGTGCCGGAGCTCCTCGCCACCACGCGCGGCTTCATCGACGCTGCCGCCCGCGTGCGGGGTCTCGGCAGCGATGCGAGGCTGCCCGGTTCATGACCATCGACACCACGCTGCCGACGCCCCACCAGGCGACGCGCGCCGACCTCCTGCTCGTGACCGCCATGGTCGAGCCCGATACGCGGGTGCTCGATCTCGGCTGCGGCGACGGGACCCTTCTGCGGCTGCTCGCCGACGAGAGAGGCGTCGACGCGCGCGGCCTCGAACTGTCGCAGAAGGGGGTCAACGACTGCGTCGCCAAGGGGCTGTCGGTGATCCAGGGCGACGCCGATACCGACCTCGCGGCCTATCCGGACGACGCTTTCGACTACGTCATCCTGTCGCAGACCCTGCAGGCGACGCGCCGGCCGCGGGACGTGCTCGAGAACATGCTGCGCATCGGGCGCCGCGCCATCGTCTCGTTCCCGAACTTCGCCCATTGGCGCATCCGCTGGGAGCTGGCGACGCGCGGCCGCATGCCCATTACCGAGCACCTTCCGGTGTCGTGGTATGAGACGCCCAATATCCACTTCTGCTCGATCCGCGACTTCATGGACCTCGCCGCGCGCATCGGTGCGGTGATCGAGAGCGGTGTGGTGCTCGACGGGCGGGGGCGTCCCTTGGGCGACCGGGCGCCTTGGGTGTGGAACCTCGTCGGTCAGCAGGCGGTGTTCCTGTTGCGGCGGTGAGCCCCTGAGCTCTCGTCGCGAGAGCCTCACCCCATCTTCTTGTCGAGGTCGGCGAGCAGGGCGAGATGTTCCTTGATCATGCCCCTGGCCAGCTTGGCGATGTTGGTGTCGTCGGCATCGTCGGCGCCTTTCAGGTAGTCCTCCTGAATGCCGAGCAGCTCGTGATGGCCGTCGATCTGCGCTTTCACGTAAGCGCGATCGAAATCCGGGCCGCCCTTCATGACGCGCATCTTCTGCAGCAGGTCCTTGCCCTTCTGGTCGATCGCCATCGCCAGCTCGGCGTCGTTCGGCGGCTTGACCTCGCCGATCGGCTTCAAGTCCGGCATCATCCGCGACTTGAGGATGTCGGCGACGACAGTCTGCTCCGCCGTCTCGAAGTCGGCGAACTGCTTGACGGCGGCGGCCTTGGCCTTGGTCACGGCGATGCGGCTCGCCGCGAGCGACAGGGCGCCGGCCGCCATCGTCTTCTTCATCCAGGCGTTCGACGCGTCCGAGACGCCGCCGCCCGTCGGCGGCGCCATCTTCATGGCCGGAGCCGGCGCCGGCTCGGGCCCGGCGGGCTTGCCCGGCAGCGGGGCGGCGGGGGCATCGGTCGGTGGCGCGGGGCTGGACTGCGCGAGGGCAGGGCCGGCCGCCAGCGTCGCGAGGCCGACCAGAACGATGCGTCTGTCCATCATGCTCCTCCGCACTCATTGTCGCGCCCTCTGCCGGTCTGCGCCGGGCCGGGCGATGCCTTCGCCTCAACCCGGTGGAGCGATGAATGGTTGCCGCATTGACGCCCATGCCCCCGCGAACCTAGATGACGGGACGGCGGCCGGCGGCTGCGGCATATCTCGGAAGGCGGACGGTATCGGAATGGCGGAAGGCAAGGAGTTCGACCGGCGCCCCGGCCTCAGGGTCGGCCTTTTCGTCACCTGTCTCGTCGACCTGTTCCGGCCGAGCGTCGGCTTCGCCGCCGTCAAGCTGCTGCAGGACGCCGGCTGCACCGTCGACGTGCCGCTGCAGACCTGCTGCGGCCAGCCGGCCTATAATTCGGGCGATCGCGCCACGACGGCGCGCATCGCCGAACAGGTGTTCAGGGCCTTTCGCCCCTACGACTACGTCGTTGCTCCGTCGGGCTCCTGCGCCGGCATGATCCGGCGGCATTATCCGGAACTGTTCGAGGGCGATCCCAATCTTGTCGCCGAGGCCCGGACGCTGGCGGACAAAACCTACGAGCTCGTCTCGTTCCTGACCGACGTTCGCGGCGTCACGAAGGTCGATGCGACCTTCGACGGCACGATCACCTACCACGATTCCTGCTCCGGCCTGCGCGAGCTCGGCGTCAGGTCGCAGCCGCGCAAGCTGCTCGGCACGGTGCGCGGCCTCGATGTCGTCGAGTTGAAGAACGCCGATGTCTGCTGCGGCTTCGGCGGCACCTTCGCGGTCAAATACGGCGAGCTGTCGGACGCCATCGTCGGGCGCAAGGCCGACGATGTCGTCGCCTCGGGCGCCCGCACGCTGGTGGCGGGCGATCTCGGCTGCCTGATGAACATGGCCGGCAAGCTGTCGCGCCGCGGCGCCAATACCGACGTCCGCCACGTCGCCGAGATCCTTGCCGGCATGGGCGACCTGCCGCCGATCGGCGCCCCCGAGGAGCCGCCCCGATGACGGTCCACCCCACCTCGCCGCAGTTCAAGGACAATGCCCACCGCGCGATGGGCGACCCGGCGCTGCAAAAAGCGATGGGCCACGTGCGCCAGGCCTTCATCGAGAAGCGCGCCAATGCTGCCGCCGCACTGCCCGAGTTCGAGGCGCTGCGCGACAGCGCGCGCGACATCAAGGCCCATACGCTGCGCCACCTCGACCTCTATCTCGAACGCTACGAGGAGCGATTGAGCGCGGCCGGCGGGCGGCTCCACTTCGCCCGCGATGCGGCCGAGGCCTGCCGCGCCGTCGTCGACATCTGCCGGTCGGTCGGGGCGAAGACCGTCACCAAGGGCAAGTCGATGATCTCCGAGGAGATCGGCCTGAACCACGCGATCGAGGCGGCCGGCCTCCAGCCGATCGAGACCGACCTTGGCGAATATATCGTGCAGATCCGCGGCGAGACGCCCTCCCATATCATCGCGCCGGCCGTGCATCTGACGCGCGACCAGGTCGAGGCCGACTTCCGCCGCGTCCATACGCATTTGCCCGCCGGCCGCGACCTCTCCGAAGCCGTCATGCTGCAGAGCGAGGCGCGCGGCGTGCTGCGCGACCGCTTCCTCGCCGCCGACGTCGGCATCACGGGCGCGAATTTCCTCATTGCCGAGACCGGCACCTCGATCATCGTCACCAACGAGGGCAACGGCGACCTGACGCAGATCCTGCCCAAGGTGCATGTCGTCATCGCGTCGATCGAGAAGCTCGTGCCGACGCTGGAAGACATGGCGCAGCTGCTGCGCGTCCTCGCCCGCTCGGCCACCGGGCAGGAGATGTCGGTCTACACCACGCTCTCGACCGGTCCGCGGCGCCCCGAGGACCCGGACGGGCCGGAGCAATATCACGTCGTCCTCGTCGACAACGGCCGCTCGGCGATGCTCGGCACGAGCTTCGAGGAGATGCTGCGCTGCATCCGGTGCGGCGCCTGCATGAACCATTGCCCGGTCTATCACGAGATCGGCGGCCATGCTTACGGCTGGATCTATCCGGGCCCGATGGGCGCGGTGCTGACGCCGAGCCTGATCGGCGTCGACAAGGCTGGGCATCTGCCCAACGCCTCGACCTTCTGCGGGCGCTGCGAATCGGTCTGCCCGGTGCGAATCCCGCTGCCGAAGCTGATGCGCCACTGGCGCGAACGCGAGTTCGAGCGGCACCTGTCGCCCGCCGCCGTCCGCTCCGGCCTGAAGCTGTGGGGCTTCTTCGCGACGCGGCCGCGCCTCTATCGTGCCGCCACCGGCCTGGCGATGCGGGCACTGAACCTCGTCGGCCGGAGCAAGGGGCGCTTCGCCTCGCTGCCGCTGGCCGGCGGCTGGACGCGCTATCGCGACATGCCGGCACCGCAGGGCGAGACCTTCCAGAGCCGGTGGGCGCGCCAGAAGCGCCGCGGAGGCGCCCGGTGAGCGCGCCCGGCAGCGATGCCCGCGACGACGTCATGGCCGCGATCCGCCGCTCGCTCGGCGTCACGGGCGCGGAGGCGCCGCGCCGGTCGGCGGTCGACGCTCGGCTCGCCGCGGCGCCGCGCGGCATCGTCCCGGCGCGCGGCCAGCTCGACCCTGGGGGGCGCGTGGCCCTGTTCCGCCGCATGGCGGAGGCGGCCTCCGCGACCGTCGCCGAAGTGGACGGCGCCGATGCGGTGCCGGGCGAGATTGCCCGCTTCCTGCGCGACCACAACCTGCCGGCGACGGTGCGCACCGGCGAGGATCCGCGCCTCGCGGCGATGCCCTGGGGCACCACTGCGCTCGAGGTGACGCGTGGACGCTCGCTCGGCCAGGATCCCAATGCCGTCTCTCACGCGCTCGGTGCCGTGGCCGAGAGCGGCACCCTGGCGCTCGTCTCCGGGCCGGACAATCCGACCACCCTCAACTTCCTGCCTGAGACGCATGTGGTGGTGGTCGCGGCCGAGGATGTCGCGGGCGACTACGAGACGATCCTCGATCGGGTCCGTGCGGCGGCCGGCAAGGGCCGAATGCCGCGCACCTTGAATTTCATCACCGGCCCGTCGCGCTCGGCCGACATCGAGCAGAAACTCGTGTTGGGTGCACACGGCCCGCGGCGGCTTCACATCGTCGTCGTGAAACCGTGCGCCCATCCGGCGAGTTAGCCCCAACAGTCAGGCTTGCGCCATGATCCGAACCGGCGACCGTCCGAGGGGGAATTGATGATGAGGGGATCGATCTTTGCCTGCGCGGCGGCCGCCGTCATGGTCGCCGCCGGTCCGGCCTGGGCCTGCCGGGGTGCGAAGACCCTGTTCAGCGACGATTTCAAGCAGGTCGATTCGAGCTGGGGCTTCGACTCGCCCGATGTCAGCGTCGAAGAAGGCAAGGTCAAGGTCAAGCCGCAGCCTGATATTTCCAACTTGCTGATCTACAAGGCTATCTTGTTCTCGAACGCGGATTATTGCATCACGGTGCGTACGCCCAACAGCCTGACGGATACCGACAATACGATGGCCGGTCCGCTGTTCTGGGCCACCGATTACGACAATTACTACATGTTCATGATCACGCCGAGCGGATATGCGGAACTGACCCGCAAGGTCGCCGGCAAGTGGATCAACGTGGTCGAGTGGAAGCAGGATCCGAACATCAAGCGCGGTTCCGGGTCCAAGAACATCCTCGAGGTGGAGACCAACGGCGACACGATCACGGCCTTCATCAACGGGCAGCAGTTCGCGTCCGTGAAAGGGCAGATGCCCGAGGGCGGCGGCCAGATCGGCATGCGGGCGCAATCCGAGAAGGCGCAGGTCGACACCTGGAAGTTCACCGCGCTCAAGGTGACCGACCTGCCGTCCGGCACGGCCCCGGAACCCGCCGCCGCCCAGACGCCGGCGCCCGCCGCTGCGCCCGCAACCGCACCTGCAGCCCCGGCTGGAGCGCCTGCCGCCGTGACGCCGGCGAGCCCCGCCAACCCGACGACGCCCGCGCAATAAGGCAGGGTCAGCGGTCCACGGAGCGGCGTCGCAGCCGGATATAGAGCGCGCCGGCGCCGCCATGACCGCGCCCGGCCTCCTCGAAGCCCAGCACCACGCCCTCGAGGATCCGGTCGCGCAGCCAATGCGGAAGGGCGCGGCGCAGTACGCCGGCCTCGCCGCCGTCCCGGTGCCTTTCGGAACTGCCCTTGCCGGTGACGACCAGCACGAGACGGGCATCGTCGTGATGCGCCCGCAGCAAGAAATGGATCAGCGCGGAATGCGCCTCGGCCTGCCTCATGCCATGCAGGTCGAGCGTCGCGTCGATGCCGATCCGACCACCCTCGATGCGCTTCTTGTAGCGGCGCTCGAAGGCGGCGAGCGGCGCGGGCTTCGGCGCCGACACCGGCGGCGAATAGCTCGCGGCCGTGGGACGCCGCGGCTGCGGCGGGGCAGGCGGCGGCCGCGACGTCGGTGGCTCGGGCGGCGGTGTGCGGCTGGGCGTGATCGCGCCGCGCCGTGGCGCCACCGTGCGCGTCACCTGCAGCCAGATCTCGATCTCCTCGTCGCTCAGGCGCCGAGGGGGCCTCATCGGGCGGCCTCGCGCGGCAGCAGCACGGTGAAGCCGGCCGGGTGCCGGATGCTGCCGGCCCGGGTTCCGGCCGTCTCGCCCGAGCCGAAGAAGATGTCGGCGCGGGCCGGCCCCAGGATTGCCGAACCGGTGTCTTGCGCCACCGTCAGGCGGCGGAAGGCGGACGGCGCGGCGCTCCGCCACGGCAGGTCGGCCTCGATCCAGAACGGCAGGCCGTAGGGCCAGATCGTCCGGTCGACCGCGATGGAGCGCAGCGCTTCGAGTGGCAGTCCCTGGGCGCCGATCGGTCCCTCGTCGATCGTCGCCGGTGCGCTCCGGAAGAAGACGTAGGAGCGGTTGCGCTGCATCAGCGCACGGCCGGCCTCGCCCGGCGCCTGGCCATTGGCGCGGATCCAGCCCTTTAGCCGATCGAGCGACATGGCGTCGAGCGGGATCGCGCCCTCCTCGACGAGGATGCGACCGATCGACGTATAGGGCTGGCCGTTGCGGCCGTCGTAGACGAGCCGGAACTCGCTGCCGTCGGGCAG
>DATBEH010000156.1:0-31691 GCA_036276175.1 Lichenihabitans sp.
GAGGGTTGGTACAATCCGACGCGCCTGCATTCGGGCCTGGGCTACCGGTCACCAATCGCCTACGAAGCAGAAAGGGAGAGGGCCGTGATCAAGCCCTAACCCGCAAGCCCAAAAACCGTCCACTGAAACGGGGCAACCTCAACCTCACCCACCCACCAGCGTACTCGAGCTAGGTCGGTCGCAACACGGTTCGGGCCGCTCAAAATCCGGTTCCGCAAGGAGTGCCGGTTCGACCCCGGCCACCCGCACCACTCGGTCGATCGCTATTTTGCCGAGGTCGGAATGGCGACCGATCCGGCCGCTGATGGGGTTTCGGACGAGGGGTGGTGCCCGGAGAGACCCGCGGCCTGGCTAGGGTTGCACCGCACCCATCAGCGCGTATGCGTGCCCGTCGTCAGCGTCCGCACGCCGAACCAGCCCCAGTAGACCCGGTGCCGTCGGATCAGACCGTTCTCGAGCTCCATGATCTCGGTGAAGTCCATCTGCTCGCCGTCCGGGGTCCGACGCGGATATTCCCACATGAGCACGCGCCCGTCGGTGAACACGTCGTTCCGGAAGGTGCGCCGCTCCTTCGGCTGGTTCGCGAACACCTTGGGGAGGAAGGCGCAGAGCGCGTCACGCCCCGAGCAGACGCCCGACTCGGTGCCGAGCAGGTAGCGCACGAGCGGGCTCTCGATCGTAGCGTCGGGCGTTTAGAGCGCGAGCACCCCCTCGACGTCCTTGGCCTTGAGCGCCGCATTCCAGGCGTGATGCACGGCGCGGGCGCGTTCGAGGAGCCCTTCATCCGTCGTCGGCTGTCGAAACGTGACCACGATCAACTCCATGTAGTGGCGGCGTGCCGCGAGAGGCTTGTGATACGGCACCACTGCTGACATCGTCTTGTCAGGAGTGACGGAGCGCGGGAGGAGATCCATGCGGCGCGCGGATCGGCTGTTCGACATCATCCAGAGGCTGCGCACCGCGACCGGGCCGGTGACCGCCGCCACCCTCTCGACCGAGTTGGAGGTGACGGTTCGGACGGTATATCGCGACATCGCGACCCTCCGGGCCCGTCGCGTGCCGATCGAGGGCGCGCCGGGCATCGGCTACCTGTTCCGGCGCGGCTTCGATCTGCCGCCGCTCATGTTCACGGCCGACGAGGTGGAGGCGATCGCCGTCGGCGCCCGGCTGCTGCGCCGGACCGGCGACGCCGGGCTGCAGAGCGCGGCCGCAAGCCTTCTGTCGAAGATCTCCGTGGTCCTGCCGCCGGACACGGGCCCCCACCTCGACGATCCCGCGATGTTCGTGTCCGGCTTCGGTGTGGCTGCCATGCCCGAGGCCGATCTGGCGCTCGTGCGCGCCGCCATCCGCAACCGGCGCAAGCTGCGGATCGGGTACGCCGACAGCACCGGCCGGTCGCGATCGCCTATTATGTGCAGGCGACGCTCGTCGCCGGCTGGTGCGAGACGCGGCGCGACTATCGCCATTTCCGAACGGACCGGATCAGGTCGCTATCGCTCCTCGATGCGACCTTCGACGATGCGGACGGGAGGCTCGCGGCCGGGTGGCGTGAGCTGCCCAGATTCGGTCCGGACGGCGCTCAACGTTCCTTGAAGGCGTTGGAGCCGACTTCGACCAGCGGCGCGAAGATGTAGCTGAGAATGCGCCTCGTGCCGGTCTTGACCTCGACGGTCACCGCCATGCCGGGGCCGAGCGGCACCTCGGCGCCATTCGCCTTGACGACCGTCCGGTCGAGCTTCAGCGTCACCGGAAAGACGAGGTTCTGGGTGCGCTGGCCGCCGCCGAACATCTCCGACTTCTTGCTCTGGATCGGGTTCTCCTCGCGCTGGTCGGCATCGGGCAGCGGGATCGCATCCTGCGCCACCCGGGTCACGGTCGCGTTGAGCGTGCCATAATCGGTGAACGGAAAGGATTCGATCTTGACCACCGCCTGCTGGCCGGGCTTGACGAAGGCGATATCCGCATTGGGCAGGTAGCTCTCGATCTCGAGCGCCGCGCGCTCGGGCACGACCTGCATGATCTGCTCGCCGCTCTGCACCACCTGTCCCAGCGTGGTGATGGTCAGGCCCTGGACGGTGCCTATGATCGGGCTCGTCAGCACCATATGGCCGACCTTGATCTCGGCCTTGGCGAGCTTCTCGGTGTCCTCTCCGGCCTGGCGGTCTGCCTCGGCCAGCTTCTGCGCGTTCTCGGCGATGAAGCTCGCATAGGTCTTGTCGATATCGCGCGCCCCGCGAGCGATGCCGGCCTCGGCCTCGGCGAGCTGGCCCTGCTGGTTGGCGAGGGTCGTCGCCTGGGTCTGATAGACCTCCTCGGCGTCGATGACGCTCGCTTTCGACTCCGCCTTTCGGCCGAACAGCTCGACCCGCATGTCGACCCGCTGCTTCAGGATCGCCAGAAGCTGCTGCTGCGCCGCGATCGTCGCCTTGAGCCGATCGCGTTCCGCGACCTTCTCGCCCCGCTGCGCCTCGAGGCTCGCCGCGGTGCTCGACAGCTGGCCGAGGTCGTCCGTCAGCACGCGCTGCTCGCGCTGCGCATAGACGGCCGGCACGCCGCTCCAGTCGATCGGCAGGGGGATGGTGCCGATGCGCTTCCTGGCGGCGTCGATCGCCAGCCGTCGGCGGATCGCCTCGGCCTTGCGAGCGTAGAGGTCGGTCCGCAGCGTCGCCGCATCCGCCTCCGCCTCGCCCGGGTCGAGTTCGGCGAGCACCTGGCCGGCCTTGACGACCTCCCCGTTCCCCACCAGCAGCTTGAGGATCTTGCCCGTTTCGAGCGGCTGGATGGTCTTGGTGCGGCCGACCGGCTGGATCTTGCCCTGCGCCACGGCGATGATGTCGACGCGCCCGACATAGGACCACACCAGCGCCGCCGCCGCGAAGGCGCAGATGGTGATGATCATGGTCGATCGGACCGGCGAGAGCGGCGTCTCGAGGATCTCCAGCGCCGCCGGAAGGAACTCGTGGTCGCCGCGGCGCAGCCGGGGCTGGCGGGCCGGCAGGCCGGATTTGCCGGCTGGCAGGCCCGGCTTGGCGGCGGCGGGAAGCGTGCTCATCCCAGCACCTGCTCGTTCTGCAGCGTCCACAGCTTGCGGTAGAGGCTCGCCGGGTTCTTCATCAGCTCGTCATGGCTCCCGGCCTCCATGATGCGGCCGTCGTTCATGCCGATGATGCGGTCGCAGGGCCGCACCGCCGCGAGGCGATGGGCGATGATGATCACCGTGCGGCCGCGCACGATCTGGCGCATGTTGGTCTGGATGACGCGCTCGCTCTCGTAGTCGAGCGCCGAGGTCGCCTCGTCGAAGATCAGGAGCGGCGGGTTGGTGGCGAGCGCCCGCGCGATGGCGATCCGCTGGCGCTGGCCGCCCGAGAGGTTGGCGCCGCGCTCCTCGATCATCGTGTCGTAGCCGCCCGGCAGCTTGGCGATGAACTCGTCCGCGCCCGCGAGCTTGGCGATGGCGATCACCTGGGCCCGCGGCATGGCGGGCGCCGCGAGCGCGATATTGTCGTGGATGGTGCGATTGAACAGGAGGTTGTCCTGCAGCACGACGCCGATGTTCTGGCGCAGCCAGGCCGGGTCGACCTGCGCGAGGTCGGCGCCGTCGAGCAGCACCTGCCCGTCCTGCGGCAGGTAGAGCCGCTGGATCAGCTTGGTCAGCGTCGACTTGCCCGAGCCCGAGGCGCCGACGATGCCGACGACCTCGCCCGGCCGGATGACGAGCGAGACCTGCTTGAGCACGTCGGCCGCGTTCGGCCGGTAGCGGAACGTGACTCCCTTGAACTCGACGAGGCCGCGCGGCGGCGGCAGCACGCTCGAGGCCCGCACCGCCGGCTCGGCCGGCGAGTTGAGGATGTCGCCGAGACGCTCGACCGAGACCTGCACCTGCTGGAAATCCTGCCAGAGCTGCGACAGGCGGAGCACCGGCGCCGTGACCTGCGCGGCGATCATGTTGAAGGCGACGAGCGCGCCGATCGACAGGTCGCCGTCGATCACCGCCTTGGCGCCGAACAGCATCAAAAGCGCGGTGGTGAGCTTCGAGATATATTGCACGGCGTTCTGGCCGAAGGCGCCGAGCAGCGTCACCAGGAACGAGGTCTTCACATAGGCGGCGAGGCGCTCCTCCCACTGGGCCTGCATCAGAGGCTCGACCGCCGAGGCCTTGACGGTCTGGATGCCGACGACCGATTCGACCAGGAACTGCTGGCTCATGGCGCCCGTGTTGAACTTCTCGCGCACGCGCTCCTGCAGCGAGGGCCGCACCGCGAAGGCGACGATCAGGTAGAGCGGAATGGCGCCGACCACGATCAGGGTCAGCTTCCATGAATAGGCGAACAGCACCGCGATGAACACGAAGGTGAAGACGAGGTCGAGCGCCGAGAACAGCCCCTGCCCGGTCAGGAAGGCCCGGATGTTCTCGAGCTCGCGCACGCGCGCCACCGTCTGGCCGGCGGCCCGCGTCTCGAAATATCCGAGCGGCAGGCGCAGCAGGTGACGGAACAGGCGCTGGCCGAGCTCGACGTCGATGCGATTGGTCGTGTGCGACAGCGCATAGGTCCGCTGGTATTGCAGGACCACGTCGAACAGGCCGACGATGATGATGCCCGCAACGAGCACGAACAGGGTGGAATAACCCTTGTGCGAGAGCACCTTGTCGACCACCACCTGGAAGAACAGCGGCGTGACCAGGGCGAATATCTGGACGAAGAGCGAGGCCAGCAGCACATGGCCGAGCGGCTTGCGATAGCGCCAGATCGAGGGCAAGAACCAGCGGAAGCCGAAGCTCTTCGGATCGTAGCCTTCTCCCCCGATGCGCCGCGCCACGAGGATCAGCTCCGGCTCGATCACCTCGTCGAGCTCGGCCGCCGTCAGGATCCGGTCGATGCTGGTCACGGGATCGACGATGCGGAAGCCGCCGTTCGGCATGCGGCCGCCGTAGACGACGAAGCCGCCCTCCCGGAGCCGCGCGATGGCCGGCGCCGGAGAGGCGGCGAAGGCCTTCTCGCCCTGCCGCCTGACGGCGCGCGCCTTGAGGCCGATGATCCGGCTCGCCCGCATCAGGTCGTCGGTCGACGCCGCCCGCCCGATCAGCGCTAGCTCGCGCTGGAGATGGAGCGGGTCCGCCGCGATTCGGTAATAGGCCGCGATCCCGCACAACGCCCGCAAGCCCGTATCAACAGGCTGCCCGGTCTTCGCCAGCATCGATGCGTCGTTCATCGGCAGCCATTCGCAAGAAAATCTGAAAACAATAGGGTAATCGGCCGAACCTCTTACCATCAAGCCGAGAGGCCGGGAAGCGCTCTATTGGCTTGCCGCCGCCGCCTTGAGCTTACCCTAAAGCGTTCAGGTTAACTCTCCGTCGATATCGCCGCGACGCGCCGATGCATGCCCGATCCATGAGAGGGCCCTCCCCGGACGGGGGTTTCGTCGCATCGTTCAAGGCCCTTCTGTCGGAGGGCCAGGAAACGATGTCCTTGGAACGGCTGGCCTCCGCCTGGTCAGGGCATGACCGTAAACCTCGCCCACATCCCCGCATGCAGGTGGCCGGGCTGATTGCAGGTGAGCAAGTAGGGTCCGGGTTTCAGATAGAGCGTCAGTTGCCCGGACTTGCCTGGCGACAGGTCGGGAACCTCGCCAAGGCTCTCGAGCCTGCTCTCGACGAATATATCCTTGCTCGAATCGTAGGGAAGTTGCGAGCCGGTCAGGTTCGTCCGGAGAATGACCATTTCGTGGATCAAGGCCTTGGACCGGTTGGCCACACGGAACGTCACCGGCCCGGCTTTCATTGCCGCCCTGTCGAGCTTCATCCGCATGCCTTGCAAGGACCCGTCGATGGACGCGTCTTGAAGGTCCACCTGCACCGTATTCTCTGCGGCTCGAGCGGGTGCCGCTGCCAGCGCGGCTGCGAGGATGAGCCCAGCCGCCACGTCCAGTGCGCGCATCGTAGGATCCTTTCGGTTGGCGACGTTGGTCGGCGGCTAACACCCCTCCCGGCGATCGTATTCGATGGAAGGAGGATTTTTCTGCCCGCAGCCCGGCGCGCCAAACCGTCTTCGACACGCGGAAAAAAGCGACGGACGGAGCGAATAAATCCGAAGGCAGAAGTGTTGCTGGTCGTCCGCTTGCAACGAGCGACGTCCCACCAATCGCGGGAGCCTGCCATGAGCCTGAGCTTAGCCGAAATGCTGACGAAGCAGTGCCACCATGATTTCGATCAGGACAATTCCTTCTCGCAGACGAATCTAGTCTCGGACGGCAGCGTCCCGGCGGCAATCATGGATCCGAACCTCATCAATCCCTGGGGGCTCGCGTCGAACGGAAGCGGGCCGTTCTGGGTGGCCGACAATGGTTCAGGTGTGGCCACCGTCTACGATGGTGGCGGAACGCCACAGAGCGTCGGCGGCCATTCGTCCATCGCCATCGCCGTGCCGCCGGGCCAGACGACGCCGACAAGCCCGACGGGTGAAGTCTTCAACTTCGCACATCGTGGCTTCGACATATCGAGCGGCGGCAAGACCGGCCCCTCGGTATATCTGTTCGCGACCGAGGACGGCACCATCTCCGGGTGGAATCCGAATGTCGATGCCGGCAGTTCAGTGCTCGCGGTCGACAATTCGCAAGGAGGAAGCGGAGCCGTCTACAAGGGGCTGACCATGGGCCGCATCGGCAACCACACGTTGCTCTACGCGGCGAACTTCCGCAACGGCACGGTCGACGTCTTCAATAGTCATTTCAAGCAGGTGAACAGTTTCACGGACCCCCATCTGCCGGCCGGATACGCGCCGTTCAACGTGCAGGTGCTCGGCGACCACCTCTTCGTGACTTTCGCGCTTCAGAACGACGCCAAGCACGACGACGTGGCCGGCGCCGGCCATGGCTTCGTGGACGAATTCAACCTGGACGGAACGCTGATGCACAGGGTGGCCTCCCGAGGACCCCTCGATTCGCCCTGGGGCCTGGCTATGGCGCCCTCCGATTTCGGCAAGTTCTCGAACGACCTCCTCGTGGGTAATTTCGGCGACGGGACGATCAACGCCTTCAACCCGGTGACCGACAAGTTTCTCGGCAAGCTGGACGGGGCCAATGGCACGCCCGTTCAGATCAATGATCTCTGGGCCCTCGCATCAGGTCACGGTGGTCTCAACGGCGATCCGAACAAGATCTACTTCACATCCGGCGTCCAGGACGAAGCTCACGGCTTGTTTGGCGCGTTGGGCATGAGCCCCGAACACGATCGGTGGTCGGGCTTGATGGCGGCCAGCCATCCCCATGGCTGATGCCCCATTCTGGACCCGATCGATTGATCGCCCCGTATGAGGAAGCAGCCAGGGGTGGAATCTGTCTTCGAGCCGAAAATACAACTTTAAGGATATTGTGTCACAGAATGCATCCTGAGGTGGGCTGAACCCGCGTGACCGGCGGTCGGCCCGCATGGGGATAGATGATGGACGAGGCGCCTGCTCCCGTGCGTCTGGACCGGCCGGTCTCGCCGTCGGCTGATCCGATGCCGCGTCCGATGGCACGCTCGGCCCTCGGGATGGCGGCAGATCCACGGGTCCGGCGCCTGGAGCGCAGCGACATCCCGCAGGTCTGCGACCTGTTCGCCCTAACGTTCAGGCCGGGACGGAAGGTCCGCCGCGAGGACGTCGAGGCTTGCCTCGCCCGGACCTACCTGAGCGCGCCGGGCGACCTCATCCGCCCTGCGTCGCTCGTCGACGTCGGGCCGGCCGGCGAGATCAACGGCTTCATGGGCATCGTCACGCTTGCGGCGCGGTTCGGCGACCGGCCCATGCGGGGCGGCATTCTCGGCAACTTCATGGCGACGGAAGGCCAGCGCGCCAGGGCTGCCCTCAGGCTGTCGCGCGCCACGGTCGCTCACGATCTCGATTTCCTGTTTTCCGACACGGCGAACCGCACGTCGCTGGACCTGTCATGCGCCTTCGGCTTCGAGACGGTGCCGCTCCATAGCCTCGCCTGGATCAAGCTTCTGCGCCCCTGCGAGACGGCGAGCTTCATGGCGGGACGGTCGTTGCCGATGGTCGGCGCATCGCTCGCGCCGCTGGCGCGCTGGGGCGACCGGCTGGCGGGGCGGCTCGCCTTCGTGTCGCTCCCCGAGCCTGCGGAGCGCGGCCTGGCCGATCGGCCCGTCATGCCATCGGCTTTCGCGGCGCAAGCCCGGGCCCTGGTGGAACGCTTCCGCTTCAGGCCCGACTGGCGCGACGATGAATTCTCCTGGCTCTTCGATCAAGCGAAGCTCAAGTCACGCAACGGCACGCTGCAGGCCCGCGAGGTGCTCGACCGCAAAGGCCGGACGATCGGCCTCTATCTCCTCTACGCGCGGCGCGGCGGCGTGGCGCAGGCGCTTCAGGTTCTGTCGGAACCCCGATGCGAGGGCGGGGTGCTGGGCGCCCTGATCCGCCACGCCGCCGCCATCGGGGCGGTCGCCATCAAGGGCCAGGCAAGCCCCGGCCTGGTGAACGGCCTCATCCGCCAGCCGGGGATCGTCTACCACCATGCCGCCGCGGCGATCGCCTTCAGCCGCCACCCCGAGCTCCGCGAAACCTTCCTGTCGGACGGCGCCTTCCTGGGTGGTCTCATGGGCGAAAGCTGGACGCGGCTCATGGCCGATGAATTCGCGTGATCGCCGCGGGACGATCCGGCGTCCAGGATCGGCGAGCCGGGATTCCGACCTCGCGCGGCGCGGTGATCTTGCCTGACCGGCGGACGATCTCGCGCGCCACCGCGCTCCAATGCCCGTCGACGCTCCGTTCGCGCGCCGCCCGCGCGCCGATGAGGGCCAGCCCGTGGGCGCCCTCGCCATGGGCCTTCATCAGCCGATCGGCGTCGCGCATCACCGCGCGACGGAACACATAGCCCCAGATAGGACGCAGCATGACAGCACCCGGGGTTGCACGAGCGCCCGTCATTACGCCGGTTTCCCTGCCGGCGGCAGGCCGCAGAAGCGCGCAGCGACGAAACCACGCAACCTACACCCGTGGCTTCGCACCCTTTCAGAGTTTGCCGAGAACCCGGCCCGCGACGGCATCGAGCTTGCGCACGAGAGCGGGATCGCGCGCCTCCGCGGCCGTCATGATGGCGAAGTCGAGCGCGCGGTCGGACCCGACGGGGCACGGCTCGTGCTCGGCCGGGAAATCGCGGATCAGCCGCCCCACGAGGGCCGCCGCCCGCCCGGCGTTCTCGCGCACCACCTTGACGACCGCGGCGACATCGACGTCCCCGTGATCGGGATGCCAGCAGTCGAAATCGGTCACCATGGCGGCCGTCGCGTAGGAGATCTCCGCCTCGCGCGCGAGCTTGGCCTCCGGCATGGCCGTCATGCCGACGACGTCGTAGCCGGCGGCCCTGTAGGTCATGGACTCGGCGCGGGACGAGAAGGCCGGTCCCTCCATGCACAGGTAGGTGCCGCCCTTGCGGTACGGAATGCCCTCCGCCCGGGCCGCCTCGACGAGCCGGGCCTGGAGCAGTGGCGCCACCGGATGGGCGAAGGAGACATGCGCCACGCAGCCGTTGCCGAAGAAGGAGGCGTCGCGCGCGACCGTCCGGTCGACGAACTGGTCGACGAAGACGAAGAGCCCGGGATAGAGCTCGGCCCGGTACGAACCGCAGGCCGAGACCGATACGAGATCCGTCACGCCGACGCGTTTCAACACGTCGATATTGGCGCGGTAGTTGATGCTCGAAGGCGACAGGCGATGGCCGCGCCCGTGGCGAGGCAGGAACACTACCTCGCGGTCATGCAGCCGGCCTAAGCGCAGCGCATCCGAGGGCTCGCCCCAGGGCGAGGCGAGGCGCTCTTCCCTGACGTCGACGAGACCCGGCAGGTCGTAGACCCCGGATCCGCCGATGATGCCGATCACCGCCTTGCCCATCCGTGCCCCCTTCGATTCCGACGCGTGCGCCCATCGATGCGCGACGCCTTGCGCAACTGCAAGAATTTTCGTGCCGCAGTGCGGTATAGCGATCGTCCGACCTGATGCCGGCCGGTCGAGCCAGGGCAAGCCCTGCGCCAGAGCAGCATCGGGATGGAATCGCATTGCGATTCCATCCCGATGAAACTGCTCGCATCTCAAAACTGGAGCAGTTCGGCAACAGCCGAACATGCTCTGAGCACTCACGCCTGCGCCGTGGCCTCCGCGTCGGCCCAGGCCCGGATGATGCGGTCGGAGATCATGGCGATGAGGGCGATCGACAGGCCGGCCAGGAGCCCGAGCCCCGTATCGGCCTTGCCGAGCGCGATATAGACCTGCTGGCCGAGGTCGCGCGTGCCGACCATGGCCGCGATGGCGAGCATCGAGAGCGCCGCCATGATGGTCTGGTTGACGCCGAGCATGATCACCGGCCGGGCCAGCGGCAGCTTCACCTGCCAGAATAGCTGGAACGGCGTGCAGCCGATCTGCCGCGCCGCCTCGACGATGTCCGGGCGGACCGAGCGCAGGCCGTGCTCGACGTAGCGGATCGGCGGCACGATGGCGTAGAGCATCACGGCCATCAGCGCGGTGACGTCGCCGACCTTGAAGAACATCACGGCCGGGATCAGGAAGACGAATTGCGGGATGGTCTGCAGCGTGTCGTTGATCGGGCTGACGATGGCCGACACGCGGTTGCTGCTGGCGGCCCACACGCCGACCAGCCCGCCGAGCACCACCGACAGGATCACCGCCAGGCCGCAGAGGTAGAGCGAGAGCGTCAGGGGCTTCCACAATCCGACGGCCAGCATGAAACCAAAGCCGAGGATCGCGAAGAGGCTGACGCGCCATCCGCCGGTGCGCCAGCCCAGCACCGCGATCAGCACCATGAAGGCCGGCCACGGAAAGCCCGCGACACCATAGTAGAGCATCAACCCGCCGGTCAGGATGGCGACGCCCGAGCGCCAGCCCGACAGCCGCACCGCCAGCGCGACGCCGGCGCCGACCAGCGCCGCATAGGCGGCGATCACCGGCGGGGTCAGCGAAAACCCCCAGAATTCCGGCACGACGGCGCTGACGAGGCCGATGCGGAGCGGCAGCAGCAGATAGACCTGCACGGCATTCTTGACCGCCCCGATCGCCGCGCCGTGCACGCGTACCAGCTCCAGCAGGTCCGTGTTGATGACGCCGACCTGGATCAGGTCGTGACGGCCGAACTCGAGGAGCGCATTCTGCGGCGCCAGGAGGCGCAGGCCCAGCGCCGCCACGCCGACCACGGCCAGCACCATGAAGCAGGCCCGGTCGAAGCCCGTGCGCCGGCGCGGGCGATGCGCGCCGACCCGCTCGGCCGCGCCCCGCGTGATACGGTCGATGAGGATCGCCATCAGCACGATGACGAAGCCCGACAGCAGGCTCTGCCCGAGCTGCGCCATGCGGGTGGCGTTGAGCACCTCCCAGCCGATATCCTCGAAGCCGCCGATGATGGTGGCGATGATCACCATGGAGAGCGCCGCCAGCGTCGTCTGGTTGATGCCGACCATCATCTGCGGCAGGGCGGTCGGCACCTCGACGAGCCAGAAGCGCTGCCACGGCGTGCCGCCGTTCATGACCCCGGCTTCCTTGACGTTGACCGGTACGCGCTCGAGCCCGAGCCAGGTATTGCGGACCATCGGCGGCATGGCGAAGATGGCGCTGGCGACGAGGCCGGTCACCGGCCCGAAGCCGAAGAGCAGCAGCAGCGGGATCAGGTAGGCGAAGGCCGGCACGGTCTGCATCAGGTCGAGCAGCGTCTCGATCGACGGCCGCAGCGCCTTGACGCGCTGCGCCAGCACGCCGAGGAGGAAGCCGGGGACGAGCGAGATCGGAATCGCCAGCGTGACGAGCACCAGCGTGTTGAGGCTCTGCCGCCAGTAGCCGGCGCAAAGGATGTAGGCGCAGGCCGCGAGCGCGAAGAGCGCCAGCCGTCGCCCGGCCGCGAGCAGCGCCAGCGCCGCGGTGAAGGCCACGAGCGTCGGCCAGGGCAGCCAGGCGAGCGTCGCCGCGAAGGCCCGCATCGGGATGCCGACCAGCATCGAGGCGCCGCGCGTCACCGGCTGCACCGTCGTCCCGATCCAGTCCGCGGCGCGGTCAATGGCCGGCGCGAGCGGCAGCGTCCAGGCCTTGGGATAGGTCGCGAGCCACGGCCATCGGTCCTGCCCCAGGAGGCAGAGCGCCACGATCAGCAGGGTGATGCCCCAGGTCACGAGGCCGCGGTCGACGGATTGTCGCTTGGCCTCCCTGATGGCGAGCGACAGGCTGGTCATTGGCGCCGTCGCCTCTCGCGATCCTGCAGCAGCACCCGCTGCACGTCGTCGCGGGAGAGCCATCCACAGGGGCGGCCCTCCTCGTCGTCGATCGCGAAGCCGCCGGCGCCGGCCGCGATGTCCGGTAGCAGGTCCTCGAGCCGCGTGTCGCAGGAGACGCGGGCGAGCCCGTCGGGAGCGCCACCCTCCGACGCGCGGGCCTGCCGCCTGACCAGGTCGCCGGCCGTCAGCACCCGGCTCAAGGCGACATCCTCGACGAACCGGCTGACGTAGTCGTCGGCCGGGTCGAGCATCAGCTCGGCCGGCGTGCCGACCTGGACGAAGGCGCCGTCGCGCATGATCGCCACCCGGTCGGCCAGCCGGAAGGCCTCGAGCACGTCATGCGTGATGAAGACGATGGTCTTCCGCAACATCCGCTGCAGGCGCAGGAACTCGTCCTGCATCTGGCGGCGGATCAGCGGATCGAGCGCCGAGAAGGGCTCGTCGAGGAACCAGAGCTCGGGGCCGACCGCGAGCGAGCGCGCGATGCCGACGCGCTGCTGCTGGCCGCCCGAGAGCTCGTGCGGGAAGGCGCCTTCCCGGCCCTGCAGGCCGACGAGCGAGACCATCTCGCGCGCCCGCGCCTGCCGCTCCCCCAGCGTCATGCCCTTGAGGCGGAGCGGGAAGCCGACATTGTCGAGCACGCTCATATGCGGCATGAGCCCGAAATTCTGGAACACCATGCCCATGGTGTTGCGGCGCAGGTCGATCAGGGCGCGGTCGTTGGCCTTGAGGAGATCGCGCCCGTCGAGCAGCACCGAGCCCGAGGTCGGCTCGACCAGCCGCGACAGGCAGCGGATCAGCGTCGACTTGCCGGAGCCCGAGAGGCCCATGACGACGAAGATCTCGCCGGCATGGACGTCGAAGGACACATCGGCGACGGCCGCCACGAGACCCGCCGCGCCGAGCCGCCGCCGACCGTCGGCGGCGTCGCCCGAGATCAGGCTCGCGGCGGTCCGGCTGTCACCATAGACCTTCCAGAGACGGCGGCAGGAGAGCTTGACCTCGCGCCCCTCGCCCAAGCCCGGACCGGCCGCGAAGCGGGGATCGCCTTGGCTCGTCTCCCCCGTGCTCAGCATGGCCGCCCCGGCTCCGGCTACTTCTTCGCGGCGTCGATCCAGGGCTGCCAGGTCGCCCGGTGCGTATCGATCCACTGCTTGGTCACGGCGTCGATATCCTGGTTCTTCTTGTCGATGTCGAGCATCATCTGCTCCTGCTCGGTCGCATCCACCTTGACGGCCTTGATCAGGTCATAGGCCGCCGGCCATTTGGCCTGGAAGCCCGACCAGACGATCTTCTCGACGTCCGGCGGGTTGATGCAATGGGCATTGTCGTCCGATTTGCAGGGCGGCATCTTGACCCAGCCGACATCGACCGCGGCCAGCGCGTAATGCGGCCCCCAAAACATCATGACGAGCGGCGTCTTGGCGGCATTGGCCGACATCAGCTCGGCGACGAGCGCGCCTTCCGATCCGGCGGAGATCGCCTCGTAGGGAAGGTTGTTGTCCTGGATGATCTGCGCGGAACGGGACCCCCAATCGGCCGGGTAGTCGAGCAGGCGCGCCTTGGGGAACGTGTCGGGCGTCGACAGCTTCTTGACGCAGTCGGGCTTGGTCAGCGCCGTCCAGTCCGGCAGGCCCGGGCAGACCTGTTCCATATATTTCGGATAGATCCAGCCTTCCTCGGTCTTCAGGCCGAGCGAGCCGACGTCGGCGATCTTCTTGTCGGCCAGCACCTTGGGGAAGATGTCGCCGACATTGTTCATCCAGACCTCGACGGAGGCGTCGATCGTGCCGTCGGCGAGGCCGGTGAATTCGGGGAAATTGCCGGCCGTGACGTAATCGATCTTGTAGCCCATCTTGGTCAGGAGCTGGCCGACGATATGGGTGGTGACGTGCTGGCCGGTCCATTCGAGGACCGCGAGCTTGATCGGGTCGTTGACGTCGCCCATGGGCGCCGCGCGGGCCGGGGATCCGAGACCCGCCGCCGCGAGGCAGGCCAGAGCCCCGATCATCGTCGTCTTGAATGACATTCTGCCCTCGATCGATTCATGCGGTCCGGCAGGCGACACCTGCGCCGCCCCCGGACCGAGGGAGGGTCTGGCGCCGGTCTGGGTCCAGAGCCTACGAGGGGCTACAACCGGCGTCCATGGTGTCCATGGTCATATGAGGCCAATTCCGCAGCGGTTGCAATCGGCTGGATTCGAAGCATCGCAATCAGCTCGGTGATGCCGTCAGCCGAGCACCACGGGCAAGCGCTTGAGACCGCGCAGGCCGCTCGACATGCGCCATGCGATGTCGTCCCGCTCGACCGCCAGCCGCAGGTTCGGGAAGCGGCGCAGGAGCGCGCTCAGCGCCACGCGGCCTTCGAGCCGGGCGAGCGAGGCGCCCAGGCAATAGTGCAGCCCGAAGCCCAGCCCTAGGTGGCGATTGTCGGAGCGCGTGATGTCGAGGCGGTCGGCATCGCGGAAGGCGGTCTCGTCGCGGTTGGCGGAGGACAGCATGGCCATGACCATGCCGCCCTTCGGAATGGTGACGTCGGCGATGGTCACCGGCTCCGTGGCGAAGCGCATGGTGCCGGATTCGACCGGGTTGGTGTAGCGCAGCAGCTCCTCGACCGCGCCGGGCATCAGCTCCGGCCGCTCCCGCAGGAGCGCCATCTGATCGGGATGATCGATGAGCGCCAGGAGACCGTTGCCGATGAGGTTGACCGAGGTCTCGTGCCCGGCGAAGAGCAGCAGGAAGATCATGGCGAGGAGCTCGTCCCGGCTCAACGTATCGCCCTTCTCGTCGACCTTGATGAGGCGGGTGATGATCCGGTCGTCGGGTTCCCGCCGCTTGAGATCGATGAGGTCTTCGAAGAAGCGCAGCAGCCGCGGCATGGCCGGCAACCAGCGGATGGCGCGTCGCACCGGCTTGTCGTTCACCTCGATGAGCCGCACCACCTGATTGTGGAACTCCATCCGCAGGGCTTCGGGGATGCCGAGCATCTCCGAGATCACTTTGAGGGGCAGCGGCAGCGCGAAGGTCGCCATGAGGTCGACCTCCTCGTGCTTCGCGGCGTCGTCCAGCATCTCTTCGACGACGCCTTCGACCCAGCCTTCCATCTGATCGACGCTGCGCGGCGTAAACACCTTGGCGACAAGCCTGCGCAGCCTCGCGTGGGCCGGATCGTCGACGCAGACCATCGAGTTGCCGACGATCTTGATCAGGCGCGGCGCCCATCGGCCGCCGAACCCGAAGAGCGGCGGGCTGACCGAATTACGCTGATCGTTGGAGAAGCGCGGGTCCTTGAGGACGCGCAGCACGTCGTCATAGCGCGTCACGACCCAGCCCGTGCCGCGCGTCGGGATGCGGGCGCGGATGACGGGACTGTGGCGCCGCAGATGGGCGTAGTACTCGTAGGCGTCGCCGCGGCGCGCCGGATCCCATTGGACAGCCTTCACTCGTCATCCCTAAACGCGAACCACATCCTCCACGGTCGGGAGGACACTCTCCGGCCTATGTGATGCTGCAATGCAATATGTCCAGCAGAAACTGAACCTCTGCAGAACGACGCGGTCCGGATTGCCACCACGATCCGCACGTCGCCCTACATGCCGTAGAGCGTCGTCGCCCGATTTCCCGCCTTGATATTGCGGTAGCGGGCCATGGCCCAGACCGGGAAGAACTTCGAATAGCCGTGATAGTTGAGGTAGAAGACGCGCGGGAACCCGGTCGCCGTGTAGCGCTCGCTCGACCAGAAACCATCCTCCTGCTGGGTCGCGGCCAGATAGGCGATGCCGCGCTCGACCACCGGGCTGTCGATCTCGCCCGCGGCCATCAGCCCGATCGTCGCCCAGGCCGTCTGCGAGGCGGTGCTCGGGGCCGGCGCGTAGGCCTTGTAGTCGAGCGCGTAGCCCTTGTCGTCCTCGCCCCAGCCGCCGTCCGCGTTCTGGATCTTTTCCAGCCAGGCGACGGCGCGCTGGATCGCCGGATGATCGGGATCGAGGCCGGCCGCGTTGAAGGCGCAGAGCACCGACCAGGTGCCGTAGATGTAGTTGAGGCCCCAGCGCCCGTACCAGCTTCCCTCGGGATGCTGCTCGGCCAGGAGATAATCGATGCCGCGCCGCATCGGCAGGCTCGTCTCCGCCCGCTCGCCGAGCTGCGCCAGCATCGAGACGCAGCGCGCCGTCACGTCGGCGGTCGGCGGATCGAGCAGCGCGCCATGGTCGGCGAAGGGGATGTAGTTGAGGTAGTAGGAGGTGTTGTCGACGTCGAAGGCGGCCCAGCCGCCGTTGGCGCTCTGCATGCCGACCACCCATTCACGCGCCCGGGAAATCGCCTCGTCGAAGCGGGTCGTGCCGGAGTGGCCGCGCGCCCGGTCCATCGCCATTACGACCACCGCCGTGTCGTCGAGGTCGACGTAATGGTCGTTGCGGTACTGGAAGGCCCAGCCGCCAGGACGCAGGTCGGGACGCTGGTAGGCCCAGTCACCCTTGAGGTCGAGCGCCTGAAGAGGCTTCAGCCAGTCGAGGCACGCGTCGACCGCCTCGGCGTTGTCGGGACCGATCTCCATCAGGGCCTGGCTGGCCAGCACGGTGTCCCACACCGGCGACATGCAGGGCTGGCAGAAGCCCTCGTCTCCCTTGACGGTCACCAGCTTCTCGAGCGCCGCCTTGGCGGTGATCATGGCGGGATCGTCGTTGGGCACGCCCAGCGCGTGGAACATCATCACGGTGTTGGCGATCGACGGATAGATGGCGCCTAGCCCGTCCTCGCCGTTGAGCCGCTCGCGCACGAAGGCATCCGCCTTGGCGATGGCGGTTTCCCGCGACGCCCGGGGAAACAGCGGCTCGATCAGGCGCAGCACGCGATCGAGCGCCGCGAAGGCGGCTCCCCACGCCCCAATCTGGTTGACCGTCTTGGGCCAGCGGCGCATCTCGAACGGCGGCTCGAGGAACAATTCGTCGATGCCGACCTTGCGGGGGTTCCGCGCCGGGACCTTGAGCGCCATCATCACCAGGAGAGGCACCAGCGTGTCGCGGGCCCAGTAGGAAATTCTCCAGATGCTGAACGGGAACCAGCCCGGCGCATGCATGATCTCGACCGGCATGACCGGAACCGCCCGCCACGGAACGACGCCGAAGAGCGCCATCGTCGTCCGGGTGAAGACGTTGACCCGCGCTGCCCCGCCCATCTTGTGGATCGCCTGCCGGGCCTTGACCATGTGGGGCGCGTCGATCGGATCGCCGGCCGCCTTGAGCGCCCAATAGGCCTTGACGCTCGCCGAGATGTTGGGCTCGCCGCGCGCCAGCATCGGCCAGCCGCCGTGGTCCTCCTGGATGCGCCTGAGATAATTGGCCGAAAGCCGCTCCTTCTCGGGGTCGATCTCGTCGAGATAATGTTTCACCAGCACGTATTCAGCCGGGATCGAGGCATCCGCCTCGAGGTCGAAGATGTAGTGCCCATCCTGCTGCTGCTCGGCCAGAAGCGCCCGGTTGGCATGACGGATCGCCGGTTCGAGGTCGGCGGCATCGAAGCCGAAGGATCGGTCGAGCGGGCGTGCGGAAGTTACGGCAACGGACATGTCGTGGCAGAGTCCCCGGCATTTGATGAGACGGCGTCAGGCGGCGGCCGGACGTCCCCGGCCTCGTCGGTCGGCAGCCGCAGTCCGAAGGTCCGAGAACCGGCGCGAATTGCCCGAAAGGCCTTGGCCGCACCAAACACGATCCCAACCCCCGCGGCAAGCCGCGGTTTCCCGACGAGCTTAATCGCGCGGCGGCGCTTCCGGTTCCACCACCACGACCCAGCGAGGCGGACGTCGTCCGAGGGACTTTCCTTCGAAAACCGTCGACACGGTGAACCTGGCCCGGCAAGGTCGGTTATAGAGTCGACGGCGCGAAGCGCGGATCATAGGGAGGAATGCCATGACACGTGTCGCTTTGGTCACTGGGGGAACGCGCGGCATCGGCGCCGCCATCTCGAAGGCGCTGCAGGCCGCCGGCGTCAAGGTCGCGGCCAATTACGGCGGCAACGACGCGGCCGCGGAGGCGTTCAAGCGCGAGACCGGCATCCCCGTGTTCAAGTTCGACGTCGGCAGTTTCGATGCGTCGGGCGAGGGCGTAAAACGCGTCGAGGCCGAGGTCGGTCCGGTCGACATCCTGGTCAACAACGCCGGCATCACCCGCGACGGCTTCTTCCACAAGATGACGCTCGAGCAGTGGCGCGCCGTGCTCACCACCAATCTCGACTCGCTGTTCAACGTGACCCGGCCGGTGATCGACGGCATGCGGGCGCGAAGCTGGGGCCGGGTGATCGTCATCTCGTCGATCAACGGCCAGAAGGGCCAGATGGGCCAGGTCAATTATTCGGCCGCCAAGGCGGGCGACCTCGGCTTCGTCAAGGCCCTGGCCCAGGAGAGCGCCAGCAAGGGGATCACGGTCAACGCCATCTGCCCGGGCTATATCGGCACCGAGATGGTGCAGGCCATCGCGCCCGAGGTGATGAAGGCGAAGATCCTGCCGCAGATTCCGGTCGGGCGGCTCGGCCTGCCCGAGGAGGTCGGCCGCGCGGTGGCCTATCTGGCGTCGGACGAAGCTTCCTTCGTCACCGGCTCGACGCTGTCGATCAACGGCGGCCAGCTCATGGCGGGCTGACCGGACCGGAGCGGTCTACTTCCCGGGCAGCGATTGCGCCGCCTTGACGAAGCCGTCGAGGAAGCGTGCGGTGTCGATCTCCTGGACGACGGTCACCGGGCGCAAGCCCATCGGCTTCGGGGCGAGGGCCTCGGGCCAGACGTGGGCGCGGCCGTAATCGACGCCGTCGGCCGTGTCGACGTCCATGTAGGCGTCGACCGATTTGGTCACGATCGCCGGATCGGCCGCGATGGCCGCCGCCATCTCGTCCCACAGCGGCAGGGCGATGAAATATTTGCTGAGATAGGCGGTGAGCGGGGTCTGCTTGGCCGCGATCCTGTCCATCAGGGCACGCGTCATCATCACGCCGTTCGAGACGTTGCCGACCGCTATGATTTTCGGCCACGGCGCGGTCAGCGCGATATGGGCCGCCTCCGGGTCGAAGATGAAGTTGAAGTCGGAGGCGAAATCGGCGTTGCCGGTGACCGACATCATGTTGGTGTCGATCAGCGCGCCCATGAAGATCAGCTGCTTGGCGTCCTTGGCGAAGGTCGGGTCGAGCCGGATCGCAAGCGCCAGGTTGGTCAGCGGTCCGGCCGCCACGATCGTCACCTGATGCGGATGAGCATGGACCTGGCGGATCAGGAAGGCCGCGGCGAGCTCGGGCGAGGGCGGCGTATCGGGCGTGCCCTCGTCGAGCCGGGGCAGCGGCGGCTCGTCGCTCGCCACCTTGTCGATCGGGCCGAGCCCGCCCCAGGCGCCCTTCCACGGGATCGTGCCGTAGCGCTGCTCCCAGAGCCGCATGCGCGGCACGCTGTTCATCAGCGGGTAGACGGCGCCGTTGACGACGGGAACGTCGGCGCGGCCGGCGATCTCGAGGAAACGCAGCAGCCGCGCCGCCTCCTCGTTCTCCCAGCCGTCGCCGGTCACGACGGTGAAGCCGAGCACGGAGATGTCCGGATTGCCGAGCAGCGGCAGCGTCGACTGCATGTCCGTGCCCCCGGGGCCGGCGAAATCGTTGTCCTCGATGACGAGCGCCTTGGCCTGGTCCTGCGCCATGACCGGGTTGGCGACCGTCGCGGCGGCGAGCAGAAGAGCGGCGCCGGCAACGAGGCATGAGGTCGACTTCGGCATGGCGTTCCGCTCCCTTTTCAGCCGCTCGACCAGAGTCCCACGGCACGCCGCGGCCAATGGAGGCGCACTGCGCTAATTCGGCAACCTGTCACGGCCTGTCAACGGGCGCGGCGATCCGCTCGGCCAGCAGACCCAAGCCGACACCGCAAAGCAGACCCAGTATCTTGAAGTCGAAATCGAGCCAGCGGCCATGCCGGCCCGGTACCGCGTTCTGCAAGATTTCAAGGCCTCCCGCCACGAGGACGAGGGCGAGGAGCCCGGCGAGCCGGTGGCGCGGATAGCCGATGGTCAACGGCAGCCCGACGAGAAG
Organism: Lichenihabitans sp.; assembly: GCA_036276175.1. Taxonomy (GTDB): domain Bacteria; phylum Pseudomonadota; class Alphaproteobacteria; order Rhizobiales; family Beijerinckiaceae; genus Lichenihabitans. Next base: position 20,323 of record DATBEH010000156.1, read on the forward strand.
GAAGGCGACCCAGCGCTCGACCGATGACGGCAGCTCGGTCTCGGGCCTGAGCCCGATCGGCCCGAGCGTCGCCACCACGACCAGCAGCAGACAGGTCCAGAAGACCCAGCGTCCGACAGTCCTCAATGGCGGAAATGCCGCGTGCCGGTGAACACCATGGCAAGGCCCGCCGCGTCGGCGGCCGCGATCACCTCGTCGTCGCGCAGGGAGCCCCCGGGCTGGATCACCGCCGTCGCCCCCGCCGCGGCGGCGGCCTCGATCCCGTCCGCGAAGGGGAAGAAGGCGTCCGAAGCCAGCACCGCGCCAGGGGCGAGGCTCGCCGCCTCCCCGGCCGCCTTGGCGGCCTCCTCGGCCTTCCAGGCGGCGATGCGCACGGCATCGACCCGGCTCATCTGGCCGGCACCGATGCCGACCGTGGCGCCGTCCCTGGCGAGCACGATGGCGTTCGACTTGACATGCTTGACGACCCGGAAGGCGAACCGGAGGTCGTCGAGCTCCTGCGCCGAGGGCGCGCGTCTGGAGACGGTCTCGAGCTTCATGTCGTCGACCGTGACGTTGTCGCGGTCCTGCACCAGGAACCCGCCCGCGACGCTGCGCCAGTGGAGGCCGCGCGCCTTGGGATCGGGCAGCGCGCCGGTCAGCAGCAGGCGCAGGTTCTTCCGGGCCGCCAGCACCGCGCGCGCCTCCTCGTCGGCCGCAGGCGCGATGATGGCCTCGGTGAAGGTCTTGACGATCTCGGCCGCGGCTGCGCCATCGAGCGGCCGGTTGAGGGCCAGGATGCCGCCGAAGGCCGAGACCGGATCGCAGCGCAGCGCGCGCCTGTAGGCCTCGAGGAGGTCGCGTCCCCGGCCGACCCCGCACGGGTTGGCGTGCTTGATGATGGCGACGGCGGCCCCATGAGCCGGGTCGAACTCCGCGACGAGGTCGAGGGCCGCGTCGGCATCGCCGATATTGTTGTAGGACAGCGCCTTGCCGCCCACGAGCTCGGCCATGCCGACGCCGGGCCGGCGGTCGAGCGTCCTGTAGAAGCCGGCGCGCTGATGCGGGTTCTCGCCGTAGCGCAGCGCGCCGGCGAGCGAGCCGCCGAGCGCCCGGGTCTCGTCCGCATAGGCTTCGGAGCCCGTCCCCTCCATCCAAAGCGCGATGGTGGCATCGTAGGCGGCCGTGCGCGCGAAGGCCTTCTGCGCGAGGGCGCGGCGGAAGGCGAGGCCGGTCGCGCCGTCGTGCGCCTCCATCTCGGCCCGGACGGCCGCGTAATCGGCCACGTCGACCACCACCGCGACGTCGCCGTGGTTCTTGGAGGCGGCGCGGATCATGGCGGGGCCGCCGATATCGATGTTCTCGACGCAATCCTCGGGCGGGGCGCCGCGCCGGACCGTCGCCTCGAAGGGATAGAGGTTGACCACGAGGAGGTCGATCGGCGCGATATTGTGGGCCAGCATGGCGGCTTCGTGCGTCGGATTCTCGCGGATGGCGAGGAGGCCGCCGTGGACCAGGGGATGGAGCGTCTTCAGCCGGCCATCCATCATCTCCGGAAAGCCGGTCAGGTCCGCCACGTCGCGGACCGACAGGCCGGCCTTGGCAAGCTCCTGCCGCGTGCCGCCGGTCGACACGAGTTCGACGCCGCGAGCGTCGAGGACGCGGGCGAAGTCGACGAGGCCGGTCTTGTCCGAGACCGAGAGCAGGGCACGCTCGATGCGGCGCAGGTCGCTTGCCATGGGATGTCCGTCGATGGGGTAAGGATTGCGGCGCCATAGCATGCCGCGCCGCAGGTGTCCCGGTCCGATCGGACCCTCACCCGGCCGCCTGCGGCGAAACCGTCCGCAGGCCGGGCTCGTCCGGTGCCCGCGCTTCCAGGGCCAGGGCATGCACGGGGCCCCGCAGCTCGGTGTCGAGCAGGGCGTTGACCATCCGGTGACGCTCGACGCGGCTGATGCCGGCAAAGGCCTGCGACACGACCAGGACGCGGAAATGCGTCTCGCCTTCAGGCCGCGATCCGGAATGGCCGGCATGGAGATGGGACTCGTCGACGACGTCGAGCAGCGTGGGGCGGAGCGCCTCGGTGAGGCGGGCGGTGATGCTGTCCTTAACGGTCATGGAAGGAATTGCCTCTGATATCGGAGCCGCATGGCGGCGATCGCCGCGGCCGGCCAAATCGTCCGGCCGACCTCTCCCGGCTTGCGACGCCCGCGATCTCCCCCATAATAGGGTCGTGATGAATCTAAACTCGCCCCATTTCGATCGGATCCGCACGCGCAGCGGCGCCCAGAAGGCCAAGCCCGCGATCAGCGTTCTGGGCTGCGACCATCCTGGCTGCCTGAACGCGGGCGAGTTCCGGGCCCCGATGGGGCGCGATCGCGAGGGACAGTATTTCTGTTTCTGCCTCGATCACGTGCGCGCCTACAATGCCCGCTACGATTATTTCACCGGCATGAGCGACGACGCGGTCGCCCGATACCAGAAGGAGGCGCTCGTCGGCCATCGGCCGACGTGGAACATGGGCGTCAACCGGGCGGCGGACGACGCGGGCGATGCCGGCCACCCGGACAATCTCGGCATCTTCCGGGCGCGGGCCAGGGCCGCCCGCCCCGAGGCGCCGAGCCCGCCGCGCTACAGCCCGGCCGCGACGAAGGCGCTCCACGCGCTCGGTCTCGACGACAAGGCGGATGCGGCGGCGGTGAAGAGCCGCTACAAGCAGCTCGTCAAGCGGTTGCACCCGGACGCCAACGGCGGCGACCGATCGTCGGAAGACCAGCTGCGCGAGATCATCCGGGCCTATAATTTCCTGAAGACGATCAAGCTGTCGGAGGCTGCGGCGGCACGGCAGGAGCGTCCGGGCCGGCGGGCGGGCGCACCACGCGCCTGAGCATCGACTCCCCCGGACACCAGCTTAGCCTCGACGATACGGCATGTTGGCGACGTTGATTTTTGTCGATAAAGCATGATGTCGCTAGAAGAGCGTCTCTCACACGGCGGATCGACGCGCCCCGACGAGGCCGGGCGCCGGGACCCAGCGGGCCCTGTTTCGAGCGAAACGGGGACGGAGGATTGATGGAACAGGCAATACAGAGCGTGACATCCGTGCCGGACATGAAAGTGTCCGTCAGGCAGGTCTTCGGCATCGACTCGGACATGCAGGCGCCGGCCTTCTCGGTCGCCGAAGCCCATGTTCCGGATTCCGACCCCGACTATATCTTCGATCGCGACACCACGCTCGCCATCCTGGCCGGATTCGCCCACAACCGCCGGGTGATGATCACCGGCTATCACGGCACCGGCAAATCGACCCATATCGAGCAGGTGGCGGCACGGCTGAACTTGCCCTGCATCCGCGTCAATCTCGACAGCCACATCTCGCGCGTCGATCTCGTCGGCAAGGACGCGATCGTCCTGAAGGACGGCAAGCAGGTCACCGAATTCCGCGACGGCATGCTGCCCTGGGCGCTGCAGAACAGCGTGGCGCTCTGCTTCGACGAATATGACGCCGGCCGCCCCGACGTGATGTTCGTCATCCAGCGCGTGCTCGAAGTCTCCGGACGGTTGACGCTGCTCGATCAGAACCGCGTGATCAAGCCGCATCCGGCGTTCCGGCTCTTCGCCACGGCCAACACGGTCGGGCTCGGCGACACGTCGGGCCTCTACCATGGTACGCAGCAGATCAACCAGGGCCAGATGGACCGCTGGTCGATCGTCGCCACGCTGAACTACCTGCCGCACGATCGCGAGGCCGACATCGTCCTGGCCAAGGCGGCGCACTACCGGAAGTCGAAGGAGGGGCGCGACACGGTCGGCCGCATGGTGCGGCTGGCGGATCTCACGCGCAACGCCTTCATCGCCGGCGACCTGTCGACCGTGATGAGCCCGCGCACGGTCATCACCTGGGCCGAGAATGCCGAGATCTTCGGCGACATCGGCTTCGCCTTCCGGCTGACCTTCCTCAACAAATGCGACGAGCTCGAACGCTCGCTCGTGGCCGAGTTCTACCAGCGCTGCTTCGGCAAGGAGCTGCCGGAAAGCGCGGTCAACGTGGCGCTGAGCTGAGGGTTCGAGCCGTGCGATCTCATCAGCCGCGCAGCACGGACGACATTGATCGGAAGATCGCATCGCTTCACGATCGGGACTTTTATGCCTGGGCGATCGCACAAGCAGCTGCCTTGCAAGAAAGGCGCTTCTCCGATCTCGACATCGCGAATCTCACCGATGAAGTGAGCGGAATGGCGGAGCAAGAGGTCGACAGGTTGCAGGCCAAGCTGGAACGGCTCACGCATCAGCTCCTGCTCTGGGACTTCCGAACGGCGTCCCGCTCGCCAAGCCGAGCCACCACGATCCGCAATCAGCGGCGCCGAGCCGAGAGGGTCATGCAACGTTGCCCGAGTCTGGCCGATCGCCGGGAGCAGCTCTTGCGACGGGCGTATACGTATGGGCGTTTCGCGGCATTGCGCGAGGCCGAAGATTTGCCGATGTCGGCTCTCCCGGCCCAAAGTCCTTACTCCTGGGAGGACGTCATGACGCGGAAACTCGAAGCTCCTGATTGTCCGAGGCAAGCCGAATGACGACGGCGAGGATCACGCGAGATCGGCGACGTCCGAACGACATGGATCGCCATGCGTGGGCGCTCGAGCAAGCCACGATGCTGGAGCGGGGGCGTCACGAAGGTCTCGACACGTTGCTGCTCGCCGAAGAGATGACCGAATTGGGACGAAGCGAATATTCGGCCTTGCTGAGCGCGCTGACGCGGCTCCTCCAGCACCTCTTGAAATGGGATCATCAACCTCGACGCCGCGGAAGAAGCTGGGTCAACACGATCGATGAGCAGTGGGAGAGGGTTCGCGATCGGCTTGATGACAGTCCCAGCTTGAGGGGTCAGCTCGATGTCATTCTTGCCAAGGCCTACAGCAAAGGGCGCGCAGCGATGTTGCGCGAGACTTTGCTGACGTCCGACATGATACCTGAGATCTGCCCCTACGCGTGGGATGACATCATGACCCGCGAGATCGTCTGGCCGGAAGACTGACGTGTCCTCCCCCTCCAGCAACCGCAAGCCCGGCCAGCCCGCCGAAGCGCCGCAGGAGCCCTTCAAGCGGGCGGTGGCCGCCTGCATGCGGGCGCTGTCGCGCACGCCGGAGCTCGAGGTCACCTTCGCGGCGGACCGGCCGGGCGTCACCGGCCGCGGCGAGGACGCCAAGGCCCGCCTGCCCGAACCGCCCCGCAAGCTGTCGGCGCGCGAGGCCGCCATCGTCCGCGGCCACGCCGATTCGATGGCGCTGCGCCTCGCCTGCCACGATGCCGCCACCCATCGACGGCTGACGCCCGAGGCGCAGGGCGCGCGCACGGTTTTCGATGCCGTCGAGCAGGTCCGCGTCGAATCGATCGGCGCCCGCCGGATGGACGGCGTCGCGGGCAATCTCTCGGCCATGCTGGAGGACCGCTACCACCGCGGCAGCTACGCCGACATCACCGATCGGGCCGATGCGCCGATCGAGGACGCGGTCGCGCTGATCGTGCGCGAGCGGCTGACAGGTCGCCCGCCACCGCGGGCGGCAGGCAAGATCGTCGACCTGTGGCGCTCCTGGATCGAGGAGCGGGCGGGCGCCGATCTCGACCGGCTCGGCGCCACGATCGAGAACCAGCGCGCCTTCGGCCGCTCCGTCCACAAGCTGCTGGCGGCGCTGGAGATGGGCGACCCAGCCGCGGCCGACCGCGAGGACGATGAGGACGAGGACCAGGACAGCCAGCCGCAGGACGATGCCGACCCCGCCGAGGGCGAGGGCGAAGAGAGCGACAGCGGCGAGACGATGGAGACCGAGGCGGCCGAGTCGAGCGCCGAGGAGATGGAGGACGGTTCGACCGAGAGCCCCGACGGGCCGACCGGCGAGGCGCCCGAGGACACGGATGACGGGGAGGCCGAGGAGCCCGCCGAAAGCCGGCGTCCGCAAACCGGCCCGAGCGACGCCAAGGGTCCCGACTACAAGGCCTACAGCACGCGATTCGACGAGGTGATCGCCGCCGAGCAGCTCTGCGAGCCCGAGGAGCTCGAACGGCTTAGGTCCTATCTGGACAAGCAGCTCTCGACGCTGTCGAACGTCGTCGGCCGCCTCGCCAACCGCCTGCAACGGCGGCTGATGGCGCAGCAGAGCCGCGCCTGGGAATTCGATCTCGAAGAGGGCATGCTCGATCCCGCGCGGCTGTCGCGCGTCGTGGTCGACCCGCAGCAGCCGCTCTCCTTCAAGCGCGAGAAGGATACCGATTTCCGCGACACGGTGGTCACGCTGCTGCTCGACAATTCGGGCTCCATGCGCGGCCGGCCCATCACGGTGGCGGCGACCTGCGCCGACATCCTGGCCCGGACGCTCGAGCGCTGCGGCGTCAAGGTCGAGATCCTGGGCTTCACGACCCGGGCCTGGAAGGGCGGCCAGTCGCGCGAGACCTGGCTGCAGGCCGGCAAGCCGGCCTCGCCCGGCCGCCTCAACGACCTGCGCCATGTCATCTACAAGGCGGCGGACGCGCCCTGGCGGCGGGCCCGGCGCAACCTCGGGCTGATGATGCGCGAGGGTCTGCTCAAGGAGAACATCGACGGCGAGGCGCTCGAATGGGCGCATGGACGGCTGCTCGGTCGGCCCGAGCAGCGGCGCATCCTGATGATGATCTCGGACGGCGCCCCGGTCGACGATTCGACCCTGTCGGTCAATGCCGGCAATTACCTCGAGCGCCACTTGCGCGCCGTGATCGAGCAGATCGAGACGCGCTCGCCGGTGGAGCTCATCGCCATCGGCATCGGCCATGACGTGACCCGCTACTATCGCCGTGCCGTCACCATCGTGGATGCGGAAGAGCTCGGCGGCGCCATGACGGAGAAGCTGGCCGAGCTCTTCGCCGAGACCGGGGCCGGTCCCGCGCCGGCAACCAGGCCGCCGCGGCAGCGCTGGCTGCATTGAAGGACGGGGCGATCCGGCGTCGCCGCCCTGCCGATGGCGTTGCCGCTTGTCCGAGGCGCCGCCGAGCCGGTGATAACGCTCCGGACCGAGGGCCGCCATGCGTATTCTGTTCATCGCGCCGCGCATGATCGGCGATGCGGTCATGGCATGCGGCGTTCTTGATCATCTGATCGCCTCAGACCCTGGCTGCCGGATCACGGTGGCGGCGAGCCCGAGTGCCGCAGGGCTCTTCGACCATATGCCGCAGCGCGAACGCACGATCCTGGTCGTCAAGCGAGCCTCCCGGACCCATTGGCTCAAGCTCTGGGCCGAGGTCGTGCGCACCCGCTGGGACCTGGTGGTGGACCTGAAGGGCTCCGGCATGCCGTTTTTCGTCTGGGCACGGCGGCGCGCCATGCGCAGACCGGGGCCCGGGCGGCTCTTCGAGCAGCACGCGGCCTTGCTCGGCATCGCGCCGGCGCCTCTTCCGGTCGCCTGGACGGGAGCCGCCGAGCGCGGCCGCGCCGCGCAGCTCATTCCGAAAGGTCGGCCGGTGATCGCGATCTGCCCGACCGCGAGCTGGGAACCCAAGATGTGGCCCGCCGACCGGTTCGCGGCCCTGTTCCACGCCCTCGCCGGGGAGGCGCTGCCCGGCGCCCGCGCGGCGATCTTCGCCGGCCCTGGGCCGCTCGAGCATAGGCTGGCAGCGCCGCTGGCGGCCGCCCTGCCCGATGCCATCGACCTGCGGGGCAAGCTCACCCTGGCCGAGGTGGTGGCCTGCCTGGAGCGGTGCCGGCTCTACGTGGGCAACGATTCCGGACTGATGCATCTCGCGGCGGCGACAGGCGTGCCGACGGTCGGCCTGCGCGGCACGAGCGTCCATTTGGCAGCCGAATTCCGGCCGGCCGGGCGGGCCGCCGATTGGGTGCTCGGCACGGGCCATTCCATGGTCGACATCTCCATCGGCGAGGCGCTGAGCGCCTGCCGGCGGATGCTCGCGAGCGCGCCCGCCCACGGCCGGGACGATGCGGCCGAGGCCGAAGCGGCGCTGCATTCTCTTGAGGCCGCGCATCCGGGCCGACGCGCTTCGTCCACACCCGATCCCTTCGCGCAGGAGCTCTACGCCGGCAACGAAACGGTCAAGACGCCTGGGTGAAGGCCGAGGTCTCGTCCCACATGTGGATCGCCCGGCTGCCGGCGATCGAAGTCGAGGGATGATCTTTCCCGGATGACAGCGCCGGGCCGCCATGCTTGTCTTCCAAAGCGAGGAGGCTTGGGAGGGACGTCATGGCAGCGAGGCTGAGAGACGAGATGCTGAGGCCGATCCCTCTGGCGTTTGCGGCCTTCGCCGCTGTCGGCTGGGTGCTCTTCGTCTGGGCGCTGGCCTCGGGCGGCTCGGAGCGGGCCGCGCAGCGGACCAGGATCGCGGCGCTGCAGCAGCAGACGACCACCCTCGATGCCGATCTGAAGACGCAGGAGGAGGCGTCCGGCGCATTGGCCGATATCGAGGCCAAGCGGTCGACCGCCACGTCGGAGCTGGCGTCGGAGCGTACCGCCGCGGCGGACAGCGCCAAGGCCCGCGACGAGGCGCAAGCCCAGCTCGCCAAGGCCAAGGAGATGCTGGCGGAGGTCGTGAAGCAGCGCGAGGCCGCGGAACGGGCGAGTGCCGTCGCCGCCACCGAGCACGACCGGATCGTGGCCGACAACGCCACCGCCGAACAAGGGGCCGAGGCGCTGAAGCAGCAGGCCGCCGAGATCACCGACCTGATCGCCAAGCGCCGGGCCGAGCGCGCGGCGCTCGACAAGGCGGTCGCCGATCTACGCGGCAGGATCGAAGACCTGAGCGGCCAGCATGATCAGCTCGCCAAGGCCATCGCCGACGCCACGACGGAGCGCGATCGGCTGAACGGCGAGACGGCCGCGGCCCAGCAATCGGTCGAGGCTCTCGGCCACCGGCAGACGGAGGCCGATGCCGCGCTCGCCGGCGCGAAGGGCCAGATCGCCACCCTGCAGCATCAGCTCGACACGCTGCAGGCCGGACGGAGCGCCCTCGACACGGAGATCGGCGCGCGCCGCGAGACGCTGAGCGGCCTCGAGGCGCAGCGCGACCAAATCGCGAAGGCCCTGGTGAGCGCCACCGCCGATCGCGACCGCCTGTCGGGCGACTTGGCGGTTGCCCGGCAGACCCTGGAGACGGTCCGCCAGCAGCAGGCCCAAGCCGACGCGTCGCTCGCCAATACCAAGAGCCAGATCGCGGGGCTGCACCATCAGCTCGACACGCTCGAGACCCAGCGGAACGGCCTCGACAAGGAGATCGGCACGCGTCGTGACGCGCTGAGTGGGCTCGAGGCGCAGCGCGACCAGATGACCAAGATCGTTGCCGATGCCACCGCCGAGCGCGACCGCCTGATCCGCGAGGCCGCCGCGGCCGGACAATCCACCGAGGCCTTGCGTCGGCAATCGGCGCAGGCCGGCGACGATCTGACCAGGACCAGGACGCTCCTTGCCGGCCTCGCGGACCAAGTGAAGCAGGAGCAGGCGACGGCCGGCGAGCGGGATGCGGTCGAACGGCAATTGAAGGCGGCGCAGGACAGGCTGAAGGCGACCGACGAACAGGAAACCGCGGCACGACAGGCGATCGAGGACGCGCAGAAGACGCTCGCGGCGGACCGTGACGAGATGCAGCGGACGAGCGCGCGGAGCGCCGATCTCGACCGCGCCATGAAGGCTGCGATCGCGGCACGCGTGGCCGCCGAGGCCGACCTCGCCCGGCAGCAGGCGGCCCTGGCGGATCTGAAGCAGCAATCGTCACGGCTCGGAGACGAGATCGCCGGGCGCACCAAGGACCTGGCGATGCTCGACGCGCGGCTCAAAGCGGCCCATGCGGAGCTCGACGACGTGGAGACCCGAGCCGCGGCGCAGCGCGAGCTGCCGGCCAAGCCGGCGCCGGAGACCGCGGCTCCCGGGGGCATCGGCGGACAGCCGGCGAGTTCCCCCTGAGGCCGGCATCCGGTGGCCGGAGAGCGACCGCGTGGGCGAGCATCTGGGCGCCATGGGCGAGACTAATCGTTCAAGGCGCGAAACTTTGACGCTCGGCCGAGGTTCGGGATAGGTTCCGGCCAAGACAGGCCCCGACGTCTGGTCGCGGGCCATCGGGGCTCGGCGCGATTTGACCGCCGGCGAGTCCGGTCTAAGGGAAGCGGGCAGGACAGGCCCGGCCGGCGCCGGCGCGGGCCAGAGGCTGGACAACGGCGCAAAAGTGCCGATCTGAAGCCTGACCGCGGCGGTTCGCTGGATCGGCGAGAGAGGATCAGGAATGGCGGATAACGGAAATCGAGGCTCGACCGAGTCGTTCCGCCGGAACCAGCGCAAGCGCCGCGAGCCGCCGATCATCGATGCGACCGCGACCGACGTGTCCCGAGCCGCATCTTCGCCCGAGACGACGCCGCCCGTTCCGACCGTGGACCCGCCCTCGACGCCTCCCGACGCCGGGATCGGGGCTGCGGAAGAGCCGGTGCTCTTCGGTCATACGGTTCCCGAGGCTTCAGCCCATAGCGAGGGCGAGCCCAGTCCGCACGAAAAGGCGCCGATGCCCGACGCACCGGCAGCGCCGGTGGAGGGCGACCCGGCAAAACCATCCGATGAAGCCGCGACACCGGCCGAAGCGGCGGCGGCGCATGTCGTCGGCGACGTCTCGACGCCGCCGGAAGAGATCACCGAGACGCCGGCGATGACGCAAGCCGCCGCCATCGAGTCGCCCTTCGCCGAGGACCCTCGGGACGTCCCGCCGCACGCGGCGATGCCGAGGCCCGAGGAGTCGCGCCGGTCCGCCGTTCCGCTCGTGCTCGGCATCGTGGTGCTGGCCCTGCTGGCCGGGATCGCGGGGCTGCTCTACATGGAGCCACAGCGCAGCGGGTCGGCTGCGCTGTCGGCCGACGTCGGCAAGCTGAAAGACCAGGTCGCGGCGCTGGAGGCACGGCCGCAGCCGGTGCAGGAGGGTCCGCAGATCTCGGCCCTCGACGGCAAGTCCGCGAGCCTCGCCAGCGACATCGCCGCATTGAAGACCGCGGTCGCGAGCCTCAGCGGCAAGGTCGGCTCCGCCGCCGATCAGTCGCAGGGCAATTCCGGCCGGATCGCGGCGCTGGAACAGAAGATCGGCGAAGCGCCGGCGTCGTCGCCCGGCGGCGCGCCGCAGGCGGCGGCCGGGGCCTCCGCCTCCGATCTGTCGTCCCTCGCCACCAAGGTCGATGATCTCGAGAAGCGCGTCGCGGCCCTGCCGGTCGGCGCGCCGGCTGCGGCGCCGGATACGGCAGGTCCCACGGCGCTCGACACCAAGCTCGGCGACCTCGCGGGGCGGGTCGACGCGCTGCAGGCCAATGTCGCGTCCATCCCCAAGGTCGATCTCGCGCCGCTCCAGGCACGCCTCGACGATCTCGACCATCGCCTGACCGATGT
>DATBEH010000157.1:0-1974 GCA_036276175.1 Lichenihabitans sp.
TGATGTTCATCATGGGTACCGGCAGCACGCGGGCCGAGACGCCGCCCACGTACTTGTAGAGCGGCAAGTTGGCGGCCTTGGCCGCAGCCTTGGCGGTGGCGAGCGAAATCCCGAGAATCGCGTTGGCGCCCAGCCGACCCTTGCCCGCCGTGCCGTCGAGCTCGATCATGATCCGGTCGAGCCGGCGCTGATCCTCGGCCTCGGCGCCGGAGAGCGCGTCGAAGATCTCGCCCATCACCGCGTCGACCGCGCCGCGCACGCCCTTGCCGCCGTAGCGGTCCGGATCGCCGTCGCGCCGCTCGACCGCCTCGTGCGCCCCGGTCGAGGCGCCGGACGGCACGGCCGCGCGGCCCATCGAGCCGTCCTCGAGCACCACGTCCACCTCGACGGTCGGATTGCCCCGGCTGTCGAGGATCTCCCGCGCGAGGATGTCGACGATCTCGGTCATGCGGCTTGGGTTCCGGTGTTCGATGAGGGCCGGAGGCTTAGCCGCGCCAAATCCCGCGGGCAACCGCGAACGCCACCCTGTCCGAACTCTCGCCCCGTCTTATTCCGCTCATCCCGACAACACGTGTTGTGTCCCGGAAGGTTGTCGAGGCATTCGGCGGGGGCTTTGTAGCCGAGGCATCGCAGTCGGGTTCGATTGTAGTCGTTGACGACGCGGAGGATGAAGGCGTCTCGCTCTGCGTGATCGTCGAAGCGGTTCTTGCCGAGATTGGCTTTCGATCTGGGGTGATTTCGCAGGGCCTCGGCGAGGCGCCGGTTGAAGCGCTCGACCATGCCGTTGGTCTGCGGCCGGTAGGGCCGGGTGAGTTTATGGCGCACGCGGCGGCTTTGGCAGACCTGGTCGAAGGGGTGTGCGCCGGTTCCGCGCTCGCGTTTGCGCCATCGGGCGTCGCCGAAGCGGTCGGTGAACTCCGAGCCGTTGTCGGTCAGGACCGTATGGACCGGGTGGCCGAAGGCGTCGAGGAAGCGCCCGAAGCAGGCGGCGATGGTCGCTCCGCTGCGCTCCTGGACCACCTCGACATAGACGAAGCGGGTTGTGCGCTCGATGGCCACGAAGACATAGGCGGGCTGGCCCTGCAGACGCGGCAGGTGCTTGAGATCGACATGCACATAGCCGAAGGGCTCGGCGGTGAAGGGTTTGGCCGCCGGCTTCGGATCACGGGGCCGCCTGGAGACGCCCCGCCGCTTGAGGCAGCGGTGCAGGCCCGCGCGCGAGATGTCGGCTCTCAGGCAGCGGCGCATGACCTCCAGGGCGTCGTCGAGGGACAGCCCGAGTCGGGTGCGCAGCTCCACGGCGATCTCCTCCTCTTCGATGGAGAAGCCGGTGGCCAGGGTGTGGGGCCTGGACGAGCGATCGGCGCCGTCCTGGCGCGCCTTCCAACGCCGGATGGTGGTCTCGCAGACCCCCAACTCCCGGGCCAGCTCGGCCACCGACAGCGGACTCGTCTGGATGTAGGCCCGCACCTTCGGCGTCGTCGCCGCGTTGGCATGCAACTTCACGAGCATCGGCGGCCCTCCAGCCATGCGATGCCGGACGATACGCCGAGTCGCTCAAGCCAACCTTCCGGGACACAACACTTTCGCCGGGATGAGCGGGACAGAGGGGTAGCCATCATGCCGGCAAGCTCAGTTCGAGGGGATAGGCGACGAAGGTCTCGTAGATCGCGTCGTGGATCGACGCGCACTCGGCCGAGACCGCGGCCAGCAGGGCGCCGGCGCCGGTGGCTTCGACTTCCTCGACGTCGGCATACTTCAGGCGGGCATCGAGCCGTCCGGCGAGGCGCAGGGCGTCGGAGCGACCGGCGCCCGCCTCGCGCGCCAGCTGCGAGAGCAGATCCTGGATGCGGGCGGTGCAGAACCGGATCGAGCGCGGGAAATCCTCGTCGAACAGGAGGAATTCGAGGATGAATCGCGGATTGATGTCGGCCGTGTAGACCCGCAGGTAGGGCTCGAGCGCGCAGGCCATGC
>DATBEH010000158.1:0-3154 GCA_036276175.1 Lichenihabitans sp.
TTCCCATACATGCCGGTGACGAGGAAGGTCAGCTCGTTGGTCGCCTCCGCCATCATCAGCCCCTCGGTATAGGGCCACGGGTAGAAGAACTTGCTCTGCTCCGGCGCGACCTTCGGGTTCATGAAGGTCTCCATCTTGACGTATTTCGCCGAGCCGAGCGGCTTCGCCAGATCGACGAGCGCCTTCATCGCAAACCCGCTCCACGGCACGGTAAACGACCACGCCTCGACGCAGCGGTGCCGGTAGAGCCGCTCCTCGAGCGGCATCTTTTTCAAGAGGTCGTCGATGCCGATCTCGAACGGCTTGTCGACCATGCCGTCGATCTTGACCGTCCACGGCCGCACCGGGAGCGCCTGGGCCGGCTCGACGATGTCCTTGTCGGTGCCGAATTCGTAGAAATTGTTGTAGGTCGTGGTGTACTTCTCGGCGGTCAGCGGCCGGTCGAGCGTGTATTTGCCGTCATGTTTGAACGGATAGAGTCCGGCCGACGGATCGGGCGCGTCGGCCGCCATCGCGTTGCCGCCCAAAAGGCCCGTCGCCAAAATCGAGCCGGCCGCCAGCCCCTTCATCACGTTGCGGCGATCGAGATAGACCGCCTCGCTGGTCGCCGCGCTTTCCGGGATTTCCCAGCCGCGCTTCCGCCGGATCAACATCGTACGTGCTCCCTTGCCCAATGGCGCCAATTTGGGAGCGCGTCCGGATAGGACCAAGTCACGGTTTCGCGATCCGGAAGATAACCAGCGCCCACGGACTGTGCCGGCCCCTCACCCCAGCCCTCTCCCCGTGGCCACGGGGAGAGGGAGGGACCCGCGCGCAGCGTGGGAGGGTGAGGGGCGACGTACGGATTTGTGCCCTCAACAACCCTACTGCGCCGCCTCTTCCTGCCGCGACTTGATGACCATCTCGGCCGTGCGGCCGGTCAGCTCCTGCAGGTGATCGAAATGGTGGGCGAAGCTGCCGACGCCGAGGGTCAGCGAGCGCAGTTCGACGATCAGGTCGTGGAGCTCGCTGCGCGGCAGAAAGGCGCGGACGACGTCCCAGCCGGGCCAATCCGCCTTGGCGTCGTAGCCGAGGATCTGGCCGCGCCGGCCCGAGATCAGCCGCTGCACGCGCGCCGTGAACGCGTTCGGCACCGAGATGTCGACCCCGTCGATCGGCTCCAAGAGCACCGGCTCGCATTTCGCCAGCGCCTCCTGGATGCCCTGCCGCCCGGCGGTCTTGAACGCCATGTCCGAGCTGTCGACGGCGTGGAACCCGCCGGTGATCAAATCGACATGCACATCGACGACCTGGAACCCGAGCGGGCCCGTTTTCAGCGCCTCCTCGATCCCTTCCTCGACCGCCGGGATGAAGTTGCGCGGGATCGCGCCGCCGACGACGCTATCCTTGAACACAAACCCCGCGCCGCGCTCCAGCGGCTTCACGTCGATGACGATATCGGCGAACTGGCCGTGCCCGCCCGATTGCCGCTTAAAGCGGGAATGGGTCTGGGTCGAGCGCTTGATCGTCTCCTTGTACGGTACCGCCGAGGGGTGGCCAACGACCGCGAGGTTGTGCCGGTTGCGCAGCCGGTCGATCGCGATCTGCACATGCACGTCGCCCTGGCCCCACAGCACCATCTCGCGGGTATCCTGGTTCTGCTCGAGGTGCAGCGCCGGGTCCTCGTCGATGAGCTTGGCGATCGCGCCCGACAATTTGACGTCGTCGCCGCGCTTTTCGGCGTGGATCGCGAGGCCGAAGACCGGCTGCGGCACTTCCGGCCGCGGCACCTCCTGACCCTTGCCCGACGGGGTCAGCACCTGGCCGGTGGAAATCTCCTCCATCCGCGCGAGGCCGACGACCTCGCCAACCTTCGCCGCGGCCACCTTCTCCTGCGTCGCGCCGACGAGCTTCAGGACACCGGCGACGCGGACGCCGTCGAGCACGTTGCCTTCCCCGATCTGGCCGCGCCACACGCGCGACAGCGAGAGTTTGCCGGTATGCGGCAGGTGATAAGTCTTGATGACCGTCGCCAGCGGCTCGCCGGTCGCGGCGATGCCGAGCCGGGCGGCGGTTTCCTCCGGTCCCGGCGTCTCGTGGCGCAGCGCCTTCCACAGCCGCCTGACGCCGTGATCCTGCGTCGCCGCGCCGACGAACACCGGCACGATCAGGCTCTTCTGCATGTCGGCGGTCAGGTGCTTGTAGATGTCTTCCTTCGACGGCTGCACGTCCTCGAGGAGCTGCTCCAAGAGCGCGTCGTCGAAATCGGCGAGCTTTTCGACGAGCCCCGAGCGGGTGTCGCCCTCTTCGTCCCAGAACCCCTCGGGGAGCGGGATCAGGTCGGACGCCTGGCCGGGCTTATAGGTATAGGCGCGCTCGCTAACGAGGTCGACATAGCCGGTGACGTCGCCGTCGTTGCCGCGCAGCGGCACCTGGCGCAGCACCAGCGGATGTTCGGAAAACGATTGCAGCGCCGCCATCGTGTCGCGGACCCGCGCCTCGGAGGTATCGAGCTTGTTGATAAAGACCATGTGCGGCACGTCGTGCCGGTCGAGGAAGCGCAAGAGGGCGCTGACCATCACCGCGCGGTCGGCCTCGGGCTCGCACACGACGACCGCGACATCGCAGGCGAGCATCGCCTCCTGGGCCTCGTAGCTGAGCTCCGATGAGCCGGGGCAGTCGAGGATCGTCCACGGGTCGCCGAGAAAGCTCGCGTTGGCGACGTTGAGCTCCGTCGACATCTGCCGGGCCCGCGCCTCGGCGACATGGTCGCCGACCGCGTTGCCGTCGCGCACGCTGCCGCGCCGGGCGATGCTGCCGCTCGTCGCCAGCAGGGCCTCCATCAGGCTCGTCTTGCCCGACAGGTACGGGCCGACCAGGGCGACACAGCGATGGGCCGCGTTAGCCATGAGGCGCCTCCATTTCCATCCCACGCGCCGCCCCTCCGGGACGGCTTTTTCTCTCTCGAAGAGTGGCGCGGGCAGGCGCGGTAACGCAACGGAAATTTGGGCACGACATGCAAGGCCGCGCAGGTCCGCGTTGCGCCGGCGGGACGAGGTTGGGTTTGACGGCGCCTGCCCCGCGCGCCTTCAATATCCGCCGAGACATCGCCCAATGGGGCCCGGCCGATCCGCCGGATCAGGTCCGGGGAGGAAGCGGCGGCCATGCTCGTCGG
>DATBEH010000159.1:0-14090 GCA_036276175.1 Lichenihabitans sp.
GAATGCATTCGTCGACCGAGCGGGTCGAATAGCCCACCTTCTGGCGCAAGTCCCAGAGCACGTAGAGCATCGCCTCGACGACGCTCTCGCCCCAAGGGGTCTGCTTGTAGGGCAGAAGAAACAGGAGATCGATGTCCGAGCCCGGCGCCAGCGTGGCGCGGCCGTAGCCGCCGACCGCCGCGACGCACAGGCGCTCGGCCGAGGAGGGCCGCTCCAGCGGATAGACGAAGCGCACCACGTAAGCGTAGATCGAGCGGACGATCTCGTCCTCGAGCGCGGCCAGACGCCGGGCGCAGGCGAGGCCGCCATGATCGCGCTCGAAATCCGCGGTGATCTCGGCCCGTCCCTCGGCGAGCGCCTCGCGGAAGCGCTCGACAACGGCGCGGCGGAAGGCGGCGTCGTCCTCGAACTCGAGCCGTAGGGCCGCGACGTCGTCGTCGAGCAGGCGCTGGTCGAAGTCCGGCGGCGGGGCCTGCTGCACCCGGCTTTGAAGAACATGCGTCATCGGGCGAGATGTAGCACGCTCCGCTTGCCGATGCCTCATCGGATCATGCCGGCAGCGGGTCCGTCATGCCCAGGACCACGCTGACGAGCAGGACCGCTCCGCCGATCGTCACGTTGAGCGCCGTCAGCCGGTGCAGGCTTCCGGCGGCCGCGGGAGTCGCGCGCAGGTTCGGTACCAACACGTAACGATTCCAGACGGCGATCCACACCATGGCGGCGACGAGCGCGACCTTGCCGAGCAGCAGCCGGCCGTAGGGCGAGGTTGCGTCGGGCAGGAGGGCGCCGAGCACCAGCACCGTATTCAGCGCGCCCGTCACCAGCACCAGCGCCACGACGCCATGGCCGATGCTGGAGAAGCGGCGCAACGCGACGACCGCATCGCTCCGCTGCGCCGGCTCGGCCAGGCAACGCATCACCCCGAGCAGCGGCACGAGCGCGCCGAGCCAGGCGCCGGCCAACAGCAGATGCAATATTAGGTTCGCGCGATGCGCCAGGCCGAGGAGGCCGGCATGTATCGTCGCATGGCCGACGAGGCCGATGGTGGCGAGCGCCAGCCCGGCCAGAACCGCCGTCACCGGACATCGCGCCTGCGCAACGAGCGCGCCCGCCAGGATCGCCACGAGGCCGAGGTGAACGAGCCAAGCCTGGCCGAAGGCAGTCCCGGTCAGAACGGTCGCGAGCGTCGCCGGATCGGTCATGGCGGCCGGATCGCCGGCCATCAGGCCGGCCTGGAAGAGGATCCAGGCGAATCCGGTCAGGCCGAGGAGCGCCGCCGCCGGCCCGACGAGCCGGCGACGCTCCCGCGCAAGCCGGATCGCCAGCCCGTCCGGAACCAGGAAGGCCAGGAACGCCTCTCCGCCGAACAGCAGCATGGCGGCGGCGACATGCAGCCATTCGACGAGACCGAGCGCCGCCGCCACCACGCTCACGGCGTGAGCGTGAAGTCGTAGCGACCCTTGGTCTTGTGCGTGTCGGTCGCGGTCGCATGCCAGTCGACCGCGTAGCGGCCGGGTTTCAGGTCGCCTGGCAGGGGAACGACCAGCACGGCCGGGTCGGCGGGATCAAGCGACGGGGCGCCGATCTTGATCGCAGCGTGGTCGGACCCGGTCACGGTCACGCCGCTGAAGGCGAGCTCCAGGCCTTCGGAGAATTTCAGGCGAAGCTCGGTCGGACTCGCCTTGACGGTCGAGCCGGCGGCGGGCACCGCCCGCAGCAGATGCGCATGGGCCAGGGCTGGCGTCGCCAGGGCAACGATGCCGATGAACACGGCGGAGGAGAGAAACGGACTGCGCATCGGCTCAATTCCCGGTTGTGGAGGCCGGCGCCCGCGCGCCGATGCCCTCGATCGTGAACTCGACCGGAACCGCGCCGGCCTTCTCGAAGGTCAGGGTGGCCGGGAAGGTGCCTCCCTTCGTCAGGGGATGTTTCAGGTCCTCGAACATCAGATGGTCGGCGCCCGGCTTCAACGTCACCGCGCCGTGCGCGGGCACGGCGAGGCCGGCCGTCACCGGACGCATCTGCATGACGCCGTCCTTCATCGCCATCGTGTGCGGCAGCGCGCGGCCCGCGATGTCGCTCGTGATCGCCGTCAGGCGGTCGGGCGTGTCGGACGCGTTGCGGATCGTCAGATAACCTATGGCGACCTTGCTGTTGCCCGGGGTGGCGCGCGACCAGGGTTGCTCGACCGTGATGGCGCCACCGGTGAAATCGCGGGCCAGTGCCGGGGCTGCGGTGAGAGCGACGGCGATGATGAACAGGGAGAGCGGCCGGCCGGGGCGCGGCGGCTCGAAGGAGAGAGTCATGGGAGGATCCGTGGACTAAGGCCACCGCAGCCCCGGGCGATGCCCTGGAGGCGCGACGGCAGCCGATTGAACGAGAGAGTTCGGATTACGGGGTCAGGCGGCCGGCGGTGGCCCGCGCGTCGATCGCGGATCGCCCGCGAGGCGCCTCGGAATCGCCAGGCCCGGACGGCCGGAGGCCTCGGCAAACCATTCGGCCTCGGGGCGGGGCAAGTCCGCCTGAGGCGGCGCGATCCAGAGCGAGGCCAGCGCGCAGCAGCCGTGCTGGCAGCAGTCGGGCAGATGATTGAGCGGCGCCGGACCCGGCTTCGCCGGGAGACCGCCGGAGCAGAGGGTCTGCGGGAGATCGGCGCCCGCGGCATGATTCTGCAATGGGTTGCCGAAGACGAGCTGCAAAGCGAGCGCATAGGTCGCGACGACCGCGACCCAGCCATTCCAGCTTCGACCCGCTCTCAGGTGCAAGATCCGTCCCTATCGTACGACCCGCTCACATTCTATCCCCGCCGCGGCCCCGTCTTCAGCCGCGACAGGTCGAAGGCGTCGACGTCGTGCAAGAGCTCGATGAAGGCGGTGGCGCCGTAATCCGCCGAGGTCTCGCCCTTCTCGGCCGAAGCCGCGGCGGCGTCGCCCATCGCGCCGCCCGGCGAGACGTCCTGCGCCATCCAGCCGAAGCCGATCGGCTGGGTGACGCGCAGCCAGGTGAACTCCTGCTCGATGGCGAGGCTCGAAGGCACGAAATTCTCCACGAGATCGTGGCGCACGAGCTCGGGCCGGAAGGCCATCATCAGCGAGGTCTCGGCATCGCCCGCATGGATGCCGTGCTGCATCTCACGCGCCGTATAGAGCCCGTCCGGATAGCCGAAACGGTGCCAGGAGGCGACGACGACGAGCATGCCGAGCCTGACCCTCAGGTCGCGCGCCAAGACGTCGAGCATCGCCACGTTGCCGCCGTGCGAATTGACCAGGACCAGCTTGCGGCAGCCGGCGCGATGCACGCTCTCGCCGATCTCGGTCCAGGCGCGCATGGCGGTCTCGCCGGTCAAGGTCAGCGTGCCGGGGAAGTCCAGATGCTCGTTCGACTTGCCGATGGCCTGGACCGGCAGGAACAGCACCGGCAATTCGGCCGGGACACGCTCGACCGCGCGGCGCAGGTAGCCTTCCATGATGTAGGTGTCGACGCCGACCGGCAGGTGCGGGCCGTGCTGCTCGATGGCCGCGACCGGCAGCACCGCGATCGCCTGCGCCATGTCGGCCTGGCGGAACTCCATCCAGCTCATCTCGGCCCAGAATTTCGTGCGCAGCTGCATCGCCGTTCCCTACCTCCCCGCGCCGGAGTGCCGCATCACGAGGCAGATCGCGCGGCGATCGCCTCGATTTCGACTACGAACTCGGGCCGGGCGAAGCCGGATACGATCATCAGGGTCGAGGCCACGGGCGGCCCCGTCATGACCCGGTCGCGCACCGCCATGTAGCCGGCGAGGTGCTCGCGGCCCGTCACATAGGCGTTGAGCTTCACGATATCGGCGAGCGTCATGCCGCCTTCGGCGAGGATGGCCGCGATCGCCGCGAAGCAGATCTCGGCCTGGCCCTCCACGTCGGCCGGCACGGTCTTGTCAGGCCTTATGCCGAGCTGCCCCGAGCACAGGATCGTCTCGGCGTCGGCCGGCACCATGACGCCGTGGGCATAGCGCGCGAAAGGCGGATGAATACCGGCGGGGACGAGGCGCTTGAACATGGCCCGCAGGCTAGGCCCGGGGATGCGCGGCTGCAAGCCGCCCTTCCGCATGAGGCACAGGCTTTGCTAACATGGTGGCTGACAAGCCGGGGAGAGTGGCGGATGGCGAAGATGATGCGGGCCTTGGGCGCGGCGATCCTGCTGGCGGCTTCGGCCGGGCTGGCGCAGGCGGCAGACAAGGTGAGCTTCGGCACCAACTGGCTCGCCGAGGCCGAGCATGGCGGCTTCTACCAGGCCGTCGTCGACGGCACCTATGCGAAATACGGGCTCGACGTCACCATCGTGCCCGGCGGCCCGCAGGCCGACAACATGCTTCTGCTGCTGTCCGGCAAGCTGCAGTTCGCCATGGGCGACGACATGCTCCAGGGCTATTCCGCCGTCGAGCAGAAGGTACCGCTCGTGGCCGTCGCGGCCGTCATGCAGAAGGATCCGCAGGTCGTCATGTCGCATCCGGGCGTCGGCCTCGACAAGTTCGAGGACCTCAAGTCGGCGACGATCTTCGTGTCGAAGGGCGCGGTCGCCTCGTTCTACCGCTGGATGGAATCCGCCTATGGCTTCTCCGAGGACAAGGTGAAACCCTATACGTTCAACACCGCGCCCTTCATCGCCGACAAGCATTCGGTGCAGCAGGGCTTCCTGACCTCGGAACCCTATGCGGTCGAGAAGCAGGGCGGCTTCAAGCCGAACGTCTTCCTCTTGGCCGACTACGGCTTCAGCACCTATGCGACGACCACCGTCACGACCCAGGCGATGGTGAAGGACCATCCCGACGTCGTGCAGCGTTTCGTCGACGCCTCGGCCATCGGCTGGTACAACTATCTCTATGGCGACAACAAGAAGGCCAACGAGGCGATCAGACGCGACAATCCCGACATCACCGACGCGGAGATCGCCTATGCGACCGACAAGATGAAGCAATATGGCGTCATCGATTCGGGCGACACCAAGGACCTCGGCATCGGCGCCATGACCGACGCCAAGCAAAAGGATTTCTTCGACAAGATGGTCAAGGCGGGGGTGGTGGCGGCCGACCTCGACTACAAGCAAGCCTATACGCTGCAGTTCGTCGACAAGAAGGTCGGCCTCGACCTCGAGCCTAAGTGATGCCGTTTAGGACTTTGGCCGGATCACCCCTCATCCGCCCTTTGCTTTGCAAAGGACACCTTCTCCCGCAAGGGGAGAAGGGAGTGCCTCGGTCTGCGGTTTGGCGCCTTTCTCCCCTTGCGGGAGAAGGTGGATTTCGCGGGGCACGCGAAAGCCGGGTGAGGGGTTTGGAGCCAGCATCGCCGTCATGACAGTCGTTCTGCAGCAAACCTCGCCCGGTGCGGCACCGGAAGGCGATCGGATGGTCGCCATGCGGGCGGTGTCGAAGACCTTCCCGAACGGCACCCAGGCCCTCTGCCGCCTCGACCTCGATGTCTACGAGGGCGAGTTCCTGTCGCTCATCGGTCCCTCCGGCTGCGGCAAGTCGACGGCGCTGCGGCTCCTGGCCGGCCTCACCGAGCCCTCGAGCGGCGAGATCGCCTGGCACGGCGACCCGCCCGAGGTCGGTTTCGTGTTCCAGGAACCCACGCTGATGCCCTGGGCCAGCGTCTTCGACAACGTCTTCCTGCCGCTGCGCCTGCGCAAGGTCGCGCGCCGCGCCGCCACGCCGCGCGTCGAGGAGGCGCTCGCCCGGGTCGGCCTCGCCAAGTTCATGACGGCCTATCCGCGCGAGCTCTCGGGCGGCATGAAGATGCGCGTCTCGATCGCCCGCGCGCTGGTGCTCCGGCCGAAGCTCTTGCTGATGGACGAGCCCTTCGCGGCGCTCGACGAGATCACCCGCTTCCGCCTCAACGACGACCTCGTGGGGCTCGCGGCCGAGCTCGGAACGACGGTCGTCTTCGTCACCCATTCGGTCTACGAGAGCGTCTATCTCTCGACCCGGATCGTCGTGATGGCGTCTAGGCCCGGCCGCATCGTCGAGGCCATCCCGGTGCCGGGGCCCGCAAAGCGCACGGAGGAGTTCCGTACGACCCCGCTCTACAACGAGACATGCCGGCGCGCCTCGCAGGCGCTGCACGCCGCCATGGCGGCGGAGGATCATCTGTGAGCGCGCTCGGTCCCGCCGAAAGCCTCGCGGCGCCGTCCGAGGCCGCGCCCGGACGCGCCTGGCGCCGCCTCAAGCCGCATCGCCTCATCGAGATCGTGCTGCCGCTCGCGATGTTCTGCGTGGCACTGGCGATCTGGGAAGCCATCGTGCGGATCAACCAGATCCCGCCCTATATCCTGCCGGCGCCGAGCCTCATCGGCGCGACGCTCGTCAAGGACTGGGGCGTGCTCTCGGCCTCGCTCGTCGTGACGCTGAAGACGACGGTCGTCGCCCTGGTGCTGGCGACCCTGGGCAGCGTCGCCCTGGCGGTGCTCTTCGCGCAATCGAAATGGATCGAGCGGAGCTTCTTCCCCTTCGCGGTCGTCATGCAGGTGACGCCCATCGTCTCCATCGCGCCACTGCTCCTGATCTATCTCGAATCGTCGACCGCGGTGCTGGTCTGCGCCTTCCTGGTCGCCTTCTTCCCGATTCTCTCCAACACCAGCCTCGGCCTGGCCTCGGCCGATCACGGCCTGATCGAGCTCATGGACCTCTATCGCGCCAGCCGCCGGCAGCAGTTCCTCTATCTGCGGCTTCCCTCGGCGCTGCCCTATTTCCTCGGCGGCTTGCGCATCGGCGGCGGCCTGGCGCTGATCGGCGCCATCGTGGCCGAGATCGCGGCGGGCTCCGCGGGAAAAGGCTCGGGCCTCGCCTTCCGCATCGTCGAGGCGGGCTTCCGTCTCAACATCCCGCGCATGTTCGCGGCCCTGGCGCTGATCTCGCTGACCGGAATCCTGATCTACGTGACCTTCACGCTTCTGACCTATCTGATGCTGCATCGCTGGCACGACAGCGCCCGCACGCGGGGTAGCTGAGATGCGCCGCCTCACGCTTCCCTCGGCGGTCGCGCGCTGGGCCGTCCGCAACGCCCGCATCCCGACGGCGCTGCTGCGCGATCCCGCCGGCCGGCCCGACGGCGAGGGCCTCGTCGGCCTCGATCTGATCATCGACGGTGATCGGATCGCGGCCGTTGGGCCCGGGCTCGACCTCGGCGACCTGCCCTTCGTCGATGCCGGTCTCGGCATGGTTCTGCCGTGCCCGGTCGACATTCATACGCATCTCGACAAGGGCCATATCTGGCCTCGCGCGCCCAATCCCGACGGAACGCGCGATCGCGCCATCGAGACGGTCGGCGCCGACCGCGCCGCGCATTGGACGGCCGAGGACGTCCGCGCCCGCATGGAGTTCGGCCTCGCCTGCGCCTATGCGCATGGGACGGCGGCGATCCGCACCCATCTCGACAGCCTCGGCCCGCAGATCCGCATCTCCTGGCCGGTGTTCGGCGAGATCCGCGACCGCTGGCGCGACCGCATCGACCTCGAAGCCACGCCGCTCTTCGGCATCGAATTCGCGCTCGACGATGCGCATCTGGCCGCCGTCGCCGAGATGGTCGGCGAGTTCGGCCGCGTCCTCGGCGCCGTGACCTATCCTGGCGCGGTCCTTCGTCCCGCGCTGGACCGGATGTTCCGGCTTGCGGCGGACAAAGGTTGGGACCTCGACTTCCATATCGACGAGACCGGCGATGCTTCCGTCAATACGCTCGCGACCGTCGCCGAGACGGCGCTCGCGCATCGCTTCGAGGGGAAGATCCTCGCCGGCCATTGCTGCGCGCTGTCGCTCCTGCCCGAGGACGAGCGCAGGCGCACCATCGATCTCGTGGCCCGCGCCGGCATCGCGGTCGTGTCGCTTCCCATGTGCAACATGTACCTGCAGGAGCGGGAGGAAGGCACGCCGCGCTGGCGCGGCACCACCGCGTTCAAGGAGCTCGCCGAGGCCGGCGTGCCTGTGATGATCGCCAGCGACAATACCCGCGACAGCTTCTACGCCCACGGCGATCTCGACATGGCGGAGGTGTGGCGCGAGGGCACCCGCATCCTGCATCTCGACCATCCGTTCGGCGACTGGGCGCGCACCGTGGCGGCGACGCCGGCTGACGTGATGCGCAGGCCGGAGCGCGGCCGCATCGGCGCGGGCTTGCCGGCCGACTTCATCCTCTTCACCGCCCGCACCATGACGGAGTGGTTGGCGCGGCCGCAGTCGGACCGCATCGTGATCCGGCGCGGCCGGCCCATCGCCGCCGTGCCGCCGTTCTATGCGGCGCTCGACCATCTCGAAGGACTGAAGCCATGAGCCCGCGCTACGACATCGACGGGCTCAAGGCGCGGCTCGGCGACATCCGGACCGAGACCAACCCGGCATTGGTGAAACAGAAGAGCCGCGACTTCTATTGGTATTCGCCATTCCTGAAGCGGCAGCTCGATCTTGTCACCGGTGACATCGTCGTCACGCCGGCCGATTCCGCGGAGGTCGTCGAGACCTTGGCGGCCGCCCATGCGCTGGGCATCCCGGTGACGCCGCGCGGCTCGGGCACCGGCAACTACGGCCAGGCCATGCCGATCTCGGGCGGCATCGTGCTCAACCTCGCCGAGATGAACCGGATCGAGGCGATCGCGCCTGGCCGGCTGCGCTGCGGCCCGGGTGCGGTTCTCGCCGAGATCGACCGGCAGACCCGAGCCCATCCTTCGGCGCAGGAATTGCGCATGCATCCCTCGACCTACAATACCGCCTCCATCGGCGGCTTCATCGCCGGCGGGTCGAGCGGCGTCGGCTCGATCAACTGGGGCGGGCTGCGCGATCTCGGCAACATCCTCGCCGTGACCGTCGCCACCATGGAAGCGAGCCCGCGGCTCGTCCGGATCACCGGGGCCGACCTGTCGAAGGTCGCGCACGCCTATGGCACCAACGGCATCATCACCGAGGTCGAGATGCCGCTCGCGGCGGCCTACGACTGGATCGACGTCATCGTCGGTTTCGAGAGCTTCGAGGCGGCGACCCGCTTCGGCAACGCGCTCGGCGAGCAGGACGGCATCCTGACGAAGCTCATCACGCCGGTGGCGGCGCCGGCGCCCGAGCGCTACTTCCTGCGTCATCGCAAGCTCATCCCGTCCGGCCGCAGCATCGTGCTCGTCATGGTGGCGGCCCATGCCATGGACGCCTTCAAGGTCTTCTGCGACCGTTTTGCCGGCGCCGAGATCCTGTTCGATGCCTCGCTCGCGAGCGAGGCCGACAAGG
Organism: Lichenihabitans sp.; assembly: GCA_036276175.1. GTDB lineage: Bacteria > Pseudomonadota > Alphaproteobacteria > Rhizobiales > Beijerinckiaceae > Lichenihabitans. The sequence goes on from DATBEH010000159.1 coordinate 9,242, forward strand.
AGGGCCTGCCGCCGAACTACGAGCTCGCCTGGAATCACACGACCTTGCGGGCGCTCAGGGTCGACCCTGCCATCACCTATCTCCAGGTGCTCTACCCTTTCCCAGACCAGCTGCACCTCGTGCGGGAGATCCATGCGCGGTTCGGCGAGGAGGTGACGGGCCACCTCGAAGTCTCGCGCTACAACGGCAAGATCACCTGCTTCGGCCTGCCGCTGGTGCGCTACACGACCGAGGAACGGCTCGACGAGATCATCCGCATCCACGAGGACATGGGCGCGCCGATCTTCAATCCGCACCGCTACACGCTCGAGGAAGGCGGCATGAAACAGACCGATGCGGCGCAGCTCGCCTTCAAGCGCGAGGCCGACCCGCAGGGGCTGCTCAACCCCGGCAAGATGATCGCCTGGGAGGATCCCGCCTTCGATTACGCCTCCGGCCGGACCTATCTGTTCCCCTCGCTCGCGGCCGCCGGCTGACCTCATGCGGGTGCTGGTGCTCTACGCCCATCCGGTCGAGACGAGCTACGTCGCCGCGCTGCACGAGCGTGTGGTGGCGACGCTGCAGGCCCGCGGCCACGCGGTCGACGACTGCGACCTCTATGCGGAACAATTCGATCCGGTGATGTCGCGGCAGGAACGTATCGCCTATCACGACACGGCACTGAACCAGGCCGGCGTCGCCGACCATGTCCGGCGTCTCAAGGCGGCCGAGGCGCTGGTGCTGGTCCATCCGGTGTGGAACTACGGCTTTCCGGCCATCCTCAAGGGCTATGTCGACCGCGTGCTGATCCCCGGGGTCGCCTTCGACATCGACGCCCGCGGCAACCTCGCCTTCACGCTGCGCCACATCCGCCGTCTCGCGGCGGTCTGCACCTACGGGGGCGACCGCTGGCGCACCCTCCTGGCCGGCGATCCTCCCAAGCGCTTCTTCAAGCGGGCGTTGCGGGTCCAGACGGCGCGTGGCGCGGCTTGCGAATACTTGGCCCTGCATGACATGAACCATACGACGCCCGTGCGCCGCGACGCCTTCATGAGTATGGTCGGCGAGAGGTTCGCGGCGTGGGCTTGAGCCGGACGGGGACGGGCCGGCTCGAAACGGGGGGAACGCGATGATCATAGGACGTATTCTGCTGGCCGCCGCGATCGCGGCGAGCCTCTTCGTACCCGCCGCCGAGGCCAAGATGCCCGGCCGTGTCAGCGGAACGGCGCGCCAGCGGGCCGAGCAGGCCTGCTACGGCGACGCGACGCGCCTTTGCGGCGACGCCATTCCCGACGAGGCGAAGATCACCGCCTGCATGGGGAAGAAGAAGGCGCAGCTCAGCCCCGAGTGCCGCAAGATCTTCGATCAAGGGCTATAGCCCGATCTCCACCTCGACCTGGAGTCGCTCTATGGGCCGTCATCCCGGACAAGGCGCGAAGCCGAGAGGCTCGCGCCGTCGATCCGGGATGTGGATCCCGGGTCTGCGCCCGGGATGACACGGCAAGGACGGATCGTCCGGAGACACCTTTACGCCGCAAGAACCCGTTCGACGTTCGCCAGCACGGATTTCTCGGCCGCCGAGGTGCGCCCCGCGATGCGAAGGAAGCCGCCGGCGGCTTCCGCAACCGCGCGGCTCCGCTCGACGATGTCGGTCTCGAGGCTCCGCCGCGCTTCCACGCTCAAGACCGGCAGCAAAGCGGCCATATAGGACGTCCATGTCTCGAAGAGCAGCGCCTGCGGCTTGCGGTCGAGCCAGCCGGCGAAGAGCGCGTAGCCCGGATGGGCTTTGTCGAGGCCGGACCTCTCGGCGCTTGCCAGCACCACCTCGCGCTCCTCGGGCTCGATTTGGCCGTCCGCCCAGGCCACCGTTACGAGCGGCACGAGCGAGATCGCGGCGAGGAGCGCACTGCTCATCCCGAGCCCCATCAGCCTGTCGAGCACGACCGCGTCCGCTATTCCGGATGCCTGGGCCAGCGCGACCTTGCGGTCGCTCATCTCGTCGAGCTCCGCGAGGCGCTGGCGGAGCAGGGCATCCTGCCGGGCGAAGAAGGCATCCTCCAAGCCCTTGCCACGATCGGCCAGAAAATCTCCAGTCATGCGCTGTCTCCCCCGACGACCCGGTCAGGCCCAGGCCGGCGTGCTGCCGGCGTTCAGCCCGAGCATCGCCCGGATCTCACCGAGCACGCGATATTCGGCCGGGTGGAGCACGCCGTCGGCCGGCACGATCTCGCGGCAGGCGTTGACGACGAGCCGCGCGAGCTTCGCTTGGCCAACGATTTGCATCAGCTTTTCGCGGGCGAGGATCTGAGCCACCTCGGGGTCGAGCCGGAAATTGGCCTCATGCATCGCGACCTCGTCGATGATCTGCTCGCGCGAAAAGACCGACAGGGTGGCGTGGTTTCGCACCAGGCCGAGCAGCCGGCGGCGCTCCAGCCCAGCCACCTCGCCGTCGGCGTGGGCGATGAGGGCGCCCGCGGCGATCAGCGCCTCCATGAAATCGGCGTTGCGCGCGATGGCGGCGTCTGTCGCGACGGCGACCGGGGTGATGGCGGCGGCGTGACGCGGAGACAGGTTGGACATGAACATCCTCCAAAGGACCAAGGGACCGCGCGGGCCGGCTGGGTTCTCGAAGGTTTCGGACCCGAACAGGCCGGCCGGCGCCGAATGGCGCCGCGCGGACTGATCCGACATCGCGCCGCCCGCTTCGGGGTCGGCGCCAGAGGGGCCCGGATCAAGTGAGGATGAACATAATACGTGCGGCGGTACTTCCAAGAGTTCTTAGGATTAAATTTTATACAGGTGCCGCGACCGACGACTTAGTTCATTATTAGCTTGGACCTAGTATTGGCGCGCCAGAACCTCTCGAACGGCCGCCACCATGGCCTCCTCCGCGACCGGGAACTGCGCCTTCTGGCGCAGCTCGAGGTAATCGGCGCGGTCCTTGGAGGTCTTGGCCAGTTCGGCACCGAGCCGCAGATCGCGGATAATGACCTGCGGACCGCCTTCGGCGTCGCGCTCGTTCGAGCCCTGGATCACGGCGCAGTGCGCGTTGCGGCGGTCGGCATATTTGAGCTGGGCGTTCATGCCGGCTGAGCCGAGGTAGAGCTCGGAGGCGATGCCGGCGGCGCGCAGCCGCGCCACCACGGTATTGTAGTGGTCGAGCTGGTCGCGATCGAGCACCAGCACCACGACCGGCCCTCGCGGCTTCGCCTCGCCGAGCAGCGGGCTGTTCATCGCCCGCAGCGCCGCGACCAGCCGCGACACGCCGATCGAGAAGCCGGTGGCCGGCACCGGCTCGCCACGAAACCGCTCGACGAGCCCGTCGTAGCGGCCGCCGCCCCCGACCGAGCCGAAGCGGACCGGCTTGCCATCGTCGCCCTTAACCTCGAAGGTCAGCTCGGCTTCGAAGACCGGCCCAGTGTAATATTCGAGGCCGCGCACGACCGCGGGGTCGAGCATGACGCGGCCCCCGTACCCGCTCGCGGCGACGAGGCCGGCAATGGCGGCGAGCTCGCGCACACCGTCGCCACCCCGCTCCGACCCTCCGGCGGCGACCTCGAGGTTGCGGATGGTCGTCTCGGCATTATCGCCTTGCGCCGAGGTGAAAGCCAGCACGCGCCGCGTAGCCTCGGCGTCGAGCCCGGCCCCCCTAGTAAAGTCGCCACTCTCGTCGCGGCGCCCCGCGCCGAGCAGCGCCTCGACGCCGGAAGGCCCCAGCCGGTCGAGCTTGTCGATGGCGCGCAGCACGATCAGTCGTTTGCCGGCTGCCTCCGGCCCAGCGAGGCCGATCGCCTCCATGACGCCGTCGAGGATCTTTCGGTTGTTGACCTTGATCACGTAGTCGCCGCGCGGAATGCCGAGGTTCTCCAGCGTGTCGGCCGCCATCATGCAGATCTCGGCATCGGCTGCGACCGAGGCGGAGCCGACCGTGTCAGCGTCGAACTGCAGGAACTGGCGGAATCGTCCCGGTCCCGGCTTCTCGTTGCGGAACACCGGACCCGCCCGGTAGGAGCGGTAGGGCTTCGGCAGCGTGTCGTAGTGTTCGGCGACGTAGCGGGCGAGCGGCGCGGTGAGGTCGTAGCGCAGCGACAGCCATTGCTCGTCGTCGTCCTTGAACGAGAAGACGCCCTCGTTCGGCCGGTCGAGGTCGGGCAGGAATTTGCCGAGCGCCTCGGTATATTCGATGAACGGCGTCTCGACCGCCTCGAAGCCGTAGAGCTCGTAGGTTTCGCGGATCGCCGCCATCAGCCGGTCGGTCGCGGCGATGTCGGCAGGATTGCGATCGACGAGCCCGCGCGGCAGGCGGGCCTTGACGGTGGAACGGACGGGATGATCGGTCATGGTCTTTGGCGTTTGTGGCCGAAGGACCCCTCATCCGCCCCGACCACGTCGGGGCACCTTCTCCCGCAAGGGGAGAAGGAGAGCCTCGTTCTGCGGCGTTGGCGCCTTCTCCCCTTGCGGGAGAAGGTGGCGCGTCGCGGCAAAGCCGCGAAAACGCGCCGGATGAGGGGAAGGTGTCAGTGAACCGTGGAGATGACCCGCCGGAGCTTGTCGGCGACCTCGCCGATCTGGGCCTCCGTGATGATCAGCGGCGGGGTCAGGGCCAGCGTGTCCCCCGTCATGCGCACCATGAGGCCATGGTCGTGGAAGGCGCGATCCATGGCCTCGAACGCCCGCGCGCCGACCGCGTCGGGCTTGGAGGCGAGATCGATGCCGGCGACGAGGCCGACCGTGCGGATGTCGAGCACGTTGGGCAGGCCTTTGAGGCTATGGATCGCATCGGCCCAGACGGGCTCCAACGTCTTGGCCCGGTTGAACAGGTCCTCGTCGCGATAGAGGTCGAGCGTGGCCTGCGCCGCGGCGCAGGCCA
>DATBEH010000160.1:0-33065 GCA_036276175.1 Lichenihabitans sp.
CCGTAACCGCCATAGCCGTAACCACCGTAGCCATAGCCGTAGCCGCCGTATCCGTAACCGTACATATCTACCTCCACCAAAGCCGAGTGTGTGGGCTGCTGCGCGCCTACAAGCGAACTGCGTCTGTCACCGTGACGCAGAATTCCTACAAACCTCCTATCACGATTCCCATCAAATCAAGACACATCAAAACCACGAATCGACCGAAGGTCGGCCCGAAAGTTACCGACATGTCGCTTTGACGCAACTCACCACCTTGTCACCCCTCTGGAATACGTCGTGACTCGCTCTATCGTTCCTGCGCCGCGGATGACAGCGCAGCCTGGATCGGCGACAGGATGTAGTCGATGGCACGCCGGCTCTCCGTCCGAATTTCGACGGTCGCCGTCATGCCGGACGTCAGCGACCGCTTCTTGCCGTCGACCATCAGGGTGGTCGTCTTCGGCTTGATGATCACCGGGAAGACGAGATCGGAGGTCTGCTGGGCTGCGCTGGTGATCGTCATCGCCCCGTCCGGCGCGCTCGACGGGCTGGTCTGCTGCTGTTGTGCCTGCTTGCCGGTCAAGGCGTCCGCCGCCACCTTCGTAACGGTTCCGTCGATCGTTCCATAGCGAGTATAGGGGAAGGTATCGACCTTGATTGTCACGTCCTGGCCGACCTTCACGAACCCCGCATCGCTGTTGAGGATATAGGCCTCGATCTCCAGGGGCGCGTCCTCGGGCACGACCTGCATGAGCTGCTGACCCGGGGCGACGACCTGGCCGATCGTCGTCACCGACGTGGCCTGGACGACGCCCGAAATCGGCGCCCGAAGCGTCATGTGGCTGACCTTCAGCTGAGCCTTCGCGAGAGCCTGAACGAGTTCGTCGACCTTCTGCTGCTGGCTCACGTAGGCTTGCGTGTTGCTGTCCGTGAACGTCTGGATGGCTTTGCCGATCTGCGTCTCGATCACCGCGATCGAGGCGGTCGCCGACCCGAGGCTGCCGTTGAGATTGGCCATTGCCAATTCGGCCTGCTGCTTTTGCTGCATCAGTTCGATCACGGTCAGCCGGCTGTTCCAGCCCTTGGTGAACATCTGGTCGGTCATGCCGACGCGCTCGTTGAGCAGGTCGATCACCTGCTTCTGCGGCACGATGGCTCCGCTGTACTTGTCGCGCTGCGCCTCGGCTTCTGCCTTCTGGGCCTTCAGGTTGGCGAGCGTCGACGCCAGCGTCGCGAGGTCGCTGTGGAGCGCATCCTCCTCGCGGACGCGCACGGTCTGCGGAATGTCGTCCGTCCAGGGAACGGTGATCTTGGTGTCGACCGGATCTTGCCTGGCGGCCTTGACGGCGGCCTGGCGACGCAGGATCTCGGCCCGGGCATTGTTCAACGCATCCCGCGCCACGGTCTCGTTGGCGATAGCCTCGGTCGGGTCGAGCTCGATCAGCGGAGCGCCTTCCTTGACCTTCACGCCGTCGCCACCGAGGATCTTGATGACGGTGCCGCTGTCGAGCGGCTGCACGACCTTGGTGCGACCCGAGGCCTGCACCTTACCGGTGGCGTCGGCATAGACGTCGAGATGGCCGAACCACGACCAGGCCAGGGCCGCCGCGAGCAAGCCGCAGAGCACATAGATCAGCGCGATGCGGACCGGCGAGGCCGGTGCCTCGAGGATTTCCAGCGCACCGGGGAGGAACTCGCGATCCTCCGGTACGCGTTCGCGCTTCAGCGGCGCCCAGAGTTCGTCGAGGTCGATGTCGGGGCGCTGGCGTCGGAGCTGGCGCCCACCCTTCAGCGGGACCGGGCGCCGGTCGGGACCGGGGCGCCCGCGGTCTTGCGGCGGACCGACGACCGTCAGTTGATCGCGGCTCATGCGCTCACCTGATCGGTTTGCAGGGCCCAAAGGCGCGCGTAGAGGCCGTTGCGACGGCGAATCAGGTCTTCGTGCGAACCGATCTCGGTGATCTCGCCGCGCGTCATTCCGACGATCCGGTCGCAGTTGCGCACCGCCGCGAGGCGGTGGGCGATGATGATCACCGTCCGGCCCTGACAGATCTGCGCCATGTTGTTGCGGATGATCCGCTCGCTCTCGTAGTCGAGCGCGCTCGTTGCCTCGTCGAGGATCAGGATGCGGGGATCGGTGGCGAGGGCGCGGGCGATGGCGATCCGCTGGCGCTGGCCGCCGGACAGATTGGCGCCCCGCTCCTCGATGACCGAATCATAGCCCTGATGCATTTTCGAGATGAATTCGTCGGCGCCCGCGAGGCGCGCCACCCGCACGACCTGGGAGCGCGTCATCTCGGGACGGGCAAGCGCGATATTCTCATGCACCGTCTGGTTGAACAGGAAATTCTCCTGCAGGACGACGCCGAGCTGGCGGCGCAGCCAGGCCGGATCGACCTGGGAGATGTCGATCCCGTCGAGCAGGATCTCGCCCTTGGTCGGGCTGTGAAACCGCTGGACGAGCTTGGTCAGCGTGGATTTGCCGGAGCCCGAGGGCCCGACGATGCCGATGACCTCGCCGGGCTCGATGTCGAGGTTCAGGTTGCTCAGCGCCTCGGGCAGTTCCGGCCGGTAGCGGAACGAGACGTTGCGGATCGAGACCGCGCCTTCGACCGGGGGCAGCGCGGCCATGACCTGCGTCTGCTGCTCGATCGGGGCATCGAGAATGTCGGCCAGATGCTCGAGCGAGACCTGGACGTCCTGGAACCCTTGATAGAGCTTGGCGAAGCGCATGATCGGCTGCGTCATGCGCTGCGAGAGCATGCTGAAGGCGATCAGGCCACCCACCGTCATGCCGCCGGCGATCACCTGCTGGGCGCCGAAGAACAGGATCATCGCCGTCTGGATCTTGGTGATGAACTGCACGCCCGTCTGCGCCAGCGTGCCGAGCATGATGCTTTGGAAGCTCGACTTGACGTAGGCGGCCAGGCGCGTTTCCCAATGCCGCTGGAACAGCGGCTCGACCGCCGAGGCCTTGATGGTCTGGATGCCGACGACCGTCTCGACGATGAGCTGCTGGCTCTTCGACCAGCGGCGGAACTTGTCCTTCAGCTTGCGCCTGTAGGCCGGCCGCATGACGACGCCGATCACCAGATAGAGCGGCGTCAGCAGCAGGATGCCGGCGGTCAGCGTCTTCGAATAGAGGAACAGGACCGCGATGAAGATAAAGATGAAGAAGATGTCGACGACCGAGGCCAGCCCCTGGTCGGTCATGAAGCGGCGGACGTTCTCGATCTCGCGGGCGCGTGTCACGATGATGCCCGCCGCGCGGCGCTCGAAATAGGAAATCGGCAGCCGCACCAGATGCGCGTAGAGCTTGGCGCCGAGTTCCACGTCGATGCGGTTCGAGGTGTGGTTCAGCGCATAGGTTCGCAGATATTGCAGGATCGCGTTGAAGATCGCGATCAGCAGCATCGCCGAGATGACCACGACGAGCGTCGAATAGCTCTTCGAGACCAGCACCTTGTCGACCACCAGCTGGAACACCAGCGGGGTCGCGAGCGCGAGCAGGTTGATGAAGAACGACGTGACGACCACATGGATCAGCGGCTTGCGGTAGCGCTTGATGGCCGGCCAGAACCAGGCGAGCCCGAATTTCAGCTGCTCGGACGAGAGCTCGGCGCTCTTGCCGATCAGGATGACGTCGTGATCGAGCCGCTCGAGCACCTCGTCGAGCGTCAGATGCTCCTGCCGCCGGGTGACAGGATCGACGACGCGATACTGACCGGGCGAGGTTTCCACGCCGAAGACCGCCCAGGTGCCGTCCTTGATCCTGATGATCGCCGGCACGGGGATGGTGCGAAGCCGCTTCGCACTCGGGTCCCTGATGACGCGCGCCTTGAGGCCGATGATCACCGCCGCCCGCGCCAGATCCTCCGCCGACGGCGGCATGTCGCCGAGCGCCAGCCGATGCGAGAGCTGGGCCGGAGCGGCCTGGACGCCATGATGGCTGGCGACCTGCGCCACCGCCATGAAGCCGCCGCCGAACAGCGGGATTGCGTCTAGGGAGGACATCGTCTTACGTCAGGATCCTGTGCCGGCACCGTCTGTCCACGTGCTCGAAACGCGCCCCGCTCACGTCCTCAACGTAGGGGGGATCGAGGCGCATTCCCATAGCCAACCCTATGATAACGCGAGGTAGGTTGAACGAAGTTTGAATGGCGGGCTCATCTTCCGTTCACGAGACCCTACATCCTTTGCGACCACGGGACAAATCTGCCACGGTGGGCGACTCTTGCGCATCAGGCAGGGGCGCCGCGGCCACCGGGCCTGTAGCGTCCTGGATGCGAAGGCGTCGCCGTGCGAGACACGGTCGGCCGAAGGTTCGAGCGTGATCTCCTTGCTCGATCGGCATCGTCTCGGACCGGCCGATCCGATCCACGTTCGTCTATCGGCGGTTTCGAGCGCAAGCCGATCCTGCCTCAGGAGTATAACCATGTCCAAGGAACATATCGAGGCCCTGCGCAACCTGCGTGACGCCTTGGTCGAAGATCGCCGCGGCCTCGTGTCGTCCATGCTGGCCGATCCCAATTCGGTGGCAGAGGCCGCACCTGATTTCGTGAACCTGCAGCAGTTCGTCGATATGGTCGAGCGGGCGATCGGCCACGAGCAGAGCCTCGAGCGTCCCAACATGGCGTGGCCGCCGAAGCCGAAAATGACCGGCCGTCCGTCCTGAGGACATTGCCAGGGCGGCCGGGCGCCCGCGTGTCCGAGAGGCCCGTGGACATGCAGCAAAGGTGCTCAGCGCGGCGGGGCGGCGGACGTGCCGGCCCGCAGCATCGCTTCCATGTCGGATTCGATCGACAGTGATTCGCGGTCGCGGCCGAGCGTGGCGACGGCCATGACGCGGTCCCCCGACAGGTAGCGGACGGCGGCGTCGCGGTTCGCCACATCGCCGTCGATGACGATGGAGTCCGGTGTCTCGGCATGCCCGACGTAGCGGATCGAGACGTCAAACTGCTTGGTCCAGAAGAATGGCACGACGTCGAAGCCGAACCCGCGCCCCAGCATGTTGGCCGCGGCGACCTGGCCCTGCCGCTCCGCCACGGCCCAATGTTCGATCCTGACCGATCTGCCGCTGCGTGGGTCCGGCCAGCGTGCGGCGTCGCCGATCGCGTAGATGGACGCGTCGCCGGTGCGCAACTGACGATCGACCAGAATGCCGTCGTCGACCGCGAGGCCGGCGGCCTCGGCCACGGCCGTGCGAGGCGTCACGCCGAGTCCCGCCAGGACGAGATCGCAGTCGATCTCCAGGCCGTCGTCGAGACGCGCCTTGCGCCCGCGCACCGCCGAGACGCTCCGGCCGAGGTGCAGGACGAAGCCGTGATCGCGGTGGGTGTCGACGACGAGATCCGAGAGCGCGCGGCCGAGAACCTTTTCGAGAGGATGAGGGTCGGGCGAGACCAGATGGACCTCGAGCTTGCGGTCGCGCAGCGAGGCCGCGGCCTCGGTCGCGATGAAGCTGCCGCCGACGACCACGACGGTCTTGGCGTCGCCGAGCGCCTCGAGCAGATGTCGCGCATCGGCGGCGGAGCGCAGCAGGCGGACATGCGGCAGGTCGCCGCCGGGAACGTCGAACGGCTTGGGCGCGGCTCCCGTGGCCAGCAGCAGTCGATCGTAGGGCAGGGCGCCGCCATCGGCGAGCACGACCCGCTTCGCGTCCCGTTCGATCCGCTCGACCGTCGTGCCAAGGCGCAGGTCGACTCCGAGGTCGTGCAGGGTCACGGGGCTGATGCCGAGCCCGTCTTCGCCGGTGGTGCCCGCGAGATAATCCTTGGTCAGAAGCGTGCGGTCGTAGGGGGCGTCGACGTCGTCGCTGACGACCGTCAGGGATCCGGCGTAGCCGTCGCGGCGAAGACGGTCGGCCGCCGCGAATCCGCCAGCTCCGCCCCCGACGATGACGATGGTGCGAGGCGCGGCGTCTCCGGGCTTGGGGATCGTGCGAGTCGGTGCCCGGGGCGGACCGGCGAGGGTAAGCTGTCCGCCGGCGAGCGCAACCGGCCATTGGCGCAGCGGCGCGAAGGCCGGCGCAGCCAGCGCCTCGCCGCTGCGGAGCGAGAAGCAGGCATGGTGCCATGGGCAGCGGATCGTGCCGTCGATCACGAGGCCTTCGGCCAGAGGGGCCCCGAGATGGGTGCAGGATCCCTCGAAGGCCCGAACGCCGTCGCCTTGGCGCCAGAGCAGGATTTTCTCGTCGCCCGCGCGGGCTTCGACGATTTGGCCCTCGGGTATGTCGCTGAGCGCGAGGCCGGCTGCGAGATCGGGCAGGGCTTTGGCGTCGTCGTTGCTCATGGTCGTCCATGGTCCCTCGAGGCCGCCGCGCGGCGACCTTCGATTGAGGAATTCCGGGGCACGGAGCTTCGTTCGCCAGCGAAACGTCTCAGGCGGCGCGGCGCGCCACGATGAACAGGCGCGGGAAGGCGAGCAGCCGGCGGCCGTCGCTGCGCCGCTCGTAGGCCTGGTCGATGGCCGCTTCGTAGCGCGACAGGAACGCGGGACGCTCGCCGTCGTCGAGCGGGTCGACGAAGGGCCTGAGGCCGGTCGCGCGGACCCATTGCACGATGGCCGCGGCGGAGGCCATCGGATGCCGGTAGGTGGTGCGCCAGATGTCGAGGTCGGCGGCCCAGGGCGCCAGCAGGTCGTAATAGGCCGGAGCCGGCAAGACGCGCTTGGCGCGGGCGGCGCCGACATGGCCGATACGCTCGCGCCAGGGACCGGCCTCGGCCGTCTCGCGCATCAGGCGGTGCGACGGCTCGTCGACATTATCCGGCATCTGCACCGCCAGCACGCCGCCCGGCCGCAACAGGCCGAACAGGCGTGGCAGCAGCCTCGCGTGGTCGGGGACCCATTGCAGCACCGCATTGGCGAAGATGAGATCGACCGGTCGCGACGGCTCCCACCGGCCGGCATCGCCCTCGACGAATTCCGTCCCGGGCAGCTGCCGGCGCGCTTCCGTCAGCATGGCGGCGGAGCTGTCGACGCCGGTCAGCGTCGCACCGGGAAAGCGTTCCGCGAGAAGCTCGGTCGAATTGCCCGGTCCGCAGCCAAGATCGACGATCGCCACTGGGGAGGTCAGGTCGACGCGCCCGAGGAGATCCCTGGCGGGCCGCGTCCGCTCGTCCTCGAAGGTCCGGTAGAGCGCCGGATCCCAATCGGCCGAAGCGACGGTCACGCACCCGCCATCAGCGAGCGGGCCCGCGAGCAATAGGCTCGGTTGGAGCGCGTCATGCGGGTGGCGAGATGGCCGGACTGATAGCGCATCAGCGTCCCGCAGAGATCGCCTCGCGCCGAGCGATAGGCGTCGGCCAGGACCTTCATGCCGAAATGCAGGTTGGTCTCGGCGACCATGAGCCCTGCCGCGGCGCCGCTGAACCCGGCGGCGCGCGCCGTGCCATATTTGATCTGCATCAGGCCCAGGGCGCCATGGTTGGAGGCGTGGGCATTGCCGCGGCTCTCGATGGTGACGACGGCCTGCGCCAGCTTGACCGGTATGCCGTTCTCGATCGCATGCCGGGCCACGAGGTCGCTGAGGGTGGGCGCCTCCTTGCCGTCATGCGGTGCGGCCGTGCCGATGAGCGCCGCCGGCGATGGTGCGGGACTTTCGATGGCGCCGGCCATCACGGCCGGCGTGGCGGTCGCCACCGCGGGGGAGGCTGGGGTCTTGAGCCCCAGCTTCGCCGCCCGGCGCTCGAGCGCCGCCTGTTGCCGCTCTTCGTGGCGCTGGAGCGCCGCCTGCCGTCGTTCCTTCCGGCGCTCGATCATCGCTTGGCGCCTCGCCTCCCTACGCCCGGCCCTGGTCAGAGGTTGGGGCGCGAGAGTGGCAGCGGTCGGCCCGGGCACACTCGCCAACGGCATCGGATCCGGCGTCGGAGTTTGCGGCAGGACCTCGATCGAGGGGTTGTTGCCGGCCTCTGCGACGGAGACCGAGGCGGCCAGCAGGCCGAGGATCAAGACCGTGCATGGGAGTGGGGACAAGCGTTCATCCTTCCATGAGCCTGGAATGTCCTGCCCAATCCGTTGCGAAAATGCGTCCAAAGCGGGGCGATGAGCTGCCAGGGCGGGCGAATCGCGAGTAGAGGCGCGGCGGCGGGTAAGATTCCCTTAACGCTGTGTCCCGAAAGCAACGCTTGCATCAAATTGAAATCGTGGTTCGCCTGCCACATCGGGTCGAAATGACATTGGCGAGGCGCGTGTCCAAGAAATCGACGGGATTGAGCCTCATGCCGAGACCGTAAATCAATTTTGACGGATGGCGTTCATCATGATCCGACGGAGGACCGTTGAAGGCGCGTCGCGTGAGTTTCGAGGAGAGTGGAATGAAGTTCACCATGGTGGCCGCGGCGGCGCTGGTATCCAGCCTGGCCCTGGCAGGCTGCAGCACGCCTCAGGACGCCAATGCGGCCCGTGGCGCGGTGATCGGCGGAACATCGGGGGCGATCATCGGCGGCCTGCTGTCGGGCCGGCCTGCGGGCGCGCTGGCCGGAGGCGCCATCGGAGCCGCCAGCGGAGCCGTCCTCGGCGCCGCCTCGACGCCGCGGCCTTTGCCGCCACTCGCAGGGCCGCCCGGGCCGCCCTGTCTGCGCTGGGGCTATGATGCCTATGGCGAGCCGGTCTGCCTGAAAATCGCCCGCTATTGACAACCGGGCCTGACGGGCTCCGGCAGCCTGACAGCCCGCTCGTGTCGCGGTGCCATCCGTCGCCGAACCACGGCGAGCGGATCGGTGTCGTGGCGCCCGACGCCATCGTGCTGCACTATACCGGGATGGCCGATGCAGCCGCTGCGCTCCGGCAGCTCTCCAACCCCGCCGCGCAGGTCTCGAGCCACTACCTTGTCGAGGAGGACGGCGCGATCCTCCAGCTTGTTTCGGAGGCGCGCCGCGCCTGGCATGCCGGGCGCGCGCTGTGGCATGGCGCGAGCGACCTCAACTCGGCGTCGGTCGGCATCGAGATCGTCAACGGCGGTCACGATTTCGGTCTGCCCCCATATCCCGACGCGCAGATCGCCGCGGTCGTGGCGCTCTGCCACGACATCGCCGAGCGCCGTCGTATCCCGCCGGACCGCATCCTGGCCCATTCCGACGTCGCCCCGGGCCGCAAGCAGGACCCCGGCGAGAGGTTTCCCTGGGACCGGTTGCATGCGGCCGGCGTCGGCCTGTGGGTGCCGGAACGGACGGGGAGCGGGCGCGTCCTCGACCTCGGTGCGAGCGGCGCCGCGGTCAAGGCCCTGCAGAGCGATCTGGGCGAGGTCGGCTACGGCCTCGATCCGTCCGGTCTCTACGACGCCCGGACGCGCAGCGTCGTCGCGGCCTTCCAGCGGCACTTCCGGCCGTCGCGGGTCGACGGCGTGGCGGATGGCGGCACCCGGACGACGCTCGCCGACCTGCTTGCCGAGCGGCGCCGGCTCATCGGCGGCCGAGCGCCGCCTCGAGCTGGCGCTTGATGTCGTCCTTGACGGTCTCGGCGGCGCGCAGGATCTGCGCGAAGCGGAAGAAGTCGAGCGCCTTGTATCGATTGACCGGCGGGCGGATCAGCAGGTCCGGCGGGCTGGCCTGGATCATCTTGATCGCGATGGCGCTCTGCATCATCTGGGCGGCGCCGAACATGGCCTCGAAGGGCGTCGGGGGCACGGTCAGCGTCGCGTCCATCGGGCCGCGACCGACGTCGCAGGCCAGCACGATCGCATCGCGGCCGGAGACGAGGTCGTAGGGCAGGGGATTGATCGCTCCCCCGTCGATCAGCACGCGGCCGTTGCGGGTAACCGGCCGCACGAGGCCGGGGATCGCCATCGAGGCCGCGACCGCGCTCCTGAGATCGCCGGAATGCAGCACGACCTCCTCCTGCGCGAAGAAGTCCGTGGCGACCACGAACAGCGGGAGCGCGAGCTCCTCGAAACCGTCCGGCATGGCCGAGGGCCAGAACAGGCCGAGCACCAGCTCGGCATCGACCAGCACCGGGTTGGTGAGGCCGCGCGTGAGAATGTCGGCGAAGCGGCCGACCCTGGCTTCGAGCAGCCGGGCCAGCACATATTGCCGCCGGCGCAGGGTGCGGAAGACGTGCAGGCGCAGTGCCTGCCCGGAAAAGCCGGCCGCGTAGATCGCCCCGACGATCGCGCCCATCGAGGTTCCGACGATGACCGACGGCTTGAGGCCGAGCTCGTCGAGCGCCTCGAGCACCACGATATGGGCGATGCCCCGCGCGCCTCCTGCCCCGAGCGCCAGCGCGATCGGCCGGTCGACGGTCGACGGCGGCGCCTCGTCGTAGACGCGTGGCCTCAAAGGAAGGCCTCAAGCGCGGCGAGCGTCGCCTCAGGGGCTTCCTCGGCGAGAAAATGGCCGGACGGGATGGTCTGGCCCTGCGCATGGGGCGCGAAGCCGCGGCGCCAGATGTCGAGCGGCGTCTCGCCATCACCCGACGCGAGGTAGTCCGTGCCGGCGAGGATTAGGACAGGGCAGGGGATCGTCTTGGCCGCCGCCTCGTCCGCCTCGTCGGCCGCCCGGTCGAGCGTCGCCCCGGCGCGGTAATCCTCGCACATCGCATGGATGCGGGACGGGTCGCCCCAGGCGGCGCGATAGAGCGCCAGCGCCCTCGGGTCGAAGGCATGGAGGTTTCGACCCCTCGTCCAGTGGCTCATCAGGCCTGTGAAATAGCCGTCGGGATCGCGGCCGATCTCGGTTTCGGGCTGCGGTTCGGCAGTCGCAAGCCGGGGCCAGTGCGGCGAGACCCCGGTGCCCGCCTCGATCTTCCGCCAGACTTCTACGGTCGGGTAGATGTCGAGCAGCGCCAGCTTGGTGATGCGGCCTGGCGCGTCGAGCGCCAGGCGGTAGCCGACCCGAGCGCCGCGGTCATGGCCGGCAAGCGCGAAGGTCGCATGGCCGAGCGCCTCCATCACGGCGACGACGTCTCGGCCCATCTGCCGTTTGGCATAGGCCTCGCCGCCGCGGCTTTTCGGTGCGGACGACCAGCCGTAGCCGCGCAGATCCATCGCCACCACGCTGAAGTGCCGGCTCAGCGCCGGCGCGAGCCGGTGCCACATCGCCAGCGTCTCGGGGAAGCCATGCAGCAGCACGAGCGGCGGCCCCGACCCGGCGGTGCGGGCGAAGATGCGCCCGGCCTCGGTCGGGATGGTCTTCGACTCGAATGTGGGTAAGAGGTCTTCGAGGTCGGTCATGGCTTTCCACTCCTTCGAGGGTCGCGCCGCGTGCGGCATGCACGCACCAACGCTCCAGGCCGGAGGTCGGGACGACGGATAGGGTCGTCGTGTGAGGAACGGATGACAGAGGCAGACGCAACGATCGTCGAAGGAACGATCGCAGATCTCGACTACCGCTTGTACACGTCGCGACGATTGCCGATCCTCACGACCAGGATTCGGAGAGCATCGTCATCGATATCCACGATAATCCGGTAGTCTCCGACCCTATATTTCCAGAGCGCGTCGAATTTCGAGCCCTTCAAGGGCTCGCCGATCTGGCGCGGATCGTCGCGCTCGCCCAACCTTCCACGCAGGAACGTCAGGATACGCCGCGCCGGCTCGCGACCGAGCCGCTGCAGTTCTTTTTCAGCGGATGGATGGAGCTCAATCTGCCAGGCCATGCTTGTTCAATACATCGTCGAGTGGAATGGTCCGAATCCGCCCGTCTCGGATGTCGGACAGCCGCTGTTCGGCAAGATAAAGGTCTTCAAGATCCCCAATGTATTCGGCGATCGCCTCGACCGCATAGGAATCCTTTGTCCGTCCGGTCGCATCGGCCAGAGCCTCGAGACGAGCCTCGAGTTCTGTCGGGAGTTGGATGGCGAGCATAGTTCGCTCCTGGCTGAGGACAATTATCTTAGCATATCGGCCGGAGGGCGGTGAACGCGATCCCTTGCGTGGCGATCAGTCGTCATGGTCGCCCGATCGCCGCGGCCCCGATATCGCGTCGGCAGAAGCCGTCCGGCCAATCGATGGCGTCGACCGCCGCATAGGCGCGCCGCCGCGCCTCGTCCGCATCGCGCCCGAGCGCCGTCACGCTGAGCACGCGCCCGCCGTCCGCCAAGAGATCCTGATCGCTAAGCCTCGTCCCGGCATGGAAGACCTCGACGCCCGGCACGGCCTCGGCGAGCGTCAGGTTGCGGATCGCCGTGCCCTTGAGCGGCGCCTCCGGATAGCCCCTGGCCGCCAACACCACGGCGAGGCCCGTCTCGGGCCGGAAGCGCAGCGGCCCGGCGGGCAGGCTGCCGGCGGCCGTGGCCGCCAGCAACGCCAGGAGGTCTTCGTCGAGACGGCGCAGGATGGCCTGCGTCTCGGGATCGCCGAAGCGCACGTTGAACTCGATGAGCTGCGGCCCGGCGGCGGTCAGCATCAGTCCGGCGAAGAGCAGGCCGCGGAACGGCACATCCCGCGCCCGCATGCCGCGCAGCGTCGGCGCGACGATACGCGCCATGATGTCGGCTTCGAGCGCCGGGGTCAGGGCGGGCGCCGGGGCAATCGCCCCCATGCCCCCGGTATTGGGACCGGTATCGCCCTCGCCGACGCGCTTGTGGTCCCGCGCCGAGCCGAGCGGCAGGGCTCGCGTCCCGTCGCAGAGCGCGAAGAAGGAGATCTCCTCGCCGGGCAGAAACTCCTCGATCACGACCGAGGTCCCCGCGGCCCCGAAGCCGCCGTCGAACATCAGCCGGATCGCCGTCGCGGCCTCGGCCGAGGTCGTCGCGATGATGACGCCCTTGCCGGAGGCGAGGCCGTCGGCCTTGACGACCAGCGGCAAGGCCCGGCCCTCGATGGAACGCAGGGCGGGCTCCGCCGCGTCGAACCGCGCATAGGCGGCGGTCGGGATACCGAAGTCGCGGCAGAAGTCCTTGGTGAACCCTTTCGAACCTTCGAGCTGCGCGGCCGCCTTGGACGGCCCGAAGACCGGGATGCCGGCCTCCACGAGGGCATCGGCGACGCCGGCGACCAAGGGCGCCTCCGGCCCGACGATGACGAGGTCGATCGCGTGGCGGCACGCCAGCGCCACGACGGCGCCGGGATCCTCGATGTCGGCCGCGACATTGCGCCCGAGCGAGGCGGTGCCGGGATTGCCGGGCGCCACGATGAGTCTCCCGAGCAACGGGCTTTTCGCGATGGCCCAGGCGAGGGCGTGCTCGCGCCCGCCGGAGCCAAGGAGAAGGACGTTCATGGCGTTCGGCCCTGCTGACGATCCCGCGACCGACGGCTCACGGTGTCGCACCTTCTGCCATGTTTTCTACCGCGCACGAAGCGCCGCCGGCATCGCGCGCCTACCTTGCACGACGCGACAGCCGCCGCCTCGGCTGATAGGGTCTCCCGCCATGCGATCCAAAAGCAGAACGGCGACGTCCCAGAGCCTTCTGGCCGAGTTCGGCGCGGGGTCGCCGCCCGGCGGCGACCTTCTCGCCAACGCGCCGGAATTCAGCGTCAGCGAACTCTCGGGCGCCTTGAAACGCACCGTCGAAGACCGCTTCGGCTATGTGCGGGTGCGCGGCGAGGTCTCGAACTACCGTGGGCCGCATTCCTCCGGCCACGCCTATTTCTCGCTCAAGGACGCGACCGCCCGCATCGACGCGGTGGTCTGGCGCACCGCCTTCGGCCGCATGCGGATCAAACCCGAAGAGGGCATGGAGGTGGTGGCGACCGGCAAGATCACAACGTTTCCCGGGAAATCCTCCTACCAGATCGTCATCGAGACGCTGGAACCGGCAGGAATCGGTGCCTTGATGGCCATGCTCGAGGAGCGCCGTCGCCGATTCGCGGCCGAGGGCCTGTTCGACGCCGCCCGCAAGCGACCGCTGCCGTTCCTGCCGCGCGTCATCGGCGTCGTGACCTCGCCGACGGGAGCGGTGATTCGCGACATCCTGCACCGCGTCTCGGCCCGCTTTCCGCGCCATGTCCTGGTCTGGCCCGTGCGGGTGCAGGGCGAGGACAGTGCGGTCGAAGTGGCCCGCGCCATCCGCGGCTTCAACGCGCTCTCGGCGGGAGGCAGCATCGCGGTGCCGGACCTCCTGATCGTGGCGCGGGGCGGCGGCTCGCTGGAGGATCTGTGGGGGTTCAACGAGGAGGCGGTGATCAGGGCCGCTGGCGAGAGCCGCATCCCGCTCGTCTCCGCGGTCGGCCACGAGACCGACTGGACTCTGCTCGACCACGTCGCCGACCTCCGGGCGCCGACGCCGACCGGGGCGGCGGAACTGGCGGTGCCGGTGCGGGCGGAACTCGTCGTCGCTCTCGACCGCCTCGGGGCGCGCCATGGCGCCGGCGCCTTGCGGCTCATGGAGCGCAGCCGCGACAGGCTCAGGGCGCTGGTCCGGGCGCTGCCCGCCGGCGCCGATCTCCTCGCCGATCCACGCCAGCGCCTCGATCAGGCGGGAGCGCGGCTGCCCGCCGGATTTCGCATCGGCGCCGACTGCCGCCGGCTGGCGCTGGTCCGTCTTGCGGGTGGCCTCGCGGCCCAATCGCCGCGGGCACGGCTCGAGCGATCGCGCCAGAAGCTCGATGCCGCGGCGATGCGGCTCGAGCGCGCCGGCCTCGTCGCGGCCGAACGCCGCCGGCACCGGCTCGCCTCGGCCGCGGCCCGCCTGGAGGTGGGCTTCAAGGCGCGCCTCGCCCTGATCGTGCAGGATCTGCGCGCCCGGCGCGCCCGGCTCGACGCGCTGATGCCCCGGCTGACGCAGGCCACGGCCACGGCCTCGTCGCGACGTCGGGAACGCCTCGGTGGCGCAGCCAAGATGCTGGCGAGCCTCGGCTATCGCAGCGTGCTCGGGCGGGGCTATGCCCTGGTGCGCGACGCCGCCGGCCTGCCGCTGCGCCGCGCCGCCGACGCCCCGCCCGGAACGGTGCTGAGCATTGACGTCGACGACGGTGCGCTGCGTGCGACGGTGCTGGGCGGTCCCGGCATCGACGCGCCGGCGGCCGACCTGGGCCGGACCGAGACCGCGAAGCGACCG
Organism: Lichenihabitans sp.; assembly: GCA_036276175.1. Taxonomy (GTDB): domain Bacteria; phylum Pseudomonadota; class Alphaproteobacteria; order Rhizobiales; family Beijerinckiaceae; genus Lichenihabitans. Next base: position 14,917 of record DATBEH010000160.1, read on the forward strand.
CGCGGCCGTGCCGCCCCGCGCATCCTGCGCCCCGCCGGCTCGGGGCAGGGGTCGCTGTTTTGACGACAGGGGTCCGCGGCGAAACTCGGCTTGCGTGCGCTTGTCGATTATGTGACATGCGGGGCGACGGACGCGCGGCCATGATTGCGCGTCCCTTTCGACCATGGCTGACATGAACCGTTACGAGCGTCGTCCCGTCATGGCCGCCGAGGCCGAAATCGAATATGGCGACGGCGAGTTCAGGGTCGTGCGGCCGGGCAGCTTCGTGCGCTGCGGCGCGACGGGCGCCCCGATCCCCCTCGAAGAGCTGCGCTACTGGAACGTCGAGCGCCAGGAGGCCTACGCCACTCCGCAGGCCAAGCTGATGCGGCTCGGGATCACGCCCCGGGCGTGACGGCCAGCGCCCGATCGAGCATGGCGTCGAGTGGTGCCGGATCCTCGATGTCGAGGCTCACCGGCAACGTCAGGGCCGGAAAGTCCGCTGGCAGCCGCACCCGGTCCTTCTCGGTCGTGACGAGGTCGGCGGAGGCCTGGCGCGCTGACGCCAGCAATCGGGCGAGGTCGACCTCGCGAAACGGGTGATGGTCCGGGAAGCTCGATCGGCCGACGAGATCGAGGCCGGCCTCCTCCAGGGTGCGGAAGAATTTGTCCGGGCGGCCGAGGCCGGCGAAGGCCACGAGCCTGCGGCCGCGCAGCGCCTGCAGGGCTCGGGCATCGGGCCGGAGATCGCCGCGGGCGACGGCGACGGCCTGGCGGCCGGCCTCGGCGGCGACGCCATCGCCCGCCGCCCCGTCACCCAGGACCAGAATCAGCGACACGAAGGGGAGCTGCCGCCCGAGCGGCGCCCGCAGCGGGCCGGCAGGCAGGCAGGCGCCGTTGCCGATCCCGGTCGTTCCGTCCACCACCGCAATCGACGCCGTCTTGGTGAGGCTGGGGTTCTGCAGCCCGTCGTCGAGCAGCAGCACCGTGCCGCCCGACGCGACTGCGGCCTCCGCCGCCCGCCGGCGATCGGCCGCGACGAAACAGGGGGCCGTGCGGGCGATGAGCAGCGGCTCGTCGCCGACCTCGCGCGCCGTGTGGCGGTCGCCATCGACCCTGATCACCTCGTCGCCGTCCCCTCTCTGCCGGCCATAGCCGCGCGAGAGGACGACGGGGCGTTGGCCGCGCGCCTCGAGCCGCTCGACGAGCCAGAGAACCGTCGGCGTCTTGCCAGCACCGCCGGCGACGACATTGCCGACGCAGATCACCGGCCGATCGAGCCGCCGGCCGGGTCGCGCCATGCGCCGCGCCGTGACGGCCCCATAGAGCGCGCCGGCAGGCGCCAGCAGGCGCTTTGCCCAGACCTGATCCGGCCGCCACCAGAAGCGCGGCGTCTCGATCATGGTCAGGAAACCCGCCGCATCGGCGTGTCGGTCAGGTAGGGCGCGAGCGCCTCGATCGTCCGCTCGGTGGCCCCGCCGTGCCGCTGCATCGTCTCGATGGCGGCCCGCGCGACGCGGCGCAGCCTGGCCGGGTCGGCGAGCAGGCTCGACAAGGTCTCGGCCAGGCTCGACGCATCGGCCACCTCGACCGCACCCTCGGCCTCGTCGAGCAGCCCATAGACGTCGCGCAGGTTCTCGATGCGCGGGCCGTGCAGCACCGTCTTGCCGAGCTTCGCCGCCTCGATCGGGCTCTGGCCGCCGCCGCCGCCGAGCGACTTGCCGACGAAGACGAGATCGGCGAGGCGGTAGAACAGGCCGATCTCGCCGATCGTATCCGCCACATAGATCCCGGTCGTCCCGATCGGCTGGCCCCGGCTGCGCAAGGCGACGGGGATGTCGCGGGCCGCGGTCGCTGCCGCGATGGCCGTGCCGCGCACCGGCTGGCGCGGCACCACCAGAGTGAGGAGGTTCGGATGATCGCGCCGCACCGCCTCGTGGGTGTCGATGAGCAGCGCCTCCTCTTCGGCATGGGTCGAGGCGGCGAGCCAGACCGGCCGCGCGCCGATCGAGGCCGCGAGCCCGCTTACCTCCTCGGCCGAGGCAGGCGGCGGCACGACATCGTATTTGAGGTTGCCGGTGACGCGCACGTCGTCGAGGCCGAAGCGGCGGAAGCGGGCCGCATCGGCCTCGGCCTGGGCGAGGCAGAGGCTGGCCTGCCCGAGCATCGTGCGGATCAGGCCCTCGGCGCGCAGCCAGCGGCGCGCCGAGCGTTCCGACAGGCGCGCGTTGACGAGGACGAGCGGGCATCCCCGCAGCCCCACGGCGTGGATGAGATTGGGCCAGAGCTCGGATTCGGCGAGCAGCACCAGATCCGGCCGCCAGTGGTCGAGGAAGCGCTGCCAGTGGCGGGCGAAATCGAGCGGCACGTATTGGTGGGTGACGCCGCCCGGCAGGCGGCCGGCCAGGACGCGAGCCGAGGTCACCGTCCCGGTCGTCACGAGCACGTGCAGCCCGGCCCCGACGAGCGCGTCGATGAGCGGCAGCAGCGCGACGCTTTCGCCGACGCTCGCGCCATGCAGCCACGCGAGCCGTCCGCCCGGTCGCGGCCGGCCCGGACGGCCACGCCGCTCGCCGAGGCGCGCCGCCTCTTCCTTGCCGCGCTTGAGGCGCCAATCGAGCAGTGGCCCCGTCAAGGGGCGGGCCAGCGACGTCACGCCGCGATAGAGCGCATGGAGCGGCGAGGCGGTCATGGCGGCACGCGGGCGGCCGACATCGGCCGACGGCCCGGGTCCTCGTCGCCGACGAGCGCATAGGCCCTGGCGTGGACCCGGTCGAGCCCGATCTCGACGGCGAGCCGCGCCGCCTCGCAGGCCTGCGCATCGGCCTGCCGGTCGACGCGAACCGGATCGCCGAGCACCATGGCGCCGCGGCCGAAGGGTTTGCCGAGGCTCGCCCGGTCCCAGGAGGGAAAGTCGAACCGCCGGCTGGTGACGACGGCGAGCGGATAGATCGGCCGGCCGGTCATGCGGGCCAAGGCCACGATGCCGGGGCCGGCGCGGCGCGAGACCTTGGGGATGTCGGCCGTCATCACCACCGTCGTTCCCGCATCGAGCTTGCGGGCGAGATCGCGCAACGCCGCGGCGCCCTTGTGCTGGCGGGTCTTCTCGGCGCCCTTGCCGCCCGAGCCGCGCACCGCCTCGACACCGAGGTGGCGCAGGATGATGGCGTTGATCTCGCCGTCCTCGTGGCGCGAGATCAGCGCCGCCACGCGCGCCCCGGGGGGCCAGGCGTAGTGGATCATGAAATGCTGGCCGTGCCACATGGCGACGATGACGGGCAATTCCGGGCCGATCGCATCGATGAAGCCGGGCGGCTCCTGCACGAATCGGTTGGTCGTCCGCACGAGCCTGAGATAGCCGCTCGCCAGCGCGCCCGCGGTTTCGAGAACGCCGCGGCTGCGTCCGAGCGTCTTCAGCATGGCGTGCTCAGGGACGGCTCGTCGGCATGACGACGTCGCCCGCGGCCGGATCGAGATAGCGATGCAGGTGGACGATGACATAGCGCATCATCGCATTGTCGACGGAGGATTGGGCGCGTCCGCGCCAGGCGCGCTCGGCGCTGGCGTAATTGGGGAAGATGCCGACGATGTCGAGGTTGGCGGGGTCGCGGAACTCGGAGCCGCCGAGTTCCTTCAGTTCCCCGCCGAAGACCAGATGGAGCAGTTGCTTGGCCTGCGGATCAGCCATGATCGAGTCTCGCGTCAGTCAGCATGGCATCGCCTCCCTGGTGAAGCGTTCGGGTTTCGCTTGCAGTTCGTGCTTCGAGCCGCATTCGATCCTGCTCGGAAAAGCAAAGTCAATCGTGAGGCTACCGAGGCCCGAGATCCGCCACAACCGGCCCGGCCTTCAGGCGCCACCGGAGAGTGACCGGCGCCCGGCGGCGCGCAGCGCCGGGTGAAGCTCGAGCCCGGCGGCATAGAGCGTCGGATGGCGTGGCTGGCGCCGATTGTAGGTCAACGGCAGCCCGTCGCCCGCCGACAGCAGCCCGCCGGCTTCATGCAGGATGAGGTCGACCGCCGCGATGTCCCAGTCATGCGCATTGGGGGAGGCCACGGCGCAATCGATGTCGCCCGCCGCCACCGCCGCGAAGCGGCAGGCGAGCGAGGGGACCTTGTCGCCGAGGTTGACCGGCACGGCCCGGACGAGCGGCCCGATGAAGCCGGCCGGCGCCGCGAGCGTCGCTCCGGGCAGGAGCCCGCGCCGCGTGACGTGGATCGCGGCCCCGTTGCGCCGGGCGCCGCCGCCGAGCCTGGCCGCATAGGTCTGGCCCATCGCCGGGACGTGGACGACGCCCGCCACGGGGCGGCCCTCGCCGACGAGGGCGATCGAGACGGCCCAGCGCCGGTCGCCGCCGACATAGCCGCGCGTCCCGTCGATCGGATCGACCACGATCACATGAGCGAAATCGAGCCGGCGGAGGTCGTCGGCCGTCTCCTCCGACAGCCAGGCGGCCTCCGGCAGCGCGGCGCAGAGCCGGTCCCGCAGGAAGCGGTCGACCTCGAGATCGGCTTCGGTGACCGGCGAGCCGCCGTGCTTGTAGTCGATGCGCGCCGCCGTCTCGGCGCCTGGCCGGAAATAGCGCATCGCGATCTCGCCGCCGGCGAGCGCGGCTTCGGTCAGCAGGGCGAGAACGGCATCCTTGTCGGCGCAATCGATGGTGGTCACGGGGAAGCGGCGTCTTCTCGGGCGGAATCGGCTCGCGGCACGGACGTCGCAAGGACCTTAGATGCCGCTGTACCCGCGCCCCGGCGCGAGCGCAAGCGAGGCCGCAGCCTTCGTGGATGAGGCGTCGTCTTTCGGACCCTCGGCCTCGCCGCCGCGCCGCAAGGATTAAAGATCCGCTGCGCAAGACGACGAAGTCTCTAACGATCGCGTCAGCGAAGGCGCAGCCATAGCACGCGAAAATGCCGGTAAACCATCGCATTCACAGAGGTTTCACCCTCCCGGTTAGGGTTCTGGAGGGGTCCCCGGGGCGAAGCTCGGCGCCATCGAAGAGATCGACTCTCGCCCGCCGCGCGGCGGGACCCGCGACAGAAGAGGCGTTCGATGTCCTGTGCTTTCGCCGAACTTCCTTCCTCCCGCGCCGGCCAGCCGGTCGACCTGATTCTGGCCGACGCGCGGGCCGACAGCCTAAGCCGTCGCGTCCACCTGTGCGCCGACCGGGTGACGATCGAGCGCAGCCTCGAGGGCATCGCCATGCGCCTCTCGGTGCCGGTCGAGGCCTACGAGGGCGTCTGCGTCGGGCTCAAGCCGGGCGACGGCGGCCGGCCCTATTACGAACTGCGGCTCGAGCATCGCGACGCCGACCTGTCGGTCACGCTGCGCGAGGCGCCCGACGACCGCGGCATCTGGGCAGAGTGGCGCGCCTGGGCGGCCTATTTCGGCCTGCCGACGCTGATCGAGCGCAGCGACGGCATCGCGCCGCAGGGGGATACGTCGCAGGAGGACATCGTGGCCTTTCCGCGACGGCGCGCCCGGCGCCGCCGCGCCGCCTTCATCCGTCGGCGGCGATCGCAGGCGCCGGTCCCCGCCGTGGTACACCGCATCGCCGAAATCATCGCGCGGACCTAAGCAGCCTTGCGTGCTAAAGCCACGACTGATTTTGCATTTTACAAGCAAAATCAATGCCGCTGACTTTCTAAGTGTAAACAAACGCGCGCGAGTTTGCTTAGTGATCGCGTCACCGCCGCCCGAACAGCCGTTCGATGTCGCCGAGCTTGAGCTCCACATAGGTCGGGCGGCCGTGGTTGCACTGGCCGGCGCCGGGTGTGCGTTCCATGTCGCGCAGCAGCGCGTTCATCTCCTCGGGCACCAGTCGCCGCCCGGCCCGGACCGAATGATGGCAGGCCATGGTGGCGAGCACATGGTCGAGCCGGCGCTCGAGCGGCACCGCGCCGCCGTCCTCGCCCAGCACGTCGAGAAGGTCGCGCAGCAGCGCCGCGACGTCGGCCTTGGCGATGAGCGCCGGCACTTCGCTGACCGTCACGGCGCCGGGGCCGAAGGGCTCGACGACGAGCCCGAGCCCGTCGAGCGTCTCGGCGTGTTCGAGCAGCAGGGCCACGGCGTCGGGCGCGAGCTCGACCACGGCGGGGATCAGCAGCCCCTGGCGGGCGACGCCGCCCTCGGCGCGCAGGCGCTTCAGCTTCTCGTAGACGATCCGCTCGTGCGCCGCGTGCTGGTCGACGATGACGATGCCGTCCTGCGTCTGGGCCACGATATAGGTCTCGTGGAGCTGCGCCCGGGCCGCGCCGAGCGGGGCCGAGACGTGGTCCGCCGCCGCGGCGTCCCGTGGCATTCGCAGGTCGGCGGACGGGTCGCCGAGCGTCTCGAAGCTTGCCTGGACGCCCTCGGCGAAGCCCGGTCCATAACCGGAATCGGCTGGTACGGCGGGTGACTGGCGCCAGTCCCAGGCCTTGGCAGGCAGCGGCCGCAAGGCCGCGGTGCGGGCCGCCGAATGGCGTCCGGCGAACGGCGCGGGCGAGGCATTGCGCACCAGCACGGCCTCCTGCGTCCGTTCGCCGCCCGTCGTCGCGGCGCGGTGCAGGGCGCCCCCGAGCGCGTCGCGGATGGCCGAGACGATGAGGCCGCGCACCAGCGAAGGCTCGCGGAAGCGCACCTCCGCCTTGGCCGGATGCACGTTGACGTCGACGGTCTGCGGATCGCAGGCGAGGAAGAGCGCCAGCACGGGAAAGCGGTCTCGCGGCACGTAATCCATGTAGCCGGCCCAGACCGCGGAGGCGATGAGCTTGTCGCGCACCGGGCGGCCGTTGACGAAGAGATACTGGCTCTCGCGCGTCGCCCGGTGGAAGGTCGGCAGGCCGACGAAGCCGGAGAGCGCGAGGCCCGGCTTCTCGGCCGCGAGCGGCAGCGCGTTGTCGATGAAATCCTCGCCGACGATCTGCGCCACGCGGGTCAGCCGCCCTTCCTCGTCCGCCGCGCAGGCCGGACAGTCGAGCTTGAGCGCGGGCGTGCCGTTGAGCGTGAAGGCGACCCCCGGATAGGCCATGGCGAGCCGCCGCGTCACGTCGGCCACCGCCTGCGCCTCGGCGCGGTCGCTCTTGAGGAACTTCAGCCGCGCCGGCGTCGCCGCGAAGAGGTCGCGCACCTCGATGGTCGTGCCCGGTGGCCGCGCCGCGGGCTTGAGCGGGCTCTTCAGCCCGGCGTCGAGGCTGATGCGATGGCCGCTCGACGCGCCGGCGCGCGGACGCGTCACGATGTCGAGCCGGGCCACCGAGCCGATGGAGGGCAGGGCCTCGCCGCGGAAGCCGAGCGTCGCGATGGCGCCGAGATCGCCAGAAGCGAGCTTCGAGGTGGCGTGCCGCTCGACGGCGAGGTCGAGGTCCTGCCCATCCATCCCGATGCCGTCGTCGACGATGCGGATCAGGCTGCGTCCGCCCGCCTCCACCGTGACGGCGATCGTGCAGGCTCCGGCATCGAGCGCATTCTCGACCAGTTCCTTGACGACCGAAGCGGGACGCTCGACCACCTCGCCCGCGGCGATGCGGTCGATGAGCACGGGATCGAGACGGCGCACGGGCATGGGCGGACCGCAGTCTTCCTTGGGGCGCGGACGAGCGCCGCAACCTCCGCCGAAGCCGGGGCAGCGTCAAGCCGCGCGTTGTGAAGCGATGATCTGGTGATCAGGCCCGGTACTGATCGTCGCTGACCTTTTCGAGCCAGTCGACGGGCGAGCCGTCGAGCTTTTCCTGGACGGCGATATGGCTCATGGCCGTGGTCGGCGTGGCGCCGTGCCAGTGCTTCTCGCCGGGCGCGAACCATACCACGTCGCCGGGCCGGATCTCCTCGACGGGGCCGCCCTCGCGCTGTACCCGGCCGCAACCGGACATGACGATGAGGGTCTGGCCGAGCGGATGGGTGTGCCAAGCGGTGCGCGCGCCGGGCTCGAAGGTGACGAGCGCGCCGGCGACACGGGCCGGGTCGGGCGGACTGAACAGCGGATCGATCCGCACCGTTCCGGTGAAATACTCGTCCGGTCCCTTGCCGGACGGCTGCGCGCCGCTTCGCCTGATCTCCATGACGATCTCCTTGTTTCCGAGCGCTGCCTAGGCTTGTGGATGTGCTCGAAGGTACGTGGTCGCCGCGCGCCATCGTCGTGGTCGAGTTCCCGACGCACGAGCAGGCGAGGGCCTGGTACGCCTCCGCCGATTATGCGTCGGCGCTGGCGCTGCGCGACGCGGCGCTCGACCGCAATCTCATTCTCCTCGACGGCGTCGACCCGGCCGGCTGAAAGCCTGTTTGGACGCCCACCACCCTCATGCTGAGGAGGTCCGTCAGGACCGTCTCGAAGCACGGCTGGCGCTTGCCGTCCTTTCGACATGCTGCGCAAGCAGCCGCTCAGGGCATGCTCTTCGACAAGGGCCGTTCCGGCCCGGCTCAAGGATGAGGAAAATGGGGATTGTCGAACAGCTTGTCAAAGGCCGCGGCGGAAGCGCATCGTCGCGGTCGGTGCCTTGATGACCAGCGCGTCGCCATCGAGGCTCCAGGCGGGCACTGAATGGAGCCCCACCAGGAAGCTGTGCTCGAACAGCATCTCGGCCTTGTCGCAGGCCTTGTGCGTCATGGCGATGGCGCCCGCCGCCAGCTTCTGGCCGCGGATCGGGAACAGCGTCAGCGAATAGGTGTTGCAGCCCGAAAATCCGGTGGCGCGGAACTTGTCGTCGAGCACGAAGCTCGGCGCCTCGCCCGGCACCGGCTTGCCGTTTATCTCGACGAGCGTCCAATCGACGTTGACCGGGAAGGCGGCTTCGGGCGCCCCGAGCGGGAGCGGCGAGGGCGGCGGCGCATCCCACGAGGATGGCCGGTTCTGGATCCTCGCCTCGGCGACGCCCGACATCACGAGCAGGGCCACGAGCGCGCGGCCGAACGGTCGATATCCTGTCCTCATGGGTCCATCCTGGCGAGGAGCTTGTCGTAGAGCCGGTTCTGCGCCGCGAAGACATAGTCGAGCGGCGCCACCGCCACATGGCTCGCGCCCTGCGCGATGAGCCAGTCGGCGAGATCGGGCACGCGGGCCTTGGCGCAGTGGAGCACCAGCCGGCCCTCCTCGCGGCCGAAGAGGCGCGCGCCGAAACGCTCTTCCGCGGCGCCATCGAGCGCCGGCGTGCCCTCGGGGAAGAGCGCGCGCAATTCGCGCGAGGTGCGGGCCTCCTCCTCGGCCGCGATGCGGGCCAGGATGGCGCGCGCCGTCTCGCGATGCGCCGCGCTCCAGTCGGCCTTGAGCGAGGCCACGAGGTTGGCCTCCGAGCGCAGGATGAGGCCGTCGTCGAGAACCTTGAGCGCATTGGCGGCCAGCGTCGCGCCGGTCGTGGTGATGTCGACGATGAGCTCGGCGCCGCCCGAGGCCGGGGCGCCTTCCGTCGCGCCGAGGCTCTCGACGATGCGGTAGTCGCGCACGCCGCGAGAGGCGAAGAAGGCCCGCGTCAGGTTGACATATTTGGTGGCGACGCGCATGCGCCGGCCGCGCCGGGCATGGAAGGTCGCCGCCACGTCTTCGAGGTCCGCCATGCCGTGCACGTCGATCCAGGCGCGCGGCACCGCCACCACCACGTCGGCATTGCCGAAGCCGAGCGGCGCCAGGAAGGCGACGCGGCCGTCGGCATCGGGCAGGGCTTCGCGCACCAGATCCTCGCCGCAGACGCCGAGATGGGCCTGCCCGTCGGCGAGTTGGGCGACGATGTCGGACACCGGCAGGAAGGCGATGTCGAGCCCGGGGAAGCCCGGCAGGCTGCCGCGGTATTCGCGCGCGCCGCCGGGCTGATGCAGCGACAGGCCGGCACGGGCGAAGAAACCGGCGGCATTCTCCTGCAGCCGTCCCTTGGAGGGAACCGCCAGCACGAAGGGGCGTCGCGCCTCGCCGCTCATGCCGCGGCTCCGTACTCGGCGAGCCGCTCGACCCAGATCGAGGCACCGACCGCCGGTATCGCCGCCGTGCTGCCGAGCGCCTCGGCCAAGCGATCGTAGCGGCCGCCGCCGATCAGCACGGTCTCGGCCGGCGACGCGCCGCCAGTCTCCGTCTCCGACACCGCACGGGCCTCGAAGACGAAGCCCGTGTAATAATCGAGGTTGCGGGCGAAGCCCGCCGAGAAGGCGAGGCGCGCCACGTCGATGCCGTTGGCAGCCATGAAGCCCAGGCGCTCGTCGAAGAGGTCGAGGCTCGCGGCGAGGTCGAGCCTGGCGTCCCTCGCCAGGGTGCGCAGCGTCGCCGAGGCCTGATCCGGGTCGCCACGGATGCCGAGAAAACGCTCGAGCATCGCGCGCCGCTCGTCGCCGAGCCCGGGCGACGCCTGCTGGGCGACCTGATGCAGGAACCGTTCGGCAATCTCGCCGACCGAGCGGCCGCCGACCGCGGCGATGCCGGCGATCGACAGCAGGTCCTCGACGAGGGCCCGGGCGTCCTTGCCGTCGGCGCCGGCCAGGGCGCCGACGAGACCCGAGCGCTGAGGCGCACCGCTCGGCGCGCCGTCGAGAACGGCGTCGAGCGGCTGGCCCCGTTCGAGCCCGCGCCGCAGCCGCCGCTGCCACAGGGCGGGCAGGCCGATCGCATCGAGAAATCGTGCCGTCAGCCCCGCGTCGCCCATCGAAATGCGGAACGGCGGCGCGCCGGCCGCGGTCGCGGCTTCGAGGGCGAGGGTGAGGATTTCGGCATCGGCGGCGGCGATGTCGGTTCGCCCGAAGCTTTCGAGGCCCGCCTGCAGGAACTCGCCGCTGCGAGCGCTCCGCACGCGGAACACCGGGCCGAAATAGCTGTAGGCCGCGGGCCGGCCAGCCTCGGGCGAGGCGAGATAGAGGCGGCAGGCGGGAATCGTATATTCGGGCCTGAGGCAGAGCTCGGCGCCCGAGGCGTCGCTCGTGAGATAGAGACGACTGCGCATGTCCTCGCCACCGAGGTCGAGGAAGGTCGCGGCCTCCTGCAGCACCGGCGGCTCGATGCGGCCGTAGCCGACATCGATGAAATGGCCGAGCAGGATCGCCTGGATGCGGTCCGGTCCGAGGCCCGTCGCCGGTGGCGGCGTCTGTGCGACGATGTTCAAGAGCGGTCCTGCGTCCCCTGCGTGTGCGGCGCCGTTCTAGCAAAGCGTCGCCGCGGGCGCGACCGCAAACCTCGCGCAGGATGAACGTCCATCCCGTCCAGGCCGGCGCAAGGCTCGCGGCCGATGCTCGCGACCCAAGCGCCAGCCTACGAGGCCTCGAGGAATGAAGCAGACGCCCGCCTACGATATCGCCAACGACGACCTTCTGTCGCTCGTCCCCGTCGCGGCCCGTCGGGTCATCGACGTCGGCTGCATGCTGGGCAGCCTGGCGCGCTCGATCCGCCGCCGCTCGCCCGACACGGCCGTGACGGGGATCGACATCGATCCGGACTATGCCACGGCTGCGGCGCAGCACTGCACCGAGGCCTTCAGCTGCGACATCGAGCGCATAGACGAGGCACGCTGGGACACCCTGTTCCCGAGCGATTGCTGGATTTTCGGCGACTGCCTCGAACATCTGCGCGACCCCTGGCGGCTCTTGCGCAACATCCGCGAGCGGATCGACCCCGGCGGCTGCCTGCTCGTCTGCCTGCCGAACGCCCAGCACTGGAGCGTGCAGTGGCGCCTCGCTTCGGGCCAGTTCCGCTACGAGAGCTCCGGCCTGATGGACCGCACGCACCTGCGCTGGTTCACGCGCAAGACGCTCCTCGAAATGCTGGGCGAGGCGGGCTGGCAGGTCGAGACGGGGTTCAGCCGCAACCTGCCGACCGTCGCCCAGCAGGAGGTCATCCTCGGGGCGCTGCGCGCGCTCGCCCTCGCCGGCGGGTTCGACGCGGACGAGGCGGTGCGCGACGCCGTGCCGTTCCAGTACGTGTTCAAGTGCATCGCCGCATGAGCCTGGGTGCCGAGCCCGGCGGCGGGCCGCCGCACGTCCGCCTCCATCAGATCGCCTATTCGCCGGCGACCCGCGACGGGATCGAACCGGGCTATCTTCTCGTCGACAATCTCGCGAACGAGCGCCCCGACTGGTACGAATACTGGCCGATCCGGCGCTTTCTCCTCTCGGAACCGCTCGACGACACGGCCTTCTACGGCTTCTTCAGCCCGAAATTCGGCGCGAAGACGGGCCTGACGCATGCCGATGTCGCCGGCTTCGTGCACCGGCACGCCGATCATGCCGACGTGATGCTGTTCTCGCCGCAGCCGGACATGGGCGCCTTCTTCCTCAATGTGTTCGAGCAGGGCGAGACCTTCGATCCGGGGCTGATCGAGGCCTATGGCGCCTTTCTCGACCATGTCGGCCGGCCGCTGCCGATCCGCAACCTCGTCATGGATTCGCGGCAGGTGGTGTTTTCCAACTACTTCGTGGCACGGCCGGCCTTCTGGCGAGAATGGCTGGCACTCAACGAGGCGCTGTTCGCCATCTGCGAAGGACCCGAGACGCCGTTGCGGCGTGCGCTCTGCGCGCCAACCACCTATCCGGGCGAGGTGCAGCGGAAGGTGTTCCTGCAGGAACGCACCGCGTCGTTGCTTCTGGCGATCGAGCCGCGCTGGCGCAGCCGCGCCTGCAAGCCGTTCGACATGGCATGGTCGATGTCGCGCTTCCGGCAGTTCCCGACCGAGGCGGTCATCAGCGACGCGCTGAAGATCGCTTTCCGCGACTGCCGGCACCCGCAATATCTCGAGGCCTACGCGACGGTCCGCGAGGGCTTTCGGGCTCGTTCAGCCGCCTGAGACAGGCGAGGGAAGGTTCGGTCATGCGTATGGAATGGAAGCCCGGCGAGGCCATCGAGGTTCGCCACGAGCTCTGGCAGGGCGCCCTGATCGTCGACGCCGACCCGCGCCGCCTGCGCCACAGCCTGCACGGCACGCAAGCCTCCTTCCAGGCGGCGGGCAATCTGCTCTGGGTCGACTGGGACGCCTACGGGCCGGAAGTCTTCGTGCGGGAGGGCGGAGCCTATGTGCTGGCCGGCCTGCGGCCGCGCCAGCCGGCCGCCGCCGCCGGCGGATCGGTCGACCCTCACGGACCGCTCCGGGCCCGCGTGGCCGGCACCTCCGTCGAGATCGACGCCGTGTCGCTCAGGCTGCCGGGCGATGCGGGCTCCGCCCTGGTGAGGCCCGCGACCTCGGACGTGCCGGTCTTCGAAGCCATCTTCTTCGCCGGGGATTACGATGTCCCCATTCTCGGCGAGGATTGCGACATCGTGGTCGACCTTGGCGCCAATACCGGCTTGTCGAGCCTCTATCTGTCGCAGCGCTGTCCGAAGGCGACGCTTGTCGCCGTCGAGCCGGCGCGGGCAAATTTCGCCGTCCTCGCCGCGAACGTGCAAGACCGGCCGCGAATCATCCCCGTCGAGGCCGCGATCTGGCCGCGCGACGGGTCGATCGAGCTCCAGGACGCGGAGGCGTCCGGAACGAAGATGCAGCCCTGGGCCTACCGGACCGTGGAACGCGACAGCGGACTCGGCCGCTACGCCGTCGAGGCCATCAGCATCCCGACCCTGATGGCGCGCTATGGGCTCGGGGCCATCGATGTCCTGAAGATCGATATCGAAGGCGCCGAATACGAGCTGTTTTCCGGGGATGTCGCGGCCTGGCTGCCGAAGACCCGCGCCGTCCTGATCGAAACGCACGAACGGTTCCGTGCCGGCACGGACGAGCTGGTTTCCGGCGTCCTGTCGCCGCATTTCGTCGAACTGGCGCCGCGCGGGGAGAACAGGGTCTTCGTGAGGCGGGAATGAACGTTCTCCCGGCCCGCCACAACGCCTCGATCGTCGCCTGCGCCCGTTGGGAAAGTCCCTATATCGCCGAGTGGATCGCCTACCACCTGAAGCTCGGCTTCGATCACATCCATCTCTATTGCAACGACGACGATCCTCGGGCCTTCAAGGCGGTGCTGCGCAGCCTTCCTCCAGCCATGGCGGAGGCGGTGTCCTACCGGCCCTATTACGGCCAGGGCCTGCAGGCGGCGATGTATTCGGATGGGCTGCCCCGCGCGCGGCGATCCTCCGACTGGATCTGCATCCTCGACATCGACGAGTTCATCGTGCTCAAGGCCTGGGAGTCGATCGGCGCGCTGACGCGGCGGCTCGCGGCTCGCGGCATCGCGAGCCTGCACTTCAACTGGGTCTTCTACGGTCACAACGGCCATGCGACGCGGCCGGGCGGCTCCGTGCTCGGCACCTACACGCGGCGAGCCCACCTGCCCGACGTGCATACGAAGCATCTCTCCCGCGCCTCCTGCTTCGAGCCCCATCGCATCCGCGCCGAGGGCTTTCCGTTCTGGCACGGCCTCGCCTCGCCGCATTGGCCGGGGTTCGATCGCCGCACGGTGCTGGGTCATCAGGCCGGGCCGCTGCTCGACCGGTTCCCGTTGGCGATGCTGCCCTATGTGACCGATGAAGGCCGCGCCGCGGCGATCCTCGACGCCGGCTATATCGCCCATTTCGTGTTCAAATCGCGAGACGATTTCCGCCTGCGCGTCGCGCGCGGGCTCGGGGGCAATTTCGCCGGGCAGGTCAAGTGGCGCCAGGCGCTCGATGCCGGCCAGGCGGAGGCGATCCTGGACGGCATGAACGAGATCGAGGACCGGTTCCTGGCCGAGCGGTTCGGCGCGCCGAGCGGATAGCGCGGCGCCGGGCCGGCGCGGATCGTCAGGCGGCCGGCGGGGCCGCGATGCCCGACCGCTGCTCGTGCATGTGCCTGAAGGCCGCCTCCAGGCTCCGGGTGAACCGCGCCATGTCGAACAGTGCGCACGTGTCGCGGGCCGCCGCGAGGCGCTGGCGCAGGCCCTCGAAAAGGCCCGGTTCGGTGGCGAGCCGGAACGCCAGCGCTTCATAGTCTTCGGGCGAGGAGGTGATCAGCTCCGGCAGGCCGGCGGCCGTGAGAAGGCTGCCGGCCATGCGGCTGACATAGGTCTCGCCGGAAAGGGTCAGCACCGGCAGGCCCATGAACAGCGCGTCGTTGCAGGTCGCCCCGGCATTGTAGGGGAAGCTGTCGAGGAACAGGTCGGCGAGGCGGAGGCGGCCGAGATAGACGTCGAACTGGGCGACCGAGGCGAAGACGATGCGCTCCGGGTCGACGCCGCAGGCCTTTGCCCGGTCGCGCAGGTTCGCCATGGTGCGCGGCGTCTTGCAATAAAGCCAGAGCACGCTGCCGCCGACCCGCCGCAGCAGCCGCATCCACAGATCGAACATTTGCGGCGTCAGCTTGGTGGTGTTGTTGAAGCTGCAGAAGACGAAGGCGCCGTCGGGCAGGCCGCAGTCGGCGCGCGACAGCACGACATCCGAGAGCCGCCGATGCGGGTCACTCGGCTGGTAGCAGTGCGGCAGGCGGACGATCGTCTCGGCGTAGAACCGCTGGCTGCCGGCGGGCATCAGGAACGGATCGCCGACCACATAGTCGATGCAATCCGCCCCCATGGTGCCGGGCCAACCGAGGAAGCTCACCTGGACCGGGGCGGGCCGCCGCACCAGGATGTCGAGGCGCGAGCCGACCGTCGGCCCGGTGAGGTCGACGAGGATGTCGATCCCGTCCGTCGCGATCCTCTGCGCCGCCTCGTTGTTCGACAGCGGGTGCAGGTCGACGAAACGGTCGCAGGACGCGGCGATGCGGCGACGCAGCGCACCGGCGTCGTCGGTGCCGAGCGCGTAGCCGAAGATCTCGAAGTCGTTGCGGTCATGGCGCCCGAAAAGATCCGGCAGGAGGCGGCCGACGGGGTGGTCGCGGTAATCGGTGGACAGGTAGCCGATCCGCATGCGGCCGTCGGACGGCGGACGCGGCGGAAGGCACAGGCGCCGTCGGTCGGCGTTGAGGCGGCGCATGTGCAGCCGGGCGCAGTCCAGCTGCTGCTGAGGGTCCGATTCGAAGCCCATCATCAGCAGCATGAAGATGACGTCGCTCTTCGTCTCGAGGAAGCCGAGGAGCTGCTGCCGGTCACGCTCGTAGCGGCTCCAGTCGCAGATATGCCGGCGCAGCTTGATGAGCTCGACCGCGGCGGTGTGGAAGTCGGGCTTGATCGCGATGGCGCGCTCGAAGGCTTGCACCGCATCGTCGAAGCGGAACAGCTCCTGATAGGCTACGCCGAGATTGGCATGGGCGCCGGCATTGCGGGGATTGATCGCAAGCGCGCTCTCGTAGGCCCGGACGGCATCGGCCACGTGGCCGCTCTGCTGGAGCACGACGCCGCAATTCATCGCAATCTCGGCGCTTCGCGGCGCCAGCGCGATCGCCCGCCGGCCCGCTGCCACGGCCTCTGCGAACCGACCGAGGCCGCTCAGCGCGGTGCCGAGGTTCGAGTGGGCTTCCGCGAAGTCGGGCTTGACGATGATCGCATTCTGGTAGGCGGCCACGGCCTCCTCTGCCTTGCCGAGGTTGGTCAGCAGGCGCGCCAGATGGAAATGCGCGAGGGCATCGGTCGGGGTGCGCTGGGCGGTGCCGAAATGGATCGCCGCCGCCTCGGCGATCTTGCCCGCGCCTTCGAGGTGCAGGGCGAGCGCCGAGCGCAGGTCCATCCTCCCGGGCTGGAGCGCGATTGCCGTCTCGTAGGCCGGAATCAGGGCGGCCGTGTCCCCCAGCCCCTGGAGCGCGCCGATCAGGTTGAGGCAGGCCTCCGGATAGTGCGGTCGCACCGCCAGCGCCCGTCGTGCCGCCACCGCCGCTTCGGCGAAGGCCTGACGCGCCAGCAGGGCCATGGCCAGGTTCGACCAGGCTTCCGCATGAGCGGGCACGAGGCCGATGATCTGCCGGTAGAGGGTCTCGGCCTCCGCCACGTTCCCGGTCTGGTGCAACCGCACGGCCGCTCCGAAGATGTCGCCGGCCGGCGGCCGCGAGGCGTCCGGGTCTCGATCCGCCGCGGGGGCCTCGATCGCGACGGATTCGATGTCGTCTCTGCTGAGCATGCGTGCTTGGCCTCGGACGGAGCAGATCCGCGCCAGCCGGCTGGCGCGACGTACCGGCATGAATCAATGCCGCATCCGGCACCGGTCCGCCAGGGCCTTGGGCCGCTGCCGCGATGGTCGCGCAAGCTCGGGGCAAGTCCTGCAGCAACTACGGAAAAGAGTTAAAGCGATTTATCGAATCTTTAAGAGGTTGAACGTAATTTGGTCAGGCTAGAGCTCCGAGATTGCGAGCTTGCGACTGTACCGGATGGGGACAGATTAGCTGTCCTCGTGACCTGAATCCGCCGAGACACATCTCGGAAGATTCGCGTCGAGACGGTGCACGGTGTCCCCGGAAAACATGTGTGTGTCGGTGGAAGGCGGTCTTCCGGTCGATGATGCTCGACCAGTGAACGACTGATCTCCGCTGCAGCGCCTGTCTGAAATTACGTCAGCCGTGCCACAGCGAATTCTTCAGAGATCACTATGACCTCATCTGTTCTTTCCGGTCTGTCCGCTCTCCAGATCATGGGCCTCTCGACCGCAGCCATTTCGAAGCTGACGGCAAACGACATCAGCGGGCCGGGCGGCCTGACGACGATTCAGGCCGCGGCGCTCTCCTCCACCCAGGTCGGCGTCCTGTCGACCGACAGCGTGCAGGCTCTGACGTCGAACCAAATCTCGTCCTTCGCCACGCGCGCCGTCAGCGGCCTGACGGGCGCGCAGATCGCCTTCCTGACGACGAGCGCGGTCTCGGGACTGACGACCGCCGAAGCGCAGGCGCTGAGCACGGATGCCGTGTCGGGGCTGACGACGGACCAGATCGGAAGCGTGAGCACGGCGGACGTCGCCGCCTTGACCTCGGCACAACTGGGTGTTCTCACCACCGACGATGCCGCCTTGCTGACGACGAGCCAGGTTGCCGCGCTGACGACGGCCGCGGTTGCGGGCCTCACCTCGGGGCAGCTCAACGTCCTGGCGATCGCGTCGCTCTCCACCGCTTCCATCGGCAAGCTGAGCACCGCGCAGCTGTCCTCCCTGACCACCGATCAGAGCTCGGTCCTGACGACGTCGCAGATTCGGGCCCTCTCGACCGCGCAGGTGCATGCGCTGACCACCGATCAGCTCTCGACCCTGACCACCAGCCAGACGGCGGCCCTGACCACGGCGGAAGTCGCGGCGCTGTCGACCGGCCAGCTGCAGGCGCTGACCACCGACCAGACCTCGACCCTGACGACGGGCGAACTGCGCGCCCTGACCACCGGCCAGGTGGCGGCGCTGACCACCGACCAGCTCTCG
>DATBEH010000161.1:0-42668 GCA_036276175.1 Lichenihabitans sp.
CGAAGACATCGACGGGCACGGAGGCGCTTGACCAGTGACGCCCTGAACCACCCGGCTTGGCGGTGCCGTATCGCAAGGCCGCGACCGCCATCCGCTGGTCCGTCTCGCCATCGCCGAGAAAGATCTGGCCGACCTCGAACAGCGCTGCATCGCCGGCACCGCGTGCCGCATTGCGGCCCACCGCCGCGACGAGCCCCGGCAGCAGGCTCGGCCGCATGGTGGACAGATCGGCCGCGATCGGATTGGCGAGGACGAGGTCGGCCGCACCGCCGCCGAAGAGCTTCGCCTGCGTCTCGGAAACGAAGGACCAGGTCACGGCCTCGAGCAGGCCGCTGCCGGCGAGCGTACGCTTGGCAAGGCGGGTTCGCTTCTGCAGAAGCGTGAGCACCGGGCGCGGCACGCCCGGCTCGCGAGCCAGCGGCTGCGGCTCGATGCTGTCGAGCCCGGCGATGCGAACGATCTCCTCGACGAGATCGGCCTTGCCATGCACGTCCGGCCGCCAGGAGGGCACGCGGGCCACCAGGCGGTCGGCATTGCCGGCATTGCCGGCGAGATCGAAACCGAGCCTTTCCAGGATGCGCTGCATCTCGGACGGCGCCAGGTCGAGCCCGGTCAGCCGCGCTACCTCGCTGAAGGGAAAGTCGATGCGATGGTCGGGGACCGGGATCGTGCCGGCGAGCCTCACGGCCGAGGCTTCCCCGCCGCAGAGGTCGAGCACCAGGGTCGTGGCGAGCTCGATGCCGGGGACACAGAACGCCGGGTCGAGGCCGCGTTCGTTGCGATAGCGGGCGTCGCTCGACACGCCGAGGCGGCGGCCGGTCTGGGCGATGTTGAGCGGATCCCAGAGCGCGCTCTCGATCAGCACGTCCGTCGTCGTCTCGTCGCAGCCCGAGGCCTCACCGCCGATGACGCCGGCGATCGACTCGACCCCGCGGTCGTCGGCGATGACGATCGTCTCCGGCGTGAGCTCGTAGGTCTTGCCGTTGAGGGCGGCGAGCGTCTCGCCGGCCCGGGCGCGGCGCACGACGAGGTCGCCATGGACCTTGGCGGCATCGAAGACATGCAGCGGCCGGCAGCGGTCGAAGGTCAGGTAGTTGGTGATGTCGACGAGCGCATTGATCGGCCTGAGGCCGATCGCCTGCAGGCGGCGGCGCATCCAGGCCGGCGAGGGACCGTTGCTGACCCCGCGCACGAGGCGCAACGCGAAGGCGGGGCAGAGGTGGGCGTCGGCGTCGGCGAGGTCGAGCCGGACCGCGACCGGGCACGGGAAGTTGCCGGTGATCCTGGCCGCGGGCGAGGTCTTGAGCCGGCCGAGCCCGGTCGCCGCAAGGTCGCGCGCGATGCCGTTGATGCCGGCCGCATCGGGACGGTTCGGCGTCAGGCCGATGTCGATGACCGGATCGTCGAGCCCCGCATAGGTCGCGTAGGGCTCGCCCACGGGCGCGTCCTCGGGAAGGTCGATGATGCCGTCGTGGTCCTGCGAGAGTTCGAGCTCGGCCTCCGAGCAGAGCATGCCGTTCGACTCGACGCCGCGGATCACGCCGGCGCCGAGCGTGATGGTCTTGCCCGGGATGAAGGTGCCGGGGGCCGCGAAGACCGAGCGCATGCCGGTGCGCGCATTGGGCGCGCCGCAGACGACCTGCGCCGGCGCCCCCTGCCCCGTCTCGACGATGCAGACGCGCAGCCGGTCGGCATTGGGATGAGGCTTCGCCTCGATCACCCGTGCGATCGTGAAGCCGGCGAATTTCCGTGCCGGATCGTCGACGCTCTCGACCTCGAGCCCGACGCGAGTCAGCGTGTCGCAGATCTCGGCGAGGGAAGCCTCGGTCTCGAGATGGTCCTTTAGCCAGGAGAGGGTGAGTTTCATGGGTTCGGTCTGTCGCCCTAGCGCGGCTTGGTGATGAGCTGAACGGCGAGATCGAGCTTCGATTCGGAGGTTAGCAAGTCCAATGCTTCGATGGCCTTGCTCGCGACGTCGATCAGACCAAACACGTCTTTTCGATTGTGAGGAAAGCGCCGCGGATCGTAGTCGGCTCTTAGACGGGCTTCCTGCAAGGCGTTAAACGCAGTCGCAAATGAAATCAGAGCGGCACCCGTCCCCGTGACTTGCTGCAAGGCGATCAGAGTTTTTCGGGCCTGACCATGATCAATGGCTCGATAGATCCGCGTATAAGCAGCCCAGGATTTCGAGGCACCGACAAGCTGATCGGCGCAAAGTGATGCCAGCGCATGAAACAGGGCATAGTATGTCGTCGACACGGCTCTCCGCAGCGAGACCGATTTGGGACGACCCGGATCACGTCGAGCAAGCTCGATTGCAAGTTCCAGCAGATCGACAGTCACTGAGAGCGCTCTCCGCTCCGCCCGCCCTCGTCTGCGTCCAGTTCGCCCTCATAGTGAAGGCTGACATAGGGATATCGTTTGTCCCCCATCTGAAGCAGTGCTGCACTTACACTGGCCATCGCTTCCAGGTATTTTTCTCCTCCCACGAGGGGCGTTGACGGTGGAAGATTGACCGTCACGAAGATCGCCTCGTCGTCGTCGACGTCATGTCCGAGCACAATGTGTACGGAGGCAACATCGACAGGTGCAAGGGATGTCCGTACGGCCTGTTCGATCACCGTATTTACATCGGGCATGATACGATCCCTACCCCGTGAGCCCGCCGGCCAGCGTCGGGATGTCGAGCGGACGGAAGCCGTAGTGGGCGAGCCAGCGCACATCCGCCTCGAAGAACGGGCGAAGGTCGGGCATGCCGTATTTCAGCATGGCGATGCGGTCGATCCCCATCCCCCAGGCGAAGCCCTGGTATTCGTCGGGATCCACCCCGCAATGACGCAGCACGTTGGGATGCACCATGCCGCAGCCGAGGATCTCGAGCCAGTCCTCGCCCTCGCCGAAGCGGATCTCGTCGCCCTTGCGGGCGCATTGGATGTCGACCTCCATCGATGGCTCGGTGAAGGGGAAGAAGGACGGACGGAACCGCATCTTGACCCGCTCGACCTCGAAGAAGGCGCGGCAGAATTCCTCCAGCACCCATTTGAGGTTGGCGAGGTTGGCGTGACGGTCGATCACCAAGCCCTCGACCTGATGGAACATCGGCGTATGGGTCTGGTCGGAATCGTTGCGATAGGTGCGACCCGGACAGACGACGCGCACCGGGGGCTTCTGCGCCTGGAGGGTGCGGATCTGCACGGGGCTCGTATGGGTGCGCAGCAGCCGCCGCTCGCCGTCGGCCTTCGGCGCGAAGAAGAAGGTATCGTGCATCTCCCGCGCCGGATGACCTTCGGGGAAGTTCAGCGCGGTGAAATTGTAGAAGTCCGTCTCGATATCCGGCCCTTCGGCGATGGAAAAGCCCATGTCGGCGAAGATAGCCGTGATCTCGTCCGTCACCTGGCTGATCGGATGGACGCGCCCCGCGGTGACAGGCGCATCGCGCACCGGCAGCGTCACGTCGAGACGTTCGGCGGCGAGCCGCGCCTCGAGCGCCGCCCGCTGGAGCACCATCCGGCGGGCGCCGAGCGCCTCGGTCACGCTCTCCTTGAGCGCGTTGAAGGCGACGCCCCTCTGCCGTCTCTCCTCGGGCGCCATCCTGCCGAGGCTCGCCAGCAGGGCCGACACCGAGCCTTTCTTGCCGAGGACCGCGACGCGCAAAGCCTCGAGGCCAGCCTCGGTGCCGGCCGCCGCGATCTCGCCGAGGATCTGCCGCTCCAGTTCCGCCTCGTCAGGCATGCCGCTTACCCTCGACCGCGACCCGGACTCTCAAACAGCGGCGGGAAGCGCGCCCTTGGCCTTCTCGACGATGGCCTTGAAGGCGTCCGGCTCGCTGATCGCGAGTTCGGAGAGGACCTTGCGGTCCATCTCGATGCCGGCCTTGTTGAGCCCGTCGATGAAGCGGCTGTAGGTCATGCCGCATTCGCGCACGGCGGCGTTGAGCCGCTGGATCCACAGCGCCCGGAAGCTCCGCTTCTTCACCTTGCGGTCGCGGTAGGCATATTGCATCGACTTCTCGACCGCCTGCTTGGCAATGCGGATCGTGTTCTTGCGCCGGCCATAGAAGCCTTTGGCGGCATCGAGCGTCTTCTTGTGCTTGGCGTGCGAGGTTACGCCACGTTTCACGCGGGCCATGGATGATCCTTACATTCTGCGAAGAGTTGGAAGCGAGCGAGACCGTCCGATCAGCTGTTGGGCAAGAAGAACTTCTTGATGTTGTCGCC
Organism: Lichenihabitans sp.; assembly: GCA_036276175.1. Lineage (GTDB taxonomy): Bacteria > Pseudomonadota > Alphaproteobacteria > Rhizobiales > Beijerinckiaceae > Lichenihabitans. The sequence continues at coordinate 4,218 of DATBEH010000161.1, forward strand.
GTCGGTCTTGAACAGCACGCTGGTGCCGCGCAGGTTGCGGATCTGCTTGTTGGTCCTCTTGATCATGCCATGCCGCTTGCCGGCCTGGGTGTAGAGCACCTTGCCGGTGCCGGTAACTTTGAAGCGCTTCTTGGCGCCTGACTTGGTCTTGAGCTTGGGCATTTGGCTCTCGATATGGCGGCCGGCCGGCCCGGAAGCCGATCGGTTCATCCGCTGGATGTGGACGAGCAAAGACATCGCCACGGCAGCCCTGGCAAGCCGGACGATGCAAGGCGGGCTCTATGCCGCAAAATCGCCGCGGGAGCAAACCTTTTCGCGCGCGCCGCATGGCTGCGGCGTTGACGCGGACGCGTTCCGCTGCCTATAAGCACCGCTTCGCGGCATCTTTGCCGACATTCGGATCAGCGCCCGTCCGGTCGTCCGGCGGCGCCGTCCCTCAGGGAACAGCAATGGCGAATACCTCATCGGCCAAGAAGGCCGTCCGCAAACTCGCTCGTCGCACGGCGGTCAACCGAATGCGCCGCAGCGCCATGCGCACGCAGCTTCGCAAGGCCGAGGAAGCTATCGCCGACGGTGACGCCGCGGCCGCCGCGACCGTGCTGCGCGCCACGGAATCGATGGTGATGCGCTCCGCCCAGAAGGGCATCATCCACAAGAACACAGCCTCGCGGAAAGTGTCGCGGCTCGCGGCCCGGGTGAAGGCGCTCGGCGCTTCGCCGGCCTGAGCGGCCGAGCCACATCCCCCGCATAAGTGCCGGCCGATCGCAAGCTCGCTCAAGGCGAGCGACGCCGACGGTCTGTTGAGATCGCGTAAGGGCGGCTTGGCTGCCATTGCGTGCTTCGGCGCGCTCGGCCACACTCCGGACTCTTGGCGACCTCCGGGGGGAAAGCCGCAATGTTCGCACAACGACTGACGCCGGTCGGCGACAGCCTCCTATTGTCCTTCCTGGTGGCTGCGATACCGATCGTCGCGGTGCTCCTGCTGCTCGGCGTGCTGCGCAGGCCTGCCTGGCAGGCGTCGCTGGCCGGTCTCGTCGCGGCGCTGATCCTCGCCGTCACGGTGTGGGCCATGCCGGTCGGTCTCGCCCTGAACGCCACGATCGCCGGCATGGTCTTCGCGCTGTGGCCGGTGATGTGGATCGTCGTCAACGCGCTGCTGCTCTATAATATCGCCGTCGCCTCGGGACGGTTCGACAGCTTCCGCGATTGGCTGGTCGCCAACCTGCCCAATGACCGCCGGGTCGTGCTGGTCGTCGTAGGGTTCTGCTTCGGCGCCCTGCTCGAAGGCATCGCGGGTTTCGGCACGCCGATCGCCATCACGAGCGCGCTGCTGATCCTCGTCGGTTTCGCGCCGATCGAAGCCTTGACCTTCACGCTCATCTTCAACACCGCGCCGGTGGCCTTCGGCGCCCTCGGCGTGCCGATCACGGTCCTCGGACAGGTCACGCATCTGTCGGACGTGACGCTCGGCGCCATGGTCGGGCGGCAACTGCCCTTCATCGCTTTTTTGCTGCCCTTCTACGTCATGACGATCTATGGCGGCCGGCGGTCGCTCCGCGCCCTCTGGCCCGTGCTGCTCGTCGCCGGGGGGTCCTTCGCCGCCGTGCAGTTCCTGGTCGCCAATTTCGTCGACTACAAGCTGACCGACGTCCTGTCCTCGCTCGGCTCCCTGGTCGTGACCTTGCTGTTCCTGCGCGTGTGGCGTCCGGCGCTCGATCCGGCCTATGCGATCGGCACCGTCAAGCCGGCCGGCACGTCCGGCAGCTGGAACGGCTGGGTCCCGTGGCTGGTCGTGTCGGTGATCGTCATCCTGTGGACGCTGCTCAAGATCTTCGCCATCGGCGACGTCAAGATCGCCTGGCCGGGCCTGAACAACGCGATATCGATCACGCTCTACGACAACAAGCCGTACGCGGCCATCTGGGACTTCCAGCCGCTGGCGACCGGCACCGCCATCCTGGTCGCGACGCTGATCACCTCCGCGCTCGTCGGGATCGGCGCCGCCGATTTCATCAGAGCCGTCGGCACCACGTGGCGGCAGGCTCGCATCGCGATCCTGACCGTCGCGCTGATCGTCGGCCTCGCCTTCCTGATGAACTATTCCGGCATGACCTATACGCTCGGCAAGGCCGTCGCCTCGGTCGGCGTGCTGTTCCCGCTGCTCTCGGCCTTCCTCGGCTGGGTGGCGGTGTTCCTGTCGGGCAGCGACACGTCCGGCAACGCGCTCTTCGGCAACCTTCAGGTCGTGGCGGCCAACCAGCTCGGGCTGAACCCGGTGCTCATCGCCGCCACCAATTCATCGGGTGGCGTCATGGGCAAGATGATCTCGCCGCAGAATATCGCGACCGGGGTTTCGGTGACCGATCTCAAGGGCCAGGAAGGTCTGGTCTTCGCCCGCACCTTCATTCACAGCATCGTCCTGACGTTGCTGCTCGGCATCCTGGTGGTGCTGCAGCAGCATGTCGTCCCCTGGATGATCCCGCACTGACTGGGGCGCGGGATCGTCGCCGCTTCTATTCGGCCGCGAGCGGCACCGCGTAGGCACGCAGCGCGGCGCAGACGTCGTCGACGATGCCCTCGACCTTGTCGCGGTCGTCGCCCTCTCCCATGACCCGGATCAGCGGCTCGGTGCCGGAGGGCCGGATGAGCAGCCGCCCCCCGGCACCGAGGTGCTGGCGGGCGCGTTCGATCATCGTCTTGATGCCTTCGTCGTCGAGCATGTGCGGATCGGCGACCCTGACGTTCTTGAGCACCTGCGGCAGCGGCTCGAAGCGCCGGCACACTTCGCTCGCCGGGCGGCCGAGCCGCTTGATCACCGCCATCACCTGCAAGGCCGCGACCAGCCCGTCGCCGGTGGTCGAATAATCCGACAGGATGATATGGCCGGACTGCTCGCCGCCGACGTTGCAGCCATGCTCGCGCATATGTTCGAGCACGTAGCGGTCGCCGACGGCGGTCCTGACCGTGTCGATCCCGAGCCCGGCCAGGTGCCGTTCGAGACCGAGGTTCGACATCACGGTCGTCACCAGGCTCGGCTTGGCGAGGCGGCCGTCCTCCTTGAAGCTCTCGGCGATGACGGCCATCAGCTGGTCGCCGTCGATCACGTTGCCCTTCTCGTCGACCATCAGCAGGCGATCCGCATCGCCGTCGAGCGCGATGCCGACGTCGGCGCGAAGCTCGCGGACCTTGCGCACCAGCGCCTCGGGCGAGGTCGACCCGACATTGTGGTTGATGTTGAAGCCGTCCGGCTCGACCCCGATCGAGAAGACTTCGGCGCCGAGCTCCCACAAGGCCTCGGGCGCGACCTTGTAGGCGGCGCCGTTGGCGCAGTCGACGACGATGCGCAAGCCGTCGAGCGACTGGTGGCGCGGTAAGGTCCGCTTGGCATATTCGATGTAGCGCGCGTGCGCGCTGTCGATGCGCACCGCGCGGCCGAGATTGGGCGATTTCGACAGCCGGGCGCTGAGATCGCTGTCGAGGAGGCGCTCGATCTCCGCTTCGACCTCGTCCGACAGCTTGTAGGCATCCGGTCCGAACAGCTTGATGCCATTGTCCTCGTAGGCATTGTGCGAGGCGGAGATCATCACCCCGATGTCGGCGCGCATCGAGCGCGTCAGCATGGCGACGGCGGGCGTCGGCATCGGCCCGAGCAGCATCACGTCCATGCCGACGGAGGTGAACCCCGCCACCATGGCATATTCGATCATATAGCCGGAGAGGCGGGTATCCTTGCCGATCACGACGCGGTGGCGGTGGTGGCCGCGCTGGAAGATGAGGCCGGCGGCTTGGCCGACCTTCATGGCGAGATCCGGCGTGATGAGGCCGTTGGCCCGTCCCCTGATGCCGTCCGTCCCGAAATATCTGCGACTCATGACGTCTTTCCGCACGCTGCCAGCCCGCCACCCATTCTGCCTGAAGGCTCCTACCTGTAGCTGAATCTTGGGGCAGAGGCGTTCAAATTTCGTGAAAGTATGTAACGACGCCGATCGCCGTGCCCGACGCTTGCCCATCTTGCAACAGCGGCGGAGGCGTCGCACATCAGCCGGCATGCCCCGCAGGGCCACCTCCGGTCCGCCCTGCGGCGACCTCATCGACAGCCGGCGACGCCGTGGGATTCCGACCATGTCCGACTCTGCCCTGCATCGCTTCCTCGGCGGCTCGCCCCTAGCGGTCGCCGTCAGGCTCGTGTTCGTCTCGCTGATCGTCGGCGCGCTGATGTCCTGGCTCGACATCGATCCCGTCGACCTCCTCGTCTGGTTGCGCGTCTCGGTGCAACATCTCTGGGCGACGGGCTTCGAGGGGCTGCGGCAGGTCGGGCATTATGTGGCGATCGGCGCGGCCGTGGTGCTGCCGGTCTGGCTGGTGCTGCGCATCCTCGGCGGCGCGCGCGGCCGGCCTGCGCGCGCGCCGGACGGACCGTGGCGGCTGCCCGGCGACGCCGAGGTCGGCCGGAGAGACTGAGCCTCACCGCCGATTTATCGCGGCAGCAACCCGCCTGCCATGGGCGACGGCGCATAGGCCCGGCTGGCCGCATGGCGCCGCTCCAGCAGCATGGCGGCGAGGCCTATGGCGGCCGCGAAGGACAGCCATAGGCCGGGCATGGCCCGGTTGCCGGTCAGCCGGATCAGCCCGTTGCAGATGAAGGGCGTGAAGCCACCGAGCGTCGTCGCGAGGCTGTAGGCCATGGAGAAGCCCGTGCCCTTGACCGAGGCCGGCATGATCTCGGTCAGGTGCACCACCATGGCGCCGTTGTAGACGCCGTAGATGAAGGACAGCCACAGCTCGACCGCCAGAAGCCGATCGAACGAGGGTGCCGAGGCAAGCCAGATCATGGCCGGATAGGCGGTGACGAGCGCCAGGACGGTGCAGGCGACCAGGATGGGACGGCGGCCGATGCGGTCCGACAGGGCGCCCGAGACGGGCAGCCAGAACAGGTTGGACACGCCGACGCAAAGCGTCACCAGCAGGCTGTCCGAGGCCCCGAGCTTCAGCGTGTCCTTGCCGAAGGTCGGCGTATAGGCCGTGATCAGGTAGAAGGACACCGTGGTCATGATGACGAGCATCATGCCGATGAGCACGATGGGCCAGTCGGCGGAAAGCGAGCGCCAGACGTCGCCAAGCGAGGCGGTGCGGTGCTGGCGATGGGCGAAATCCTCGGTCTCGACGAGCGAGCGCCGCAACAGGAAGATGAAGGGCACGATGAGGCAGCCGATGAGCAGCGGCAGTCGCCAGCCCCAGCCCTCCATCTGCTCAGGCGACAGCGCCTGCTGCAAGGCGACGCCGAGCAGCGCCGCGAAGATCACCGCGACCTGCTGGCTGGCCGATTGCCAGCTCACGTAGAATCCCTTGTGGCCCGGGGTGGCGATCTCCGACAGATAGACCGAGACGCCGCCGAGCTCGGCGCCTGCCGAGAAGCCCTGCAGCAGACGCCCCGCCACGACGATCAGGGGAGCCGCGAGGCCGATCACCGCATAGTTCGGCGTGAGCGCCACCGACAATGTGCCGACCGACATCAAGGCGAGCGTCAGGATCAGGCCGGCGCGGCGGCCGCGATGGTCCATATAGGCGCCGAGCACCAGGGCGCCGACGGGCCGCATGAGGAAGCCGACCCCGAAGGTGGCCAGCGCCAGCATCAGCTGGGCGAAACCGTCGCCTTTGGGAAAATAAGCCTTGCCGATCGCCGAGGCGTAATAGGCGAAGACGAAGAAATCGTACATTTCCAGGAAGTTGCCGCTGGCAACCTGGACCACCGGCTTGATGCGGGCCCAGCCGATCCGCGGTGCCTCGAGAGCCATCAGATCCTCCCGGAGCCTGCTCACTATGATGCTTGTGGCGGATAGTCTGGGCTCGACCCGGCGGATCGGTCAAGGCGGCACGCCCATCCGCCGCCGACCCGGGCACAGCAAGATCCTGATCGAGGCGAGAGCATGTTCCTGTCACCGAACTATTTGCCTTGAAAAGGGCGAGCGACGTCTCTTGTATCTCGCTTAGGCGAGATAGATTATATAGTATGATGCCTCATCAATCTCCTGAGCTGCAAGATGCGGAACGCGCTTTTCTCGGACGTCGTGATGCTGGAACGGTCTCGCGCAGCGCCTGGCCGGCCTCGCATCACCCCGAAGACCGACGCAATTACAGCGTCGCTCGTGGAGGTGTTGATCGAAGCTCTGACTCATGATCCGCCGATCTTCCCTGAAACCGGGATCGTGCCGGAGGCGCTCGCGCAAGCGTTCGCCGACGTACTTGCGGGCCGGTCCGTGATCCTGAGGTTGAGCGCAGATCTTCCAGACGATCGTCGGACCACGGTCCGATCGTTCCTGGAAACGGTCATAAGAGTAACCGATGGCCTGGAAAAAGGCCGGCGGGAAGACGCGATCGCCAAGCTCGCCGACATCATCCTGCCGGACGCCCTGGCCGATGCGCGCGGCGTGCTGGCGGAAGACAATCTGGCATTGCGCGACAGGTTCATTGCCGAGACCGCGCCGCTGACCAGTGTCGACGTTGGCCGACAAGCCGGACATGCGCGCAGCAATCCCTACGCGACCGCCGCCCGCTGGAAGAAGACGGGCGACATTTTCTCCGTGCATCACCGCGGCGTCGAATACTTTCCGGCGTTTCAGTTCCGCGATGGTCGTCCTCACCCGGTCGTCAAGCCGGTGCTGGAGGTGCTGCCATCGCAATTCTCGCCATGGCAGCGCGCCTTCTGGTTCGTGTCGGCGAACGGGTGGCTGGACGATCGGGCACCCGCCGATCTGCTCGACAATCGGGAAGACCTTGTCGCAGCCGCGCAAAGGGAAGGCGAGGAGGCCGTCGGGTGACGGCCTCCGGCCTGCCGCCGCCCCCGATCCGTTTTCCTGCCATCCAGTCTTACACCCTGAGGGTCGGCACAGAGCTGCACCGAACCCATGCCGGCGGTTTCAGGCCCGCCGAATTCAATCCCTGCCGAGGCCAGCCGATGCGGTTTTCGCCCATCGAAGACGAAGCCGGCCGCTGCGTGCCATCCCTCTACGACGCAAGCTCCAGGGAGGCCGCGGCCTTCGAGTCGATCTTCCACGACATCGACGCGCGGGCTGCCTTCAAGACCATACGGCAGGACGTCGTCGAGATACGCGCGGTCAGTCGCATCACGAACAAGCGCGCGCTTTGCCTGGCCTCCCTGTTCACCCCGGATCTCAAGGCCTGGGGCCTCGCGCGAAGCGACCTGATCGATACGTCGAAATTCTACTACCGGCAGACGGCACCCTGGGCCGCCGCGCTCCATGGTGCGAACCCAGACATCGAAGGGCTGGTCTGGACCTCGCGCCAGTGCGATCCGGACCTCTCCTTCCTGATGTTCGGGGACCGTGTCGCGGAAAGCGATTTCGACATCGTGGAGCGTCGGGACGTCGGCGACGACGCGGCTCTGCTGCTCGAGCTGCGCGGCTTCGGCAAGCGCGCCGGGATCACGATCGTGAGCTGATCTCGGCAGACCTGGCCTCAAAGCGCCTCCGGAAAGACATGCTCGCCAGCTGGCCCGAGCGCCAGGTCCACGACGCTCAGCACGGCATCGAGCCGCAACGGCCCGTAGAGATGCGGGAACAGCGCGCCGCCGCGCGATGGCTCCCATCGCAACGCGCTCCCCAGCGCCTCGGCGTCGACGCCGACGAGCCGCAGGTCCGCCTGTCCGGCAAAATGCCTGGCCGCCGTCTCGCGCACCTGGTCGGCCGCCGAGAAGTGGATGAAACCGTCCGCTAGGTCGACCGGGGCGCCGTCGAGACGACCGCGCGCTTCCGCCTCCCGCCAAAGCGACGCGGGCACGATCTTGTAGATGATCCGCCGCGTCATGCCGACGGCGCTCGACGTGTGAGGACGCGCTGCGGTGTCCTCACAGCGGGCTTCGCACGCCCGCCTCCGGCTCGGCCCGCTCCAGAGCGGGATCGTGCCCGAGCACCAGAGTGATGACGATGCCGACGACCGCGCAGGCGGCGAGGAACATCAGGCTGGCGAATTCGCTCCCCGTCGTGTCCTTGAGCCAGCCGAACACCTGCGGCCCGAAATAGCCGCCGAGGTTGCCAATTGAATTGACCGCCGCGATGCCGGCCGCGGCGCTGGCGCCGCTCAGCAGGGCCGTCGGCAAGGTCCAGAACACCGGCAGCACGGCAAAGAAGCCGAAGCCGGCGATGCAGAGCGACGCCATCTTCAGCGTCGAGGTCGGCGAGAGCGCCGCCAGCACCAGGCCGATCACGATGGCGACGAGCGGGATGACGGTGTGCCAGGTGCGCTCGCGCGTGCGGTCGGAATTGCGGCTCCACAGGATCATCCCGAGCGCGCCGACCGCATAAGGCAGCGCCGTGATGAAGCCGATCTCGACGTTCGACAATCCGCCGAACTCCTTGATGAGCTGCGGCAGGAAGAAGCTCAGGCCATATTGCGGGATGTTGCAGCCCATGTAGACGAAACCGAGGGCCACGACGCGCTTGTCGACGACCGCCTTCAGCCAGGAGAGCTTGACGAAGCGCTCGCGGTTTCGCCGTTCCGCATCGAGCAGGCCCTGCAGCCACTGGCGCTCCGGCTGGTCGAGCCAGTGAGCCTCGAGCGGCCGGTCCGTCAGGTAGAAGAAGGTGACGAAGGAGAGGAGCAGCGCTGGCACCGCCTCGATCAGGAACATCCATTGCCAGCCGTGCAGCCCGAAGACGCCTTCGAGGTTGAGCACGAATCCCGAGATCGGCGCACCGATGACGGTCGAGATCGGGATCGCAAACATGAACAGGCCGATGATCCGCGCCCGGTAGACGGAGGGGAACCACAGGGTCAGGAAGAAGATGATGCCGGGGAAGAAGCCGGCCTCGGCCACGCCGAGCAGCAGCCGCACGAGATAGAAGCTCTTCTCGCCGACCACGAAGGCCTGGGCACCCGACACCAGCCCCCAGGTGAACATGATACGGGCGATCCACAGCCGTGCGCCGAAGCGATCGAGCGCCATGTTGCTCGGCACTTCGAAGAAGAAATAGGCGATGAAGAAGATGCCGGCCGCTCCGCCGAAGGCCGCGGCCGACAGGCCGAGGTCCTGGCGCATGCCGTTACCCGCGAAGCCGACGTTGACCCGATCGAGATAAGCCACGAAGTAGCAGAGCATCAGGAAGGGGACGAGGCGCCAGCTCACCTTGTCCATCGTCCGCTTTTCTATGCCGTCCATCGCGTCCTCGCCCCGATCTCTTTGGTCGCGCGGCTTCTATGGGCCGCGACGCTTGGTCCGATCGCGACAGCTTACAGATGCAGAGGCGAAATACCAGCTTGCCGCCACGTCGACGGGCAGAGCGCAGGGGAGAACGACGCGCGAGGCTGGCTCAGGTCTTGGCGCGCGGCTTGGCGGGCTCGGTGTCCTTTGCGGTCTTCGAGCTCTCATTCGGCGCGGCCTCGCGCGGCCCCTTCTTGGGCGGTGGCCCGGCGACGGCGGCACCGCCCATGAACGAAGGCGGGTCGCTGGCCGGGAAACTCTCGTCCACGGCTTCGTCGATGAGGTCTTCGCGTCGCTTCTTGTCGCCCATGGGAACAGCTCCTCTGTCGCCGCGCGTCACAGCATGGCGAGCGGCACCTTGCGGGTCGGCGGCGGGAAGGCACGATCGAGCTCGGCAAGGTCTCCGGTCTCGAGCACGAGGTCCGCTGCGCCGCGATTGTCGCGGACATGATCGACGGTGGCGGCCTTGGGGATGGCGATCAGCCCGTCGCGCCGCAAAAGCCACGCAAGCGCCACCTGCGCCGTCGTCGCCTCGTGTCGCCGCGCAACCGCGTCGAGCGCCGGGTGGCCGAGCATCCGTCCCTGCTCCACCGGGCTGTAGGCCATGACCGGAATGTCCCGGCCGGCGAGCCAGGGCAGAAGATCGTGTTCCGCCCCCCGGCGCGTGAGGTTGTAGAGAATCTGGTTCGCGGCGCAGCCTTCGCCCCCGGCGGCGACGAGTTCGTCCATATCGCCGGTGTCGAGATTGCTCACGCCCCAGCGGCGGATCTTGCCGGACCTGACGAGATCCTGCATGCCGCTGACGGTCTCCACAAGCGGGACCGAGCCGCGCCAGTGCAGCAGGTAGAGATCGAGCCGGTCCGTCTTCAGCCGCCGCAGGCTCGACTCGCAGGCCGTCGCGAGGCCGACCCGCGTAGCGTGTTGCGGATAGGCCTTGGACACCAGGAAGACCCGATCGCGCAGACCCGAGAGCACCGTCCCGAGGAACGTCTCGGTCGCGCCCTCGCCGTACATCTCGGCCGTGTCGATCAGCCTCATGCCGAGGTCGACGCCGAGCCTGATCGCATCGGTTTCGGCGGCGCGCCGGCGCGGATCCTCCCCCATCCGCCAAGTGCCCTGACCGAGCGACGGGACGGTCTCGCCATCGGGGAAGCGGACGGCGCTTTTCACAGCCTCAACGCCAGGCGGACAGTTCGTCGTCCGTCGGCAACCGCCCCTGCGGCGTGAGCTTGTCCACCGCCTGGGGCAATTCCTGCGACAGGCGCTGGGACACCTCCTGCTCGGACATGTTGAAGTGCTGGGCGAGTTCGCGGATCGTGTCGGGACCGAGCGCCTGGGAGATCTGCGTCGGCGACGCGGGCTGATTCTGGCCCGGCCCGACCCAGGAATTGACCACACCGCCGGCGCCGCCATTCTGGAAATGATGGATCAGGCCGCCAAGCCCTCCCAGCAGGCCGCCGGCCTCGCTTTGCGACTGGGACGCGGTGCCCGGCTGCGGCTGCGGCTGCTGTGGTGCCGCACCGCCCTTGTGGCCGAGAATCCCGCCGAGATCGCCGAAGCCGCCGGTCATCGCCTTGGCGCCGAGCATGGCGATGAGCGCTGCGGCGAGCGGTGCGTAGGGGCTGCCGCCGGATGGGCGATCGCTCCCCTGCCCCGCCTGATGTCCGAGCATCGCTCCGATGGTGTTTTCAAGCAGGCCCATGACCCCCTCCGTGTCGAAAGGCAGCCCGAGTCCGATCGTCCCCGGGCCGCTCTGGACAAACGGCGGGCGCGTGTCCTGGTTCCGATCAGACGTTGCGCAGCGCGCCGCCGTCGACCCGGATGGTCGTGCCGGTGACGTAGGAGGCCTGCGGACTCGCCAGGAAGACCGCGGCGGCGGCGAATTCCTCGGGCGTGCCGTAGCGAGCGGCAGGGATCGAGGCGAGCGCCGCCCGCTCGATCTCCGCGACCGGCTTGCCGGTACGCTCCGCCGCCGCCTTGTCGAGCGCCTCGACCCGCGAGGTGGCGATGCGGCCGGGGAGGAGGAGATTGACCGTGACGCCGTCGGCCGCGACCTCGCTTGCCAGGGTCTTCGACCAGCCGAGAAGCGCCGAGCGAAGCGCGTTGGACACGACGAGATTCGGGATGGGCGCGATGATTCCGGACGAGGCGACGGTGAGCACGCGCCCCCATTTGCGCTCGCGCATCCCGGGGACGAGCTTGCCGGTCAGCGTAATGAGCGACACCACCATGGCGTCGAACTGCCGCGTCCAGACCTCGCTCGTCGTGCCGAGCGCCGAGGTCGGCGGCGGGCCGCCGCTGTTGTTGACCAGGATGTCGACAGCGCCGAGCGCCGCCAAGGCGTCGGCCGCGAGATGCGTCCCGACGTCGGGCGTGGCCAGGTCGGCCTCGATGAAATGGCTCGCGCGCGGCACGGCCGCCCGCAGCTTGGCCGCGGCGCGGCCCGATATGGCGACCGTGGCCCCGGCCTCGATCAGCCCGCGGGCCATGGCCGACCCGAGGCCGCCGCTGGCGCCGAGCACCAGCGCCCGCTTTCCGACGAGATCGATTTTCATGATGGCTGCTCCTCGGCATCGTCGCATGGGGTTGACCCGAGCGCACGGAAGGACGCTTGCACGGGGGACTCCGCGGGTCTACGCGGCCGGCGCCACGGATCCTCGCCGAAGCCGACGACCCGTCTCAATCGAGACGCGCGAGACTCCGACGCCCCCGTCCGGTCCGGCGGGCCGAGCGCTTCCAGCGCTCGCCCGGAACAGGCTCGGTCTCGAACACGTACCGGGCCAGGATCGACGAGCGCTCCCGCAGACGCTGTCGCCGGGAAGGACCGGGATCGGTGGGCGAGGCCGCTGCGGCGTCGCCCTCGACCGGATGGTCTCGCCGAGGCCACGCGATGCGGGATACGCGCGACCCGGCCGGCGCGATCGAGGGCGCCGACGCAGCACTCTCGGCCGCAATCGCATCCTCGCCCGGGGACCTCTCCGAGGTCGTCGAGGGCGGCGCCTCCGGTTTCGGCGCCGCGTTCGCCGCCTTCGGCTTGTTCTTCGAACCCGGTTTGCGGCCGCGGCGCGATGCAGGCCGTTCAGGTTGCCCGGCATCGACCGCCATCGTGACATGCGGCTCGATCAGGCTCTGCAGAACGCGGCCGGGCGGCTCGACAGCGGGAGGCCTGGCCGGAATGTCCGCCTCGACCCCGCCGGCGAACAGCGCCCGTTCGGCCCGCCGGACCGCATCGCTCATCGGCTCGACCGCGTCCCTGGGGCTCAGGAACGCCGATCGGCGTGCGCCCCGTTTCAGCTCGACGACGAACGGCTTCGGCTCGCGTTTCATTGACCCTCGTCGTATCGTAACCATCGTCGCGCTTCTACTCTGACTTGGCCCTGAGGCACAGATGCGGCGGACCGAATATCTCCCGCCATGCCACTGAATATAGGTATGGCCGGCCGCGCCCGGGCGGCTCGACCCTGCTTGCGGCAGGCGCAAGGACCACCTGCCAATCGGTCGCGCCGCCCAGGCCGCATTCCGCCGACACTTGCCCTGTCCCGAAAAACACCATGGATCTGCCGCGTATCGCCAATAATCCCGTCGCGTCGCGCGATGATCCGGCCGACCTTGCCGAGGGCAATCCTGAATTGTTGAGAAGCCGGACGACGCCACGCGCGACGAAGCTTGAACGCCACCTTAAGCTCCATAGAAAGCGACATTTCTGCTCTTCGTCAAGTCTCACGCGCGGCGCGCCACGGCGGCGGCCGATGGTGGCCGGCCCCCGATGATCGCGGGCCGATCGCGGTCGGCCTAAGGTCCCGGTTCCGATTCTGTTTCCTTTGACCCCGACCCCTGAAACAGCGGATAGTGACCGATGCTCAGAGGACTAGTCGGGCCGAAAGGAACAGACGATGACCGAGAAGGCCGGAGATCTGCATTCACGGGTGAATGCCAAGTCGGACAAAGCCAGGAAGATGACGCGCGAGAGCGACAAGGTATGGGCGCAATACGAGGCCGAGGGCCGGGCGATCCGGGCGAGGACGGAGCGGTTGCGATCCTTGCGGCTGGCCAAGGAGGCGGCCGACAGCAATGCCGCTCCGCCGCCCGTCGCGGTCCGTAAGAGCCGCAAAAAGACGATCAGGCCCGGTGCCGCCGTCGCCGCGGCGGTCGCCAAGGAGCCTTCGACGGATCTCTGAGGTCGCGCAGCTACCGCGGCCCGTGGAGTCGCGTTGAAGACAACGAAATCTTGACTCGGACCGCGAGAAGGACCATCTGAAGCTTTAGCGTTCTAGCTGCGCGATTCGGCTCGATTGCGGCTGCGTCAGGCTCCGTATCTGTGCGATGATCGGCCCGCGAAGGTGTCGGGCGGCGTCGGACGTGTTCATCGCGCAAGCCGCGACGGGTGATCGCCGCGACGGGACGCGTCCGGACGAACGATGGGAGATCAGGGTTTGCAGGTTCTTGTTCGCGACAACAACGTAGATCAAGCGCTTCGGGTGCTGAAGAAGAAGATGCAGAGAGAAGGCATCTTCCGTGAGATGAAGCGGCGCGCCGAATACGAAAAGCCTTCGGAGAAGCGAGCACGCGAGCGGTCCGACGCCATCCGCCGTGCCCGCAAGCTGGCCCGCAAGCAGGCACAGCGCGAGGGACTGCTGCCGCCGACCAAGCCGCGCGACACTCGCCAGCGGCCGGCTCCGGCGCGCCCTTTGACCCCGACGCCGACCGCCCCCACGCCCTGATAGATTAGCTCCATGGCTGAAGCGTGGGGTGATCGGACTCCGGAGCACGCATGCTTCTTCCGGATCTGCCGGTTCGCCTGCGGGGCGAACGGCGCTGCAAAATCTGCGCATGGATGCCGAGGAGAATGGAAGCGCCCGGCCGACCAGAAGTCTGCCGGGCGCGGTCTTATGTTCCGTGTCCACGGGATCGGCTAAGATCAAATGATCTTCCTGGCAATGAATGCTCAGCCGGGACCTATGTTTACTTGGTTGCAAACAGCAGACGTGAACGCTGGCCGCAGCTGTAAAGGGATTAGGCTTAGAGTATGAACGCTGCTGCCGAACTGCTCAGAGTCTAAACTGCTCTAGTCCATCACCGCTGCTTTGAGAATACACACCATCGTCGCCTTTGCGGCGCTCGGGCTCGTATTGCGGATCAGATGAGGCCGGTCGCATCGGTAGCGCAATGTTTCCCCGGCCTTGACGCGTTCGGTGCGGCCCGAGACCTCGACTTCCAGCTCGCCGTCGAGCACCGACAGGCACTCGATCGACCCACGCTGATGGGCGTCGGATTCGAGGACGCCGCCCGGCTCGGCGCGAAAATCGTACCATTGCAGCCAGTCGACCGTCTTGATCCAGCCGATGATCGCGAGCCGGCAGAGTCCGTCGTCGGACATGAGAATCGGCGTGTCGCCGCGGTTCGAGCGCTCGACGAAGGGCTCGTCGTCGCCGGCGTGAAGCACCTTGTCGATCGAGACGTCGAGCGCCTGCGCCAGGCGCCAGATGGTGGCGAGCGTCGGGTTGGTCTCGTTGCGCTCGATCTGGCTGATGATGGATTTGGCGACGCCGGATTGCTCGGATAGCTCCGAGAGCGAGAGATTGTACGCCTTCCGAAGCCGCAGGACGGTCTTGCCGAGCTGCCCCGAAAGCGCCAGCGCCCCCGCCTCCAGCGCCTTGGCTTTGTCTCGTCCTTCGATTCCCATACACCAGCTCGTTCACCCGACGCGTTTGCGACAGTAGACGATTTCGTTTGGAATATCGAACGGAACCGCAGGCCGAGCCGATGTCCCCGGCGATCCTGACCGGATTTCCCGGATCTGCGTCACGCTGCGAGGGTCACGTTTTCCGCGAGCCGCGCGCGGCGCAGCGAAAAGTCCCTTATCCCATCCGATGGAGCTGCTGGCTGAGCCAGCTGACCCGATCCTGCAGCCAGCCGTTCAGGCCGCGAAGGTTCTCGGACACCACCGGCCAGTTCACCATCGTCTGCGCCCCCGGGCTCCTCGTCGGATCGACGGACGCGTCGTGAACATAGGCGGCGCCGACGACAAGCAACGCGCCGACAACGAGACCGAACAAGAAGCGCATGGGACCCTCCTACGAGAGAACGAAAAAACGGCCGCGATGTTCCATGCAGGCCGCGGCGCGAGCGTCACCGTGGCTTTCCGGCCACCCTGGTCAAGCTTTCGCCTGCTCGTGTGACCGCGATGCGGAATGCCGTGATTTATTCGGCTATTGTCACACGGTCGCCATCCACGGGTGGCTAGGACATGCGCAGACCGGCTCCAGGAGCGTAGAACCCTGCGATGACGCCCCATGCCAAGCACTTCCGCGCCCTGTTCATCTCCGATCTGCATCTTGGAACGCGCGGCTGCCAGGCCGATCTCATGCTGGATTTCCTGCGTCATCATGATGCCGACATCATCTACCTCGTCGGAGACATCATCGACGGTTGGCGCCTGAAGAGCGGCTGGTACTGGCCGCAGACCCACAACGACATCATTCAGAAGCTGCTCCGCAAGGTGCGCAAGGGCGCGAGGATGATCTACATCCCGGGCAACCACGACGAATTCGCCCGCGACTACATCGGCATGACCTTCGGCGGCGTCGAGGTGATGCGCAACACCGTCCATGCCGCGGCCGACGGCAAGCGTTACCTTGTGCTCCATGGCGATGAATTCGACATCGTCGTGCGCCACGCCCGATGGCTGGCTTTCCTGGGCGACTGGGCCTACCAGACTGCACTCGTCACCAATACCTATTTCAACCTCGTTCGCCGCAAGCTCGGCTTCCCCTACTGGTCGTTTTCCGCCTGGGCCAAGCTGAAGGTCAAGAACGCCGTGAACTTCATCGGCGCGTTCGAGGACGCCCTCTCTCAGGAGGCGCTCCGGCATGACGTCGACGGCGTCATCTGCGGCCATATCCATCACGCCACGATCCAGGAGATCAACGGCGTGACCTATGTGAATACCGGCGACTTCGTCGAATCCTGTTCGGTCGTCGCCGAACATCACGACGGGCGGCTAGAAGTGATCCGCTGGATGAAGTTCGGGCCGGTGGTGCGGGTCGAAGACGCGGATGAGAGCGAGGCCGCCTCCATCACGGAGGCCAAGGCTGCCGCCTGATGCGCATCCTGATCGCGACGGACGCCTGGCATCCGCAAATCAACGGGGTCGTGCGCTCGATCGAATCGCTGGCGACCGAAGCGCGCCACGTCGGGGCGGAGGTCGAATTCCTAACGCCGGAAGGGTTCTGGACCGTCGGCATGCCGACCTATCCGGACATAAGGCTGGCGTTCGTCTCAGCGCGCGCAGTCGCGGAGCGTATCGCCCGCACGGCGCCCGACCATCTCCACATCGCCACTGAAGGTCCGGTCGGCCTCGCGGCGCGGCGCGCCTGCCTGCGAACCGGCCGGCTGTTCACGACGAGCTACCACACGAGCTTCCCCGATTATCTCGCGGCGCGGGTGCCGGTGCCGCGGTCATGGTCCTATGCCTGGCTGCGCTGGTTCCACAATGCCGGATCGGGCGTCATGGTCTCGACGCCGAGCGTGGCGCGCGAGCTCGGCGCGCGGGGCTTCACGACCGTGATGCGCTGGTCGCGCGGCGTCGACCACGAATTATTCCGGCCGCGGCCGGAGTCGGTCCTCGACCTGCCGCGTCCTATCTTCCTCTATGTCGGCCGCGTCGCGGTGGAGAAGAACGTCGAGGCCTTTCTGGCGCTGAAGCTTCCGGGCACCAAGGTGGTGGCAGGCGACGGCCCCGCCCGTTCGATGCTCGAGCAGCGCTATCCCGACGCCAAGTTTCTCGGCATGCAGACCGGCGAGACCCTGGCCCGCATCTATGCCAGCGCGGACGTGTTCGTCTTCCCGAGCCGCACGGACACATTCGGGATCGTGCTGCTCGAAGCGCTCGCCAGCGGCCTGCCGGTCGCGGCCTATCCGGTGCAGGGGCCGAGCGATGTGATCGGCGACAGCGATGCCGGCGTCCTCGACGAGGACCTCGGCGTGGCCTGCCAACGGGCGCTCGGCGTGCCGCGCGAGCGGGCACGGGCCTTCTCGCTCAACTATACGTGGGCCGAGAGCGCCCGGCAGTTCATCGACAACGTGCTCAACGCGCGCACCTCGCGGCCGGCCGCCTGAGCGCTGCATCGTTCGGGCCGGCCGAGCCTGGCCCGACCCTCCGGCCGGCGGCGACGCGACGCCTTGCGGCGCGGCCGGAAAAGGCGTCAACTCCGCCGAAGTCTTCAACGACGGACACCCCGGCGATCCGGATCGCGGCAAGACCGGACGCCGGCACGCGGAGGTTTCGCCATGCCGGGAAGCTCGCCCACCGTACCCACGGCCCGCCCGCGCACGCTCGCGCTCGTGGGCCCGTTCGGAAGCGGAAAATCGACGCTGTTCAACAAGCTGCTTCTCGCCTGCGGCGAGACGCTGAAGCGCGGCGCGGCGGGCGGGGGAGGGGGCGAGACGCGACTCGGCCACTGCATCCACATGGGCGACGCCTGGTCGATCCTCGACACGCCCGGTTCGGTCGAGCTCACCTATGAATGGACGGCCGCCGCCGCCATGGCCGACATCGCGGTCGTCGTGTGCGACGCGGATCCGGCTCATGCGCTCACCGTCGCGCCCTTCCTCAAGCGGCTCGAGGACGACGGCATACCCCACCTGCTCTTCATCAATCGCGTCGATGCGCTCGACGGCAGCCTCGCCGACACGGTGGCCGCGCTGCAGGCCGTGTCGCGCAGGCCCCTGGCGGTGCGCCAAGTGCCGGTGCGCGAGGGCGGCCGCATCGTCGGCTATGCGGACGTGGTCAGCGGCCGGGCCTACATGCACCGCCGCGGCGACGGCACCGAGACGATCGAGCCCGACGTCCGCGGCGCCGAAGACCAGGACCACATGCGCGAGGTGCTGGCCGAGACACTCGCCGACCATGACGATGCCCTGCTCGAAAAGCTCGTGGAGGGCCTGGTGCCAAGCGCCGCCGAGGTCTTCGACCGCATCAAGGTCGAGCAGAGGCACGACCAGATCGCCGAGGTGCTGATCGGCTCGGCGGAGCAATCCTATGGGGTCGAGCGGCTGTGGAAAGCCTTGCGCCACGACGCGCCGGGCGCCGAGGACACGATGGCCCGCATCGGGCTCGATGCCGCGGGCGACCCGCTGGCACAGGCCTTCAAGATCGTGCATGCCGGCCATATGGGGCGGCTGGCCTATGCGCGGGTGTGGCGCGGCGCGATCGCCGACGGGGCGACGCTCAACGGCTCGCGGCTCGGCGGCCTTTACGAGTTCCATGCGGGCGAACCCGCCAAGGTGGCGCGGGCCGAGGCCGGGCAGACGCTCGCCTTCGGCCGCCTCGACAAGGTCGCGGCCGGTAGCACACTGAGCCTCGCCGAGGCGGCCGAGGCCCTCCCCTTCCCGGCGCCGCCCCAGCCCATCTACGCCATGGCCGTGACGGCCCAGAAGGGCGAGGACGTCAAGCTCTCCGGCGCGCTCCAGCGGCTCGTCGAGGAGGATCCCTCCCTGACGGTCGAGGTCCATCCCGAGACGGGCGAGACGCTGCTGGTCGGTCAGGGTGACCTGCATCTCAAGGCCGCGGTCGAAAGTCTCGCCAAGACCTCGGGCATCCACGCCGTGCTGTCACCCCCTCATGTGGCCTTCCGCGAGACCATCCGTCAGGCGGTCGAGCAGCATACGCGGCTCAAGCGCCAGACCGGCGGCCACGGACAGTTCGCCGACGTCAAGCTCCAGATCGCGCCGCGCCCGGCGGGCGAAGGCTTTCGCTTCGTCGACGAGGTGGTCGGCGGCGCCGTGCCAAGGCAATATATCCCCGCCGTCGCCTCGGCCGCGGAAGCATCCTGCACCCACGGCCCGCTCGGCTTTCCGGTGGTCGACATCGAGGTGACGCTGACCGACGGATCCTTCCACTCGGTCGACAGCTCCGACATGGCTTTCGAGACCGCGACGCGGCGAGCGATGGCGGAGGGCCTGGCCAAGGCCGGACCGGTGCTGCTCGAGCCGATCGACCAGGTCACGGTGACGGTGCCAAACCGCTTCACCGCCAATGCGCAGCGCCTGGTCGCGGGCCGCGGCGGCCGCATCCAGAGCTATGGCGAGGCCGCCGACCGACCGGGCTGGGACGAGATCATCGCCCTCATCGCCGCGCCCGACCTCCAGGACATGATCATCGACCTGCGCTCGCAGACCATGGGCCTCGGCACCTTCCGGCGGAGCTTCGACCATTTCGCCGAATCGCGGCGACGCATCTCGAGCCTGCAGGACCATGCGCCCAAGGCGGCGCATGGATGAAACGGCTGTCTCAGTCTCGCGACCAGCGCCGCCGCTCGGCGGCGCGCTCGACGAGAACCTCGCTCGGGTCATGCCCGTAGGGCACGGCGGTGGCATCGGCGACATCCTGGCGGAACAGGCCGATGTCGCGCAATTCGTGGTCGCTCATCCCGGCCATCTGGTTCATCAACCGGCGATGCTCGACGACGCGCGTCGGCCACGCCATGACGGCAGCGGCGAGCGAGGTAAGGGCGCCGGCCAGTCCGTGAGCCGAGCGCGCCTGATTGCGGGAAAGGTGATGGTGAAGAGCGAGGTGCATGATAGTCCCCCTTGTTTGTCCATCTCATTTGGGGGATCCACACCGATTGGTCCAACGAATGTTTGACATATGATCGATCGCGTACCATTATGAGTTGATGCTTGACACCGACCAACTCCGCTCCTTCCTGGCGATCGTCGACACGGGCAGCTTCACCCGTGCCGCGGATCGGGTGAACAAGACCCAAAGCGCCGTCTCGATGCATGTGAAGCGGCTCGAGGAGCGGCTCGGTCGCAGCCTGTTCGTGAAGCACGGCCGCGGCACGAGGCTCTCGGCCGATGGCGAGCGGCTTGTCGACCATGCGCGGCGCATGCTGCAGGTCGAGGCGGCGGCTCTGTCCGACCTCCTGGCGCAGGGCCTGTCGGGCCGGGTCATGCTCGGCATGCCGGACGATTACGCCGAGACGTTCCTGCCGGACATCGTTGGCCGCTTCACCCGTGCCCATCCCAGTGTCGAGATGTCGGTGGTCTGCGAACCGAGCGTCGTGCTGGCGGAGTTGATCCATACGGGGGAAGTCGATGTCGCGGTGGTGACCGATTGCGACCGCACGCGCAGCGTCGAGATCATCCGCGAGGAGCCGCTGCTGTGGGTGGCGGGTCAGCGCTCGGGGCCGATCGAGGAGCAGCGCCCGCTGCCGCTCGCCATGTCGACGCCGAGCTGCGCCTGGCGGAGGGCGGCACTGACGGCGCTGACCGATGACGGGATCGACTATCGGCTCTTCCTCGTCTCGAGCAATTATTCGGCCATCGCGCCGGTGGTGCAGTCCGGCCTCGCCCTGACGGTGCTGCCGCGGGCCGCGATGCGCAAGGATCAGCGGATCGTGGCGCCCGAGGCTGGACTGCCGGTGCTGCCGCCCTGCCGGGTCGGGCTGCTCCGCGCTCCCTCGGGCGAAACGCGCCAGGCCGCGGCGCTGGTCGAGGTGATTCGGGCCAGCCTTGATCCTGACGCGACCGCTCCGCCCGATGCGCCTTGGCGCAATCTGGCCGAGGCGCGCCTGCGCCTGCCGGCTCTGGCGGAGATGTGATCGGCGAGCGGCCGCCCATCAGGCCTTGAGGAATTCTCCCGGCAGGCCCGGCAGGCCCTCGCAACAGCCGCCCAGCACGGCCAGGACCGCACGCGTCCGCGCCGCGTCGACGCGGCAGCGCTGGATGCGTCCCTCGCGCGTCTGGCCGATCAGGCCCGAGGCGACGAGTTGCGCCAGATGATGGGCGAGCGTCGAGCGCGGAATGTTCAGCGCCCGCTCGATCTCGCCGACCGCCAGTCCCGCCTCCCCCGCCCTGACCAGCATCTGGAACGCCTGCAGCCGATGCGGGTGGCCAAGATCGGCGAGGCAGCGTGCCGCCTGGTTGAACGGCAGCGCCGGCTCGTCCTCCATCAGCCGCAGCCTTGCAGCGAGGGTGCGAAGGCCCGGCGGCCGTCATCGCTCACCGTCTCGACGAAAGGCAGGCCGCTTTGGACGTAATCCTCGATCGCGCCGCGCTCCAGGCCGACGTCGAGCAACTGGTCGTCGCTCAACCGGCTCAGGCTTTCGGCGGCCCGCCGGCGCTGATGGGCGATGCGGGCGTTGGTGAGCCAGCGGCTCAAGGTGGTGGTCATGGCTTGCTCCTGGGCAGAAACAACGATATGACTAGGAATATAGTTATTATGCCGCCGGCGACAAGAAGGGTTGAAGCGAAATGGTCAAGGACTCCGCGACGTCGCCGGCGACCGGCAGTTGCCTGTGCGGCGCCGTTCGCTACACGATCAGCGGGCCGTTGCGCTCTATCCTGGTCTGCCATTGCGCCATGTGCCGGCGCGCCATGTCGAGCGTCGCCGCGTTCACGGCCTGCGCGCCCGGCAACATCCGCATCGAAGGCACGAAGCTGCGCTGGTATCAGTCGTCGCCGATCGCCAGGCGCGGCTTTTGCGCGCAATGCGGCTCGAGCCTGTTCTGGGAGCCCGCTCACGGCGCTCACCTGTCGGTCTCGGCAGGCAGCCTCGACGATCCATCGAGGCTGACGATAAGCGAGCACATCTTCGTGGCGGAGGACACGAGCCCGATGCGCGCGCTGGCGCCGGGTGCCGCGGGGTGAAGCGGCGCGCCGGGCCCGGGAGGGCGCCGATCCTACCGTGTCATGAGATCCCGTCGAAAACCCGCGGTCGTCACGCTGAGCATGATGCCGACTAATCTAACCTGTCACATATTGAACAACGGCCCTCATCCTGAGCCTGTCGAAGGATCGAGGGTGACGCCGGCCTCGATTTCCCGTCCTTCGACAAGCTCAGGATGAGGGAAATCGAGGCTTGTGGGGATAACGGGTTTTTGACCCAGTGAGACTAAGCAGGCTCTCTCGAACCTGCTTGCACTTGAAGACCAAGCAGCTTTGATCTCGCTTTAAAGAAACAAAATCAATCGTGTAGGTTGATCGTTTCGCGGTCCTAAACCGACGAACGTACCCTAATGAAACGGACTCTTCGACAGCAGCGGCTGGATACCGCCGTAGACCTCATCGCTCGCCGCGGCGACCTGTTCGACGTTGGCTTTGAAATCCGCCTCGTCCATCGTCCGTGACGTGACGTCCACTCGGACGAAGAGATCTCCGGTATCGTTGATGCCGACCTTCACGCGGTCCATCGAGCTATCGAACGCCAGCAGCTTCTTGGCCAGCTCCGGCGAGAACGTGTATTTATCATGATCGGCAATGATCACGAAGATCACGTCCAATTCATCGCCGACGACGAGAACCTTGAATTTCGGCAGCGATTTGCCGGTGAAATCGATCGACCAGATCTTCGGCGTCAGCTTCGTATAATGATAGCCGGAGCTGTCGAGCAGAGCCGCTGTCTTCTTGGCTCCGTCGTCCGCCGGTGTCGCGAGACTTGGCAACGTCATGGTCAGACCGAGCACCCCCGACATCATCGCGGCAAGCAGCGTGCGCCCCAAAAGATCTTTGGCCGACATGGCAATCCCTTTTCGATCAAATTGCTGCCCGCCGGGCAGCCTTGCAATGGGGAACACATATTCGCCATATTCGCGCGCGGCGCAAGTCATTCGCGTCCGAGCCGAGTCCAGCATGAGACGAGACCCACGAGCGATGCCGGTTTCGTGGCCTTCCCGCCCCGGATCCAATGCATGAGGCCGAATGCGGACCTGACCTCGCTCAGCCGGCGCGAGGCGCGACGGATCGCGCTCCGGGCGCAGGGTCTATTGCGCGCCCGGCCGCCGCGCCCGCTCATGCATCACCTGATGGCGATGATCGGACGGCTGGGGCTGGTGCAGATCGATTCGGTCAATGTGCTGGCGCGCGCCCATTACATGCCCGCCTTCTCGCGCCTCGGCGCCTACGACGCCGGCCTGATGGACCTCGCCGCCTGGACCGGACGGCGCAGGCTGTTCGAGTATTGGGGCCATGAAGCCTCGCTGCTCCCGGTCGAGACGCAGCCACTGCTGCGCTGGCGCATGGCGGCGGCGGCCGAAGGTTCTGGCACCTGGGGCAATCTCGCGCGTTTCGCGGCCGAGCGGCCGGAACGCGTCCGTGAGGTCCTGGCCGAGATCAATGACCGTGGCCCGCTTGCCGCAGCGGATCTCGGCGGCGCGCGAGGCACGGGGCCGTGGTGGGGCTGGAGCGATGACAAGCGGGCGCTCGAAGTGCTGTTCTGGCGCGGGCAGGTCGGCGTCAGCACGCGGCGCGGCGCCTTCGAACGCGTCTACGACCTCCCCGAACGCATCCTCCCGGCGGCGGTCCTGAGCCGTCCGGCGCCACCCAAGGCGGAGGCGCAGCGCGGCCTCGTCCGCATCGCCGCGCAGGCGCTCGGCATTGCCACGGGAGGCGATCTCGCGGCCTATTTCCGCCTGCCCGTGACCGATGCGCGAGCGCGGGTCGCCGAACTCGTCGAGGCGGGCGAGTTACGCCCCGTGCGCGTCGAAGGCTGGCCGCAGCAGGCCTATCTGGCGCCGGGGGCCGATCTGCCGCGGCGCGCCGCGGCCGCGGCGCTGATCTCGCCCTTCGATCCTCTGTTGTGGGAGCGCCCCCGGACCGAGCGCCTGTTCGGCTTCCGCTACAGGCTCGAGATCTACACGCCGGCGCACAAACGCGAGCACGGCTATTACGTGCTGCCATTCCTCCTCGGCGACAGGCTCGTGGCGCGACTCGACCTCAAGGCGGACCGGGCGAGATCGAGGCTGATGGTGCTCGGCGCCCATGCCGAGCCGGGCACCCAGCCGCGGCGGATCGCCGAGGCGCTCTGGCCCGAGCTCGACCGGCTGGCGCACTGGCTGGGGCTCGGCACCATCCTGTTCGAAGGACGCGGCGACCTCGTCCCGATGCTGGCGGCCCGTGGCGTCGCGGCCGGGAGCAGCGTGACGATACCGGAATAGACCTGACGCGGTCTCGGCCATCGCACGGCCGGGCTCCATCCTCTTGGGCCCCGGCAGCAGACGTCAGGTCGCGGCACGCGCGCGAACCAAGCGCCGCATCGGGCATTGGATCTGAAGTCATCGGGACGAGGGAGATCGTCATGGCATCGGGCAGGCTCAGTGACAAGGCGATGGCGGTTTTCGCCTTCGCGGCCTATCATCAGCTCTCATCGGGAGAGATAGTCGTCGACGTGGTCCTCGATGACGGCGCCGGCCATGCGGCCGACCCGCGAGCGATCCGGGAGCTCGAAGACGGCGATCTGGCCAAGACGGAGGGTGAGCGCGCCGCCTTCACCGACAAGGGCAAAGCCCGGCTCGCCATGGTCATCGATGCCCTCAAGGCTGCCGCCTGAGAGGGTTGAACGCAATTGCGGCCGGCCGATGCGCCCGGCTCCGGGCCCCTGGCCGCAGCCCCGTCCTGACCGCAGGGGCGCGCGATCGGGACGGGGCACCTTTCGATCCGTTGTCTCGGATCGTCGTCGGCGAAACGCGTTCCGGCGCGCTTCGACGTCTCGTCATGATGCGCTGGACAAGGCCCGTGCCGGCCCTTACGGTTCGGCCGTTATTTCGACGGTCATTTCATAGCTTTATTTTTTGGAGAGAGCGATGACATCGCAGAATGCCGGCATTGCGGCGCCGCCCCCTGCCAAACCGGTGCCGAAATGGCAGAGATGGCTGACCATCTTCGTCGGCATCGTCGTGATGATCACCGGCGCCGTCCGCGTAGCGAACTATTTCGTCACGAAAGACAATCTTCCAGCTTGCGATTCGCGGCGCGCCAAGGATACGCTCTCGGACGCGTTCAAGGAGAAGAAGCTCAATCCGACCAGCTACAGCGAGATCAAGACGATTTCGTCCTCGAATGACCTGGTCGAGTGCGAAGCCACCTTGCCCGCCGGCGACCAGGGTACGCTGGATGTTCAGTATAAGTTCGTTCGCAGCGACGCGGGACAGCAGATCCAATATACGATCGGTGCCAAGCCACAGTGACGCGACCGCCCCGATCTGGTGATCGGGGCGTCGGGGCGCAGATCTGCCGCTGGTGAACCGCCGGTCGACGACGATCGGGACGTCAGCGCTCCGGCCTCCGGTCGATCATCATCTCTCCTGCTGCCGTGCCCCGTGCCGGATGGCAAGGATGACGACCTGATCGGCCGCCTTGTCGACGCGATAAAAGATCAGATAAGGGAAGCGCCGAAGCGCGAAACGGCGCCGACCGCCTGTATAAGCGCGGCCCGCATGAGGATGGGCCGCGAGGATCTGCAAGGCCTTCTGCAGGTCGTCCCTGATCCGCTTCGCCGCAGCTGGGTCACGATTGCGGACATGGTCCGAGATAGTGTCGAGGTCGTCGAGCGCACGAAAGGTGAAGCGGAGCCTCAACGATCAAACGTGCGGAAGGCGGCCGCGACCTGCTCATCGGTGGCGAATTCGCCGCGGGCGGCTTGACCTTCCCCCTCCAGCACGGCTGCCAGATGCTCGGCCGGGATCTCCCGGTCCTCGCCGTCGTCGATCATGTCGAGCATGAATTTGGCGATCTCGTCCTGAATGCGGGGCGGTGCTCTTAGGATCGCCTCGAGGGCTTGTTCGAGAAGTTCGGTCATACGCGGACCTCCTGAGACCGACCCGGACACGATGCAGCGGCCAGCACTGCCGCTGCGGGACATGTTTGCGCTCCGCGGCTCCCGGCGCGGGAGATGCCGAGACCGACTCGCGCCCGAGCTCACATCGAACGCCTTCTGGCAGCCCGTACCCTAAGTCGAAGCATCCGCCATCGCCATGGCGCGGGCCGGGGTCAGCGCTCGAGCGTCATGGCGATGCCCATGCCGCCGCCGATGCACAGCGTCGCCAAGCCCTTCTTGGCGTCGCGGCGACCCATCTCGTTGAGCAGGGTGACGAGGACACGTGCTCCCGAGGCGCCGATCGGGTGGCCGATGGCGATGGCGCCGCCGTTGACGTTCACGAGGTTGGTGTCCCAGCCCATGTCCTTGTTGACCGCCAGCGCCAGCGCCGCGAAGGCCTCGTTGGCCTCGATGAGGTCGAGGTCGCGCGTCTTCCAGCCGGCCTTCGCCAGCGCCTTGCGCGAGGCCGGGATCGGGCCCGAGCCCATGACGGCCGGGTCCACCCCCGCGGTGGCCCAGGAGGCGATCCGCGCCAGCGGCTTGAGCCCCCGCTTCTCGGCTTCGGCCGCGGTCATCAGCACCACGGCGGCGGCGCCGTCGTTGATGCCGGAGGCCGAGCCCGCGGTCACGGTGCCGTCCTTGGAGAAGGCGGGCTTCAACTTGGCCATGGCGTCGAGCGTCGCGCCGGGGCGGATATACTCGTCCTGGTCGACGACGATGTCGCCTTTCCGGGTCTTGACCGTGAAGGGCACGATCTCGTCCTTGAACCGGCCGGCCTTCTGCGCGGCTTCCGCCTTGTTCTGCGACGCGACGGCGAACTTGTCCTGCTCCTCGCGGCCGATCTGCCAGCGCGCCGCGATATTCTCCGCCGTATTGCCCATATGATAGCCGTGGAAGGCGTCGAGCAGGCCGTCCTTGAGCATCGTGTCGACGAATTTGAGGTCGCCCATCTTGGTGCCCGACCGCAGGTGCGCCGCATGCTGCGCCTGCGACATCGATTCCTGGCCGCCCGCCACGATGATCGACGCGTCGCCGTTGGCGATCTGCTGGAGGCCGAGCGCCACTGCGCGCAGCCCGCTGCCGCAGAGCTGGTTGAGGCCCCAGGCCGTCTTCTCCTGCGGCACGCCGGCTGCCATCGCGGCCTGCCGGGCCGGGTTCTGTCCGTGGCCGGCGGTGAGCACCTGCCCGAGGATCACCTCGTCGACCTCGCCCGGCTCGACCTTGGCGCGTGCGAGCGCCGCCCTGACGGCCTCGGCGCCGAGCTCGTGCGCCGGGGTGTTGGCGAAGGCACCGTTGAAGGACCCGACGGCGGTGCGCGCAGCGCTGACGATGACGATATCGGTCGACATTCGATGCTCCTTGGGTGTTTGATCGGTTCATGCCGCGGGAGAGGCCCCGCGCGGTGCGGATCGGGTACGCCGGCGCGGCTCCGCACGGATGGGCGAATGCTTGTGCGCTCGGGGTGTCTCCGGATCCATTTGGAAACACAAGCCGCCGCGTTCAACTGTGAAATAGCCGTTCCCCGCCCCCCGCGATAGGTCTATCTTTCGGACGGTCGATTGGCGGGGGCGCGACCGTTACGCTTCTTTTGCGAGTGGGCCGAGATGACTGTGAGCGAGAAACCGCCGATCACCATCAAGAAATACGCCAACCGGCGGCTCTACAATACCGACACCAGCACCTACGTGACGCTCGAGGACCTCGCCGTGATGGTCAAGCGTGGCGAGGACTTCCTGGTGTTCGACGCCAAGACGGGCGACGACATCACCCGCTCGGTGCTGGCGCAGATCATTTTCGAGCAGGAAGGAAAGAACGGCCAGAGCCTGCTGCCGACCACCTTCCTGCGCCAGCTGATCCGCTTCTACGGCGACAGCATGCAGATGGTCGTGCCGAGCTATCTCGAATTCTCGATCGACAAGCTCACCAGCGAGCAGCACAACTTCCGTGAGCAGATCGAGAATACCTTCGGCGCCAAGCTGCTGCCGGGCCAGGCGCTGCGCAACCAGATCTTCGACCAGATCGAGGACCAGACCCGCAAGAACATGAAGATGTTCTCGCAGGCGCTGTCGATGTTCAACCCCTTCGTGCCCGTCGCAGGGGCGCCCGTCGCAGGGGCGCCCGCCGCCGAGGCGGAGCCGAAGGTCGAGGACGACCTCGACGCCATCAAGCGCGACATCGGCGAGATGCAGAAGCGCCTCGACCGGCTGACCAAGGTCGACAAGGAGTAGGCGGACGGAGCCGGAATGTCTTGCTCCCGGGCCGAGGGTCGCGCTACACGGCCGCGACCGTCTTCCACGCCCGAAAGCCCATGGCCTCTCCGTTTCCCCGCGTCTTCTCAGGCGTGCAACCGACCGGCAACCTGCATCTCGGCAATTATCTCGGCGCCATCAAGCGCTTCGTGACGCTGCAGGAGGGGCACGAATGCCTCTATTGCGTGGTCGACCTGCATGCCATCACGGTGGCGCAGGACCCGGTCGAGCTCGCCGCCAACACGCGCGAGGTGACCGCCGCCTTCATCGCGGCCGGCATCGATCCTGAGCGCCACATCGTCTTCAACCAGAGCCGTGTCTCCGGCCATGCCGAGCTCGCCTGGATCTTCAATTGCGTGGCCCGCCTCGGCTGGCTCAACCGCATGACCCAGTTCAAGGAGAAGGCCGGCAAGGACCGCGAGAACGCCTCGATCGGGCTTTACGACTATCCGGTGCTGATGGCCGCCGACATCCTGCTCTACAATGCCGATTTCGTCCCCGTCGGCGAGGATCAGAAGCAGCATCTCGAGCTGGCGCGCGACATCGCGCAGAAGTTCAACAACGATTTTTCCGGCGCAATTCGCCGGATCGTCGACCGCGACGGCTATTTCACCCTGCCGGAACCGCTGATCCAGGGGCCGGCGACGCGCGTGATGAGCTTGCGCGACGGCGCGAAGAAGATGTCGAAGTCGGACGCATCCGACAATTCGCGCCTCAATCTCACCGACGACGCCGACACGATCGCGCAGAAGATCCGACGCGCCAAGACCGACCCCGACCCGCTGCCCTCGGAGGGCACGGGACTTGCGGCGCGGCCCGAGGCCGGCAACCTCGTCGGCATCTACGCGGCGCTCGCGGACCGGGACCGGGACGCGGTCCTCGCGGAGTTCGGCGGCAGCCAGTTCTCCGCCTTCAAGGGCGCCCTCGTCGACCTGGCCGTGGCGAAGCTCGGCCCGATCGCGGCCGAGATGAAGCGGCTCGTCGCCGACCCGGCCTATATCGACAGCGTGCTGGCCACGGGCGGCGAGCGGGCGCGTGCCCTGGCGGAGCCGACGATGCGCGACGTGCGGCGCATTGTCGGGCTGCTCGCCTAAGCACGCGCCTTTTGCGTTCCGGTCCGCCCCGGCCCTATAAGCTCAACGACAGAGTGATTATCTCTACGACCCTGAGGCCGGCTTTGAACCGGCTGGAGGACACCAATGTTCATTGAGACCGAAGCCACCCCCAATCCCGCCACCCTGAAGTTCCTGCCCGGCCGGCCCGTGATGCCCGAAGGGACGCTCGACATCCGCGATGCCGCGGCAGCCGGCAAATCGCCGCTGGCCCAGGCGCTGTTCACGATCGAGGGCGTCACCGGCGTCTTCTACGGCGCGGATTTCATCTCGGTCACCAAGACCGAGGCGCAGGACTGGGCGCATCTCAAGCCCGCCATCCTCGGCGCCATCATGGAGCATGTGATGTCGGGCGCGCCGCTGCTCGAAGCCGCGCCCGAGGGGCATCCGGCGGAGGCCGACGACGAGTTCTACGACGCCGATGACGAGGAGACCGTCGACACGATCAAGGAGTTGATCGAGACGCGGGTGCGCCCGGCGGTGGCGGGGGACGGCGGCGACATCACCTTCAAGGGCTACAAGGGCGGCACCGTCTATCTGAGCATGCGCGGCGCCTGCGCCGGCTGCCCCTCGTCCACGGCGACCCTGAAGCAGGGGATCGAGAACCTGCTCAAGCATTTCGTGCCGAGCGTCCACGCCGTCGAGCAGATCTGAAGCGGCGCCCCCGGGACCCGGGCGCCGCCCCAACCATGGGGGGCTTGGACGGCGTGATCCTGGCGATCGATACCGCGCTCGCGGCGACCTCCGTCTGCCTCCTCGTGCCGGGAGGGACGGCGCCGGTCTCGGCCGAGACGGTGCCGATGCACAGCGGCCATGCCGAGGCCCTGTTCCCTCAGCTCGACCGCGTCGTCGCGCGCGTCGAGGGCGGCTTCGATGCGGTGACCCGCGTGGCGGTGACGATCGGCCCCGGCTCGTTCACCGGCATCCGCATCGGGGTGGCGGCGGCGCGCGCCATCGGTCTGGCCCGGCGGGTGCCCGTCGTCGGCGTCTCGACCTTGTCGGCGCTCGCGGCGCCCGCCATGGCGGCGGGCATCCGCCCGCCGATCGTCGTCGCCATCGACGCGCGCCACGGCAACGTCTTCGTGCAGAGTTTCGGGTCGGGCGGCGAGACGCTGCTCGGCCCCGCCCTCATGCCGGCATCGGAGGCGGCGCGGGCGCTCGCGCCCGGCCCGCTGCGGCTCGTGGGGTCGGGCGGTCCGATCCTGGCGATCGCGGCGGGTGCGCTCGGCATTGCGGCCGATGCCGAGATGGGCCAGACGGTCCCGGACATCGGCTTCGTGGCGCGGCTCGGGCTGCTGGCCAATCCGGACTATGCCCTGCCCCGCCCGCTCTATCTCAAGGTGCCCGACGCGAAGCCTCCGGTGCCGGCATCGCTGATCGGAGCCCGCTGACCATGCCGTTCTTCGGCAAGGCGAAGCCATTCCATATCCAGCCGCTGGTGCGCGATTTCGCCGAAGATTGCGCGACGCTCCATGCGGCCGCCTTCCCCCATTCCTGGGCGGCCCCGGAATTCGAGCACCTGATCGGCGCGGAGACGACGCTCGGCGATGCCGCCGTCGAAAGCCGTGCCCGGAAGCTCTTCGGTTTCATCCTGTCGCGCAAGGCGCTCGACGAGGCGGAGATCCTCACCGTGACGGTCGATGCCACGCTGCGCGGCCAGGGAATTGCCGGCAAGATCCTCGACGTCCACCTGCCGCGCCTCGCGCGGCACGGCGTCACGACCGTGTTCCTCGACGTGGCCGAGACGAACGTACCGGCGCTGCGCCTCTACGCCCGCTTCGGCTTCGATACGGTCGGACGCCGGCAGGGCTACTATCGCGCCGCCGACGGGCCCACCGTCACCGCCCTGACCATGCGCCGCCGCCTGTCATGACCGGCGGCGATTTCGCGTCCGGCCAGGTTTTTGTTCGTCTTGCCGTCGAAAATTCGTAAGATAGGGACGGTAGGCCTTTCCCGGCCGTAGCGCGGATCCATGACGCAACAGACCTCTCGCTCATCCACAGTCACGGCGCCCGAGGATGCGGCCCGCGACGGCTCCGGCCCTTCCCCGTTGAAGATGTTCGTCAAATCCTTCGGCTGTCAGATGAACAGCTACGACGCGGCACGCATGGTCGACATGCTGGCGCCGGAAGGCTTCGTCGAGACGGGCGAGGCGTCGGAGGCCGACCTGGTCGTGCTCAACACCTGCCACATCCGCGAGCGCGCCGCAGAGAAGATCTATTCGGAGCTCGGCAAGTTCCGCGAGATGAAGCAGGCTGAGCCGCGGCGCCGCATGACGCTCGCCGTGGCCGGCTGCGTCGCCCAGGCGGAAGGCGCCGAGATCATCCGCCGCCAGGGCGCCGTCGACCTCGTCGTCGGGCCGCAGAGCTACCATCGCCTGCCGGATCTCGTGCGCCGCGCCCGGGCCGGCTCGCGCGTCGTCGACACCGATTTCCCGCTCGAGAGCAAGTTCGACCACCTCGTCTCGCCGCGGCCTGAGCGGACGCGGGCGCGCGGCATCTCGGCCTTCGTCACCGTGCAGGAAGGCTGCGACAAGTTCTGCACCTTCTGCGTCGTGCCGTACACGCGCGGCGCCGAGGCGTCGCGGCGACCCGAGGCGATCCTCCGGGAGGTCGAGACCCTGGTCGACGCCGGCGTACGCGAGGTGACGCTGCTCGGACAGAACGTCAATGCCTATCATGGCCAGGATGCAGCCGGCGGACGCTGGTCGCTGGCGCGGCTCGGCGCGCGCCTTGCGACGATCCCGGGCCTCTCGCGCATCCGCTACACCACCAGTCACCCGAACGACATGGCGCCAGACCTGATCGACGCTCATCGGGACCTTCCGGCGCTGATGCCCTTTCTCCATCTTCCGGTGCAATCGGGCTCGGACCGCATCCTCGCCGCCATGAACCGGAAGCATACGGTCGCAGCCTATCGGGATCTCGTCGCCCGCATCCGCGCCGCGCGGCCCGATATCGCCCTCTCGTCCGATTTCATCGTCGGCTTCCCGGGCGAGACGGAGGAGGATTTCGAGGCCACCTGCGGTCTCGCCGAGGAGATCGGCTTCGCGTCGAGCTTCTCGTTCAAATATTCGCCCCGCCCCGGCACGCCCGGTGCGGAGCTGCCGGATCCGGTCGACGAGGAGATCAAGCGCGATCGCCTCGCCCGGCTGCAGGCCCTGCTCGAGGCCCAGCGGCAGGCCTTCAACGCGCGCTGCGTCGGCCTCGCGCTCGACGTCCTGTTCGAGAAGTCCGGACGTCATCCGGGCCAGATCGGCGGCCGCAGCCCCTACCTGCAGGCGGTCCACGTCGAGGGCGACGCGGCGCTGATCGGCACCGTGCAGCCTGTCGAGATCGTCGCGACGGGACCCAATTCGCTGACCGGGCGACTAGCCGCGCCGGCGCGCAGGGCCATGGTCCGATGAGGACACCCGACCGTCCCCAGCCTGCCCGCCGCGCCATCAGAGACGCGCTGCCGGTGCCGGCGCCGCGCATCGTCGAGGTTCGGCCGCCGGGCCAGGACAGCGAGCCGGCCGAAATCACCCTCGCCTTCGACGACAACCGGCTGATCCCGCTGCTGCTCGGGCAATACGACCAGAACATCGCCAAGCTCGAACGGCGGCTCGGCGTCGTCGCCAATGCCAATGGCAACCATATCGTGGTGCAAGGACCGCCGGAGGCTTGCGAACATGCGCGCCGCGTGCTCGAGACGCTCTACGAGCGCGTGCGTCTCGGCCAGCCGGTGACGCTCGGCGACGTCGACGGCGCCATCGAGGAAGGCGTGCTCCAGGGCACGCTGTTCCCCAAGGAGACGGACCTTGAGCGGCTGGTCTTCGACGAGATCCGCACCCGCAAGCGTGGCGCCGTGAAGGCCCGCACCGCCGCCCAGGACCTCTATCTGCGCGCCCTCAAGAAGCACGAGCTCGTCTTCGCCGAGGGACCGGCCGGCACGGGCAAGACCTGGCTCGCCGTGGGCCACGCGGTGGCGCTGCTCGAGCGTGGCGTCGTCGAACGGCTGATCGTCTCGCGCCCGGCCGTCGAGGCGGGCGAGCGCCTGGGCTTCCTGCCGGGTGACATGCGCGAGAAGATCGACCCCTATCTGCGGCCCATATACGATGCGCTGCACGAGTTCATGGACGCCCGCACGGTCGAGCGCGGCCTGCAGACCGGCATGATCGAGGTGGCGCCGCTCGCCTTCATGCGCGGCCGCACGCTGTCGAACGCCGTGGTGCTGCTCGACGAAGCGCAGAACGCCACCACGGTGCAGATGAAGATGATGCTGACCCGTCTCGGCGAAGGCTCGCGCATGATCGTCAACGGCGACCCGAGCCAGACCGACCTGCCGTCCGGCATGAAGTCGGGGCTCAAGGAGGCGATCGACATCCTGAACCGCATCGAGGGGGTCGGCCACGTGGTGTTCAGGGAGGGTGACGTCGTGCGCCACGACCTCGTCCGCCGCATCGTGGCGGCCTACGAGGCCAATGCCCGAGCCGCCGCGGCCTCGGCTGCCGGCGCTGTCGCGGAAGCTGCGAAACCGTCGCGATGACGCTCTCGGTCGAACTCTCCATCGAGGACCCTGCCTGGGCCGCGGTCGCCGATCTCGAGAATCTCGCGGAGCACACGCTCGCGGTGGCGCTCGGCGAGTCGGGCAAGGCGGTAGAGCGGGCGGCCGAAGTGTCCTGCCTGTTCTGCGACGACGCCACCATCCGGGCGCTCAACGCCCAGTGGCGCGGCCAGGACAAGCCGACCAACGTGCTCTCGTTCCCGGCCGGCACCCCGGCCGCGGCCGATGCGATCCGCCTGCTCGGCGACATCGTCCTCGGCTTCGAGACGGTCGAGCGCGAGGCGCGCGAGGAGGGGCGACCGCTCGACGCGCATGTGGCGCATCTGCTCGTGCATGGCCTGCTCCACCTTCTGGGCCATGACCACGCGGAGCCGCGCGAGGCGGAGGCCATGGAGGCGCTCGAAACGCGCATCATGCGCAAGCTCGGCAGGGCCGACCCCTATGCGGATCGGCCGGAGGCGGGCGCACCATGAGAGAGCAGGAGCGCGACAGCCCGGCGAAAGCCGGCGAGAGCCGCGGACGGCCGCCGGATCTGCGCGAGGCGCGGCGCCCGGCGGCGCCCGGCCTCCTCGACCGGCTGCGGTCGCTCTTCGGTCTCGGTGGCGCCTCGATCCGCGACGACATCGAGGACGCGCTCGAAGGTACCGATTCGAGCGATGTCTTCTCGCCCCAGGAGCGGGCGATGCTGCGCAACGTGCTCGGCCTGCACGAGGTCAGGGTCGAGGACATCATGGTGCCCCGCGCCGACATCATCGCCGTCAATATGGCGATGACGCTCACCGAGGTCCTGGCGGTGTTCCGGGAAGCCGGGCATTCGCGCCTCCCGGCGCATGGCGACACGCTCGACGACCCGCGCGGCATGATCCACATCCGCGACTTCGTCGATGTCCTGGCTGGCTTCGTCACCGGGGCCGAGGCGGCGCGGCCGGACCTGTCCGTCAAGGTCGCCGACGCCGAGGTCATCCGGCCGGTGCTCTTCGTTCCGCCCTCGATGCAGGCCATCGACCTTCTGGTCAAGATGCAGACGAGCCGCACCCACATGGCGCTCGTCATCGACGAATATGGCGGGACCGACGGCCTCGTCTCGATCGAGGATATCGTCGAAGTGATCGTCGGAGACATCGAGGACGAGCACGACGAGGACGACGAGCCGCTCGTCGCGCCGGAGGACGGGGGCACCTATCTGGCCGACGGCCGCGCCGGCCTCGAGGACGTCTCGGCGATGCTCGGCGTCGAGCTCGCCAGCGAGGACGACGCCGAGGAGATCGATACGATCGGCGGGCTCGTGACCTCGATCGCCGGCCGCGTCCCGCACCGCGGCGAGGTCGTCACCGACCGGGACGACCTTGAATTCGAGGTCGTCGAGGCGGATCCGCGCCGCGTCAAGCGGGTCAGGATCCGGCGCCGCGAGGTTCCGGTGGCCGCCGAGGGGAAGGCCGGCTCCGCGCCGGCGCAGGCCGCGCAGGCCGACGACAAGCCCCGATCGGCCTGATGCATCGACAGTCGAGAGGCCGCCGGACCGACGCCGCGGCGCGCGCCCTGGCGCCGAGGCGACACTGGCCGGACACATCCGACCGGGGCCATCCATGATCGCGCTCGCCCATTGGATCGCGCTCTCCGCGGGCTGGCCACGCCGCCTGATCGCCCTCTTCTGCGGCGCCTGCGGAGCGCTGGCCATGGCGCCGGTCGATGCCTTTCCGGCCATGGTGGTACCGATGACCGCGGCGGTCTGGCTGCTCGACGGAGCCGATCGGGCGCCCAGGGGCGGCACCGGCTGGCGCGCCCATCTGTGGCCGTCGCTGACCTCGGCGGCCGGCACCGGCTGGTGGTGGGGCCTGGGCTATTTCGTCAGCGGATTGTGGTGGCTCGGCGCGGCCACGCTCGTCGAGCCGGACAAGTTCGCCTGGGCGCTGCCGATCAGCGTGCTCGGCGTGCCGGCCATTCTGGCGCTGTTCACGGGCCTCGGCTTCGCGGTGTCCCGCCTGCTCTGGATGCCGGGCGCGGGGCGCATCCTGTCGCTGACGCTCGGGCTCGGCCTGGCGGAGTGGCTGCGCAGCGTGCTGTTCACCGGCTTTCCATGGAACGAATACGGCATGGCGCTCGGCAACATCCTTGTGCTGGCGCAGCTCGGCAGCGTCGTCGGCCTGCATGGCCTGACGCTCCTCACCGTCGCGCTCTGCGCCGCGCCTGCGACCCTCGCCGACGGCGAGGGTCCTGCCGGGCCGGGAGGCTGGCGCCGCATCCTTCCCCCGGCCTTGGCGCTGGCGGGGCTGTGCGCGGTCGCGATCTTCGGCGCGCTACGCCTCGCCAACGGCCATGTCGGCACGGTCGCCGGCGTCCGCCTCCGAATCATGCAGCCGGACGTTCCTCAGGATGCGGCCTTCACCTATGCCAACGGCCAGGAGATCCTGCGCCGCTACCTCGCCCTGTCGGACAAGGCCACGTCCGCCACCACCAGCGGCCTCTCCGACGTCACCCACCTGATCTGGCCCGAAAGCCCGTTTCCCTTCATCCTGTCGCGCCAGCCCGAGGCGATCGATGCCATCACGGCGGCGCTGCCCGCCGGGGCCGTGCTGATTACCGGCGCGGCACGCGCCGAAGGCGAGGCCGGCGCCTCGCCGCCTCCCCGCTACTACAATTCGATCCAGGTGCTGACCAGCGACGGCTCGATCGTTGACAGCTACGACAAGGTCCACCTCGTGCCGTTCGGAGAATATGTGCCGTTCGAATGGATTCTTGGCCGCCTCGGCGTCGAGCATTTCGTGGATATCCCCGGCGGGTTCACGGCGGGGACGCACCATCGCCTGCTCAATGCGCCGGGCCTGCCGCCGATCATCCCGGCCATCTGCTACGAGGCGATCTTTCCGGACGAAATCACCGCCGGGATCCGACGGTCCTCGCCGCAGGGGCTGATTCTGAACCTGACCAACGACGGCTGGTTCGGCAACACGTCGGGGCCGTATCAGCATTTCGCGCAGGCGCGGCTGCGCGCCATCGAGGAGGGCCTGCCGCTGATCCGCGCCGCCAATACCGGGATCTCGGCCATCGTGGATCCCTACGGGCGCATCCTTGCCAGCCTGCCGGTCGGGGTCGCCAACGTCCTCGATGGTCCGCTGCCGGACGCTCTGAAGCGTACGCCGTTCGGACGATTTCACGAGCTCGCGGCTTTCGTGATAAGTGCGCTGCTGTTGACGATGGTTGTCGTCCTGAAGTATCGGCGCAGTCGCTTCGCCGCGCGGTATGACAGGTGATGACGAGGCGAGGTCCGGAAGACGTTCGGGGTTTCGCGGGGGGACGGACAGATGGCCGAACGGCCGGGAGCGGGCATCGTGCCAGGAGACGTGAAGGTGAAGAAGAGCCCGAATCCCATCGACAGGCATGTCGGTAGCCGGGTGCGCATGCGCCGCGTGCTGATCGGGATGAGCCAGGAGAAGCTCGGGGGCGCCCTCGGCCTGACGTTCCAGCAGGTGCAGAAATACGAGAAGGGCACGAATCGAATCGGGGCGAGCCGCCTGCAGCAGATCGCCGGCATCCTGAACGTCCCGCCCGCCTTCTTCTTCGACGACATGCCGACGATCGAAGGCACCGGCGCGCAGGCCGGCTTCGCCGAGGACACCAGCGGCTTCGTGGTCGACTTCCTGGCCTCGTCGGAAGGCCTGCTCCTGAACAGGGCCTTCGTAAGGATCAAGGAAACGCGAGTCCGCAAGAAGATCATCGATCTCGTCACGGCCCTTGCCGACGAACAGCTCGACGAGGCCCGCACGCCGGCCGGCGACGGCCGCTCGTAGCGGACGCCGTCGCTGTTGCGGCGCTCAGTCCGGGTCCGATACGCGATCATGGCGCATGGTCGCACGGGCGCCCCAGCGTTCGCTATATCGAACGAATTCGCTCAAACTGCTTGACCTGACGAACGCGGACTGCCAAACGGTTCGCGGCCGCATCGTCGACACGCTCGAATTTGCCTCGCGGTCGGCATCGACCGCTTGCAAATCGGGAGTGTAAACGTGATCCGCCCCAGCTATCTCTTCACCAGCGAATCGGTCTCCGAGGGGCATCCCGACAAGGTCTGCGACCGGATCTCCGACGAGATCGTCGACCTGTTCTTCCGCGAAGGCGGCAAGGCCGGCATCGATCCCTACCAGATCCGGGTCGCCTGCGAGACGCTGGCCACGACCAACCGCGTCGTCATCGCCGGCGAGGTTCGTGGACCCTCGATCGAGCCGGGGCTGATCGAGGCGACGGTGCGCCGGTCGATCAAGGACATCGGGTACGAGCAGGACGGTTTCCATTGGGACAGGGCGCAGGTCGAGATCCTGCTGCACGCCCAGTCGGCCGACATCGCCCAGGGCGTCGACGCGATCGAGAACAAGGACGAAGGGGCCGGCGACCAGGGCATCATGTTCGGCTACGCCTGTCGCGAGACGCCCGAGCTGATGCCGGCGCCGATCTATTATTCGCACCGTATCCTGCAGGGCCTGTCGGACGCCCGCCGCTCGGGCGCCGAGAAGCGCCTCGGGCCCGATGCCAAGAGCCAGGTGACGGTGCGCTACGAGAACGGCAAGCCGGTCAAGGCGACGCAGATCGTCGTCTCGCACCAGCATGTCGACGAGAGCCTCACCTCCGAGGACATGCGCGACCTGATCGCGCCCTACGTCACCAGGGCCCTGCCCGAGGGCTGGATCGATCGCGACACGGTCTGGCACGTCAATCCGACCGGCAAATTCTTCATCGGCG
>DATBEH010000162.1:0-14522 GCA_036276175.1 Lichenihabitans sp.
CGAATGACGATTGTGGCTGAACTGCTTGTCGTCCTCAAGGTCGCGACCGCTGGCCTGCCGAGTGGGGCCTTGCCGTCTCTGGTCCAGTTCCGCGCACCATGATGGCGCCGCGGGTGAGAATGCGAACCATGTCGATGTTCAGTCGCGTAGCGTTTCTGTCGATGTCGTGCCTCGCCTTCAGCCTGGCGGCCCCCGCCTGGGCGCTTGATGGCTCGACCGAAGCGCCGGCCGACGAGCGGCCCGCGCTGCCGCTGTTCAAGACCCCCTCGCAGGCGTTCCGGCGCGGCATGGACGGATATCTGTCCGGCGACATGAAATCCTCGGTCGAGGCCTTCGAATATGCGGCCGCCAACGGCAACCCGCTGGCGCGCTGGAAGCTCGGAAAGATGTATGCCGAGGGTGATGGCGTCCCGCACGACGACTACAAGGCCTACAAGTATTTCTCGCAGATCATCCAGAATTACGACGAGGAGGATGGCGACCGCCGCGACGTCTCGGTCGTCTCCAACGCCTTCGTGGCGATCGGAGTCTATAGCCTCAACGGCATCGGCAATACCGAAGTGAAGCCGGACCCCGCCCGGGCCTTCGACATGTTCCAATATGCGGCGATGAGCTTCGGCAACGCCGATGCGCAATATAATCTCGCGAGGCTCTATCTCGACGGCGCGCCCGGAATCCAGAAGGACACGCGGCAGGCCGTCCGCTGGCTGGCGCTGGCGGCGGAAAAGAACCACCTCCAGGCCGAAGCTCTGCTGGGTCATCTCCTGTTCAACGGCTTCGACGGGATCGCCAACCAGCGCGCCAAGGGCCTGATGTGGCTGATGATGGCGCGTGAAGCTGCCCTTCTGTCCAAGGACACCAAGGACGCCTGGATCCTCGACCTGTTCGACAAGGACATGGCGAACGCGAGCGACAGCGACCGCCAAGTGGCCTCGCTCTATCTCGAGGACCACCGCAAGCGAAACTGACCTCGTCAGGCCAGGTCGATCCGGACCGGGACGTGGTCTGACGGCTTGTCGAGCGCGCGAAGCGTCTTGTCGATCGCGGCGGTGGACAATCGGTCGGCAGCCTGGGCGGAGAGCAGCAGGTGGTCGATGCGGAGCCCCTTGTTGCGCTGCCAGGCGCCGGCCTGATAGTCCCAGAAGCTGTAGAGGCCGGCCGCGTCGGTCGTGGCGCGCAGCGCATCGGTCAGGCCGAGGTTCAGGAGGCGGCGGAAACGCTCGCGGGTCTGCGGCATGAACAGCGCGTCGCCGAGCCAGGCGTCCGGCTCGTAGACATCGCGCGCCTCCGGAATGACGTTGTAATCGCCCGCCAGCACGAGCGGCTCCTCTCCTCGGAGGAGAAAGGCGGCATGGCCGATCAGCCGCTCCATGAAGGCGAGCTTGTAGGGATATTTTTCCGTGCCCGGCGGATTGCCGTTGGGCAGATAGATGCTGGCGACGCGCACGGCGCGGCCGAACTCGTCGGCGACGAGCGCCTCGATGTAGCGGGACTGGACGTCGGCGTCGTCGCCCGGCAGCCCGCGCGTGACCTCGGCCTCGCGTCTGGTCAGGATGGCGACGCCGTTGAAGCCCTTCTGTCCATGCACGTGACTGCGGTAGCCGACCGCCTCGATCTCGGCCCGCGGAAAGGCCTCGTCGACGCATTTGATCTCCTGCAGGCACAGCACGTCGGGCGCCACGGATTCGAGGTAGCCCAAAAGGTGGCCGAGCCTCTGGCGGATCGAATTGACGTTCCAGGTCGCGATGCGCATGAACCTCTCCGTACGGCCGTCATCCCCAGCGGCGATGCGCCCACATCCATTGCTCCGGAGCCTCGCGGATGAAGGCTTCGAAGACGGCTTGCACGCGTGCCGTCGCGGCCGCCAAGTCGGCGCGCCGGTCGCCCGTGTCCGGCACGTCCACGAGGTCGAAGGTCTGCACGAAGCGCACGCCCGGCAGGCGGCGCATGCAGGACACGAGAATCGGCGTGCCGGCCGCCTGGGCCAGCAGCGCCGGAAAGGCGGTCGACGGCGCAGGGCGTCCGAAAAAGGGGACATCGACGCCGTTGTTGTCCCTCAGGTCCGCCAGCAGACCGACGGTGCCACCGTCGCGAATCACACGAAGAAACTGTCGCGGCAGCGAAGGGCTCTTCGCCACCAGACCACCGCTGTAGAGGAAGCTGCGCATGGCGACCACGTCCCGGTCGACCAAGGGATTCTTGATCCGCTGATAGATGCTCCAGGGTTTGAGACCGATGCGAGTGGCCTGGAGGATCGTCAGCTCCCAATTCGCCAGGTGTGCGGCGCAGGCAACCTTGCCGCCCGGCAGCGACGCCCAATGCTCGAACGCCTCGATGCGTTCGAAACCGATGCGGTCCCCCTGCGCCAGCTGGCGCAGGAAGAAGGCCTCGGCGAAGTCGCGGCCGAGATTGTCCCACATGCCGCGGCAGATCGCCTCGCGCTCGGCCTCGCTCTTTTCGGGAAAGGCCAACGCCAGCTGCGCGAGGGCCCGCTTATGTCGCTTGAACAGCGGCGCGAAGCGGCGCCAAAGGCCTCCCGACAGGGTCGAGGCGCGTTCCAGCCCCAGGGCCAGGAACAAGCGAGCGGCTGTGCGGAACGCCAGATATTCCAGCCTGTAGCGTATGGAAAGCCAATCGAGACGCATCGCCAGCCGGTGTTGGGCCGCGAGGCCCCAGGATCTGCTCATTCACGTGTGATGGATGAAGCGCTTCGGATCCGTCAAGCCGCACGCCGCGTGGATCGCCGGAGAACCGACGCCTAAAGCGAGCTGACCAGATGGCCGCCGTCAACCGTGACGGTCGAGCCCGTCATGTAGCGCGAGCCGTCGCCGGCAAGCAGCAGCAAGGCGCCGTCGAGGTCCTCGGGCTGGCCGATACGGCGCTGGGGAACGCGCCCCAGCATGGCCTGTCCGCCCGGACCGTCGAAGAGGCCGGCCGTCATCTCGGTCGCGACATAGCCCGGCGCGATGGCATTGACCCTGATGCCGTGACGCGCCCATTCGAGCGCCAGCGCCTGCGTCAGCTGCACGAGGCCGGCCTTCGAGGCGGCGTAGGCCGCCACATGGCCGGCGACCCGAAATCCCAGGATCGAGGCGATGTTGACGATGGCGCCGCCGTGCTTTGCCGCGATGGCCCGGCGGGCGAAGGCCTGTGCCGTCAGGAAGGCGCCCTTGAGGTTGGTGTCGAGGGCCCGGTCCCAGTCGGCTTCGGCGAGGTCGACCGCTGCGGCAGCCGGCGCGACGCCCGAGTTGTTGATCAGGATGTCGACGGATCCCAGCGCGGCCCCGGCCCGGGCGAAGCCGGCCTCCACATCCTCGGCGCGGGTCACGTCGAGCGTCACGGCCATGGCCCTGTGTCCTGCGGCTTCGAGCTCATCGACGAGGTCGTCGAGCGCCTCGCGCCGTCGCGCCGCGACCACCACCGAGGCTCCAGCCCGGGCCAAGACGCCGGCGAAATGCCTGCCCAGGCCGCTCGACGCGCCGGTGACGAGAGCCACGCGACCGGTGAGGTCGAAGAGGCCCGGCTGTCCGCTCATCGCGTCAGGTAGTCGATCAGCGTCATGGCGAAGAGGATGCCGACCCAGCAGAAGCCGAGCACCGAGAACAGCCGGATCAGCGGCGGCTCGTGCAGCACCTCCATCGAGAACAATAGCACCACCGCCACCATGGTGGCGAGCACCAGGAGCTGGACGATCCACACCTGCGGGAAGGGCAGGGTGGCGCCGAGCAGCACGTTGACCGCCAGCAGGCCCATCAGCGCGATGAAGCTGAAGAGGGGCACGCGCATGCGCGCCATGAGCTTGCGCTTCTCCCCCGCGCTGAGGCCTAGCTCGAACATCGCCTATCTCCCGATCACGTAGAGGATGGGGAACACCATGATCCAGATGAGATCGATGAAATGCCAGTAGAGGCCGTAGATCTCGATGCGGTTCTGGTGGCGCCGCAGATACCCCTCGGCGCGCGCCTGCAGCGCCATGATCACGAGGATGGTGACGCCGGTGATGAGGTGGAAGGCGTGGAGAGCCGTCGTCACCCAGTAGAGGTTGACGAAGAGCGTCGCCGGCCGGTCGTCGGCGAGCTCGAACGGCCGGTTGAGGAACGGCGTCATGTGCTCGACGTAGTCGACGTAATATTCGTAGGACTTCAAGAGGATGAAGGCCGTGCCGAGGGCGACGGTCGCCAGCATGGCGCGGACCATGAGCCGCTGGTGGCCGAGGCGCGACAGCTCGATCGCCGTCGACATGGTGAGGCTCGACACGATCAGGATGGCCGTATTGGTGGCGCCGATCCAGAACTTCAGATGGGCGACGGCCTGGTGGACCGAATCCGGATATTGCACCCTGAGCACGACGGCGATCAGGAACAGGCCGGCGAAGAGCAGGAGCTCGGTCAGGAGCCAGCTCCACATGCCGAGGATGCCGGCGCGGCGCTGCTGCGCCTCGCTCTCGAACTGCTCGAGGACCTCGACCCCGACGCCGGCGGCGAGGGCCTCAGTCACGCTCCGGCACCTTGAGCGCGTAGTCGTAGGGCTCGAAATCGACGACCGGCGGGGTCTTGAAATTGTGCAGCGGGGGCGGCGAGGTCGTCATCCATTCGAGCCCCTTGGCGTCCCAAGGGTTGTCCGGCGCCCGCTTGCCGAACCACAGCGACCACAGCAGGTAGACCATGGGGAAGATGTAGCCGACCGCCAGGATGGTGGCGCCGGCCGAGGACAGGATGTTGAGGAGCTGGAATTCCGGCGGATAGACGTGGTAGCGGCGCGGCATGCCGAGATAGCCGAGCAGGAACTGCGGGAAGAAGGTGACGTTGAAGCCGACGAAAAGAAGCAGCGCCGAGACGCGTCCCCAGGCTTCGTTGTACATGCGGCCGGTGAATTTCGGCCACCAGTAGTGCAGGCCGCCGAGGAACGCCAGCATGGTGCCGCCGACCATGATGTAGTGGAAATGCGCCACGACGTAATAGGTGTCGTGGACATGCTCGTCGATCGCCAGCGTCGCCAGGAACAGCCCTGTCAGGCCGCCGAGCACGAAAAGGCCGATATAGCCCATGGCGTAGAGCATGGGTGTGTCGAGCCTGAGGTCGCCCTTATGGATCGTCGCGGTCCAGTTGTAGACCTTGACGGCCGAGGGCACCGCCACCGCGAAGCTCAAAAACGAGAAGCTCATCGAAGCATATTCGCTCTGCCCGTTCACGAACATGTGGTGGCCCCACACGAAGAAGGTGATCGTGGCCAGCGCGATGGTCGCATAGGCGATGAACTTGTAGCCGAAGATCCGCTTCTGCGAGAAAGCCGGCACGATCTCGCTGATCACCCCCATGCCGGGCAAAACCATGATGTAGACCGCCGGGTGCGAGTAGAACCAGAACAGGTGCTCGAACAGCACCGGATCGCCGCCCAAGGCGGGATCGAAGATGCCGATCTGGAAGGCGCGCTCCATCACGAGCAGGATCAGCGCGATGGTGATGACCGGCGTGGCGAGCAGGAAGATCAGGCTCGTCGCATAGA
Source organism: Lichenihabitans sp. (assembly GCA_036276175.1). Classification (GTDB taxonomy): domain Bacteria; phylum Pseudomonadota; class Alphaproteobacteria; order Rhizobiales; family Beijerinckiaceae; genus Lichenihabitans. Next base: position 5,506 of record DATBEH010000162.1, read on the forward strand.
TGGTCCAGACGAAGATCGGCATGCGGAACCAGGTCATGCCCGGCGCCCGCATCGTATGGACCGTGACGACGAAGTTGAGCCCCGTCAGGATCGACGAGAAGCCGACGACGATGACGCCGACCAGCGCCAGGATCACGTAGCCGTTGGAATAGGTGGTCGAGAAGGGTGCGTAGAAGGTCCAGCCGGTGTCGATGCCGCCCGCCACCACCGCCGCCATAGCGAAGAGCGCCCCGCTCATGAAGATGTACCAGGAGAGCAGGTTGAGCCGCGGGAAGGCGAGGTCCTTGGTGCCGATCATGATCGGCAGCAGGAAATTGCCGAAGGTCGCCGGGATCGAGGGGATGAGGAAGAACCACACCATCACGACGCCGTGGATGGTGAAGAGCTTGTTGTAGGTGTCGTTGGTGAAGATCGAGCCGTCCGGCACGACGAGAGCCAGGCGCACCAGGCCCGCCGCGATGGCGCCGATGATGAAGAAGCCCGTGATGGCGATGAGGTAGAGGATGCCGATGCGCTTGTGGTCCGTCGTCAGCAGCCACGAGCGCAGCGTGTGCGTCACATGAAGGTAGTCGTCGGGGGCGTCGATGGTGCCGTGCGGCACCGCGGTGTCACGGTAGGCTGTGGTGGTCATCGGCTCTCCCGGTCTTCTGCCCCGAGGCTTTGATGTAGGCGATCAGCCGCAGCAGGTCGTCCTCGGCGATGATGCCCTTGAAGCTCGGCATCACCTGCTTGTAGCCGGCGATCCTGGTCTTGTCCGGCGTGAGGATCTTGTCGCGGATGAACTGGTCGTCCGCCTCGACCGTGCCGCCCGCCTCGAGCGGAACCGGCTTGCCGTAGAGGCCGACGAGGCTCGGGGCCCGCACGGTCGAGTCTCCCTTGTGGCAGCCGGCACAGCCGTAGGAGCTGAACAGCACCTCGCCCGCTGCGCCGAGCGTCGTGTCCGAGCCGGCATGGCTCAGCCAGTCCTGGTAGTCGGCCGGCGCCATGATGGTCAGCGTGCCGCCCATCACCGAATGGTCGGTGCCGCAATATTCGGAGCAGAACAGGTGATAGCTGCCGGGCTTGTCGGCCTTGAACCACATGTCGGTGTAGCGGCCGGGCAGCACGTCCATCTGGATGCGCAGCGCCGGGATGTAGAGCGCGTGGATCACGTCCTGCGAGATCATGCGAAGGACGACCGGCTGGCCGATCGGCACGTGCAGGTCGTTGATCTCCGATTGGCCGCCCGGATACTGGAACTTCCACATCCACTGCCGGCCGATGGCGTCGATCTGCATGGCGCCCGGCGGGGCATGCCGGTGCGCATCGAACATGCGCGCGCCCCAGAAGAAGAAGAACAGGGTCAGCACGAAGGGGATGATCATCCACGACAGTTCGATGAGGTTCGAGCGCGCCTCCGAATGCGTGCGGTCGGCCGCGACTCCCTGGCGGTAGCGGAAGGCGAAATAGGTGATGGCGAGGAAGATCGGCACGGTGAGCAGCAGAATCACCGCCGTGAAGGCGAGGATCAGCATGTCGCTCTCGACGGCGCTCGCCGAGGCCGCCGCCGGCCAAATGTCGAGCGGGTTGCCGATGCCGTTCACGGAGAGGAATCCAGCGGTTTGCCGATGACCAGCGCGATGGCCCGGTCGATCGGGATGCGGGCGCGCTTATGATCGGCGTCGAGATAGGCGAAGCCCTGCAGCAATGCGGTCTCGCGGCGGCGCAGGGCCGCGATGTCACGGAACGGCTCGGCCTGCAGATGCGGACCGGGCGGCGTGATCTTGGCGCGCTGCTCGGCCGTCAGCGGCGGATGGGAGGCATCTTCGCGGTGGTAATGCGCAACCAGCACGAAGAGACCGCCGATCGAGGCCGCGATGACCGCCGCGCCGACGAGCATGACCCAGGCGAGCGCCCGGCCGCTGGCATCCGCGACCTCGTAACCCTGGTCGAGCGAGGCGGGGTCGACCGGATGCTCGGCCGGCGCAGCGCCCGCCGCCTGGTCGAGCGGCGAGCCTTCCCTGGCGGCGTCGCGGCGGTCGGACTCAGCCACGGCGGATCTCCCCGGTCGCGGTGCCCGCTCCGAAGACGCGGCCGAAACCGAGGCCCAGCGACACGAGGCCGGCGACGGCCAGGAGATCGGTGAGCCTGACGCTGAAATGGCCGCGGATGGCGGGCGTGACGAGCCACAGCATCTCGCCGGCATGGACCAGCGCTACGAGGGCCGCCACGGCCGCGATGAGCCCGGACGAGCGGGCCGCCGCCCTCGGCAGCACGGTCAGCGAGACGAGGCAAATGATGCCGGCGGCAATTTCGGCGCCGAAGCCCAGATCCGCGGAGCGGTGCCGGTACCAGGTGGCCTCCGCCGGCAGATTGGCCGACCAGACGACGAGATATTGCGTGAAGGCGAGAAAGAGCCACACGGCGAGCGTCATCGCGAGCGCTGCCGGAAGTCGATCCGGAGCACGACTGACGGACTGCCGGGTGCTCATCAAGCCGGCGACCGCCAGGGCCATCCCGCTTTGTGCCGCCAGCAGCAGGAGTCCCGCGGCCGACGAGGTGAAGCTCGGCTCGACCGCGAGGATCCAGTCCTGCGCGGCCAGCGTGACGAGGACGACGTGGAGCGCGAGGCCGAACCCGGCCAGCATCGGCCTCCGGCGCGCAGCCGGCCGTGCGAACAGGACGCCGAGGAGCGCCCAGGCGAGCAGGATGAGAATCGCGCGGACGACGAAGAAGGCGGTGCCGTTCCAGGCTCCGGCAAAGCCCGAAGTGGCTCCGCCGAGATCCGGAAAGAGCTCGCGCCGCGCGAGCAGGACCGGCAACGCCAAGACGGCCGCGAGCGGCATCAGGCCGAGCAGGCGGCGCAGGGACGAGCCGATCGCCAGCCCGTCGACCGGCAGGATCTCGAGACCCATCGCCAGCGGAAGGGCACCGGCCGGAAGCGCCAGAACGATCAGCCACGCCCCTAGGTAGGAGTGCATGACGCTCCTGGTTCCCAACAGGGCCGCGACGACGAGTCCGAGCAGGCATACCGCGGCAAAGCCGAGCGGCAACAGGGGCTTGCGCATCATGGCTTGCCCTCCAGCTTGGCCCGGTCCTCGGCGGGCAGGGCCGCCACGTCGGCGCCCTGGCTCTGCTGGAGCGCTCGCAGATAGGCGACGACCGCCCAGCGGTCGGCCGGGGGCACACGGTCGCCGTAGCCGTACATGACGCCGTGGCCACGGGTAATGACGTCGTAGAGATGTTGCGCCTTGGCCTTCCGGAGCCGCTCGATGGCGAAATCCGGCGGTTTCGGAAAGCCGCGCTGCACGATCATGCCCTGCCCGTCGCCCGAAAGGCCGTGACAGGGCGAGCAGAAGATGTCGAAGCGCTCGTGACCACGCTCGATGAGCGCCTGGGTAATGGTAGCGGGCTGCGGCACGGATTCGTTCGGGGCGTCGCGCGGCACGGCGCCTTGCACCGGCTGGCGCATGGTCGAACCGTCGGCGAAGAAGGCGTTTTTGTCCCAGGTGTCGGCCTTGTCTTGCGCCACCATGTCCGCGCGATCGCAGCCGGCGAGGGCGATGCAAAGCAGCGCAACGCTGGCCTCGCGTCTCATCGCTGCACCCGGCTGACGGCGAGGGGCCGCACCGCGAGGGCAGCGAGCGCGGCCTCGACCTTGTCGGGCTCGATCGGCTGGTCGCCGGCCTCGACGGTGAGGAAATAGCGGTCGCGCGTCACGCGCTCGAACTCCGGAATGTTGAACGCCGGATGGTTGAGCCGCGGCAGGCGATTCAGGAACAGCATGACCAGATAGACCACGAGAGCGCCGCAGAGCATGGCGAAGGAGAAGCTCGGCACCACGAAGGCCGGCCAGCTGACCCGGGGCCGGCCGCCGATATCGAAGACGTAATCGTAGGCGGTGGCATAGATGCAGAGCGCCATCGCGCCGGCGAAGCCGAAGATCGCCGCCGCCAAGGCGATGCTCGTCATCGCGGAGCGGCCGAGGCCGAGCGCCTCGCTCATGCCCGGGACCGGCACCGGCGAATAGGCGTCGAGCCGCCCGAGCTTCCGTATCCGCAAGGCCCGCACTCCGTCGAGTAGCGCCTCGGCGTCGCCGAATTGCGCCGCAATGGCATGGAACGGTGCGTTGGCTGCGTGGCCGCGCTCAGACGCCATGGGCGGCGCTCCCGGGGATCGAGAGCGACAGGCGCCGGATTTCGATGATCGAGACGACCGGCAGGTAGCGCAGGCCCAACAAGGCCAGCATGAAGAACAGCCCGATCGAGCCCAGGAAGGTCAGCACCCCCCAGAGACCGACCTCGTAGGGATGGTAGGACGACGGCAGGAAATCCTGCTGCAGGGTGACGACGATGACCATGAAATGGTCGGCGAAGAGGCCGCCGGAGACCAGCAGTCCCACGATAACGATGACGCGCGGCGCGCGGCGCGCCGCCTTGAGCCAGAACACATGCACAGGCAGCAGGGCGCAGACCGCGATGGTCCAGAAGGCCCAGGCATGGGCGCCGCCGATCCGCCGGCCCATGACGGCGAGGTCGAAGCTGTCGTTGCCGAGGGAGGTCGTGAAGATCTCGGCCGCATAGCAATAGAGATTGAACAAGCCGAGGATCAGCATCAGCCAGGACAGGAGCGCGAGATGCCGCTCCGTGATCAGCGCCTCGAGGCCGAAAATCGAGCGAAGTACGACGGCCGCCGCCGCCATGAAGGCCGAACCGGCAAAGATCGCGGCCAACAGGAAGGCCGTCGGCAGGAGCGTGTCGTGCCAGCCGGGCTCCACCGTGCCCGCGAACATCACCGCCGCGCCTGTCTGCAGGGATATGACGAGCAGCACGCCGAACGCCGCGACGATCCGATAGGCCTGCATCCAGCGGTGCCAGTGATAGGCTGAGCCGCGCCAACCGAGAGCCACGATGCCGTAGAGCTGCGCTTGGAGCCGGCCGCGGCCGGTGGCGCGCCAGCGCTCGATGGCCTGGTCGCGCAGGCTCGCCAGATCAGGCAGGAGACCGATGGTCCAGAAGGTCAGTGCGACGACCAGATAGCTGATGATGTCGACTGCGTCCCAGACGAGCGGGCTGCGCCACTGCGGCCAGAGGCCGAGCGTGTTGAAATAGGGCAGGGTCCAGTAGAAGAACCAGGGCCGGCCGAGATGGATGATCGGGTAGCAGGCCGCCGCCGCGGCCGCGATCAGCGCGCCGGTCTCGGTGAGCCGGCTCAGCGCGCCGCGCCATTCGGCGCCGGTCAACATGAGCAGGGCCGAGATGAGGAGGCCCCCCGAGGCGATGCCGATCCACCAGTCGTAGCTCACGATGTCCAGCGCCCAGGTGACGGGCACGTTGTTGCCCCAGACGCCGACGCCGGCATAGAGCAGATAGGCGATGGCCGCCACGAGCAGGCTGACGCCGCAGAGCGAAACGGCGAAGGCGAGCCACCAGCGATAGCGCAGCGGATGGGCGAGCGCGATCTCCGACACGGTGCGGCCGACCGAGCCGAAATCCTGGTCCGGCGCGATGAGGCCTCGGGCGGGAGCGGCGATATCGCTCGCCATGCTCAGCCCTCCTTCCCGGGCGGTTCGGCTCGCGCCGGGGCGCGCTCGGCCAGGTAGGTGGTGCGCGGCTTCAGGCCGAGCTCGCCGAGGAGCGCATAGTTGCGGGCGTCGCCGTGGGCGGCGCGCACGGCGCTTGCCTGGTCGTTCAAATCGCCGAACGTGATGGCCCGGGTCGGGCAGGCGCCCTGGCACGCCGTCTTGACCGTACCGTCCGGGATCGGTTGCCCGGACTTGTCGGAGTCGATTCTCGCTTCGACGATCCGCTGCACGCAGTAAGTGCACTTCTCCATCACGCCCTTGGGGCGCACGGTGACCTCGGGGTTGCGCTGCTGCTGCACGGAGGGGGCGGCAGCGGACGTATAGTCGAGATAGTTGAAGTGCCGCACTTTGTAGGGGCAATAGCTCGAACAGGCGCGCGTGCCGACGCAGCGATTGTAGACCATGAGGTTGAGCCCCTCCTGGTCGTGCAGCGTGGCCTCGACCGGGCAGCCGACCTCGCAGGGTGCTTCCTCGCAATGCATGCAGGGCACGGGCTGGAAATGCGTGTCGGGGTCATCGAGGCCGGCGCCGGTCTTGAGGCCCGAGTAATAGCGGTCGATGCGCAGCCAGTGCATCTCGCGCCCCAGCGCCACCTCGGTCTTGCCGACGACCGGGATGTTGTTCTCGGCCTGGCAGGCGACGACGCAGGCGTTGCAGCCGATGCAGGCATCCTCGTCGATGACCATGCCCCAGGCGCGTCCGTCGCCGCCCTTCGCCGGATAGAACGAGGGCAGCTCGCGCGGAACGGTCTCGGCGGACCCGTCCCCGGGTCGCTGCAGGCGGATGAAATCGTGGCCCTCGAGGGTTCCATGGTCCTGCGTCGTGGCGATACGGACCCGGCGGCCGAGCTTCCTTAGGCTCGCTCCCGGGCGCAGCGACGGCGAGGCGGCGAGGCGCAGCGGATAGGCATCGTAGCCGTACCCCGAGAACAGCATGTCGGGCAGGACACGGCCGTAGCCGAGCGTCAGGGTCAAGGTGTCGGGCGCCTGCCCGGGCGTGATCCAGACCGGACCTTCCAGAGTGACGTCGCCGACGCCGATGGCCACCATGTCGCCGCTGGAGAGGTCCTCGCCCTGCGCCAGCGCCGGGCTGATGGCGATGACGTTCTCCCACACCGTCTTGGTCAGCGGCTTGGGCAGCTCCTGCAGCCAGGCATTGCTGGCGAAAGCCCCGTCCCGCACGGTCGGGTCCGGCCGGAACAGGAGGTCGAGCGTGCCCGCTGCGGCGGGCGGGGGTGCGCTCGCCGATGGACCGGCCGGGCGCATGGCGACCGTCTCGGCCGGGAAGGCCGTGTCCGGCACGATGCCGTCGATGAGCGCCTGTTTCCAGAATGGCTCGAACCTCGCGGGATCGCGCCCCTCGAGCCAATGGGCGCGCAGCAGGGCCAGCCCGTCACGCGGTTCCGCCTCGCTCAGGATCGACAGGATCTCCGCCGCCGAGCGTCCGCCGTAGAGCGGTGCGATCGTCGGCTGCATCAGGCTCACGGTGCCATCCCAGGCGCGGGCATCGCCCCACGATTCGAGCGGATGGGCCAGCGGCAGGTGCCAGTTCGCATAGGCGGCCGTCTCGTCGGCATGCAGCCCGGCATGGATCTTGAGCGAGACCTTGGCGAGCGCTCCCTTGAAATCGATGTCGCCCGGCGCCGCATAGACGGGATTGGCCCCAAGGACGACGAGGGTCGACACGGCGCCGGCCTGCATCGCCTCGACCAGCGCGCCCAGGCTCTCGGCCTCGGCGACGGCCGGCTGCGCGAAGAAGACCGTCTGGCCGAGGTTCCCGAGCGCGTCGTTAAGCCGATGGACGGCCTCGTGGACCGCGGCCGGCTGGTCCGTCCCGGCGAGCACGATGCCGGCGCCTCGCGCTCCAGCCAAGGCCGCGGCCGCGCGAGCCAGCCAAAGCGACACCGGATCGTCGCCCTTGGGGCTGTCGCCGCCGATCGCCGCCTGCAGCCGTCCTGGCAGTCCGGCGAGCTCCGCCGGCCGCAGCGTGACGTGATCGTCCGCCTTGGCGCTGGTCAGGGTCGGCGTCGAGGTGGCGGCATGGAGCGTCAGGAGATCGCCGCTCGCCGAGGCCTTGCGCGCGTCGGCCCAGTCGCGCGACGTCCCGACCTGGTGCGGGCCGGGGTCGAGGAAGTCGCCGTCGATCGCCACGACGACGCGGGCCTTGTCGAAGCGCCAGCGGGCCTGAAGGGCCGTGCCGAAGGCGGCTTTCGCGCCGTCGAGCGCACCGCCGCCGCTGGCCGGGTCGAAGCTGTGCCAGTGGAGCGCCGGAAAGTCGGTCTTGAGCGCCGCGACCTGGGCCAGCAGCGAGGGTGACGACAGCGGGCCGGTCAGCAGGCGCAAGCCGTTGCCCCCGTCCGCCTTGATCGCGGCGAAAGGCCCGGTTACGGCGCCGCGAAACGCCTCCCACGAACTCGGACGGCTGAGGTAGAGCACGGCCTGCGAGCGCAGCGGATCGTAGAGATCGAGGATCGAGGCCTGGCCGAAGATGTCGGTGCCGCCGCGGCTCCAGGGGTGGCGGTCGTTGCCTTCGATCTTGAGCGGGCGGCCGTTGCGGGTCAGCACGGTCACGCCGTTGGCGATTCCGTCGAGCAGCGTGGCGCTGGCGTAGACGAGCGGCGCGCCGGGCACGATCCGCTCGGGGTCGCGGACATAGGCGACCTCTTGGCTCCGCCCTCCAGTATCGGAGCAGGCCGCGAGACCCGCCATGGCGAAGGAGGCGGCCATCAGCCGCAAGAACTGGCGTCGGTCGGGGCCGGCGGCGAGGCGGGCGGCCGCCGGAAATTCCGCATCGAGAAATGACCGGAAGGCCGGGGTCTCCGCCAGAGCGTCGAGGCTGCGCCAGAGGGCGGGTCCGGAGCCGCCGTCGACGTGGGCGCGCAGGGCGACGAGATCGTGCGACGCCGGCGTCATCGATGGCACGTCGAGCAGTCCGTGAGGCGCGCAGGCCCCACGATATGGTTGCGCAGCACGAGATCGGCGCCGATCTTCGCCTGGTCGGCGGGCGGGGACCATTGCATGTTCCACACCTCGTTTTGCGGGCGCAGGTTCTCCTCCGGATGGCGGTGGCAGCCGAGGCAGAAATCCATCTGGAAGGCATTGGCCTTGTAGGTCAGCTGCATCGTGTCGACGGCGCCGTGACAGCTCGAGCAGCCGACGCCCTTGGTGACGTGGATCGAATGGTTGAAATAGACGTAGGAGGGCAGACGGTTCAGCCGCGTCCAGGCGATCGGCGTGTTGCGGGCGAGGCTGTCGCGCACCGGAGCCAGCATCGCCGACCCCGTCCAGATCTGCGAATGGCAGGTCATGCAGGTCCAGGTCGGCGGGATGCCGGCGGTCTCGAGATATTCCACCTGGGCGTGGCAATAGCGGCAGTCGATGCCGAGTTCGCCCGAATGGTGCTTATGGCTGAAGGGCACGGGCTGCTCGCGCGCGACGCCGACGCCCGTCACGTA
>DATBEH010000163.1:0-140769 GCA_036276175.1 Lichenihabitans sp.
GTGCGATCTCCTGTTGGTGCTGGGGTCGAGCCTCCTCGTCAGGCCGGCCTCCCGCTTTCCCGACCTCGCGGCGCGCAACGGCGCGCGCATCGTCGTCGTCAACCGCGAGCCGACGCCGATCGATGCCATGGCCGACCTCGTCATCCGAGGCGACATCGGCGTGACCCTCGAGGCCCTCTGACACAAAAGGGACGCGTCCGCGACACACCTGCCACAATCTTGTTTCTCGGTCTTGAGTTTCGGCTTTGCCGCTTCACAGCCGGTGATATGTTCGACATCGATCGCTGCAAGACCTGATTCGCTGGTTTCTCCATGCCGGCAGGATTCTTGTGGCGGCCGGAGTCGGTCGCAGCCAGAGTTCTGGATGGGGTGGGTTCGTTGGGCGGCAAAGATCAGATCGTCGAGGTCCGTGAAGGCTTGGATGAGGCGGCCGAGCGTCCGGTCGAGCTCTTCGAACTCGCAGGCGAGATCAAGTGGTTCGACGTCGCCAAGGGCTACGGCTTCATCGTCCCCGACAACGGCCTTCCCGATGTGCTGATCCATGTGACGACGCTGCGGCGTGATGGCTTCCAGACCGCGCGCGAAGGCGCCCGCGTCGTCTGCGAGGCCTTGCAGCGACAGAAGGGCCTGCAGGTTTTCCGCGTCCTGTCGCTCGATCTTTCGACGGCCGTGCATCCCTCCCAGTCGGGGCCGTCCAAGACCCATGTCGATGTCCAGCCGACCGGCGGTTTCGAGATCGCCATCGTGAAATGGTTCAACCGCGTCAAAGGCTTCGGCTTCCTGACGCGGGGCGAGGGGACGGAGGACATCTTCGTCCATATGGAGACCCTGCGCCGTTACGGCATCACGGAGCTGAAGCCCGGCGAGAGTTTCCTGGTGCGGTTCGGAGACGGACCGAAGGGGCTGATGGCGGCCGAGGTCCGGCCACTCGATGCCGGCGGCCCGACCGCGCATTAGATCGCGGTGATTTTCCACCCGACTTTTGCAAGACCGCGACCGTGATCGGGTCCGTTCGACGGGGCGTGTTCTCATCCGAAAGCTCGGGCCGACGTTTCGGCATCACCCTCCGGGACCGGATTTTCGTCGCAATCGCCGCTCAAGCCGATCCGGCCGCCGCCGCTCCACGGCGAGCTCGCAGCCCGGATTGTCCATGAATGTCTTCCGTTCGGTCCTTCTTCTGGCTTTCGGGGCGCTGCTGGCCTGTGCGCCGGTCGCTGCCGAAACACTCGCCGACCGGCACCTCACCATCGTGACGGCCTCCGGCCCGCACGACTTCTCGGTCGAGGTGATGCGCAGCCAGCCCGAGCTCGAACGTGGCTTGATGTTCCGTAAGACGATGCCGCAGTCCGACGGCATGCTGTTCGACTTCGGCCGGCCGCAGGACGTCGCCATGTGGATGAAGAACACCTACCTGCCGCTCGACATGCTCTTCATCGGGTCGGACGGCCGCGTGGTCTCCGTCAAGGAAGACGCGGCGCCGATGTCGGAAGCGATCATCGCCTCGGGCGGTCCGGTGACCGGCGTGCTCGAGGTCAATGCCGGAACCGTCAGGCGGATCGGGGCGCGACCCGGCGACCTCGTCCGGCATCCGATGTTCAAGGAGTGAGGTCTGGCGACGCGCTTGTCGCCGTAGGGTCTCCATGATAGCCGTTTCGCTGTCCAGGGGCGGGGCCTGGGTTCGGGGTATAGCGCAGCCCGGTAGCGCGGAAGTTTTGGGTACTTCAGGTCGCAGGTTCGAATCCTGCTGCCCCGACCAGATCCTGTGTCGTGCCACGGCCGCCGCGGTGGTGGTTTTTCGAGGAGATCGAGCCGATCCGATGAGTGCACGCATCTATCGCCCGTCGCGCGGCGCAACCCAGTCGGGCAACGCGCGCACCAAGGCCTGGCAGCTCGACTACGAGCGCACCGAGCCGCGCGAGATCGACCCTTTGATGGGCTGGACGGGTTCCGGCGACACGAGCACGCAGGTGCAGATTTCCTTCGACACCAAGGAGGAGGCGGTCGCCTTCGTGGAACGTCTCGGCATTCCCTACGAGATCGACGAACCCGCGCCCGACCGGGAGCGGCGCGGTCTCTCCTACTCGGATAATTTCAGGCCGGGACGGGTCGGCCTGTGGACCCACTGACGCCTTCTGGCTCCGTAGCTCAGCTGGATAGAGCAGCCGCCTTCTAAGCGGCAGGTCGCAGGTTCGAGCCCTGCCGGAGTCGCCAACGACCTCGATCTTCCAGCAGGTCGTCCGCGACGAGGATGCGGTCGGCGAAATCATGCGCTGCCTGCGCGCGAACCGGACGTGGTCGTTCGATGGAGCCTGCGATGAATTTCACCCGCCAGACCCCGTTCCATCACCAGCAGGCTGCGCTTGGCGCGGAGTTCGTGGATCGCTACGGCTTCGCTGCCGCGGCCCACTATGGTTCGGTCGAAGCCGAGCACGCCGCGACCCGCAGCGCCGTCGGCGTATTCGACGTCTACTACCAGACGATGATCGACGTGCAAGGCCCCGACGCCCTGGCCTTGCTGCAGAGCGTGACCGTCAACGACCTGTCCAGGCTGGCGCCCGGCTCGGCACTCTACACATCGCTCTGCAACGAGCGGGGCGGTATCGTCGACGACCTGACGTTGTTCTGCCTGGGTCGCTCGCACTATTGGCTTTGCCCGACGCCCTCGCGCGTGGCCAAGGTCGAGGCCTGGCTGAATTTGCACCGGGACGGACGTGAAGCCGGTGTTGTGCCGCTCGGCTATCGCAATGCCTACCTCTCCGTTCAGGGACCGAACTCCCGAACGTTGCTGTCGCGGCTCGCATCGGCCGACCTCTCGGACGCCGCGCTCGAGTATTTCCGCTTCACCTGGGATGACGTCGCAGGTGTCCCGGGTACCATGGTGTCCCGCACGGGCTACTCGGGAGAGCTCGGCTTCGAGCTCTTCTTTCCGTCGGAATATGCCGCTCACATGTGGGAGAGGCTCTTCGAGGCGGGCCAGGACCTCGGGATCCGCCCCTGCGGGCTTGGGGCTCTCGTCACGTTGCGCATGGAGAAGAAGTACCCGCTCTACGGTGCCGACCTGACGGAGGAGATCTCTCCGCTCGAAGCCGGATTGAGCTGGACGGTCAAGCTCGACAAAGGGCCTTTCGTGGGACGGCAGGCGCTGGCGGAGCAGCGTAGGACCGGGGTCGAACGCCGGCTCGTGCAGTTTGTCTTCGCCGATATGAGCGCGGACGTCGCACCTGGAGACAGGGTGATTTGGGGCGGAGGGACGATTGGCACGCTGACGTCGGTCGCCAAGGGTTTCACGGTGGGGCGGACCTTGGCCCTGGGCTATGTCGCGAGCGCCGCGGCCGTCGACGGCACCGATGTCGCTATTCAGGCCAAGGCCGGCCTCGTTCCCGCGGTGGTGAACAACGCGCCACTCTATGATCCCGAACGGAAGAGGCTGCTAGGCCGGGAGTGAAATGGGTGCCTCGATCTTCCGGAGCCGAGCGCTTCGGGTCGGGGTCAGCCTGCGAGTGTCGCCGCCGTGCCACAGGCCTCGCCGATCGCGCCTCACGGTCGGTTCCAGCCCGTTTTCGGCGCGCGATCGCCACGATCGGGCGCGATGATTGCTCCCACGACGACCGACGTCCTTGGAGCCCGTTATGGCGAACCTTTCCGGCACACGACCGTTCGACAATGATACATCCGAAAAGCTGACGGGCGACGAGATCGCCATGCTGGCCTTCGTCGGCATCGTGACCTTTACAGGCGTCGGCGTGCTGCTATGGACGCTAGGTCGTGCCCTGCAGGACATGCTGATGGGGTGGCATTGGTAGGGCCGCGGGGCCAAAGCAGGGTCATGGCGCCGAGCGGTGCCTCCGGTCGCCCTGCGGCATCGATCCCCGGCTCCGACGAAGTTCGTGACCGGAGAAATCGGGATGCTTATCAGGTTCAAGGTCGCCAATACCGAGCATAAATCGGTCTGGATCAATCCCGATCATGTGTCCGGCGTGCTCGGCAATGCCGCGGATGTGGCGACCATCTATCTTGTCGGCGGCGTCGAGCAGCGCGTCGAGGCCCTCCCGGACGATGTGGCTCAGGAGATCGACTCGGCGCAGCGCAGGCTGGCAGGCGTACAGGGGCCGGCCAAAGCCACGTGAGGGAAGACCGACCTATTCGGCCAGAAGACCGTTCCGACGTGCGATGTCGAGGGCGGACATTTTGGCGAGGTCGATCCGGGCCGCTGCATTCGGCGGCGTCGGCCCGTCCTTCCAGAGCGGCGGCGCGGCCAGTCGCAATCCGGCACGGCAGGCATCGTGCACCAGGGCGAAGTGAAACAGGTCGCCGTGATGATCACGCAGCATGATCGTCCGGTCGATGATGTGAAACGCCTTCATACGCTCGACTCTACGCTCTCGGTCCGGGCCGATGATGCGCGGTTGCGATGAAGAAAGCGTGCCGGTTCCCGTTCGCGCGTCTCCGCTCAGAGACGAATGACCCGACAGGCATCCCCCGGCTGCGCCGGAGGGGCGTGCGGGGGGCGGATGATCAGGCACTCGGCATTCGAGAGCGCCTTCAGCATGGATGAATCCTGCCGCGATCCGGCCACCGCCTGGGGCAAGCCGTCGCGGCCGCGAACGAATCGTGCCCGCAAATAGTCCTGGCGCGAATCGTTGGCCGGCAGCGGGGCGGCGAGGATCGCGGGCTCCGATGGATCGTCGGCGGCCGTCCGGTCGCCGCCGAGCGACTTGACGAGGGGCCGCACGAACAAGAGTCCGCACACGATCGCCGACACCGGATTGCCAGGCAGCCCCAGGATCTGCATATGTCCCATATGGCCGTGCATGAGGGGCTTGCCGGGCCGCATGGCGATCTGCCAGAATCCGAGCGTCATGCCGGCCCGGATCAGCGCCCGCTGCACCAGATCGTGGTCGCCGACCGAAGCGCCGCCGAGCGTGATCAGGAGATCGGCGCCCCCGTCGCGGGCCCGCGTGAAACGCTCCGTCAGTACCGCAAGATCATCCGCCGCGATGCCGAGGTCGACGACGCTGCCGCCCGCCTCCTCGACGATCGCGGCCACGGCAAAACTGTTCGAGGCGACGATCTGGTCGGGTCCGGGCTCGGTGCCGGGCGAGACGAGTTCGTCGCCGGTCGCGAGAATGGCGGCGCGGGGGCGGCGTCGGCAGGGCAGGGCCGCATGGTTCATGGCGGCCGCCAAGGCGGTGTCGGAGGCGGTCAGCCGCCGCCCCGCCGTCAACAGAACCTCGCCGGCCCGGAAATCGAGTCCCGCCGGACGGATATGGCGGCCGCGTTCGCTCGCCTCCCCAGCGACGATCTCGCACCCCTCGGCCCTGGCATTCTCCTGGATCAGGACCGTGTCGGCGCCTGCCGGGATCGGCGCACCGGTGAAGATCCGCACCGCCTGCCCAGGGCCGATCTCGCCGTCGAAGCCGCGCCCCGCGGCGCTCTCGCCGATCACGCGGAGCCGGGCCGAGGGCGTCGCGATATCGCCGGCGCGCACCGCATAGCCGTCCATGGCCGAGACCGGGGCCGGCGGCTGCGTCCGTCGGGCGGCGAGGTCTTCCGCGAGGACGCGTCCGGCCGCCTGGCGCAGGGGCACCGGTTCCCGCTCGGCCACCGGCATGCCCTGCTCGAGGATGCTGCGCAGCGCGTCCTCGACCGAGAGAAGGGACCGTACCGTCATTATCTCGACGCCTTGAAGTCGCCCGACTTGCCGCCGGATTTCTTGACGAGCCGGATCTCGCCGATGCGCATGCCGCGATCGACCGCCTTGACCATGTCGTAGACGGTCAGGCAGGCGACCGAGACCGCGGTCAGCGCCTCCATCTCGACGCCCGTCTGGCCCGTCGTCCTCACCCTGGCACGGACGCGGATCCCGGGCAGAGAGGCATCGGCATCGAGATCGAGGGCCACCCCCGTGAGGCTCAAGGGATGGCAGAGCGGAATCAGCTCGTGCGTGCGCTTGGCTGCCATGATGCCGGCGATGCGGGCCGTGCCGAGCACATCCCCCTTCTTGGCATTGCCGCTCAGGACGAGATCGAGCGTCGCCGGGAGCATCGCGACGGCGCCCTCCGCGATGGCGATCCGTTCCGTGTGAGCCTTGGCCGAGACATCGACCATGCGCGCCGCGCCCGCGGCATCGAGATGGGTCAGGCCGCTCACGCGGCCGCTCCGGTCCTCGCCAGCAGCCGCCGGGTCGCGGCGGCGACGTCGGCCTGGCGCATCAGGCTCTCGCCGACGAGGACGCTGCGTATTCCCGCTGCCGCGAGGCGCGCGCAATCCGCCGGCGTGGCGATGCCGCTTTCGCCGACACCGATCCGGTCCGCAGGGATCATCGGCGCCAGGCGTTCCGAGACCGCGAGGTCGACCGCGAAGCTGCGCAGGTCGCGGTTGTTGATGCCGATGAGCGGCGCGTCGAGCCTGAGCGCCCGGTCGAGTTCGTCCGCGGCATGGACCTCGACGAGCGCGTCCATACCGAGATCGCGGGCGGTCGCGACCAGGATGGCTGCCGTGGCGTCGTCGACGGCCGCCATGATGACGAGGATGCAGTCGGCGCCCCAGACGCGGGCCTCGAAACACTGGTAGGGATCGTAGAGGAAATCCTTGCGCAGGACCGGCAGGCGGCAGGCGGCGCGGGCCTGGCCGAGAAACTCCGGGTGCCCCTGGAAGGAGGGCGCATCGGTCAGCACCGAAAGGCAGGCCGCACCCCCGGCCTCGTAGGCCTCGGCAAGCGCCGCTGGCGCGAAGTCGGCGCGGATCAGGCCCTTCGACGGGCTTGCCTTCTTGATCTCGGCGATCAGCGCATACTCGCCCGCCGCGTGCTTGCGGGCGAGGGCGGCACTGAAGCCGCGTGGCGGAGCCAGGGCCGCGATCTGCCGCTCGAGCGCAGCCCGCGGCACCGCGGCCTTGGCGGCGACGATTTCCCGCCGCTTGTAGGCTTCGATGCGCTCGAGGATGTCGGTCATCGGGGCGCCCCGTCGGGGGTTGCACCGGGCGCCCGGTTCGAGGCCGCGACGAGCCGCTCCAGGGTCGCCGCGGCCCGGCCGTCGTCGAGCGCCTGGGCCGCCATGGCGGCGCCCTCCTCGAGATCGCGCGCGGCGTCGGCGACCACCAGCGCGCCCGCCGCGTTCAGCACCGCAATGTCCCGATAAGGGATTCGGGCACCCTCCAGCACCGCCCGCAACGCCGCCGCATTCTGCGCAGGATCGCCTCCTTTGAGACCATCGCCGGATGCGCGCGCCAAGCCGGCCTGCTCGGGTACGACCTCGAAACGGCGGATCTCGCCGTCTTCGATCGCGACGACGCTCGTCGGGCCGGTCGTGGTCATCTCGTCGAGACCGTCGCTGCCGTGCACCACCCAGACGCGTCGGCTTCCGAGGTTGCGCAGCACGAGGGCGAGCGGTTCGAGCCAGGCCGTGGAGAACACGCCGAGCAATTGGCGGTGCACTCCGGCCGGGTTCGACATCGGCCCGAGGAGGTTGAAAATCGTCCGCGTGCCGAGCTCGACCCTGGCGGCGCCGACGTGCCGCATGGCCGCATGATGGGTCTGCGCCATCATGAAGCCGATGCCCGCCTCCGCCACGCAGGCCGTCACCTGGACGGGATCGAGTCCGATCCTGACGCCGAGCGCGGTCAGCACGTCGCTGGCGCCGGAGCGGGACGAGGCCGCGCGGTTGCCGTGCTTGGCGACCTTGACGCCGCAGGCCGCGACGATGATCGCGGCGAGCGTCGAGACGTTGTAGGAGCTCGATCCATCGCCTCCCGTTCCGACGATGTCGATCGCACCGTCGGGGATGGCCACCCGCAGCATCTTGGCCCGCATTGCCGTGACGGCGCCGGTGATCTCCTCCACCGTCTCGCCGCGAACCCTGAGCGCCATCAGGAAGCCGCCGACCTGCGCCGGCGTGACCTCGCCCGACAGGATGTTGTCGAACGCCGTCTCGGCCTCGGCGCGGCTCAGCGCGGCGCCGGTCGCGACCTTGGCCAGCAGGGGCTTGAAAGCGTCCATCAGGCGCGACCCGCCTGGAAATCGTCAGCCAGCGCGAGGAAGTTGCGCAGGATGGTCCGTCCCTGCTCGGACGCGATGCTCTCCGGATGGAATTGCACGCCATGGACCGGATGGGAGCGATGCGACAGGCCCATCACCAGGCCGTCGTCCGAGCGCGCCGTGACCGCGAGGGCCGGCGGAAGCGAGGCTTCGTCGACGACCAGCGAGTGGTAGCGCGTCGCCTTGAAGGCGCCGTTGATGCCGCGAAACACCGCCTGCCCTTCGTGTTCGATGGTCGAGACCTTGCCGTGCATCGGCAGGGCGGCGCGCACGATCGCGGCCCCATAGGCATCGCCGATCGCCTGATGTCCCAGGCAGACGCCGAAGATCGGCGTGGTTCCCCGGACGCGGCGCAGAATGTCGAGGCAGATGCCGGCGCCACGTGGGGTTCCGGGGCCGGGGGAGAGCACGATGGCGTCGGGCGCACCGGCCACCACATCCTCGGCCGAGCAGGCGTCGTTGCGCACCACCGTGACCTTGGCGCCGAGCGTGCCGAGCTCGTGATAGAGGTTCCAGGTGAAGCTGTCGTAATTGTCGATCAGGGTGACGTTGGCCAAGGCAGCGACCTTCGGGAGGATGCACCCGGTTTTAAGCGCGCCCACGGCGAGGTCAAGGCGGCCCTTCTTCCGGCGGCGTGCTGACCCGGGAACCTTACCGCCAGCTTGACCGTCGTTTAGGATGATGTTCCGTCACATTAGCCCACGGCTCGCCCTTACCAGCGGCGATCGGGCCGCCCTCCACCGTCGAGCGATGTCCCGACCACGATGATGTCAACTCGTCTCGACGGCGCCGATCTGCCGCGTTCCGCCGCCGATGTCGCGGGCTGCGACCAGGAGCGTATTCATATGCCGGGCCTGATCCAGCCGCACGGCTGCCTGATCGGTTGCGGCCTTCCCGGCTGGACGGTCTGCACAGTCTCGGCCAATGCGGGCCAGTATTTCGGATCCAAACCCGATGAGCTGATCGGCCAGCCGCTCGACACCGTCCTGCCGCACAAGACGGTCCACGACCTGCGCAACATCTTGCAGGCCGCCATGGTCTCGGGCAGCGCCGAGCGTCTGATCGATGTCGCGATCGGACCCGCGGAGGCGCGCTACGACCTGACGCTGCATGTGTCGGGTGCGCAGGCCATCATCGAGATCGTGGCTCGCGTCGGGGCAGATACGCTGACGTCGGACCCTGTCATCCTGGTCAAGAGCATGATCGGCCGGCTGAAGCGCGCGCCGACGCTCGAACGGTTCCTGGCTCTCGCCGCCGGGCAGGTCCGCGCCGTCACCGGCTTCGACCGCGTGATGATCTACCAGTTCCTGCCCGACGAGTCAGGTCAGGTGGTGGCCGAGTCCCTGCGTTCGGGGCTGACGCCCTATCTCGGCTTGCGCTATCCCGCGACCGACATCCCGGCCCAGGCGCGGGAGCTCTACCGGCGCCAGTGGCTGCGGACGATTCCCGATGCGCACTACGATCCGGTGCCGCTCATCCAGGACGCATCCCACGTCGCCGATATCGATCTCAGCCTGGCGAGCTTGCGCAGCGTTTCGCCGGTGCATCGCCAATACATGCGCAACATGGGGACGCGGGCGAGCCTCACCATCTCGCTCCTGGACGGCGAGCGGCTGTGGGGCCTCATCGCATGCCATCACGAATCGCCGCGGCGCATGTCGTCGTCGACCTGCGCTGCCGCCGAACTCTTCGCCCAGATCTTCTCGCTGCAGATCGAGGCAAAGGAACAGGCGAAAGGGCTGCTCTATGCCGCGCAGGCGCGAGAGATCCATAACCGGCTCCTCGCCAGCATGCCGCCGGAAGAGACCCTTTTCGACAACCTGCCGCGCTTCGCCGAGATCCTGCAGGAGCTGATCCCGTGCGACGGCGTCGGCGTCTTCTCGGACAAGGGGTTTGCGGGCGTGGGCAGCGTGCCGCCGCCGGACGCCGTCGCCGGCCTCGTCGCGGTCCTGAGTCGCGAATCCGGCGCCGAGCCCTTCGCCAGCAATTCCCTGTCGCGCCTGCTGCCGGCGGCCAAGGACTATGCCGGGGAGGTCTCGGGCATGCTGGCGATCCCCTTCGCGCGCGACAGCCGGCATTATCTCCTGTTCTTCCGCAAGGAAGTGATCCAGACCGTGACCTGGGGCGGCAATCCCGCCGAGGCGGTCAAGACCGGTGCCGGGCGTCTCAGCCCGCGCAAGAGTTTCGAGGCCTGGAAGGAGACGGTCGACAAGACCTCGACGCCCTGGCTGCCGGCCGAAGTGCAGATCGCCGAAGCGCTGCGGGTGTCGTTGCTCGAGGTGATCCTGCGCCGGGCCGATATCGTGGCGCGCGAACGCAAGGTCGCGGAGGACAGCCAGAACTTTCTCATCGCCGAGCTGAATCATCGGGTGAAGAACATCCTGGCGCTGATCCGCTCGCTGGTGCGTCAGACACGGATCGGTGCCGCGGCCGTCGATGTCTTCGCCGAGGACCTCGAGCAGCGGATCCAGGCCCTGGCGCAGGCCCACGATCAACTCACCGCCACGGGCTGGAAGCACGCTCCGCTGCGTCGCCTGCTCGAGGCCGAAGCCCGCGCCTGGAGCCAGTCGCCGAATCGCGTCAGCTTGTCGGGACCCTCCGTGCTCCTCGACAGCCGGGCCTTCCAGGCGCTCGCCCTCGTCTTCCACGAGATGATGACCAATGCGGCGAAATACGGCGCGCTGACCCGGCCGTCCGGGCGTCTGGCGGTGTCCTGGACCTACGATGCCGACCGTGGCCTCAAGATCGACTGGCGGGAGTTCGGCGGCCCGACGGTCAAGCCGCCGAGCCGCCGCGGCTTCGGCTCCGTCGTTGTCGAACAGACGATCCCGTTCGAGCTCGGCGGACAGGCGACGCTCGATTATCGCCGCGAGGGGCTCTGCGGTGCCTTTCTGGTGCCGGCCGTGCATGTCACGGAGGCGGAGCTCGAAAGCGAGGCCGCGCCACCGGCACCGGTGACCCCGCCGCTGTCGCTCAGGCGCCTTCTCCTCGTCGAGGATTCGATGATGATCGCGCTCGACGCCCAGGCCATGCTGGGCGAAGCCGGTCTCGACGTGGAAGTCGCCGGAACCGTGGCCGACGCCGCGCGCCTCCTCGACGTCAATGCATTCGACGGCGCCGTCCTGGACATCAACTTGTCCGGCGAGACGAGCTTCAGCCTCGCGGACGAGCTGCAGCGGCTCGGCATGCCTTTCGTTTTCGCCACGGGTTATGGCGAAAGCGTCGTCCTGCCGGACCATTTCAAGGCGGTCCCCGTCGTCTCGAAACCCTATGACCAACTATCGCTGAAATCGGCCCTGGCGAGCCTCGACGATGCCGGCGAGACCTCGGCTTCATCCTGACCGGCGCAGCCGGCCTCACCCGCCGAGCTTGAGCGTGGCAAGCGCCGACAGAACCTCGGGCGTGGTCCGCTCGGCGGCGGAACGTGAGCGGGCGAGCAGCGGACGCCGTCGTTTCGGGGCTTTCCGATCGCCGGAGGCGAGTGCCTCGACCGCCTCGAACGGGACGTCTTCGGCCGTCGATCGCTCGACCCGCTTGACCGGGGCCGTCGGGATTACCGGCACGAAGGTGATCGGCGAAACGAACATGATCGGTCTCCCGGCCACGTGCTTACGAATGGTCCGGGCGCCGACCTTAGACGCAGGTTCCTAGCGAAACCTTACCGGGAGCCGCTCTATTGCCCGCGTCGAGCCGCGGTCGCGAAGCGCACCGCCTCCTCGGCCGCCCGCACCAGCGCCTCGGCCTTGTTGACGCATTCCTGGTTCTCGGAGGCGGGATCGGAATCGTAGACGATCCCGGCGCCGGCCTGGATGTGCATGACCCCGTCCTTGATCACCGCGGTGCGCAGGACGATGCAGGTGTCCATGTCGCCGTTGGCGCCGAAATAGCCGATGCAGCCGCCATAGATGCCGCGCTTGTCGGGTTCGAGCTCGTCGATGATCTCCATGGCCCGCACCTTGGGGGCGCCCGACACCGTGCCGGCCGGAAAACCCGCGGCGAGCGCGTCGATGCGGTCGTAGCGCGGGTCGATGCGCCCCTCGACGTTCGACACGATATGCATGACGTGGCTGTAGCGCTCGATGAAGAACTTGTCCGTCACCTCGACGCTGCCGATGCGGGACACCCGGCCGCAGTCGTTGCGGCCGAGGTCGAGCAGCATCAGGTGCTCGGCGCGTTCCTTGGGGTCGGCCAGGAGTTCCGCCGCCAGCGCCGCGTCCTCGCTCGGCGTCTGGCCGCGCCGCCGCGTGCCGGCGATCGGCCGCACCGTGACCTTGTCGTCGCGCAGCCGCACCAGGATTTCCGGGCTCGAACAGGCGATCTGGAAGCTGCCGAAGTCGAGGAAGCTCAGGAAGGGCGCCGGGTTGATGCGCCGCAAGGCCCGATAGAGCGCGAAGGGCGGCAATTCGAACGGCATGGAATAGCGTTGCGACAGCACGACCTGGAAGACGTCGCCGGCGCAGATGTAGTCCTTGGCCCGCGCCACCATGGCGAGGAAGTCGGCCTCCGGCGTATTCGACTGGGGCCGTGCCGAGGTCATCAGCGGATCGACCGCGGTGGCGGGATGGGCCAGCGGCGCATCGAGCACGGCGAGGACCGCATCGAGCCGCTCCGTCGCCTGCTCTTGCGCCAGGCGGCCGGTGAGGCCGGGACGGGGCCGCACCGGCGTGACCAGGATCATCTCGTCGCGCACGGCATCGAAGACGACGATGACGGTCGGCCGGATGAGGATCGCGTCCGGCACGCCGATCGGGTCCTGCTTCGGCGGCGCCAGCCGCTCCATGTGGCGCACCATGTCATAGCCGAGATAGCCGAAGACACCGGCCGACATGGGCGGCAGCCCCGCAGGCACATCAAGGGCCGATTCGGCCAGGAAGGCGCGCAGCGCCTCGAGCGGTGCACCGGGGCAGGGTGCAAAGGCGTCGGGGTCGGTCAGGGCCTGCCGGTTCAGCTCGGCGAGGCCGCCGCTGCAGCGCCAGACCGCGTCCGGATCGAGCCCTATCATCGAATAGCGGCCACGGGTCGCGCCGCCCTCGACCGACTCGAGCAGGAAGATATTCCCGGCGCGGCCTTGCGCGAGCTTGAGGAAGGCGGAGACCGGCGTCTCGAGGTCGGCCACATGGACCGACCAGGCGAGCGTCCCCCGCCCAGCGTCGTAGGCCGTGCCGAACTCGTCCCGCCCGGCCGCGTTCATCTAGGTTGCGCCCGCGGCGGCGCGCACCGCCGTCTGGTTGATCTTGACGCCGACCGCCGCCCCGACATGGGCCAGATAGGTGCCCAGAATGTCCTCCGACACTTGCGCCCGGTAGCGATCGTCGAGCTGGGTGGTCTGCGGCGCCTTCGAGTCGAGGGGCGGTACCGTACTGCCCGTCACCTTGAACAGGATGCGTGCATCCGTCCCTTGCGGCGCCGATCCGACCTTGCCGACCGGTCCATCGAAGATCTGGGCGACCGCTTCGCTCGACAGGTCGGCGGCGCCGCTGCGCTTGGCATCGTCGGAATGCTTGACCGGCAGGTTGCCGTTGGCGGCCGCCACGTCCTGGATCGTCTTGCCGGCATCGAGCGATTTGACCAGGTCCGCGGCCTTGTCGGTGAGCCGTTTGGCGATCTCGTCCTTGCGCCAGGCAGCCTCCACCGCGGGCTTCACCTCGTCGAGAGGGCGGCCGTGGGCAGGATCCACGGCCGCGACCTCGAACCAAGTCATGCTGCCGTCCCGGCCCTGGACGATGTCGTTGTCGACGCCGACGTCCGAGGCGAAGGCCGCCTTGACCAGCGCGTCGCGATCGGCGAGCCCCTCGATCGGCTTGCCGTCCTTGCCGTCTCCCTGCGCATCGACGGCGTCGATGGTGCGCGCTTCGAGGCCGACTGCCTTGGCGGCCTCGGCCAGCGGCTGACCGGACGAGCGGGCATTCTCGATCTTGTCGTGCAGCACGTTGATCTGATCGGAGGCGCGGCGGGTGGCGATCTCCTGCTTGAGCTGCTCCTTGACCTCCTCGAAGCTCTGGACGGCGGGCGCCTCGACGTGGATCAGCACCGTGCCGAAAGATCCCTTCACCGGGTCGCTGGTGGCGCCGAGCGGCAGCGAGAAGGCCGCCTCCGCGACCGCGTGATCGAAGATCTGTTCCTTGGTGACGCTGCCGAGGTCGACGTCCTTGCTGTCGAGCTTGCGCTCCTTGACGAGGTCCGCGAAGCTCGTCCCGGCTTTGATCTTCGCCGAGGCCGCGTCCGCCTCCTGCGCGTTGGGAAAGACGATCTGCTGGACCAGGCGACGTCCGGGCGGGTTGAACCGCGCGTCCTTCACCTGGTCGTAGAGCTTGCGGGCGTCGGCATCCGAGACCTCGGCGGGTTTGGCAAGCAGGCTCGGGCTCAAGGTCAGCACGACGAGCTTGCGGTATTCCGGCGCATCGAAACCCTTCTTGCGCGTGTCGTAGAAGGTCTTGAGCGTCGCCTCGTCCGGCGGCGGGATCGGTTCGACGGCCGCGGCCGGCAGGATCACGTAGTCGAGGCTGCGCGTCTCGTCGCCGAAGCGATGCACGGCATCGAGGGCCGCCTTGGGCACGACAAGGCCGCCGACGAGCGCCTGGACCAGTTCCTGGCGCAGATAGACGTGCCGCTGTTCGCGCACGAAGCTCTGCTCGGTATAGCCCTGGTCGCGCAGCAGGTAGTTGAAGCGATTGCGGTCGAAGTTTCCGGACGGGTCGGCGAAGGCGGGGTCGGCGATGATCGCCTTGGCCATCTGCGCATCGCCGATCGCGAGCCCGAGGGCCTGGACCCGGTCATCGAGCACCGCGTCCGAGATCATTCTCGACAGCACCTGGGAATCGATGCCGTCGGCATGCGCCTCCTCGTTGGTGATCGGACGCTTGAGGCGCGCCTGCAGATTCTGCAGTTCGCTCTGATAGGCCTGCCGGTAGGCCAGCGTCGAAATCTCGATGCTGCCGACCTTGGCGACCTGGTTGGTGCCGATGCCACGGAAGATGTCGCCGATGCCCCAGATGACGAAGGACACGACGATGAGGATCATGCCGAGCCCAATGACGGTCTTGCCGATCCAGGTATTCTGTACGGCGCGCAGGCCTTCGAGCATCGCGGCGGGTCTCGCTGGGTCGGAATGAGCGCTCGGCCGAGGCCGACGGACCGCAGCTTATAAAGAGCGCCGGGGAACCGCGCAACGCATCCCGGCGCGCCGAGCCCGCAGGAAACCGAGCTGGCCGAGGCGCGCCATCTCCCGCATCCGGTGATGGGCTTTTCATGAGGCGCGCGGGCTCGGGCCGCGTGTCAGGAAGAAGGTCGACATCAGGCCGCGGCCCTTCACGTCGATCGGCTGGCGGGCTTCCGCCCCGTACAATGGGCCGAGCGCGGCGCGGGTCGCGGTCGATATGTGCACCCGGCCGGGCTCGCCGTAGTGCTCCATGCGGCTCGCGACATTCACCGTGTCGCCCCAAACGTCGTAGATGAACTTGTCCTTGCCGATGATTCCCGCGGCGACGGGCCCGCTGTGCAGGCCGATGCGGATCTGCATCGGATAGCCGCAGTCGCGGCTGATCGCCTCGACCAGCGTCGGCATGCTGAGCGCCATGTCGGCCACGGCCGCGGCATGGTCCGGGCGCGGCACGGGGAGCCCGCCGGCGAGCATGTAGGCATCGCCGATCGTCTTGATCTTCTCGAGGCCATGGTCGGCCGCCAGCCTGTCGAAGCCGGAGAAGATCCGATTGAGCAGATCGAGCACCGCGTCGGGCGCCATGCTGGCCGTCGTCGCGGTGAAATCGACGAGATCGCTGAACAGGATCGTGACTTCGGCGAACCGGTCGGCGATGACGGTCTCGCCGGCGCGCAGGCGAGCCACGATGCTGCTCGGCAGCACGTTGCGCAGCAGCGCCTCGGCACGCGCCTGCTCGGCGCGCAGCTGTTCGGTGATGGCGCGGTCGCGGTCGCGCAGGACCTTGCGCTCGAGCGCCGCCTCGACGCGGGCGCGCAACAGCACGGGGTTGATCGGCTTGGTCAGGTAGTCGTCGGCGCCCGCCTCGATGCAGCGGACCGTGCTGCCGACCTCGTCGAGCGCCGAGATGATGATGATCGGGATGTTCGCCGTCTCGGGCCTGCCCTTGAGATGGCGCAGGATCTCGATGCCGCTCAGGCCGGGCATGAGGAGGTCGAGCAGCGCCAGGTCGAACGCGCCGGTCTCGAGCCGGGCCAGGGCGGCTTCCCCGCCGCCCTCCGCCGTGACCTCGTGGCCTTCGCGCGCAAGCTGCCGGGTCAGCAGGTCGAGCGTCGAGCCGTTGTCGTCGACGACCAGCACCCGGCCGACTGTCTTCGACCGAAGCACCGCCGGTTCGGTCAGCACCGAGCGGATGGCCGCGATCGGTTCGGCGAGGTCGGGATGGCGCTCGATCGAGGCCTCGTCGGCGGTCTCGAGGCTGCCGCGCGCGACACGGATGAAGGCTACCATCGCGTCGATCTGGCCGAGCATCTGGCGCGCCGCGTCGATGATGTCGTTGAGGATGCCGAGGTGCGGCGCGGGCTCGGTGCCGGCGTCCTCGACCATCAGCTCGCCGTAGCCGAGAAGCGAGGTGATCGGCGTGCGCAGCTCGTGCCGCAGCAGGCTGGAGAAGGCTTCCGGATCCTGTTCGGTCAGTTGTTGCTCCGCCCGCGCAGGATCGAGCAGGTCGGAGACGATCGCTTCGAGCTTGCGCGCCGCGAGGTAAAGCCTGTCGACGTCGGCGGCAAGCGCGGTCTCGGATCGGCAGTCCTCGATCAGCAGGGTGACGAGCCCGACGATCGCGTCGACCGGAGCCTTGAATTCGGCACGGGCGAAAACCGCGAGGAGATGAGGCAGGCCGTCGCCATAGGATTCGGCGGGTCGCACCGTGGGCGGCGTCATCGCGTCGCTCGCCCGGCCGCCCGCATGAGGCCGCGTTCCGCCCTCATCCGTTCGGGGTCGAGGCTTTGCAAGCTTGCCGCGGTTTGGTAACCCGGTGCCACTTCGACCTCCGAAACAAACCAGGAAAGATCAACTCTATGGCATCTTTGCGCCCCCTGGTCGCCGGAAACTGGAAGATGAACGGCCTCAAGGCCGCCCTTCCCGAGCTCGCCGCCATCAACGAGGCCGTCGCGAAAGGCGCCGCCGGCCGAGCCGAATGCGCCGTCTGCCCACCGTTCACGCTCATTGCCGCGGCGGCCGACCTCTGCGCCGGCAAGAACTCGCTCCAGGTCGGCGGCCAGAATTGCCACACCGCCGCCTCGGGCGCCTTCACGGGCGACATCTCGGCCGAGATGCTCAAGGATGCGGGGGCAAGCCTCGTCATCGTCGGCCATTCCGAGCGACGGGCGAACCACGCGGAGACGGACGATCAGGTGCGGAGCAAGGCGGAGGCGGCGGCGCGGGCCGGGCTCATGGCGATCATCTGCGTCGGCGAGACCCGAGCCGAGCGCGACGGCGGCGAGACGCTGCGCGTTGTCGGGCGGCAGATCGACGAATCCGTGCCGCCGAAGTCGACCGGCGAGGCGATCGCCATCGCCTATGAACCGGTCTGGGCTATCGGCACGGGGGTGACGCCGTCGAACCAGGACGTCGTCGAGGTGCATGGCTTCATCCGCCGCCGCCTCGCCGCGGTCTTGGGACCGGAGGGTGACAAGGTCCGCATCCTCTATGGAGGCTCGGTCAAGCCGGCAAATGCGCGGGAGTTGACCGGTCTCGCCAATGTCGACGGCGTGCTGGTCGGCGGCGCGAGCCTCACCGCCAAGGACTTCCTGGGCATCGCCGAAGCCTACACGTAGCAGATGCGGGGCGCGGGGCGTGTCGAGCCGGCGGCGGCGCCCCGCCGTCGCCGCCCGTTGCGCTTCGCGGGCCCGATCGTGTATGACCCGCCCCGAAGCGTCTGACCGCATGCGGTGACGCCGTGACCCTCGTCGTCCCGGCCGCCGATCTGCCCGAGTGTTCGCCATGCAAACCGTTTTGATCGTGTTCCACCTGATGGTGGTGGTCGCGCTTGTCGGCGTCGTGCTGCTGCAGCGGTCCGAGGGCGGCGCGCTCGGGGTCGGCGGGGGCGGCGGCTTCATGACCGGGCGAGGCCAGGCCAATGCCCTGACCCGGGCGACGGCGATCCTCGCTGCGCTGTTCTTCGCCACGAGCCTCGGCCTGACGCTGCTCGCCAATTACAGCCGCGCGCCGAAATCGATCATCGACACGGCTCCGGCCACCGCGCCGCATCAGTCGACCGCCCCGGCCCCTTCGGGCTCGAACCCGCTGGAACAGCTCAAGAAGATGGAAGACCAGAAGCCGGCGGCGCCCGCCACGCCGCCTGGCCCGGAAGTGCCGAATTCGCAATGACCCGAGGCAGACCAGGCGCGGTGCATCGGCCTCGACCCGGTGCATAAATGCCTGGGGAGCCATGCGCGGGCCATGACGCGCTGGCCTTTGCGGGCGAACTCCGATAGGAGCAAAGGCCCATGGCGCGGTACATTTTCATCACCGGCGGCGTGGTCTCCTCGCTCGGCAAGGGTCTGGCTTCAGCGGCGCTCGGCGCGCTCCTGCAGGCCAGGGGCTATACGGTCCGGCTGCGCAAGCTCGACCCCTATCTCAACGTCGATCCCGGCACGATGAGCCCGTATCAGCACGGCGAGGTCTTCGTCACCGACGACGGCGCCGAAACGGACCTCGACCTCGGTCATTACGAGCGCTTCACCGGCCGGCCGGCGACGCGCGCCGACAACGTCACGACCGGGCAGATCTACCAGGACATTATCGCCAAGGAGCGGCGCGGCGATTTCCTCGGCGCCACCGTCCAGGTCATCCCCCACGTCACCAATGCGATCAAGGATTTCGTGCTCGCCGGCAACGAGGACACGGATTTCGTCCTCGTCGAGATCGGCGGCACGGTCGGCGACATCGAGGGCCTGCCCTTCTTCGAGGCCATCCGCCAGCTCGGCAACGACCTGCCGCGCGGCCATGCGATCTACATCCACCTGACGCTGCTGCCCTTCATCGCCAGCGCCGGCGAGCTCAAGACCAAGCCGACGCAGCACTCGGTCAAGGAGCTGCGCTCGATCGGCATCCAGCCCGACATCCTGCTCTGCCGCAGCGATCGTGCGATTCCCGCCGAGGAACGCCGCAAGCTCGGCCTCTTCTGCAACGTGCGCGAGGATGCGGTGATCGAGGCGCGCGACGTCGCCTCGATCTACGAGGTGCCGCGCGCCTACCACGCGGCCGGGCTCGACCGTGCGGTGCTCGGGGCCTTCGGCATCTCGCCGGCGCCGAAGCCCGATATGACGCGCTGGAACGCGGTGACCGAGCGCGCCGTCAATTCCGAGGGCCAGGTCACCATCGCCATCGTCGGCAAATATACCGGCATGAAGGACGCCTATAAGTCGCTGATCGAGGCCTTGACCCATGGCGGTCTCGCCAACCGGGTGACGGTCAAGCTCGACTGGATCGAATCGGAGATCTTCGAGGGCGGCGACCCCGCGACCCATCTCGAGCATGTCCACGGCATCCTGGTGCCCGGCGGCTTCGGCCAGCGCGGGGCGGAGGGCAAGATCCTGGCCGCGCGCTTCGCACGGGAGCGCCGCGTGCCCTTCTTCGGCATCTGTTTCGGCATGCAGATGGCGGTGATCGAGGCGACGCGCTCGCTCGGCGGCATGCCCGAGGCCAATTCGAGCGAATTCGGCCCCTGCGCCGTGCCCGTCGTCGGCCTGCTGACCGAATGGCTGCGCGGCAATGCGCTCGAGACGCGGCTGAAGGACGGCGACCTCGGCGGCACCATGCGGCTCGGCGCCTATCCGGCCTCGCTCAAGCCGGGCAGCCGGATCGCCGGAATCTACGGCGAGACGCAGATCTCCGAACGTCACCGGCATCGCTACGAGGTCAATACCGATTTCCGCCAGCGCCTGGAGGAAAAGGGCATGATCTTCGCGGGCCTGTCGCCCGACGGGCTCCTGCCCGAGACGATCGAGCTCGAGGGCCACCCATGGTTCATCGGCGTGCAATATCATCCGGAGCTGAAGTCGCGGCCCTTCGAGCCGCATCCGCTCTTCGCCAGCTTCATCGCCGCGGCGCTGGAACAGTCGCGGCTGGTGTGATCGGACGAGCCGTCCGGCGCGGCGCCGGGGCTTGAGGAGGTCGCCCCTGGGGAGCGACACGGCGGGAGGACACACGTGCAGCCCAATCGTGACGTCGTCGTGGGGCAGGGGTCGCGGCAGGTTCGCTTCGGCAACCACCTGCCTCTCGCGCTGATCGCCGGCCCCTGTGCCCTCGAAAGCCGCGACCATGCGCTCTTTATGGCTGGACAGCTTGCGGCCCTGGCGGATCGGGCCGGGATCGGCCTCGTCTTCAAGAGCTCCTTCGACAAGGCGAACCGCACCTCGGCGGCGAGCGCCCGTGGCCTCGGCCTCGAGGAGGCGCTGCCGATCTTCGCCGAAGTCCGGCGCGAGTTCGGCCTGCCGGTGCTGACCGACGTGCACGACGCCGGCCAATGCGCGCCCGTGGCGGAGGTCGTCGACATCCTGCAGATCCCGGCCTTCCTGTGCCGGCAGACGGACCTGCTCGTCGCAGCGGCCAGGACGGGCCGGGCCGTCAACGTCAAGAAAGGCCAGTTCCTGGCGCCTTGGGACATGAAGAACGTGGCCGCCAAGCTCGTTGGCGCCGGCAATGCCGACGTACTGCTGACCGAGCGCGGCGTGAGTTTCGGCTACAACACCCTTGTCTCCGACATGCGGGCGCTGCCGATCATGGCGGAAACCGGCGCGCCGGTGATCTTCGACGCGACCCATTCGGTGCAGCAGCCCGGCGCCCAGGGCACCACCTCCGGCGGCCAGCGCGAATTCGTGCCGGTGCTGGCGCGGGCGGCGGTCGCGGTCGGCGTCGCCGGTATCTTCATCGAGACGCATGAGCGGCCCGAGACGGCGCCTTCCGACGGCCCCAACATGGTGCCGCTCGCCGACATGCCGGCGCTGATCGCCCGGCTGCAGGCCTTCGACCGGCTCGCCAAAGGCTGAAGCCGTTCCGTCATCGCTCGGTCATCGGCCTGTCACGGCACGGGCTTAGCGCAGGGTTGCATGAGCGATCCGGTCTTCAGCTACGCCGATGCGTCGATGCCGCCCGTGAAGCGCGGCCTGATCCGCATCGTCGAGGCCGCGACCGGGCAGCGACGCCTGCGGCGCATCTATATGGCGCATCGGCGCGAGGCGCGGGCCGACGCCGACTTGTGGGGCGAGGCGGTGCGCCGGCTCGCCCTCGACGTCCGCTACGATCCCGCGGCTCTCGCCGCCATTCCGGAAATCGGTCCCTGCGTGGTGGTGGCGAACCATCCCTACGGTGTCCTCGACGGCATCGTGCTCTCCTGGCTGGTGCAGAAGGTTCGGCCCGATTTCCTGGTCCTCACTCATGCGGCGCTGCTCAAGGCACCGGAGCTGAAGGGGTTCCTGCTGCCGGTGGATTTCGCCGGCACGCCGGCGGCGACGGAGACCAACCTGCGGTCGCGCGCCATCGCCCGGCGTCACCTCGCGGCGGGTGGCTGCATCGTGGTGTTTCCGGCCGGCGGCATCTCGACGGCGCCAGACCGGCTCGGTCGGAAGCGTGCCGTCGACGCGCCCTGGCAACCCTTCGCGGCGCAACTCATCCAGCGGTCGCGGGCGACCGTCGTGCCGGTCTGTTTCGAAGGACAGAACAGCCGGCCGTTCCAGATCGCCAGCCACCTGAGTGCGTCCCTGCGCCTGGCGCTCATTTTCCACGAGGTTTCCACGCGCATCGGCTCGACGCTCAGAGTGGCGATCGGGGCGCCGATCGCCTGCGAGGACCTCGAGCGCTGCGCGACGCGGCAGACCATGGCGGCCGAACTCAAGGCCCGGACCTATGCCCTGGCGGCGACCTTCCCGTCACGAGACGGCGGGCCGCGGCGACCGAAGCGGCTCCGGCTGCGACGACACGATCCTGACGAGCCGCGCCGTCCGCTGCTGCACCGGGCCGTCAAGCTCGCCCGATCCTGAGAACCAAGCCGCGACTTGCGCTGTTGCGTCAGCCGCGTCCGCGATAGGGCGGCACGCCGGGGTCGGGCAGCCAGAGTTCCTTCGGCGGCAAGCCGGTCTGCCAGAAAACGTCGATCGGGATGCCGCCGCGCGGATACCAGAAGCCGGCGATGCGCAGCCAGTTCGGGTCGAGCAGCTCGACGAGGTCCTTGCCGATCCGCACCGTGCAGTCCTCGTGGAAGGCCCCGTGGTTGCGGAAGGCGGTGAGGTAGAGCTTCAGCGACTTCGATTCGACCAGCCAGCCGCCCGGCGCATAGTCGATGACCAGATGGGCGAAATCGGGCTGCCCGGTGACCGGACAGAGCGAGGTGAATTCCGGCGCCGTGAAACGCGTCAGGAAAAGCGTGCCCGGATGCGGGTTCGGAACGCGTTCGAGCCGTGCCTCCTCGGGCGATTGCGGCTGCGCCACGGCATGGCCGAGCTGCGTCGGCCGGTCGATATCGGTCATCTGGTCTTTCTTGAGCCTATGCCAGCGCGATCCGCACGCGGCGGTTCTGCTTGCCCTTGTTCTCGATGCCGGTGACGCCGATGCGGCCGATCTCGCCGGTCTGCGCCACATGCGTGCCGCCGCAGGGCTGCAGGTCGATCGTGCCGATGGCGACGAGCCGCACCCGCCCCGAGCCCATCGGTGGCGTGACCGACATGGTCTTGACCAGGCCCGGATTCGCGAGAAGCTCCTCGTCCGTGATCCAGCGGGTCGAAACC
Source organism: Lichenihabitans sp. (assembly GCA_036276175.1). Lineage (GTDB taxonomy): Bacteria > Pseudomonadota > Alphaproteobacteria > Rhizobiales > Beijerinckiaceae > Lichenihabitans. The sequence goes on from DATBEH010000163.1 coordinate 22,760, forward strand.
GGGGCATCCTCGTCGATCAGCGCCTGGAGCCGAGTCTCGATCTCCTGCCGGTCGGGCGGCGCCTCAGGCAAAGCGAAATCGAGCCGGCCCTCGCCGTCGCCGATGGCGCCGCCGGTCACCGGATAGGGAAGCACCACCGACAGCAGGTGGAGCGCCGTATGGATGCGCATCCGTCTCAGCCGTACCGGCCAGTCGATGCGAGCCCGGACCGTCTGCCCTGCCTCCGGTCGGGGTGCGCCTTCGCCAAAAATATGCAGCACGGTCGACCGGTCCTTGGCATAGAGGACGTTGACGACCGGGATCTCGCTGCTCGCACCGATCAGGAGACCGGCGTCGCCCGGTTGGCCGCCGCCCTGCGGATAAAACACGGTCCGGTCGAGCACGACCCCCGCCTCGGTGGTCTCGAGGACGCGGGCCTCGGCCTCCTTGAGGTAGGCATCGGCCTGGTAGAGCAGCTCGGTGGTCATCGGACGGGGTTGCTCCCGAGGGTTGGCGGCCGCACGAGCCACGGCGGCACGGGCAGCTTCTTGGCCTTCAGGAAGACAGGATTGTAGAGCTTCGAGGCATAGCGCGCACCCGAATCGCACAGGATCGTCGCAATCCGGTGCCCCGGCCCGAGGTCGCGCGCGAGCCGGATCGCGCCCGCCACGTTGATGCCCGACGAGCCGCCGAGCAGCAGGCCTTCGTGCTCGGCGAGGTCGAAGACGACGTCGAGCGCCTCCGCATCGCCGATCTGGTAGGCGCAATCGACCGGCGCCCCATCGAGGTTTCCGGTGATCCGACCTTGGCCGATCCCCTCGGTGATCGAGGACCCTTCCGATTTCAGCTCGCCATGGGCATAGAAATTGTAGAGCGCAGCGCCCATCGGGTCGGCGAGGCCGATCTTCACCTTGGGATCGCGCGCCTTGAGCGCCAGGCCGACGCCGGCGAGCGTGCCGCCGGTGCCGACGGCGCAGACGAAGCCGTCGATCCGGCCGCCCATGTCGTCCCAGATCTCGGGGCCGGTCGTCTGCCGGTGCCCCTCCCGGTTGGCGACATTGTCGAACTGGTTGGCCCAGACGGCGCCGTTCGGCGAAGCGGCGTCGAGCTTCTCCGCCAGGCGCCGCGAGGCATGGATGTAGTTGCCGGGATCCGCATAGGGGACGGCCGGCACCTCGATCAGTTCGGCGCCCGACAGGCGCAGCATGTCCTTCTTCTCCTGGCTCTGCGTCACCGGGATGACGATGGCCGTCTTGAAGCCCATGGCGCTGGCGACGAGCGCCAGCCCGATGCCGGTATTGCCCGCCGTGCCTTCGACGATCGTGCCGCCCGATCGAAGCGTGCCGCGTGCCACGGCATCCTTGACGATGGCGAGGGCCGCCCGGTCCTTGACCGAGCCCCCGGGGTTCATGAATTCGGCCTTGCCGTAGATGTCGCAGCCCGTGAGTGCCGAGGCTCGCTCGAGACGGACCATCGGCGTATGCCCGATCGCGTCGAGAATGGTGTCGATCATCGGTGGTCCGCCGCGCGCCTCATCTCCGGCTCAAGCTAGGGAGCCGTCCGCGCCGGTGCAAGCCGCGCGTGCGGCTCAGCCCTCGCGCGAAGCCTTGAAGGCGGCGAGCGCCCTGTCGCGCGCCTCGTCATGCCGGACCCGCGGATGGGGATAGGTTTCCCCCAGGCGGATGCCCGCGGCGTGCAACGCCTCCGCCGGCGCTTCCCAGGGCTTGTGGACGAACCGCGCGTCGAGATCCTTGATCTCCGGCACGAACTCGCGGACGTAAGTACCTTTGGGGTCGAATTTTTCGCCCTGGAGAACCGGGTTGAAGATGCGGAAGAACGGCGCCGCGTCCGGGCCGCATCCGGCCACCCATTGCCAGTTGACGGCATTGTTGGCCGGGTCCGCGTCGCAGAGCGTGTCCCAGAACCATCGCTCGCCGACCCGCCAGTCGCATAGGAGATCCTTCACAAGGAAGGAGGCCGTGATCATGCGCACGCGGTTGTGCATCCAGCCCGTCCGCCAGAGCTGGCGCATTCCGGCGTCGACGATCGGGTAGCCGGTGCGGCCCTGCTGCCAGGCCCGGATCGAGGCCTTCGGGACGTCGGCCCAAGGGAAATGCTCGAAACGTTCGGCAAAGGGCGACGTCGCGAGGTCCGGCGCATGGAACAAAAGATTGTAGGAGAAATCGCGCCAGGCGATCTCCTGCAGGAACTTCTGTGCTTTGACCTTGCCAGCGGCGGTGCGGCTCGCCTCCTTGACGGCCGCGACGATCTGGCGGGGCGAGATCTCGCCGAAGCGCAGGTGCGGCGAGAGCCGGGAACTGCCGTCGACCCCCGGATTGTCGCGGCGCTCGCCGTAAGCGGCAAGATCGGTCTCGACGAAACGACCCAGCTTGCGCAGCGCCTCGGTCTCGCCGGGCGTGAAGGCCTGGGCGAGGCCGCCGGACCAGTCGGGCCTCGTCGGCAGCAGGCCGAGCTTGCCGAGCGTCGTCGCCTGCACCTTGCCGGACGGCATCTCGGCGCCGCGCAGCCGCTTCGGCGCCGGCTCGGGCTCGGGCAGGGCGCCCGACGCGTCCGCGGCCTTCCAATAGGCCGAATAGACCTTGTAGAAGCCGCTCTTCGGCCGGATCTCATCGGGCTCGTGGATGAGCTTGCCGTTGAAGGTCTCGACCTCGACGCCGTCCGCCTCGAGTTCCACCGCGACCGTGTCGTCGAGCGCGCCTTCGGCCTGCTGGTAGCGCCGGTTCCAGCAGACGGCCGCGGCGCCGCTCGTATGGGCGAGCTTGGGGACGATCTCGACCGCAGGTCCGTTGAAAATGTGGAGATCGGCGCCATGCCGCTTCAGGGCGCCCGATAAGGCGGTGAGCGAATGATGCAGCCACCATCGCGCTGCCCCGCCGAGCCGCCGGATGCCATGGCTCTCCTCGTCGTGGACATAGACGGGCAGGATCGCCCGCCCGCTCTGGGCCGCTGCGACGAGCGCCGGATTGTCCGCAAGGCGCAGGTCGTCGCGGAACCAGACGATGACCGAGCCATCGTCGGCTCTCCGATTTGTCGTCATCTCATTCCTTCGTCCGCCTCGTCGGAAGCGTGGCCAAGCCGCGCGCGCAGGGCAGGTGAGCGGGGCGGTCCCCGCAATGCTATCTGTCCGCCATGAGCCCGCCCCGCATGGCGGCGCGGCGCAGCGGCGCGATATGTCCGAGCGCCAGCAGGCCCATGCCGCGAACGAGATCGATGGGTGCGTGGTCGGCCAGCAGGGACCGGTTCAGCGCGTCGACGCCCAGGGTTCGCAGCGCGACATCGCCGCGCCGGCTCCGCTCGTAACGGCCGAGCAGGGCTTCGCCGCCGAGGTCGGCACGGCGCCCCTTTGCCGCGACGACGAGGTCCGACAGGGCCGCGACATCGCGCAGTCCCAAGTTGAGCCCCTGGGCGCCGATCGGTGGAAAAGCATGCGCCGCCTCGCCCACGAGCGCCAAGCGCGGCCCGGCCATCCGATCGGCGACGAGGCCGCCGATCGGGAAGCGGCCGACTGGCCCTTCGACCTCGACGCCGCCAAGCAGCCTCCGGCTCTGCCGTTCGATCGCCGTGGCCAGAGCTGCAGGGTCGAGCGCGGCGCGGCGATCGGCTTCCTCCGGACGCATGACCCAGACGAGGCTCGAGCGGTGCGGCGCGTCGGCACGGCCGGGCAGCGGCACCAACGTGAACGGTCCCTGGCGCGTATGGAACTCGGTGGAGACGCCGTCATGCGGCCCATCGTGGCGCAGGATCGCGGTCAGGGCATCCTGTGGATATTGCCAGCTCCTGGTCGTGATGCCCGCCGCCTTGCGGGTCGGCGAACCACGGCCGTCGCAGGCGGCGAGCAGTTCGACCTCGATCCCTCGGCCGTCGTCGAACCGCGCCGCGGCCGGCTCGTCGCCCGGTCTCGCAAGCGCGAGGCGCCGGTCGATGAGCCGCAGGCCCGGTGTGAGCCGTGCGGCGGCGGCGAGACGATCCAGCAGGACGTCGTTCGGGATGTTGCAGCCGAACCAGGGCCTCTCGATCTCCTCGGCCCGGAAGCTGACCGGCGGGATCCGGAACAGCGATCCCGTATCGTCGACGATGCGCATGATGCGCAGCGGCTCCGCCTCGCCAGCTAAGTCCGGCCAAAGTCCGAGCCGGTCTAAGAGCCGGATGGATCCTTCGAGCAACGCCACGGTGCGGCCCGGCGCCGGGCCGGCAGGCGGACCGGCGACGACGACATCGATTCCCGCCTGCGCCAGCGCCAGGCCGAGCACGAGCCCGGTGATGCCGGCGCCGACGACGCACACCTCCGTCCTCAGCCCCGCCGCAGTGGCTTCGGCGATCGGGTCGGGCGGCGGGATGGCGTCGGTCGGGCCGGCGGGGCGAAGCATCGGGTCCTTCTGCACGTGAGCCGAGCCGGCGCTTCCTTCGCATGCCGCACCGTGCCATGTGCCCACCATATCGGGCTGAAGCGTTCACCGGCAATGCGTCGCGGCGTCCCGCGCCGTCCCGGCCATCGTCACCCGCAGCGGAACCCGGCCCATGTTCGACTGGATCACTGAGCCCTCGGGATGGCTGGCGCTGGGGACCCTGACGCTCATGGAGATCGTCCTCGGCATCGACAACGTCATCTTCGTCTCGCTGATCGGCGCCCGGCTTCCGGAGCGGCAATCGCAGTTCGCCCGCGCCTTCGGCCTGAGCCTGGCGCTCGTCTTTCGTCTCGCCTGCCTCAGCGCCCTCACCTGGCTGATCGCCCTCACCGATCCCGTGGTCACGGTGCTCGATCGCGCGCTGTCCTGGCGCGACATGGTGCTGATCCTGGCCGGCCTCTTCCTCATGGTTCAGGCGACGCTCGAGATCCATGCGGAATTCGACGAGGACGCGGAGGATGAGCCCGCAGAGACGCGAAAGCCGCGCAACCTGATCGCCGCGATCCTGGTCATCGCCGCGATGGACCTCGTCTTCTCGTTCGATTCGATCCTGACCGCGATCGGCATCGCCAAGGATCTCGTCATCATGGTCATCGCCATCGTGATCTCGCTCGTGATCATGTACGCGGCCTCGACCGTGGTCGCCCGCTTCATCCACGACCATCCGACAAGCAAGGTGCTGGCGCTCTGCTTTCTCGTGCTGATCGGCATGTCGCTCGTTGCATCGGGGTCCGGCTTCGACATTCCGCGCGGCTACCTCTATTTCGCCATGGTATTTTCCGGCGGCGTCGAGGCTCTCAACATCTGGGCCAGGCGCAAACGCCGCCGGAAGGCGGCGTTGCGCAAGCCCCCTCCGCGAACGCCGGCCGCATGAATGGCGTCGCGGTCCAGGCTCCGACAGAAGGAAGGTCGCTCGAACCACAGCCGTGGCGAATCCGCTCCGACCGAGCATCCCCCAAACGTCAGCCGCGGAGATCTCGCGTCTCATCTGCCGAACTCGGTCGGCCCTTGCACGGACGGGAAGCCGACATTATAAGCCACCCCATCCCACACGCGGATTTGCGGCGGCCCTGATGCAAGGGTCCGCTCCGGTGGCTGGCGCGGCGAAGAGGCCGTGCCGGCCGGATCATCCGCGGAGGCTTGAACCGGAGAACGACGACACCATGGCTCTGCCCGACTATTCCATGCGCAGCCTTCTCGAGGCGGGCGCTCATTTCGGCCACCAGTCGCACCGCTGGAACCCGAAGATGGCGCCCTTCATCTTCGGCAACCGCAACAATATCCATATCATCGACCTCGCCCAGACCGTGCCGCTGCTGCACAAGGCGCTGCAGGTCATTTCCGACACGGTCGCGAACGGTGGCCGCGTGCTGTTCGTCGGCACCAAGCGCCAGGCGGCCGAGCCGATCGCCGACGCGGCCAAGCGGTCGGCGCAATATTACATCAATTCGCGCTGGCTCGGCGGCATGCTGACCAACTGGAAGACCATTTCGGCGTCGATCCAGCGGTTGCGCAAGGTCGACGAGACGCTGAACGCGGGCGCCATCGGCATGACCAAGAAGGAGCGCCTGATGATGTCGCGCGAGCGCGACAAGCTCGAGAAGGCGCTCGGCGGCATCAAGGACATGGGTGGCGTGCCGAACCTGATCTTCGTCATCGACACCAACAAGGAGCAGCTCGCCATCAAGGAGGCCAAGCGGCTCGGCATTCCGGTGGCGGCGATCGTCGACACCAATTGCGATCCCGACGGCATCACCTATCCGATCCCCGGCAACGACGATGCCAGCCGTGCCATCCTGCTCTATTGCGACCTCGCGGCCAGGGCCGCCATCGACGGCATCTCGCGTTCGCAAGGGGCGCTCGGCCTCGATGTGGGCGCCGCCGCCGAGGCACCCGTCGAAGAGGTGATCGAGGCGAGTCCGGCCACGGCCGAGTTCGAGCCGCTGACCGAGGTCGAAGTTCCGGCCGAGCGTTTCGAGCTCTTGAGCGCGCCGCGCGGCGCGCCCGACGACATGTCGAAGCTCCACGGCATCGGCCCGCAGGTCGTCCAGAAGCTCAACGACGCCGGCATCTACCATTACTGGCAGCTGGCCGCCATGACGTCCGAGGATGTGGCGCAGGTCGACCGCGACCTGAAGCTCAACGGGCGCATCGAACGCGACGGCTGGATTCTTCAAGCGCGCGAGCTTCTTGCCGCGGCCTGAGAATACCGTCGTCGTTCCGCTGCCGGTTCGGGCCGATCCCGGTTGACGTCATCCGCGGATCGGTCGCTCCGCGTCAGGTTTTCGGGCTGCCCGGACTTTGGTTCGGGGACGGCCCGCTCATGATCAAAAGGATAGCACGCATGGCGAATGTCACGGCGGCGATGGTGAAGGATCTTCGCGAGAAGACCGGCGCCGGCATGATGGATTGCAAGAACGCGCTCAACGAGGTGTCGGGCGACATCGAGGCGGCGGTCGACTGGCTGCGCAAGAAGGGGTTGTCGAGGGCCGCCAAGAAGTCCGGCCGCGTGGCGGCCGAAGGCCTCGTCGCGGTTGCCGTGTCCGGTCGCAAGGGCGTGCTGATCGAGGTCAATTCGGAGACCGATTTCGTCGCCCGCAATGCCGATTTTCAGAAGCTTGTCCGCTCGATCGCCGGGGTGGCGCTGGAGCGCGGCGCCGACGTCGGGACGCTGGCGGCTGCGCCATATCCGGGCGGCGGAACCGTCTCGGAGGCCATTGCCAACGCCATCGCGACGATCGGCGAGAACATGACGTTGCGCCGCGCCGCGGCGGTCGAGGTCAAGCAGGGCCTCGTGGGCCAATATGTCCACGCGCCGATCGCCGAGGGTCTCGGCAAGATCGGGGTCGTCGTCGGGCTCGAATCGCCGGGCGATGCCGCGGTCCTGCAGACGCTGGGGCGGCAGCTCGCGATGCATATCGCGGCATCGAGCCCTCTGGCGCTCGATGCCGCCTCGCTCGATCCCGCCACCGTCGCGCGCGAGAAGGCCGTGCTGGCCGAGAAGAATGCCGGCAAGCCGCCGCACGTGATCGAGAAGATCGTCGAGAGCGGCCTGAAGTCCTATCACAAGGAGGTCAGCCTGCTCGCTCAGGCCTATGTCCACGACAATGCCAAGACGGTGGCGCAGGCCGTCAAGGACGCGGAGAAGACGATCGGCGCCCCGGTTGCCGTGACGGGCTTCGTCCGCTTCGCCCTCGGCGAGGGTGTCGACAAGCCGGAAACGCCGGATTTCGCCTCCGAAGTCGCCAAGATGGTCTGACGGCCATCCGGAATGGCGAGACGCCGAGAATTGAGAAGCATTCCCGAGAAGGGCGGCATGGCCTCCATGCCGCCCTTCTTTTTGCAAGCCGGCGTGCCGGCAGGATCGAGCCTCGAGAAGGACCGCCCATGACGACCCTGCCGATGACACCGATGTTCAGGCGCGTGGTGGTCAAGCTGTCGGGCGAGGCTCTGACGGGTCCCGATGCGCATGGGCTTCACATGCCGACGGTCGCGCGGATCGCGCAGGATCTGGCCGCGACGGTGGAGACCGGCGTCGAGATCGCCGTCGTGGTCGGCGGCGGCAACTTCTTTCGAGGCATGCAGGGCGCCGAGAAGGGGATCGAGCGCGCGCGCGCCGATTCGATCGGCATGCTCGCGACGGTCATGAACGCCCTCACCCTGGAGGCCGCCGTCGAGGCGACGGGATATTCGGCCCGCGCGCTCTCGGCCATCCCGATGCCCTCGCTCTGCCAACCCTATTCGCGCCAGGCTGCGCTGCATCACCTCGCCAAGGGCCGCATCTGCGTGCTGGCCGGGGGCACCGGCAATCCCTTTTTCACCACCGATACCGGTGCAGTATTGCGTGCCGCCGAATTGTCGGCCGATGCCGTCATGAAGGCCACGCAGGTCGACGGCGTCTACTCGGCCGATCCGAAGCTGGACCCTCATGCGACCCGCTACGAGCACCTGACCCACGACGAAGCGATCCAGCGCAACCTCGCCGTCATGGATACTGCGGCCTTCGCGCTGGCGCGCGACAACCAGATTCCGATCATGGTCTTCTCCATCGCGTCGGAAGGCGCCATCGGGGCCGCGTTGAGTGGACACGGCCGTTTCACCCTGGTCACACCGTAAGGCCGCAATTCGATGATTGAGCATGCGAAAGCTCAAGCCCTCGTGCTAAGAGGAAAAGGCCGAACCGGCGCTCCGGCGGGATGCGCCAATACGGCGACCATCGGCGATCATTGAACGGATCTTCATCGTGAGTGCACAATTCGACGTTGGCGAGGTCAGGCGCCGCATGCAGGGTGCGATCGGAAGCCTCAAGCATGAGTTGACGGGGTTGCGTACCGGACGCGCCAGCGCCGCTCTCGTGGAGCCCGTGCATGTGCAGGCCTATGGCCAGGTCATGCCTCTCAACCAGGTCGCCAGCATCACGGTGCCCGAGCCCCGGGCACTCTCCGTCCAGGTCTGGGACAAGAGCATGGTCGGCGCGGTCGACAAGGCGATCCGCGACGCCAACCTCGGGCTCAGCCCCGTCGTCGAAGGGCAGATCCTGCGGATCCGCATCCCGGAACTCAACGAGCAGCGTCGCCGCGAGATGGTGAAGCTAGCCCATAAATACGGCGAGGAGGCCCGCGTCGCGGTGCGCCATGTCCGCCGCGACGGCCTCGACCAGCTGAAGAAGCTTCTCAAGGACAAGACTCTGTCGGAGGACGACGAAAAGCGCCTGGAAGCCGAGGTGCAGAAAGTGACCGATCAGGCCGTGACGGAGGTCGACGGCATCGTCGAGGCGAAGGAAAAAGAGATCATGCAGGTCTGAGGCGGACCAGCGTCGCGACGTGCCGCTCGGAGTCGAGGTGAAACACAGCATGGACGGTGAGAAGGCTCGCCCCAAGCCGGCATTGGCGCGCGACCCCGATGGTGGCAAGCCGGTTCCGGCCCATGTCGGCATCATCATGGACGGCAACGGACGCTGGGCTTCGGCGCGTGGACTGCCACGTTTCGAGGGGCATCGGCGCGGCGTCGAGGCGCTGCGGCGCACCGTCGAGGCAGCCAGCGATCTTGGGATCAGGCATCTGACCGTCTATAGCTTTTCCGCCGAAAACTGGACCCGTCCGGCGGCCGAGATCATCGACCTGATGGGGCTCCTGAAGCGGTTCATCCGCAAGGACTTGGCGGAGCTCCATCGCAACGGCGTGCGGGTGCGCGTGATCGGCGAGCGCGAGCGTCTCGCCGCCGATATCCGCATGCTGCTCGACGAGGCGGAGGAACTGACGCGCCGCAACGCGGGCCTCGAGCTCATCGTCGCCTTCAACTACGGCGGCCGCCAGGAAATCGCGGCGGCGGTCCGCCGCATCGCCGCCCAGGTTCTGTCCGGCGAGATCGCGCCAGCCTGCGTGACCACGGAGACGATCGAGGCGCACCTCGACACCGCCGGCATTCCCGACCCCGACCTGATCATCAGGACCTCCGGCGAACAGCGCCTGTCGAACTTCCTGATGTGGCAGACCGCCTATTCCGAATTCGTCTTCCTGCCGCTGCACTGGCCGGACTTCGACCGCAATGCTTTCGAGCACGCGCTCAGCACGTATATGGCCCGCGAGCGTCGGTTCGGCGGCGTCGCGGAGGGCGTGGACCTCAAGGTCAAGACGGCGCTATGACCGGCGTGGCGGGCGATCCGCGCTCGGCCGCCGCGTCCGCGCGCAGGCTTGGCAAACGATTGTCATGGGGCGAGCTCGGGCCGCGGCTCGGCTCGGCTGCCGTGATGATGGCCGCGGCGCTGCTGACCACCGTCTGGGGCGGCATCCTGTTCGGCCTGTTCTGGTTCGCGGCAGCGCTGATCATCCTGCGGGAATGGCAGGCACTGGTCGGCGGCCCGAGGGGAGCGCTCCCGCTTTCGGCCGGCGGCCTCGCATTGGGCGCGTCCGCGGTCCTGGCCGGAGCAAGCCATCTTGTCGGCGCGCTCGCGTCGCTCGTGCTCGGCGCCCTGGCGCTGGCTGCCCTGGCGTCGCCGGCTCGTCGCACCATGGCGGCGGCGGGTATCCTCTATGCCGGCGTGCCGCTCGTCGCGCTGGTCGTGCTGCGACATGCGACGCCGTTTGGCACGCTCGCCATATTCTGGCTCTTTGCGGTTGTCTGGGGCACCGACGTCATGGCCTTCTTCGGCGGCCGGACGATCGGCGGCCCCAAGCTGTCGCCGCGCTTCTCGCCGTCCAAGACCTGGTCGGGCTTCCTGATCGGCATCCTGTCCGGCGGGCTGCTCGGACTCCTGGTCGTGCCGTCCGTCGCCGACAAGCCGCGCCTGCTGGTCCTCGGGCTCGTCGCCGGGGCCTTGGCCCAAGCCGGCGACCTCTTCGAATCGGCGCTGAAACGACGTTTCGGCGTCAAGGATTCGAGCGCGCTGATCCCCGGACATGGCGGCCTGATGGATCGGCTCGACGGTTTCGCGGCGGCGGCCTGTTTCGCGGCCTGTCTCGGCGTCGTCCGCCACGGCGTCGACGCTCCGGGACTCGGCCTGTTTTCATGGTGACCCTCTCGTGACTTCAGGTGAGATCGAACCGCGGGGCGGGTCCTTCGCCGCACTGCCGCCGGAGATGCCGCGGCGCTCGCTCGTCATCCTCGGCGCCACCGGCTCGATCGGCCGCTCCACGGCGCAGATCCTGGCCTTGCATAAGGGCCGGTTCGATGTCGCGGCCGTGGCGGGCGGCAGCAACGGCGAGGCGCTGGGCCGCACGGCGGTCGAGCTTGGTGCGTCCTTCGCGGCCGTCGCCGACCCGCGAGCCTATGCGGCACTGAAGGCCGCCGTGGGTGCAGCCTCGATCGAGGTCGCGGCCGGTCCCGAGGCCGTCGCGGAAGCGGCACGGCGCCCGGCCGATGTCGTCATCGGCGCGATCGCCGGGACAGCCGGCATGCGGCCGACGTTCGCGGCCATCGAGGCCGGACGGACGATCGCGCTCGCCAACAAAGAGACGCTCGTCTGCGCCGGCACGGCCGTGATGCAGGCTGCCGCCCGGCACGGCGCCCGCCTGCTTCCCCTCGATAGTGAGCACAATGCCATTTTCCAGGCGCTCGGCGATGCGGATTGGACCTCGATCGAGCGCATGACGCTGACCGCCTCAGGCGGCCCGTTCCGGACCTGGAGCGCCGAACGGATCAAGGCCGCGACGCTGGACCAGGCGCTGGCTCATCCCAACTGGGCCATGGGCCCCAAGGTGACGATCGACTCGGCCGGCCTCGTCAACAAGGGCTTGGAACTGATCGAGGCCTATCATCTCTTCGGCGTCGCCGCCGACAAGCTCGACGTCGTCGTGCATCCTCAATCGGTCGTCCACGGCCTCGTCAGCTTCGCCGACGGCTCGGTGACGGCCGGCCTGGCGCTGCCCGACATGCGGGTGCCGATCGCCCATTGCCTGGCCTATCCGCACCGGATCGAGAGCGGTGCTCGCAAGCTCGATCTCGCCGCCCTGGGTTCGTTGACCTTCGAAGCGCCCGATCTCGACCGCTTCCCGGGGCTGCGGGTGGCCATCGAGGCGCTGCGTCACGGGCAGGGACTGCCAACCGTCTTCAATGCCGCGGACGAGGTGGCGGTCGAGGCTTTCACGGCGCGCCGCATCGGCTTCGCCGATATTGCGCCGCTCATCGAGCGGACCTGCGAGCGCGCCGTCCGGGACGGCGCCGCACGCACACCCTCGACGGTCGAGGAGGCGCTCGCCGTTGACCATGCTGCGAGAGAAATAGCCGCAGCACTCTTGGATTGGCCACGCTGAAGTGACACCATAAACCAATCGGTAACCATCCGGCCCGATGCGCCGCCGCCGATCTCGGCGATGTGAGGGCGTCCGGAGGGTTCGGCGGAGCTCTCGATGTCGTTGTTCGCCCATGTCGGATCGCTCTTGGGAACGCTGATCCCCTTCCTCTTCGTGCTGACCATCGTGGTTTTCTTCCACGAAATGGGTCATTTCCTGGTCGGCCGGTGGTGCGGGGTCAAGGTCGATGCCTTCTCGCTGGGCTTCGGCCCGGAGCTCTTCGCGCGGACCGACCGCAAGGGCACGCGCTGGCGGATCGCGGCCGTTCCGCTGGGCGGCTACGTCAAGTTCCATGGCGACATCAATGCGGCCAGCGCCCAATCGGAGGCGCTCGTCAGCGAGCTTCCGCCCGAGGAACGCAAGGTCACCTTCGCGGCCCAGCCGGTCGCCAGCCGGGCCGCCATCGTGGCGGCCGGACCGATCGCCAATTTTCTCCTGGCCATCGTCATCCTCACCGCGACCTTCTACATCGACGGCAAGCCCGTGCTCACGCCTCGGATCGAGAACGTGGTGGCCGGCAGCGCCGCCGATCGGGCCGGGTTCATGCCGGGCGACTTGATCGTGGCGATCGATTCGACGCCCATCGACAGCTTTTCCGATATGCAGCGCATCGTCGGCGCATCCGGCGACGTACCCCTGACCTTCAAGGTCCAGCGCGGCTCCTCCGAGGTGGCGCTCAATGCCACGCCGGAGCGCAAGGACGTCGTGGGGCCGTTCGGGACGACGCGACTCGGCGTCCTCGGCGTCGGCACCTCCTCGAAACCGGGAGACTTCAGGACGGACCGGCTGACCCTTCCGCAATCCGTCGCGACCGCCGCGGGCGAGATCTGGTTCGTGGTCGACCGGACCGGCAGCTACGTCGGCGGCCTGTTCATGGGCCGCGAATCCGCCGCCCAGCTCTCGGGGCCGATCCGCATCGCGGAAGTGTCCGGCGCGGTCGCCAAGCTTGGCATCGGCGCCTTGTTGAACTGGGCCGCCTTCCTCTCGATCTCGATCGGCCTCATCAACCTCGTGCCGGTGCCGCTGCTCGATGGCGGCCATCTCCTCTATTTCGCCTTCGAGGCGATCCGCGGCCGGCCGTTGAGCGAAAGAGCGCAGGAGTTCGGCTTCAAGGTAGGCTTGGCGTTCGTGTCCCTGCTCATGATCTTCGCAACCTACAACGACCTCGCTCGGCCGATGCATCCCTGAGGGCGGCGGTACGCCGGGTCCTGCGGACGCTGCTCGTCGATACGGCGGTCGATGTTTCCAGCCTGGGCGCCTTCCGTCGAAGAGCTTGACTCAGCGCGGGGATGCATGTCGCGCGCCCGGCGCCCGGGCGTCGGCGCGATTCGAAAAATCCTCGAACGTGTCGCGAGGGTCACGGCTCGCCATAATCGGACCGTTTCGAGGACTCACGTTGTTGCCAGCCCCCGTAAACCTTGTAGAAGCGAAATTCCTGGAAAAGGAGATGCTCGGCACCTTCCAGGGTGACGGGGATCATAAGGGTCGGTGCTCAAACGAGCAGTCGCGGGGAGTATGGGTCTCGCGACCGGACAGGGATCGATTGCCGATGCGTTTTCTTCGAGGCTTTCTGACCAGGCTCGCCCTCGTGGCCGCCATGGCCGGCGGCATTCTGGCTTTCTCGCTGCCCGCCTCCGCGGCCAATGTCGTCGTCGAGGGCAACCGGCGCGTCGATGCCGCGACGATCCGCACGTATTTCCAAGGCGACGACCCGGCCAAGGTCAATCAGGCGGTCAAGGAGCTCTACGCCACAGGACTGTTTTCCGACGTGCGGGTGACGCGCGACGGCGGTCGCCTCGTGGTCCATGTGGCCGAGAACGGCGTCATCAATAGGGTCGCTTTCGAGGGCAACAAGAAGGTAAAGAGCGAGCAGCTCGAAGCCGAAATCCAGTCGAAATCCCGCGGACCCTATTCCCCGACGATCGTTCAGGCCGATATCCAGCGCCTTGGCGAGATCTACCGCCGATCGGGAAACGGCAATGCCAAGATCACGAGCCGCACCGTGGATTTGCCCAACGGCCGCGTCGATGTCGTGTTCACGGTCGACGAAGGCAGCAAGACCGGTGTCAAGTCGATCAAGTTCGTCGGCAACAATGCCTATTCGGATAGGAAGCTGCGCGGCCTGATGTCCACGACGGAGATGAATCTCCTGTCCTGGTTGAAGACCAGCGACGTCTACGATCCCGACAAGATCGCGGCGGACGAGGACCTGATCCGCCGGTACTACCTCCGCAACGGCTATGCGGATTTCCGTATCACCGGGACCGACGTGCGATTCGACGCCGGCGAAGGCGGATACATCATCACGATCTCGTTGGAAGAAGGAGCCCGGTATACGGTCAGCAGCGTGAAGGTCGAATCGCGCCTGCCCGGAATCAGCAGCGAGAGCCTGCAGCCGGCGGTTCGCGTCTCCGCCGGTGACACCTATGACGGCGACGAGGTGCAGAAATCGGTCGAGGCCCTGACACGGGACGTCGAGCGGCGGGGCGATCCCTTCGTCGAGGTGCGTCCGCGCGGCGATCGCGATTCGACAAACCACACCGTCGCCATCGGCTTCACGGTCGACGAGGGTGCGCATGTCTACATCGAGCGGATCAACATCCGCGGCAACACCCGCACCCGCGACTACGTCATCCGGCGCGAATTCGATCTCGGCGAGGGGGACCCCTACAACAAGGTGCTCATCGACCGGGCCGAACGCCGGCTGAACAGCCTCGGCTTCTTCAAGAAGGTCAAGATCACCAACGAACCCGGCTCCTCCCCCGATCGCGTCATCATCGACGTCGATGTCGAGGACCAGCCGACCGGGTCCTTCGCCATCTCCGGAGGCTACTCGACCACCGACGGCCTCATCGCCGAACTGTCGGTGACCGAATCGAACTTCCTCGGCCGCGGCCAATTCGTGAAGGTCGCCGTGCAGGAGGGGCAATACGCCCGTGGCGTCGATTTCTCCTTCACCGAGCCTTATATCCTCAACACGCGGGTCGCCGCCGGTTTCGACCTCTTCGCCAAGCAGAGCGACAACACTCAATATACCGACTATTCGACGTTCGTCACCGGTGGAACATTGCGGCTCGGCATTCCCATTACCGACGAATTCTCTATCTCGCCGCACTACTCGCTCTACAATACCCGCCTCTCGATCCCCAATACTGCCTCGAGCCCGTTCAACGATTGTACCTTCCCGGTTGACGGCACGACGCCGGGCATCGCGTCGCTCGCCAACGTACCGCCGAGCGCCGACTCGAACTGCCTGACCAACGGCGAAGCGTCGCTGGCGATCAAGCAGTCCCTGGGCTCGACGCTGACCTCGCTCGTCGGCTTCAACCTCGACTACAACACGCTCGACAACCGCAAGGACCCGACCTCCGGTCTGTTCGCCGAACTGCGGCAGGATGTGGCGGGGCTCGGCGGCGATTCGCAGTTCGTGCGCACCGCCGGCGACATCCGCTACTATCACCCGCTGTTCTTCGACGATCTCGTCGGCATCGTTCATCTGCAGGGCGGCAACATAACGGGTTTCGGCAGCGAGAAGCAGCTTCGCATCGCCGACGAATTCCAGCTTGGTCCGACGCTGGTGCGCGGCTTCGCGCCATCCGGCATCGGCCCTCGCGACATCTCGAACCTCGCCGCCTACCAATATAATCCGCTGGGCGGCTCGGAATATGTAGGCGCCTCGCTCGAGGTCCAGTTCCCGCTGCCTTACCTGCCGCATGAGCTGGGTCTGCGCGGAGCCGTCTTCAGCGATGCCGGCACGATGTTCGGTTACCAGGGTCAGACGAACTTCACCCCGGGCGGCGGTGCGTGCATTCCCGAGGGCGTCGCGCCCAACTACACCCAGGGAACCTGCGTGCAGGTCCGCGACTCGAGCATCATCCGGTCGTCGGTCGGCGCCAGCATCCTGTGGGCCTCGCCGCTCGGGCCTATCCGCTTCGACTACGCCTATGCGACCACCAAGGACAAATACGACGTGACTCAGGCCTTCCGGTTCTCGGGCGGAACGTCGTTCTGAGCCGTCCGTGACGGTGGCGACGCGGGACCTGGACGTGACCTTCGCCGCGATCCCGTCAAGAGCGCGTCGCGGCCCACGCTTGATGCGGTGCCCTGCGCCGATGCCTGATGCCATCACCCGGTCGACGGGTGATCGGGGCGGGTCGCCGATCGGAACCAATCGGAGGCGTCGGGGATGAACCAACCTCTGTTCCACCGTGCCGCCTGCACGCCGACCCTGGCCGACGTCCTCGCCTGGACCGGGGCGACGGCGACGCCTGGCGCCGACCTGCACCGGACGGTGGACACGGTCGCGCCGCTCGATCAGGCTCGGCCGGGCGCGCTCACCTTTCTCGACAATCCGAAATACGCGGCACTGCTGACGCAGACGCGAGCGACCGCCTGCCTCGTTTCCGCTCGCCATGCCGACCGGCTGCCTGCCGGCGTGGTTGCGCTGGTCGTCGATGAACCATACCGGGCGTTCGCGATCGTGGTCGGCAAGCTTTTCCCCGCGGCGCTGCGGCCGGGATCGGCGTTCGGGGCAGCCGGCATCGCGCCCGGGGCCGTCGTTCATCCCGAGGCCCGCCTCGAAAGCGGCGTCACGCTGGATCCCGGTGCGATCGTCGGAGCCCGCGCCGAGATCGGCAGCGGCACGGTGGTGGGGGCGCACGCGGTCGTCGGTGCGGATGTGCGGATCGGGCGCGATTGCGCGATCGGTCCCCACGCGAGCATCACCTATGCGCTCCTCGGCAATCGCGTCATCATCCATGCCGGGGTCCGGATCGGCCAGGACGGGTTCGGCTTTGCCATGGGGCCGCAGGGCCATCTCAAGGTGCCGCAGATCGGCCGGGTAGTGATCCAGGACGACGTGGAGATCGGAGCCAATGCGACGATCGATCGCGGATCGAACAAGGATACGGTGATCGGCGAGGGCACCAAGATCGACAATCTCGTGCAGATCGGTCACAACGTGAGCCTGGGCCGCCATTGCGTCATCGTCTCGCAGACGGGGATCTCCGGCTCGACGACGCTCGGCGACTTCGCGGTGACGGGCGGCCAGGCGGGTCTTGCGGGCCATCTCACCGTCGGGGCAGGCGCGCAGATCGGCGCGAAATCCGGCGTGATGAACGATGTTCCCGCCGGAGAGCGATGGTTCGGCATTCCGGCGCAGTCGGCCCGCGAGGAGTTCCGCCTCCAGGCGACCCTCAGGCGCTTGGCCCGCCGGGGAACGACGGACAAGGCCGGGTCCCAGGATAAGGGACCGACTTGAAGCCGGTCTGACGAGGGCCGGAATTGCCGGCCGCCTTCGCGACAGGTCATTGCTCCTACGCACGACTGGCATGATATGACGGATTTGAGGTCGGGGATGGATGAGACGACGCGAGCGGACCTCGACGTGCTGGATATTCAGCGGCTGCTCGAATACCTGCCGCACCGATACCCGTTCCTTCTCGTCGACCGGATCGTCGACATGCGATCCGATGAGAGCTGCGTCGGGATCAAGAACGTCACCTTCAATGAGCCGCAGTTCACCGGTCATTTCCCCGGCCGCCCGATCATGCCGGGGATCCTGCTGATCGAAGGCATGGCGCAGACGGCCGGGGCTCTGTGCGTCCATACCCAGAGGCTGGCCAAGCCGAAGCTCGTTTATTTCATGACGATCGACAAGGCCAAGTTCCGCAAGCCGGTGGTTCCCGGCGATCGGGTCGAGTACCACCTGCGCAAGCTGAACCAGCGCCGCAACATGTGGTGGTACAAGGGCGAGGCCAGGGTGGACGGCACGCTGGTCTGCGAGGCCGAGTTGAGCGCCATGCTGGTCATGGAATGACGTGTGGTCATGGAGTGACGAGCGGTCGTGGAATGATGGATGATGACGGAATGAGTCTCGGCCGCGCCGAGGGGCCAGGGTCCTCGCACCCGCTGACCAACGGGGCGACGGAGTGCGGATGATGGCAGGTGCGGAACGGCCGGCGGGCCGGACTGACGTCGAGGTGCATGTCTCGGCCGTCGTCGCGCCGGGAGCCAGGATCGCCGAGGGCGTCGAGATCGGGCCGTTCTGCGTCGTGGGGCCGGATGTCACGCTCGAACGCGATGTCCGCCTTCTGTCCCATGTCGTGGTGGCGGGACGCACGCGGGTCGGCGCGCGGACGCGCGTCTATCCTTTCGCGTCCTTGGGCCACGCGCCGCAAGACCTCAAGTTTCGTGGAGAGGACACGGCGCTCGTCATCGGGGAGGATTGCCTGATCCGGGAAGGCGTGACGATGAATACGGGCACGACCGGCGGTGGCGGGATCACGGAGATCGGGGATCGCGGCGTGTTCCTGGCGCAAAGCCACGTGGCGCACGATTGTCAGGTCGGCGCCGACGTGATCTTGTCCAACAATGTCATGCTGGCGGGCCATTGCCGCGTCGGGGACCGTGCCATACTGGGCGGGGGCGCCGCGGTGCACCAGTTCGTCCGCATCGGCACGTTGGCCTTCATCGGCGGCCTCGCCGGCATCGAACATGACGTAATCCCCTACGGCATCGCCCTCGGCAACCGGGCGCATTTGGCCGGTCTCAATGTCGTCGGGCTGAAGCGCCACGGCTTCTCGCGCGATCGGATCCATGAGATCCGCCGTGCGTATAGGGCGCTGTTCGGCGCCGAGGGGACGCTCCGGGACCGTGTGGCCGAGGTCGCGGAAAGCTTCGCGGGGCATCCGGACATCGGCCATATGCTCGACTTCGTGCGCGACGGCGGCGAGCGGGCGCTGTGCACGCCGCGTGACGGCAGGGATATCGAATGAGCGAGGCCGCCTCGGGCGGCCGCTCGGCCTCGCCGAGGATCTTCATCGTCGCCGGCGAGCATTCGGGCGATCATCTCGGCGCCGGCCTGATGCGGGCGCTTCGCGATCGGCTTCCGGACGTCGCTTTCGAAGGAGTCGGCGGCAACGAGATGTCGCGGGCCGGCTTGCGCCCGCTGTTTCCCATGCGCGAGATTGCCATCATGGGCTTCGTGCCCGTCATTCGCGCGCTGCCGAGGATCCTGCGGCGAATCGCGGACACGGCAGAGGCGGCGGTCCGTTCCCGACCCGATGTCATGATCATCATCGACAGCCCCGATTTCACCCATCGGGTGGCGCGCCGCGTCAGGCGCCGGGCTCCGGCCATTCCGATCGTCGATTACGTCAGCCCCACCGTCTGGGCCTGGCGGCCGGGCAGGGCGGCGGCCATGCGCGCCTACGTCGACCACCTGCTGGCGCTGCTCCCCTTCGAGCCTGCCGCGCACCGAAGGCTCGGCGGTCCCCCCTGCACCTATGTGGGCCATCCGCTCATCGAGCGTCTTGCTGAGCTGCGCCCCAATCCCGAGGAGGCCGAGGCGCGCCGCCGTCCCTCGCTGCTGGTGCTGCCCGGGTCGCGCGGATCGGAGATCAGGCGCCTGTCGGCAGTGTTCGGCGAGACGATTGGCCGTGTCGTGGATGAGATCGGACCCGTCGACCTCGTCCTGCCCGCCGTGGCAGACCACGAGGCCGAAATTCGCGAGCGCACCGGTGGCTGGCGCGTCGCGCCGCGCATCGTCACCGGAGAAGCCGCCAAGCTCGCAGCCTTCCGCCGGGCGCGCGCGGCTCTGGCGGCCTCCGGGACGGTGACCCTCGAACTCGCGCTGTCGGGCGTGCCGATGGTCGTCGCGTACAAGATCTCGCCGTTCGAAACCTGGCTCAAATACGTCGTGACGGTGCGTTCGATGGTGCTGCCGAACCTGATCCTCGGCCGCAATGCGGTTCCTGAGTTCTTCCAGGAGGGTTGCGAGCCCCGTGCGCTGGCGGATGCGCTGCGGCCGCTGTTGCAGGACGGCCCGCAGCGCCAGGCGCAGCTTGCCGGCTTCGCCGAGGTCGATCGCCTGATGCGGATCGGGGACGGGTGCCCGCCCAGCCGGCGGGCCGCCGACATCGTCCTGTCGGTCATCCGGGCAAGCCGATAAGTCTTGCGCCTGGTGAAGATCCGAGGCGCCGATTTAAAGACTTATCAACCTTACCGGTCTCTTATGGTGTCGCCCGATCGAAGGCCGTGAGCCCTTCCGCGACCCTTATCGTCGACGGCACGGCTCGCGCGGCCCCGGTCGGCAGGGTCCGAGGGTGATCGAGGTCGGTGATGTCGATGCGAAGCGATATCGAGCACGAAGGCGTCAATGGCTTGCCGGCCGGCCGCGAGTTGGACGCCGGCGTCCTCGGCCGCGCCCTGAGGCGCAATCGCCGATGGATCATCGGGCCGGCCCTCGTGTGCTGCGCGGCCGCGATCGTCTTCGTGTCCGTGGTCCATCCCCGCTACACGGCCGACGCCAAGGTCATCGTCGAAAATGGCGAAAGCTATTTCACGCGGCCCGACAAAGGGGACCTGCAGCAGTCGCCGCCCTTGCCGGACGACGAGGCCGTCCAGAGCCAGGTTCAGCTGATCTCGTCCCGCGATATCGCCCGCGAGGCGATTCGCCGGCTCGGCCTCAAGGGCAACCCCGAGTTCGATCCTCTCGCCAAGGGGATCGACCCGCTGTCGCGCGTGCTGATCCTGCTCGGACTCGAAAGCGACCCGACGCGGATCGCTCCGGAAGACCGTATCCTGCAGTCCTATTACGATCATCTGCAGGTCTTCCCGGTCGTCAAATCCCGCGTCATCACCATCGAGTTCACCGCGACCGATCCCGATCTCGCCGCCAAGGCGGCCAATACGATCGCCGATCTCTACATTCAGGCCGAATCGGATGCGAAGCGGACGCGCGCCCGCTCGGCAGCCGAATCGCTCGCGACCCTCGTCGGCGACCTTCGCACCAGGGTGGCGGCGGCGGAGACCAAGGCCGACGAGTTCCGTTCGCAGTCGGGCCTGCTGCTCGGCAGCAACTCGACCACGATCACCACCCAGCAGCTCGGCGACATCAATACCCAGCTCGCCCAGGCCCGTACCGCCGAGGCCGACGCCCAAGCCAAGGCGAAGCTCATCCGCGAGATGATCCGCCAGGGCCGTATCGGCGACGTTCCCGACGTCGCCAACAACGAGCTGATCCGGCGGATCTCCGAGCAGCGCGTGACCCTGCGGGCGCAAATCGCGCTCCAGTCGCGCACCCTGCTGCCCGGCCATCCGCATATGCAGGAGCTCAATGCCCAGCTTGCGGATGTCGACGTCCAGTTGCACAGCGCGGCCGAGAAAGCCATCCGCACGCTCGAAAACGACGCACGCATCGCGGCGAGCCGGGTCGAGAACCTGTCGGCAGCCCTCGACGCGCAGAAGAAGACCGTCAGCACCGCCGGCGTCGATCAGGTCGAGCTCAACACGCTCGACTCGCAAGCCCGACTGCTGAAGGACCAGCTCGATTTCAATACGGCCAAGTACCAGGAAGCCCTGGCCCGCGAGAACGCCACCTCGACCCCGGCCGACGCGCGCGTCATCTCGAAGGCCGATTCGCCCCAGCTTCCCTCGTTCCCCAAGAAGCTCCCGATCGTCGCCATCGCGACCCTGGCGGGGCTGATCCTGTCGATCGCCATCCTCATCGCGCGGGAACTGCTGTCCGGCCGAGCTTTCGTGGACTCCGAGGCGGCGCAGACCGCGCTGCCACAGCAGCTCGGCCTGAAGCGCGGACTGCCCGCCGAAGCGGAGACCATTGCGGCGGCGGATGGAGGCGCGATGCCGCCCGGCCTGACGGCGGAGAGGCTTGTCGACGACTTGCGCCAGCTGCGCCAGCGGCGGGCGGCCGGAGAGGCGGCCTGCGTTCTGCTGACCTCGGCGTCTTCCCGGCCGGAGACCGCGCTTGCCAGCCTGGCGATAGCGCGGCGCATTGCGGCCGACGCGCGTGCCATCCTGGTCGACTTCGATCGGCTGGCGCCTGCGGTGATCGCCCCCGCCATCGCGTCGGCGGCGGCGCCCGAATCCGAGCCCGCCGGATTGAGCGAGCTCCTGGCCGGCGAGGCGACCTTCGCCGAGATCATCCACCGCGATGCGGCGACGCGCCTGCATGTGGTGCCGGTCGGTCGCGAGGATCTGCCGGACGGGAGCGGCGGCGACTATCGTCTGGTTCTCGAGGCTCTCGCCGAGACCTACGATTTCGTGCTGCTGCATGTCGGCAGCGGCCAGCACGGGCTGATGGGCACGCTGCTGGCGGAGACGCAAGCCGTGGTGCTCGTCGCGGCGGAGCAGGACGACGAGGCGGGCACGCTAGCGCTGCGCGACCGGATTGCGACCCGTACGTCGTCGCCGGTCTTCGTCTTGCCGCCCGCGGCTCTCGCCCCGTCGGCCGATCTCGCCCGCACGGCCGCCTGAGGCCCGCCTGCCCGCAAGGGGGCGCCTCACCGCGACCCTGGGCGAGCGCCGCCGAACTGCCGGCGCAGCGCCCGGACCGTCGGCCAAGCCCAGGCGGACTGCTTGATGGACCGCTTGACCTGCAGCCGCATCGCCTCGACGGCGGCAAACAACCTGCCGCGCGGCGACAGCGTCAGAAGCGTCTCGAACAGCGGCTCCGGCTCCGGACAATAGGCCTCCTTGTAGCGTGCCTCGCCGATGCCGAGGTCGAAAACCGCGATCCCCTCCCGGCACTTGGCACGGACGATCGCCGCGACGAGCAGGTCGCCGGGACTGAACCGCGACAGGTCCGAGACCGGGTCGAACGAGATGATCATGCCGCAGAACCGGCCCCGCAGCACGGTCCCGCCGAAGGTCGCGAGAATCTGCGTGCCACAGTGGAAGGCGTGGAGCTCGACGGCCGGGTTGTCCGTTCCGACGATCGAGGATCGGGTCAGGAAGGCGACGAGGTCGGGCACATCCGCGGTGCCGAGCCCGAGCATCGCGCAGCGGGCGATGCGCTGCGTCTCGAAGGCCCGGATGACGGCGCGGGCCTCCTCCGGCGTACGCGCGACCCGATGCTCGACGGCGCCATGGTCGGCCAGCCTCTCCGCCTTGCGGCGCAGCTTCTTGCGACTGTCCTTCGACAAGGTCGCCTTGAAGAACTGATCGGCATCCCGCATGAGCGCGACCTTGTAGCCGAAGCTCGGGCTCGGCTGGTTCGGCAGCAGGGCGAGAGGATTGGCCAGGCCTTCCCATTGATGGGGCTGGTTGTGCAGGATGAAGAGATCGACCGGGGTCCGACCGGCTTTTGCGGCGCCGCGCAGCAGCTTTTCGACGCAAGCACGCGTCCATTGTGGGCCCGGGCGGAACAGGCCGAGGTTGAAATTGCTGTCCCGTTCGCCGAGGAAGGTGCCGACCGTCACGAAGCCGTGACGCCGCACGCCCAGGGGCAGCAGGACCAGCGGTTCGCCCTCCTTGTCATAGGCGATGACGATGAAGGGCTCGACGCCTGCCGTGCGGCCCCGGGTTTCGAGCCAGGCGCTCAGCCAGGCCCACGTCTGATAGGGAGAGATCGCGGCCTCCGCTTCGAGCCGCTCCCAAGCGTCGCGGGCAGCGGCGGGATCGCGATGCACGACGATCCGCCCGAGTCTCGCCGGGTCTGCCGAAGGCACAGGCGGCAGGATGTCATCGGCGGATCGGCAGCGTCTGGCCGCGGCTTGGGACATCGGGCCTCTCCGGGGCCCGAACGGGGCCTTCTCGACGGACCTTAGCAAGAAAGGCTCAACGCCTTCTTGACTACACTTCGCCTTCAGGGCCGAAGCGGAAGGAGCGCGGAATGCGCAAGAGGATGATCGGCGCGGGTTTCGCGCTGCTCGGGGCGACCGGCCTCCACCGGCTGGCGCCGGCGTCGATGCGCGGCATCGGCGCGATCCTCATGCTCCACCACGTGCGGCCGCGGCAGGCCGATCCGTTCCGGCCGAACGGCCTGCTCGAAATCACGCCGGAGTTCCTCGAGGCCCTGATCATCCGCCTGCGACAGCGCGGTTACGACTTCGTCACCATGGACGAGGCCGTCGCACGTATCGCCGCTGCCGACGCAGCTGTGCAAAAACCGTTCGTGACGCTTACCTTCGACGACGGCTACCGCGACAACCGCGATCACGCGCTGCCGATTCTCGAACGGCACGCGTGTCCCTTCATGCTCTATGTCACGCCCGGATTCGCGGACCGGAGCGCGAGGCTCTGGTGGCTGGAGCTCGAAGAGGCGATCCGCCGCAGCCCGCGGGTGGATACGACCGTCGGCGGCGAGACTCTGCTGCTGGCGGCCTCGACGCCGAAGGAAAAGCAGGAGGCGTGGGATGCCATCTACACGCGGCTGCGCCGGGGCGACGAGACGCAGTTGCTGGGCGTGGTCGATCGCCTCTGCGCGACGGCCGGCATCGACCGCCCGGCCCTGGTCGCCGGCGTCTGCATGGATTGGGACGAGATCCTCGCCCTGAGCCGGCATGCGCTCGCGACCGTCGGCGCCCATACGATGACCCATCCGCGCCTCGCCAAGCTGGACGAGGCGGCGATGATCGAAGAGATCGACCGCAGCCGCACGGCGATCGAGGCCAGGATCAGCCGCCCGGTGCGACATTTCGCCTATCCGGTCGGCGATCCGACCTCGGCCGGGCCGCGCGAGTTCGTGGCGGCGCGGGACCTGGGCTTCGCCAGCGCGGTGACGACCCGGCCGGGCCTCCTTTTCGCCGAGCATGCGGCGCATCTCGACGCCTTGCCGCGCCTATCGGTCAACGGCGATTGGCAGGACCTCACCAATATCGAGGTGCTGCTGTCGGGCGCGGCCTTCGCGCTTTGGAACCGGGGGCGCAAGGTCAACGCGGCCTGATCAGGACACGTCGCCGCGGTCCGGCCGTTCCATCCAGCTGATGAGGGGCATCAGCGGCAGGATCCAGGCCAGGCCCACGATGGCGAAATAGACCGTCTGGATGAGCTTCGGCGCCTCCTGCACAGGTCGCGTCTCGGACAGCACCATGGCGCAGAGGGCATAAGCCAGCACGAAAGCCAGCATGGCGGCCGCGCCGATGAATTTTCGGGTACGTCGTGCCATGGCGGCCTTTCCTGCGATCAATCGGCGCTTTGGCGCAGCCGATCGCGTCTGATAGCAGATCCTCGCCGCAAACAGGATGCGACAGAGTTTTTTGCGCAGCCGGCGAGGAGTTCATGGTCTCTCATCACGACAGCCTGGGCATGGCCCGGCTCGTTCCGGGTTCGGTCGAAGCGAAAGCCCGCTCGCTCGCGCCCGTGCGGGCCTGGCTCTGGAGCATCGCGGGATTGATCCTCACCATGGTGGTGGTCGGCGGCGCGACGCGGCTCACCCAGTCGGGCCTGTCGATCACCGAATGGAAGCCGGTCATCGGCATCATCCCGCCGCTGACCGCCGAGGCGTGGCAGTCCGCCTTCGACAAGTACAAGGCCATTCCGCAATATGCGCAGCTCTTCCCCGACATGGACCTCGCCGGCTTCAAGGCGATCTTCTACTGGGAATGGGCGCACCGGCTGCTCGGTCGCATCATCGGCTTCGCCTTCGCCGCACCGCTCCTGGTCTTCTGGCTGCAGGCCCGGCTGACGCCGGCGCTCAAGCCCCGCCTGCTGGTGCTGCTTGCGCTCGGCGGCCTGCAGGGCCTGATCGGCTGGTGGATGGTCAAGTCGGGCTTGAGCGAACGCGTCAGCGTGTCGCAATACCGGCTGGCGGTGCATCTCGTCACCGCGTCGGTGGCTTTCTCTTACGCGATTTGGCTCGCCGAGGGGTTGCGGGCGACGCGAGACCGACGGATCGCCGAGGCGCAAAAGCTGCGGGCAACGTCCACGCTCATCGTCGCCTGCATCTTCGGCCAGCTCGGGCTCGGGGCGCTCGTCGCCGGATTGCATGCGGGACTCATCTACAACACCTGGCCGCTGATCGACGGGCATCTCGTACCGCCGCTTGCCGATCTATTGAGCCAGCATCCAGCCTGGACCAACCTGTTCGAGAACGTCCTGACGGTGCAGTTCGACCATCGGATGATGGCCTACGCGATCCTGATCGTCGCACTGCTGCACGCCGTGGACGCCCGGCGGTCCGCGCCGCGATCGCCCGCCGCGCGCCGGGCGTCGCTTCTCGCCGGCGTCGTGGTGGCTCAGGCGGCCTTGGGGATCACGACCCTGCTCCTGGTCGTGCCGCTGTGGGCGGCCCTGCTGCACCAGGCGATGGCGATCATCGTGCTCGGCACGGCGATGGTGCATCGCCGCCGCCTGAGCCCGCCGGAGCGCTATTCCCCGCTGGCTGCGAGCGCCTGATCGAGGTCGGCGATGAGGTCGGCGACGTCTTCGATGCCGATCGACAGCCGGACCGTGTCCGGCCCGGCGCCGGCGATCGTCTTCTGCTCGTCGGTGAGCTGGCGGTGCGTGGTCGAGGCGGGATGGATGACGAGCGAGCGCGTGTCTCCGACGTTGGCGAGATGCGAGAACAGCTTGAGGTTGGTCACGAAGGCGATGCCCGCGTCGTAGCCGCCCTTGAGCCGGAATGTGAAGACCGCCCCCGATCCCTTGGGGCAGTAGCGCTGCGCCAGCTCATGGTACTTGTCTGCCTCGAGGCCCGGATAGCTCACCGCCGCCACGGCGGGGTGCTTGTCGAGGAAGCGCGCAACGGCGAGCGCGTTGTCGCAATGGCGCTGCATCCTGAGCGGCAGCGTCTCTATGCCGGTGAGGATCAGGAAGGCGTTGAAGGGCGAGAGCGCCGGCCCGAGATCGCGCAGGCCCAGGACCCGGCAGGCGATGGCGAAGCCGAAATTGCCGAAGGTCTCGCCGAGCACCATGCCGGCATAATCCGGGCGCGGCTCGCTGAGCGCGGGATATTTCTTCGACCCCATCCAGTCGAAACTGCCGCCGTCGACGATGATGCCGCCGATCGAATTGCCATGGCCGCCGAGGAACTTCGTCGCCGAATGAACCACGACGTGGGCGCCGTGCTCGAAAGGCCGCACCAGGTAGGGCGAGGCCAGGGTATTGTCGACGATGAGCGGCACGCCGGCCTTGTCGGCGATCCTGGCGATCGCCGCGATGTCGGTGATCACGCCGCCCGGATTGGCGATCGATTCGACGAAAATCGCCTTGGTGCGGTCGCTCAGAGCCGCCTCGAAGCTCGCGATATCGTCCGGATCGGCCCATTTGACCTGCCAGCCGAACTTCTTGAAGGAGTGGGTGAACTGGTTGATCGAGCCGCCATAGAGCTTGCGCGAGGCGACAAACTCGTCGCCGGGCTCGAGCAGCGTCTGGAAAACGACGAGCTGGGCCGCGTGGCCGGAGGCCACGGCCAGCGCCGCCGTGCCGCCTTCGAGTGCCGCGACCCGCTCTTCCAGCACCGCGCAGGTCGGGTTGGTGATGCGCGAATAGATGTTGCCGAAAGCCTGCAGGCCGAAAAGGGCGGCCGCGTGGTCGACATCCTCGAAGACGAAGGATGTCGTCTGGTAGATCGGCGTCGTGCGCGCGCCGGTCGAGGCATCGGGCTGCGCACCGGCATGGATGGCAAGCGTAGCGAAGCCCGGCACGTGTGGTTCGGACGAATCGTGGGTCATGTCGGGTCCCTCCCGTTGTCGCTCGACGGGCGCCGCCCGCCTCCCTTTCGATACTCTTGCAAATTCCGCCTCGTTCGTGAAGCGATTTGGTAGACTTTCCCTCAGCGCGCCGAGAGCGGCGTCGTGATGCTCTCGAGCGACTTGCCCTCGGCCTTGACGCCATGGAGAGCTTCGACGCCGGCCGCGACCAGCATCAGCGCGCCACCGCCGACATAGCCCCAGAACAGCGCGGTGCGCGATCCGGTATCGATCAGCGCGCCGAAGAGGGCCGGGGCGCCGACCCCGCCGACCAGCGTCCCCGCCGCATAGAAGATGGCGATGGCGAGGCCGCGGATCTCCAACGGGAAGATCTCGCTCACGGTGAGATAGGCGGCGCTCGCCGCCGAGGAGGCGACAAAAAAGATCGCCGTCCAGGCCACGACCTGGGTCGTCGCGCTGAGCCACCCTTGCTGGAACGCATAGCCGCTCACCGCCAGCATCACCCCGGCGATGCCGTAGGTGAGGATGATCATCGGTTTGCGGCCGACCGTGTCGAACAGCCGTCCGATCAGAAGCGGACCCATGAAGTTGCCGAGCGCGAAGGGAAAGAGATAAAGCCCGATCCGGCCGGCCGGCACATGATAGAAGGTGCCGAGCACCAGCGCATAGGTGAAGAAGATGGCGTTGTAGAAGAAGGCCTGCGCCACCATCAGGGTCAGCGCCAGCAACGAGCGGCTGCGCTGGTCGAAGGCGACGGCCTGCCAGATCTCGCCCCAAGGCGTCGACCTGCGCACCCGGATCCTGGATTTCTCCGGCGCGGGTCCCAGGGTGTTCGGGTCGGCGAAGACATCCTTCTCGATGTCGGCGACGATCTTTTCCGCCTCGTCGTTGCGGCCGTGGCTCATCAGCCAGCGCGGACTTTCCGGCACCCAGTGGCGCAGGAACAGGATGCCGCAGCCGAGCGTCGCTCCGATGCCGAAGGCGAAGCGCCAGCCCCTGTCGACGCCGAAGCGCGATGGATCGAGCAGGTAGAGCGTCGCGCCGGCGCCGAGCGCCGCGCCGAGCCAGAAGGTCGAATTGATGATGAGATCGACCCGGCCGCGCACCCGCGCCGGGATCAGCTCGTCGATGGCCGAGTTGATGGCCGCATATTCTCCCCCGATGCCGGCCCCTGTGAACATGCGGAAGACGACGAAGCTCCAGAAGTTCCAGGAGAAGGCGGTCGCGGCGGTCGCCGCGAGATAGAGCAGCAGGGTCACCGTGAAGAGCTTCTTGCGCCCGAGTCGATCGGTCAGATAGCCGAAGACGAGCGCGCCGACGACGGCACCGGCGAGGTAGAAGGTGGCCGTCAAGCCGACCTCGGTATCGCTGAAGCCGAGGCTATCCTTGTCCTTCAGCACGCCGGCCACCGAACCGGCCAGCGTGACTTCGAGCCCGTCGAGCACCCAGGTGATGCCGAGCGCCACGACGATCAACCAGTGCCAGCCGCTCCAGGGCAGGCGGTCGAGCCGCGCCGGCACGTCGGTCTCGGCCCATTGCTCCGCCTGCCGCCCTGCCATTCCCGCGTCCTCCCCTGGGAGAACGAGACATGGGGCGGGGCAGGGGGAGGGAAACCCAGTGGCGCGGGGCTACTTGCCGAGCTGGCGCTTCTGGACGCCGGAGGCCGCGAGTTTCGGCGCCTTGGCGCTGATGACCCGCGAATTGATCCCCGCCCAGCCGATCTCGCCCGACAGCCGTCCGAATTCGATCTTCGGACAGCGGTTCATCACCACCGTCAGGCCCGCCGCCTCGGCCCGCGCCGCCGCGGCGTCGTTGCGCACGGTGAGCTGCATCCAGATGACCTTGGGCTTCGGTTCCAGCCTCAGCGCCTCGTCGACGATCGCGCCGGCGGCCTCGCTGCTGCGGAAGACGTCGACCATATCCACCGGCTCGGGGAGGTCGGCGAGCGTCGCGTAGACTGGCGCGTCGAGGATACGCTGGCCCGCCAGGCCAGGGTTGACGGCCGAGACCTTGTAACCGTGCTCGAGGAGATAGCGCAGCACGAAGAAGGAGGGTCGCGCCTGATTGGCGGAAGCTCCCACGATGGCGATGGTCTTCACGCCGTTCAGGATGCCGCGGATGGTGGCGTCGGAATAATGGTCGTGGGTCATCGGCGGGATGGTCCAGGGAGCGGATGATCCATCTATGTCGCCCCGGCCGTGCGCCACGCAAGGGACCAATCGAAGCAGCAGGTGAGGTACTACCTTACCTCAATCTCCAAGATTATGATTTCGTGTCGTTTTCGCCTTGTCGGCGATGAAAGACGTTGACGTCTGGATCGCGGTGCCGTATCAGCACGGCCGCGACGCCCTGCCGGGTGTCCCGTTTGCGATGGATCTTTCACACCCATGTTCGGCAAGACCTATTCGGCCAAGACGGCCGACGTCCAGAAAAGCTGGACGCTCATCGACGCGCAGGGCCTCGTCGTCGGGCGGCTCGCATCGCTGATCGCGCTGCGGCTCCGCGGCAAACACAAGGCGACCTTCACGCCTCATATGGATGACGGCGACCATATCGTCGTGGTCAATGCCGACAAGGTGGTGCTCACCGGCCGCAAGCGCGAGCAGAAGGTCTATCATCACCACACCGGCTATCCGGGCGGCATCAAGGAACGCAGCGCCAAGTTCATCCTCGATGGCCGCTTTCCCGAGCGCGTGCTCGAGAAGGCCGTCGAACGCATGCTGCCGCGCGGCCCGCTCGGCCGCAAGCAGCTCGGCAACCTGCGCGTCTACAAGGGCGCCGACCATCCCCACGAGGCGCAGCAGCCGACGACTCTCGACGTCGCAGCCCTCAACACCAAGAATGCACGGAGCGCCTGATGGCCGAGACCCTGTCCTCCCTTCAGGACCTCAGGAACGTCGGCGCCGGCACCGAGCCCGCAGCGCCGGTCTACGAGCAGAAGCTCGATGCGCAGGGTCGCGCCTATGCGACCGGCAAGCGCAAGGATGCGGTCGCCCGCGTCTGGATCAAGCCCGGCTCGGGCAAGATCGTGGTCAACGAGCGCGCCTTTGAAGTCTACTTCGCGCGGCCGGTGCTGCGCATGATCGTGCAGCAGCCGCTCAAGGTGGCGAGCCGCGCCAACCAGTACGACCTCATGGTCACGGTAGCAGGCGGCGGCCTGTCGGGACAGGCGGGCGCGGTGCGCCATGGCCTGTCGAAGGCCCTGACCCATTTCGAGCCCGAACTGCGCGGCGTTTTGAAGCGCGAGGGCTTCCTGACGCGCGACTCGCGTGTCGTGGAACGTAAGAAATATGGGCGTAAGAAGGCCCGCCGCTCCTTCCAGTTCTCGAAGCGCTGATCTCTCTCGGCGCCGGAACATCCGAGAAAGGCGGCTTCGGCCGCTTTTTTCATGTCTGGATTTGTCGTTGCGAGGCGACCATGGCCAAGGTGTTCATCGACGGAGAAGCAGGGACGACGGGCTTAGGCATCCGCGAGCGCCTCGCCGGCCATGCCGGGGTCGACCTCGTCAGCATCGCGCCCGGGGCTCGCAAGGACCCGGCCGCGAAGGCCGCCCTGTTGCGGGAGGTCGACCTCGTCATCCTCTGCCTGCCGGATCAGGCGGCGCGCGACACGGTCCGACTGTGCGACGAGATCGGCGGCGTGGCGCCCAAGATCCTCGACGCCTCCACCGCCCATCGGGTGGCGCCCGGCTGGGTTTATGGCTTCGCCGAACTCGATCCAGGCCAGGCCGCGTTGATCCGGCGCGCGTCTCGCGTCGCCAATCCCGGCTGCTATGCGACGGGCGCCGTCGCGCTCCTGCATCCGCTCATCGCGGCGGGGCTGATACCGGCCGAGACGCCGCTCGCCATCAATGCGGTCAGCGGCTACAGCGGCGGCGGCCGGACCATGATCGAGGCCTACGAGGCCGGCACGGCGCCGGCGTTCGAGCTCTACGGGCTCGGGCTGGAGCACAAGCACCTGCCTGAGATCGAGGCCTATTCCGGCCTGACGCGTCGGCCGATCTTCGTGCCGAGCGTCGGCAATTTCCGCCAGGGCATGGCGGTCTCGATCCCGCTCCACCTCGACGCCTTGCCGGGCCATCCCTCGGCGCCCGATCTCGAAGGCGCGTTGGCACGCCATTACGGGCAGGGTGGACGCGTGCGGGTGGTGTCCGCCTCGACCGGCCTCGACCCCCAGGCGCTCAACGGGACGAACGAGATGGAGCTCCGCGTCGTCGCCAACGCCCAGCGCGGCCACGCCGTGCTGATCGCGACGCTCGACAACCTCGGCAAGGGTGCCTCGGGCGCGGCGGTACAGAATCTCGATATGATGCTCGGCCTCGGCTGACAGCTGAAGACGCGGCGAAAATCGGGCAGGGGGCAGGCTTCGAGCATGTCATCCGGCTCGATCCTGCGCTGATCCGCCGCCGTCGTGAACCCACCGAAGAAAGACCAAGCTTTTGATATCGCTCGCTAAACCGCTCCTCTCCCGGCATCCGACCGCGCCGGTGCGAATCGGATCTCGGCGAAAAACCTTGAGCTGCGCCGTAATTCGACCTCAATTGGCGGGCGAAACATGGTGCAACAAATCACGTGGCGCTGTTCTGCCGGCGCCACTGTCAAGAAAGATGCGTGGCTTAAGCCTTCCGAAAGTGTCCGGTGGCGACAATACCGGTGGATCAGGATCGGCTTCCGCTAGACGTCGGCGACCTGCGGCAAGCCGTGACCGCCGTCGTGACCCTATCTCGTGGAGGCCGTGGCGGAATGATCGTGTGCTGCGTGGGCGATGATGGATTTGGCTGAGCGTCCGCGAGCGGCGAAGGAGGCGGAGCGCTTGGCAGCTTTCCGGCCCTGGCTGAACGCGGGGGCAGCAGCCTTGTGCATGGCGGCCCTGGCCGGATGCGCCGCCCAACCTACGCGCTATGCTTCGGGTGGCCCGGGAGGACGCAGCTTCGACGCGCGCCTCGGGGTCTATGCGAGCCCCAGGCTCTATGCGGACGGGGAGCCGATCCCGCGCGGCGGCGGCCAATATCTCGTCGGCCGCCCCTATACGGTCGGCGGCCGAGCCTATTATCCGAACCCGCGTCCCGACGGCTATACGGCGGTCGGCACGGCCTCCTGGTATGGCGACGCCTTCCACGGGCGCCGCACCGCGAACGGCGAGATCTTCGACAAGAATTCCATCTCCGCCGCCCATCCGACCCTGCCGCTGCCGAGCTATGTGCGGGTGACCAATCTCGGCAACGACCGCTCGATGATCGTGCGCGTCAACGACCGGGGGCCGTACCACGGCGGACGGGTCATGGACGTATCCCAACGCGTCGCCGAGGTTCTGGATTTCAAACGGGCCGGCACGGCGCGGATTCGGGTCGACTATATCGGGCGCGCGGGCCTGGCCGGCTCCGACGACGCCAAGCTCATGGCGAGCCTTCGAATGGACGGCGGTCCGGCGCAGCTCGACGGCACTTCCGCCGCGCCGACCATGGTGGCGGATCAGGGCGACGACAGCGGCGGTCTGCCGCCGGCGCCGGCGCCGTCCCCGATGCCTCGGGCGCTCGCTCAGGCCGTGCGGCCGCTTGAATCGGACGATCTGTCGAACGGCGCCCCGGCCGCTGCGCTTCCGGCCGAGCCGCCTTACGGCCGACGCCGCCTCCGGGCGCCGGTCCCGCCCCAGCGTCCGTTCGAGATGGGCGACGCCGCGGGCGCGGGCGAGCCGCCCCTTCGCACCGCTCCGGCCCGGCAAGCCCGGGCGACCCCGGCGATGCCGGCCCATGCACCGATGCCGCCGCTCATCTCCTTCGCGGCGACCGATGCGGCTCCCACGATCCGGCCGCGCTATTCCGCGCCGGGCAGGCGGCCTCCAACGCTTAGCGACGACTCTGGCAATTGACCGCGGCGAGCGGAGCAGGGCGGCCGAACCCGCGGCGCAGGCTCGGCCCCGTTCATCGCCGGGCCAGCGTCGCGCTGTCCGTGCTGCTTGGCTTGGCCAATGTCGGCACGAGCCTTGCGGCGGTCCCGACGGCCGTCGGCGAGGGTGGGTTCCAGTCGATCGCCCCTTACGCCCTGCTGATCGACGCCGATACCGGGACGGTGCTGTTCGAGAAGAATGCCGACGCGCTCATGGCGCCGGCCTCCACCGCCAAGATCATGACCGCCGAAGTGGTGTTCCACGAGATCAAGGAAGGGCGCCTCAGGCTCGACGACAAGTTCCTCGTCTCCGAACACGCCTGGCGGACGGGCGGCGCTCCGTCGCATGGCTCGGCCATGTTCGCCGTGCCGAACAGCCGGATCGCGGTCGAGGACCTGATCAAGGGCCTCGTCATCGATTCTGGGAACGATGCCGCCATCGTTCTGGCCGAAGGCATCGCGGGGTCGGAAGAGCAATTCGCCGCCATGATGAACCGGCGCGCCCGCGAGATCGGCATGACGAAGTCGACGTTTACCAACCCCTGGGGGCGCGGCGACCCGGGCCAGAAAGTGACGGCGCGCGACATGGCTGTCCTCGCCGACTACGTCATCACGACCTATCCGGCCCTCTACCGATATTTCGGACAGCGGGACTTCACCTGGGACAGGGTGCACCAGCTCAACCGCAATCCGTTGCTGACGATGAATATCGGGGCCGACGGGCTCAAGACCGGGGACCTGACGCAAAGCGGCTACGGTATCGTCGGCTCCGCGGTGCAGAAAGGCGAGCGGCTCATCCTGGTGCTGAACGGCCTGCGCACCGGGCGCGACCGTTCCAACGAATCGCTGAAGCTGCTCGACTGGGGGTTCCGCAGCTTCGAGCCCAAGCAGCTCTATGCGGCCGGTGAGACAGTCGGGGCCGCGAAGGTCTATGGCGGCGCCGAGAGCGAGGTGCCGTTGGTGACCGAGAAGCCCGTGGCGATGCTGGTGCCGCGCGGCAACGACGAGCGGCTGACCGGCAAGATCGTCTACAAGGGTCCGTTGAGCGCCCCGGTCGAGAAAGGTGCCAAGGTGGCCGAGATCAAGATCTTCCGCAACGGGACCGAAATCCTGTCCGCGCCGCTGCGCACGGCCGAAGCGGTGCCGGTCGGATCGCTGCCGCACCGGGCGATGGACGCGGGACTCGAGTTCCTGACCACCCTGATCCGTCAGAATTTCACGAGGCATTGATGCCGCCCCGGCGTCTCGGCGGATTCATCACGTTCGAAGGCGGGGAGGGGGTCGGAAAATCGACCCAGGTCGCCCGGCTCGCGGCCCGGATCGCCCTCGCCGGGCGGGAGGTCGTGGCGACCCGCGAGCCTGGCGGCTCCGCCCGGGCCGAAGCGATCCGCGCCGCGATCCTGTCGGGCGGCGTCAAGCGGTTCGGCCCCGCGGCGGAGGCCTTGATGTTCGGCGCGGCGAGGCTCGACCACGTCGAGACGCTGATCCGCCCTGCCCTCGAACGCGGCGCCTTCGTGATCTGCGACCGCTTCATCGATTCGACGCGAGCCTACCAGGGCGCGCTCGACGAGATCGACCGACGGCTGATCACCGCGCTGGAGCGCGTCGTCGTCGGCCCCGACCTGCCGGATCTCACGCTGATCCTCGATCTTTCCCCAGCCGAAGGGCTCGCCCGGGCCATCGCCCGGCGAGCGCCCGGCGAGGCGGCCGACCGGTTCGAGGGCGAAGGAAGCCCGTTCCACCAGCGATTGCGTGAGGCGTTCCTCGACATTGCGGCGAACGAGCCGGAAAGGTGCCGGATCGTCGACGCCGCGCATCCGGCCGACGTCGTCGCGGAGCGGATCTGGGTGAAGGTGATCGACCGCTTCCCCGCTCTGCCGGTGCTCTTGCCCAGCCAGGCCGGCCGATGAGCGCGGACGACCGGGATATCGCCGAGAGCGACCGCCTCGACGCCTATCCGCATCCACGCGAAACCGCGGTCCTGGTCGGGCAGGGGAGCGCCGAGGCCGACCTGCTCGACGCCTTCCGGGCCGGACGGCTGCCGCATGCGTGGCTGCTCGGCGGCCCCGAAGGCGTCGGCAAGGCGACGCTGGCGTGGCGCTTCGCCCGGTTCGTGCTGGCCTATCCCGATCCGGCCGTGCCGGAGGTTCGCGACGCCTCCGATCTCGCGCTCGCGCCGGATCATCCGATGGCGAAGCGGATCGCGTCGGGCGGTTCCGGCGACGTGGCTGTCCTGCGGCGCGAGTGGAACGACAAGACCGGTCGTCTCTTCAGCGAGATCCGGGTCGAGGATGTGCGTCGGGCGACCGGGCTGTTCCAGCGCTCGTCGCGGACCGGTGGATACCGGATCTGCATCATCGATTGCGTCGAGGATCTCAACCGCGCCGGGGCCAATGCCCTTCTCAAGCTCATCGAGGAGCCGCCACCGCTCTCCCTGTTCTTGCTCATCGCCCATCGGCCGGCCCGCATCCTGCCGACCCTGCGGTCACGCTGCCGTCTCCTCGTCCTGCCGCCGCTTTCGTCGGACGACGTGCTGCAGGCGCTGCGCGTCGCCGCGCCCTCCTCGACCGAGGCGGAACCGGAGGCCCTGGCGGAAGCAGCCGCGCGAAGCGGCGGCTCGGTGCGCCATGCGCTGCATTCCCTCGGCGGCGAGCGGCTGGCGCTCGACCGGGAGACTCGCGCCCTTCTCGACCGCCTGCCCAGCGTCGACTGGGGTGGCCTGCACCGCCTCGCCGACCGGATCGGCTCCGATCAGGAGGCCTTCGATCTCCTGCTCGAAGCCATCCTCGATTGGATTCACGGGCGATTGCAGCACCTTGCCGCGACCGATGCGGCCCCTCGCCTTGCACCCCTGGCCGAGGTATGGGAGAAGATCCGCCGGTCAGCGCAGGACGCCGAGAGCCTCAATCTCGACAAGCGAGCGACGCTCCTGTCGATCTTCGCGGATCTGGCTCGAGCGACACGCGCGCCCTGACCATCAAGCGGAAAGCTTTCCATGGCCTCGCGCCCGACGTTCTACATCACCAGCGCGATTCCCTACGCCAATGGGGCGCCGCACATCGGCCATGCTTATGAGCGGATCGCTACGGATGCGATCGCGCGGTTCAAGCGGCTCGACGGCTTCGACGTGCTCTGCATGTCCGGCATGGACGAGCACGGCCAGAAGATGCAGCAGACCGCGGCCCGCGAAGGGCTTACGCCCCAGGCGCTGGCCGACCGGACGGCGGCGCAGTTCTCCGAGATGGCTCAGCGGCTCGATGTCTACGCCGACGACATCCTGCGCACCACCGCGGAGCGTCATCGTCGGGCATCGCAGGCGATCTGGCGCCGCATGGCCGACAAGGGCGACATCTACCTCGACACTTATTCGGGCTGGTATTCGGTCCGTGACGAGGCTTACTTCGACGAGGGCGAACTGACCCGCGATGCCCTGGGCCAGCGGCTCGCGCCGACCGGCTCGCCGGTCGAATGGGTGGAGGAGTCGAGCTACTTCTTCCGCCTGTCGGCCTATCGCGACCGCCTGCTCGCGCTCTATGCGGCGCAGCCCGATTTCGTCACGCCCGAAAACTACCGCAACGAGATCGTGAGCTTCGTCGGCCGCGGCCTCAAGGACCTGTCGATCAGTCGCACCACCTTCTCCTGGGGCGTGCCGGTGCCCGACGACCCCAAGCACGTCATGTATGTCTGGGTGGACGCTCTCACCAACTACATCACCGGCACCGGCTTTCCGGATGCCGAGGCTCCGCGCGCGCGATACTGGCCGGCCGATGCCCATGTGATCGGCAAGGACATCACCCGCTTCCACGCCATCTACTGGCCGGCTTTCCTGATGTCGGCCGACCTGCCGCTGCCGAAGCGGATCGTGGTGCACGGCTTCCTGTTCAATCGCGGGGAGAAGATGTCGAAATCGGTCGGCAACGTCATCAGCCCTCTGACGCTCGCCGACCATTACGGCGTCGATCCGCTGCGCTACTTCTTCCTGCGCGAGGTGCCGTTCGGCCACGACGGGAATTATTCGCACGAGGCCATCGTCGGCCGGATCAACGCCGACCTCGCCAACGACCTCGGCAACCTCGCGCAGCGCTCGCTTTCGATGGTGGCGAAGAACTGCGGCAGCGTCGTCCCGACGCCGGGGTCGCTGGCCGAGGCCGACCGGGAGATCCTCGCCGCCGCCGACGGGCTTCTCGACGCCTGCCGCGCCGCCATGGAGCACTATGCGTTGCATGACTGGCTTGCCCAGGTCTTTGCGGTCGTCGGCGCCGCCAACCGCTATTTCGCGGGCGAGGAGCCCTGGGTGAAACGCAAGTCGGATCCGGCCCGCATGGCCACGGTGCTCTACGTTACGGCCGAGGTGCTGCGCTCGGTCGCCATCTTGGCCCTGCCCGTCATGCCGGCCGCCATGGCCCGGCTGCTCGACCTTCTGGGCGTCGACGCCGCGGCGCGCGACTTCGCAAGCCTCGGACGATCCCACAGGCTCGTCCCCGGAACAGCGCTGCCGCCACCGAGCGTCATTTTTCCGCGTTACGTCGAGCCCGACACGGCAGGCGCGTGATGCTGACCGACAGCCACTGCCACCTCGATTTCCCGGAGTTCGCCGCCGAGCTGCCGGCTGTGCTCGAGCGGGCGCGGGCGGCGGGCGTCGGTCGCTTCATCACCATCTCGACGCGGGTGCGCGAGGCGGCCCGCTATCGCGCCATCGCCGAAGCGCATGAGGACGTGTTCTTCACGGTCGGGACGCATCCGCATCAGGCCGCCGAGGAACCGGACGTTTCCGTCGAAACGCTGATCGGGCTGGCGCGCCATCCGAAATGCGTGGGGATCGGGGAGGCTGGGCTCGACTACCACTATGATTATGCGCCGCGCGAGGTCGCGGCCCGGGTGTTTCGCACGCATATCGCGGCGGCACGCGCGAGCGGCCTGCCGCTGGTGGTCCATGCCCGCGACGCGGATGCGGACGTGGCGGCGATCCTCGAGGACGAGATGGGGCAGGGGCCGTTTCGGGCCGTGCTGCACTGCTTCACCTCGTCGCGCGCCCTCGCCGAGACGGGGCTCAGGCTCGGCCTCTTCGTCTCCTTCTCGGGCGTCGTGACTTTCAAGAATTCGGCCGGCCTGCGCGACATCGCCCGGGACGTTCCGCTCGATCGCATGCTGGTCGAGACCGACGCGCCCTTCCTGGCCCCGATTCCCTATCGGGGAAAACGCAACGAGCCGGCCTATGTGGCTGCGACGGCGCGCGTCCTGGCTGAGCTCAAAGGCCTCGACGACAAGGCTTTCGCGGCCGCCACCAGCGCCAATGTCGAGCGGCTGTTCGACCGGATCGGGGCCGCATGACGGGTCGCATCACGATCCTCGGCTGCGGCTCCTCGGGCGGCGTACCGCGCGTGGGGCAGGGGTGGGGCGCCTGCGATCCGGACGAGCCCCGCAACCGCCGGCTTCGCTGCTCCATCCTGATCGAGCGGATCGCCGGCAATGGCGACCGGACCAGCGTCCTCGTCGACATGTCGCCCGACCTGCGCCAGCAGTTGCTGGCCACGGGAACCAAGGTCCTCGACGCCATCGTCCTGACCCACCCTCATGCCGACCATACCCACGGCATCGACGACGTGCGGCCGCTCGTGCTTCACCTGCGTCGCCGGCTTCCGGTCTTCATGGACCGGGCCACGGCCGCCGACGTGCGCGGCAAGTTCAGCTATATCTTCGACACGCCGCCGGGCAGCCTCTATCCGCCCCTGCTCGACGCTGCCGATCTCTTCGCCGGCACGCCTCTGGACATCGACGGCGCGGCCGGCGCTCTGACGCTGACGGCCTTCGAGCTCGACCACGGCGAGATCATGGCCCTGGGCCTGCGCATCGGCGCTGTCGCCTACACGCCCGACCTCAAGCGCATCCCCGATGCGAGCGCCCCGTTCCTCGAGGGCCTGGACCTGTGGATCATCGATGCGCTGCGCTACAAGCCGCATCCGAGCCATTTCTCCCTGGCGGAATCGCTGGACGCGATCGCGCGCTTCCGGCCCGGGCGCGCCATCCTGACCAACCTCCACAACGACCTCGACTATCGGGCGCTCTGCGCCGAATTGCCCGCCGGCGTGGTGCCGGCCCATGACGGCATGGTGCTGGAGTTCGATGTCCGTTGAGGCATGGGGTCGGCAGGGTTGCCGCGGGATCGCGGATCTCTGGAAAAATGTCGCTCGAAAAATCTCGAGGGATCATCAGGTTGGCCCAGTGGCGGTTGGTCGCGTTTAGGTTCCATAATATTGATTATGCGAATTTCCGGTCTGGATGAACCGCATGCTGAGGCGCGGCACGCGTCGTGGCGACGGATGAATTATCGTCGCGCGTCGACAGGAATGCTGACGCGTCCGGCTCAGCATGGGGCGGACATAAGCTTCACCCGAGCGCCCTGGGCCACAAGTGCGCCCTCTCCTCGACCGGGCGGCGGCTCGAGCTTGAGCTCGATCGGGACCGGGCTGCGGTGGCTGCGGCCGGAGACCCGCGATCGTGACGGAACCATCGGCGGCGCCGCGCGGCGTGCACGTCTCCGGGATCATCGAGGCAGCGCATGAAACCGTCTATCGTGCCTGCCTCGATCCCAATGTGCTTGTCCGGTGGCGGGTGCCGGACACGATGACGGGTCGCTTGGGCTTCTTCGAACCGCGCGAAGGTGGTTCGTACCGCATGTCGCTCATCGACCAGGATCGGGGACACTCGCTCGGCGGGACGTCCGAGGATACGGACATGTTTCGCCGCAGGTTCATCGAGTTGATCGCCTGCGAGAAGATCGTCGAATTGGTCGAATTCGTGTCGCTGGACCCCAGGTTTCGCGGGCGAGATCAAGAGCACGACGTCGTTGGCCGACGTCGCCGACGGCACCGAGATCGCGATGATTTTCGAAGGGCTGCCCGCGGGTATTCGCGCCGAGGCGAACGAAATCGGTACAGGGCAGTCGTTGCGGAAGCTGGCTGATCTGCTCGAATGATGGCCGGACGTCTCCCGTCGTCGTGAGAGCCCGTTTGACGGCTGGCGTAGAGGAGCGTTGCCGGACCGATCGTTGCGCGGCGCGCCTCATCGAGGCGTCGGCCCGGGTTTGTCGCGCGAATCCCCTGCCCGCAAATCGCTGTGGCGAACTCTTAAAAACTCGCGTATGCTCGACTGTAGCGGTGGGTTTTCAGGAGTTCCCCCTGTCTCATCGGAAACCAACTCCCACCGGGAACGGATCGTCGGCTTGCCTAGTGCGTCGCAGCCGGCGGTTTTTGGTTCGACGCATGCCGAGGCGGGTTGCTTTGGCCGGGAGTTATGGCAAGACTTGCCCGTTCATGGAGGCGCGATTGCGCCCTGCAGCCACCGTTGCAGGACTATGAGGCGTGCGGTCGGCGCTCGAGAAGGTGGGCGTCGTGAGTTTGGTATGGGCGGCAGGTATTTAGGCAAAGACGAGCTGGCGACATGAGCAAAGGTAGAGATTTCCGGGGACCGAGGAAGCGTGGTTTCGACGACGACATGCCATCCCCTTACGAGACAAGACCCCAGCGGCCGCCGGCTCGACCGTTTGGTGGTGGTGGATTTGGCGGTGGTGGCGACATGATGGCCGCGGCACCGCCCGGCCCCTCCGTCGATGCCGTGGTGAAGTGGTTCAAGGCCGATAAGGGTTTTGGCTTCGTCGAGTTGTCGAATGGCGCCGGCGATGCGTTTCTCCATATCGGCGCGATCCAGTCGGCCGGCTATGAGACCGTCCCACCCGGGGCCAAGCTCAAGGTCCTGGTCGGCAATGGTGCCAAGGGCGCCCAGGTGACGAGGGTCCTCGAAGTCGACACCACGGGCGCGGTGGAACGGGCGCCGCCTCGATCCTTCGACGGTCCGCGGCCGCCGCGCCGGGCGCCGGATCCCTCGACCGCGATCCAGGTCTCGGGCAAGGTCAAGTGGTTCGACGATACGAAGGGTTTCGGTTTCGTCTCCAGCAACGATGGCGGCAAGGACATCTTCGTCCACATTTCCATCCTGGGTCCGGCGGGCCTGTCGCACCTTGCAGAAGGCCAGGGGGTCTCGATGCGCGTCGTCGATACGCCCAAGGGTCGCGAAGCGCTGTCGATCGCGCTCGACTGAGCGTCGTGCTACGAAGGGTCATGGGCCTTTCGTAGAACGGGCCGGTGCGGGCGATGCGATCCTGCGGAAGCCGGGACCGACCCGTCGGCTCCCGGCTCGTTCTCGTTACCGGGCTCATTCTTGTCGATTGCTCTTTCGACCGGACTTCAGCCGTTCGACGGAAGTCCGATCGAGCCGGCGTCTGGCACCGTCGCTGTGGTCCGCGGCCGATCATCGATGCCTGAGCCGGCGGCCGAATCCCCTGCCCGCTTTTCCAATCCCGAAGCTTCCGACGCCCAAGAGGGTTCGCGGGACCGCATGGCGGCATCCTGAGGTTCGTTCATGACGCCATCGCGGGATCTTGCGCGCCTGATCGAGATCATGGCGGCGCTGCGGACACCCGGCACCGGCTGCGCCTGGGACCTTGCCCAGAGCTTCGAGAGCATCGTTCCTTACACGATCGA
The DNA here is from genome assembly GCA_036276175.1 of Lichenihabitans sp. GTDB lineage: Bacteria > Pseudomonadota > Alphaproteobacteria > Rhizobiales > Beijerinckiaceae > Lichenihabitans. Next base: position 64,773 of record DATBEH010000163.1, read on the forward strand.
GGAGACCTACGAGGTCGCGGACGCGGTCGAGCGCGGCGATCGAGAGGATCTTCGCGACGAACTGGGCGACCTGCTGCTTCAGGTCGTCTTCCAGGCGCGGATCGCCGAGGAGGAAGGCAGCTTCGATTTCGGCAGCGTCGTCGAAGCCATCACCACGAAGCTGATCCGCCGCCATCCCCACATCTTCGGCGACCGGCGCGACCTTACGGCCGACGAGGTCAAGCGGCAGTGGAACGAGGTGAAGGACGCGGAGAAGGCCGAACGCACCCGCCGTGAGGCGCGGCACGGCCCGCGCGGATCCGGGCAGCATCTGGCGGGGGTGCAGGCAGGTCTGCCTGCCCTGCTCCGCTCCACCAAGCTCCAGGTCAGGGCCGCCGAGGTCGGCTTCGACTGGAACGATCCGCGGCTCGTGCTGGCCAAGATCCGCGAGGAAGCGGACGAGGCCGAGGCGGCGCTCGGCGATCCCCCTGCCCTGGCCGACGAGATCGGGGACCTGATGTTCGCCGTCGTCAATCTGGCGCGTCATGCCGGCGTCGATCCGGAAACCGCGCTCCGCGCCGCGAACCGCAAGTTCGAGCGGCGCTTCGGCCACGTCGAGCGCGAGCTGCAGCGCCGGGGCGCCTCCCTCGAAGCCGCTTCCCTCGACGAGATGGAACGGCTCTGGCAGGACGCCAAAGTCAGTGAAGTCCCCTCGACAGGTAAGCAGAGGCGGTAAGCCCTTGGCCTTGCCGGGGCTGCAATGGGCAGGCGGGACGTTCGACGCCCGGCCGCAAAATCACGATCAGCGCACCGAGCCTCAGTTTCGGAAGTTGACGATCTTGGGAACGGCGCCCGCGATGAGACAGCCCTGCTCGACGCCGGACGGTCGCTGCGTATGAGAGTCCGGATAAGACCAGTAGGTGAAGTATAGCGATCCGCGCATGGCGACAGCGAGGCGCTCGAGTTCCTGAAACGGGCCCGAGTTAACCAGGCCGAGCTGGGGGACAAGATTGATGTCGGTTCGGCCGCCCATGGTGTGCGGGACAGCGTGCCCTCGGTGATAGCGTTTTCCGCCTACCGTATTCGTGAGCGGGTGGCCTTTCATCCTCGTTGCGATGATTGCGCGCGGGGACACGTCTTTGTCTTTGCTGAGTCTTTGCTGAGCCCCCACGCGGCGATCAAGCGCCCAGCCGATACGTCGAACAAATAGAAAAATCCTTCGTCCTGTGTTTCGACGACGTCGTATTCACCAGTGACGCGGCCATAATCGTTCAGCCAGGTCTCGACCAGGCTCGGAGCCAGCCTTGAAGTCACAATGGCTTCGGTCAGTGGCGGCCTCAATCCTTGCAGGATTGCTGTCAGGGTGGCGTAGTTCCGCATGAGATCCGACCCTCGGGTCCAATTTGAGCTTATCGTAAAGGGGAACCGCCATCGGGTCGAGAAGGCGCGCAATCAACCCGCCGTTCAACGTCGCCAGTTTCATTCTGTAGGTGGCTGTCTTGGCGCCCTGCCTATGGTTCGAATCCGAGTTCGGCAAGGCGTACGCGGATCGCGTCCTGGTGCAGCAGGTCGAGAAAGCGTTGGACCGGCACGCGCTCGATCCGCGCCTTGGGAACGACGAAATCGTAGCGCTCCGCCTGCAGCGGCAGGAATCCGAGACCGTATTGACGCGCCACCGTCTCGATGGCCACGCCCCAGTCGGCGCGCTTCTGCGCAACCGCCACAGCCACGGCGTTGTGCGACTTCGCCTGATGCGCGTAGCCTGGCGGGCGTAGGCCGTTCAGCAGGCGATCGATGAGAATACGCGTGCCGCTGCCGGCATTGCGGTTGATCATCAGGCAGGCCGGATCGGCGAGCGCCGCCGCGGTGCAGGCTTCGATCGTGCGGCCATCGAAGCGCGCGTCGCCGCGCCGGAACACGATGCCCTGCATGCGTCCGTAGCCGGGGAAAAGCTCGAGCGTCTCGTTCACGAACGCCCGATTATACTCGCCCGTCGCCAGATCCATGAGGTGGATGCCCGCGATATCGCATTCGCCGCGTTTGGCCGCCGCGAGCCCTCCCATGCTTCCCACGGCGAGCGCCTTGACCGCGAGGCCGTCCGCCATCAGATGGCCGACCAGCATGTCGAGGCCGACGCAGTGGCTGCCGATCGTCACGAGGTCGGCCAGCTTGTGCCCGGCGCCGATCAGCGTGACGTCGACCTTGATGCCGGCCGCCACGCTTTCCGTCTGCGGCGGCACTTTGAAGAAGCCGTCGGCCTGGCCGAAGGCGGTGACAGCGCCCGATCCCTTGATCGTCGGATAGGCCGCGAGGCTGCCGTCCTGACCCTCGACGAGCGAGGCCAGCACATATTCGGTGCGGCCGCGCTCGGAGGCGACGCGCACGGGCAAGGTCGCCGAAACACTCTCGCGTCGTTCCGGCGGTCGGCCCGCGAAGGCGCGGATCACCGGCGCGACGAATTCGTGGAAGGTGAAGATCGCCGAGGTCGGGAAGCCCGGCAGGACGACGACAGGCTTGCCGCGTGTCACGGCGAGGCAGATCGGCTTGCCGGGCTTGAGCGCTGCGCCATGAACCACGATGCCTGGATCGTCGAGGCGGCTCACTACCTTGAAGGCCAGATCGCCGGCGCCTTTGGACGTGCCGCCCGAAAGCAGAACCAAATCGTAGGCGAGTGAAGCTTCCAACCGCGCCGCCAGTTCGGCTTCGTCGTCGCGGGCAATGCCGAGACCGATCGGCACGCCGCCGAGCTCCTCGACGCTGGCAGCGAGGATCGAGGCGTTGGAATCGTAGACGGCCCCCGGCCGGATCGGATCGCCGGGCGCCAAGAGTTCGTCGCCCGTCGAAAAGATCGCCACGCGCGGCTTGCGCCAGACGAAGACCTCGGCGAGGCCGATCGCCGCCAGGGCGCCGATCTCGCGTGAGCTCAGCGCCTGGCCTTTGCGCAGCACCGTCTCGCCGCGGGCGATGTCGAAGCCGGCGGCCTGGATGAACTGGCCCGCGACGACGGGGCGCCGGATTTCGACGACGAGGCCGCCCTCATCCTCGCGCGTCTCGGTATGCTCGACCATGACGACCGCGTCGGCGCCGCGCGGGACCATGCCACCCGTGGCGATGACGGTCGCGGTCGTCTCGGCGACCCCCTGCTGCGGCGCCACGCCCGGCGTCAGCAGCTCGGCGTTGAGGCGCAGCTCGCACGGAGCCTCGTCGGACGCGCCGGTCGTATCGGAGGCGCGGACGGCAAAACCGTCGACGCCGGCCCGATCGAAGCCCGGAACATCGACCGCGGCGACGATGTCGCGCGCCAGAACGCGGCCGAGCGCGCCGGCGAGCGGCACCGCTTCCTCGCCAAGCGGCACCATGGCGATGTGTCGACGGAAGCGCATCTCGGCCTCGTCGCGATCGACGACATCGAGGAATTGTTGCTGCTGCGCCGCTTGCCGCAGCACCGCCTTCGTGTCGTCCGCCAACCGCAATCCTTCAGTTCACCGCGTACATATAGACCGCCACGCGCGCGCCTGGCGCATAACCTTCGAGCGTTGCCGGGACGATGACGAAACCATCGGCCTGGACCGCGGAGCGGAGGCCTCCGGACCCCGCCGACCCGATAGGCTCCGCTCGATCATCGACGCAGCGGACCTGGCACAGATCGACGAGGCCGACCGCGGATACGATCTTGCGCGCGACCTCGAGCTCGCGCAGCGGATGGGGCAAAGCCGGATCGCGGCCGCCGAGACGCCTGATCAGCCGTCCCGCAAGCATCTCATAGGCGGAGAAGCAGGAGAGCGGATCACCCGGCAGCAGCACCACGGGCACGTCTCCGAGAAGACCAAGACCGGCGGAACCGCCAGGCCTGAGGGCAATGCCGTGGATCGACAATGCGCCCGCCTCGCCAAGGGCGATGGGCGCAATGTCGTCGGCGCCCGTCCCGGTCCGACCGACGACGAGGACGGCGTCCGCCGGAGCGCCAGCCATCGCCGCGATCATCGCCGCAGGCGTCGCCGCGTCGGGCACAATGTGCGAGACGACGCCCCCGTCACGTCGGATCAGGCCCTGAAGCATCGGGCCATTGGCGTCATGGGTCGGGCGGTCGTCGGATGATTTTGGTCCGGCGACGATCAATGTCACGCGCGGTTGCGCCACGACGACGACACGGGACGAGCCAAGGGATGCGAGAAGGCCAAGATCCTGCCCCCGAAGACGGTGGCCAGCCGCGAGCAGAACGGTCCCGGCCCCGGCATGCTGGCCTCGTCGATCCACCCCCTGCCCTGGCGCCACTTCAGCGAAGACCTCGAGACCTGCACCTTCGGGCTGGGCGGCCTCATAGGACACCACAGCATCGGTGCCGGACGGCAGAGCCGCGCCGGACACGGTGGGCACCGCGGCGCCGACCGGCACTGGGCGGTTCGCATGATCGAGCCGGAACAGCAAAGGATTGTAGATTCCGGCGCCGCTCGTCTCGCCGGCACGAAGCGCGTAGCCGTTCTCGACGACGCGATCGGCAGACGGAATGGCGTGCGGCGCCGCAACGCCCGCGGCGAGCACGCGTCCGTCGGCGCCGACGAGATCGATCTCCCGTCCCGGCAAAATCCGCGCATTTGCATCGATCCAGCGCGCTGCCTCGTCGACGGCGACTCGATCGGCGAAACCCCGCAAGCGGATGTCTGCCGGCCGAGCCAGGCCATCGCGGCGATCTTCACGCGGCATCGTCATCCTTCAAGGCCAAGGCGGATCTGCGCGCATCTTATCGCAGCCGGGCCATAAGCGCATGTTGGGAAGGTAGAGCCCGCTTATCGGACGGCTCTTGCGCGCATGGGTTGCCTTGAACTCGAAAGGGTCAGGACGATCGCCCGAGCGGCATGACCGGGTCGACCTTCGCCACCTTGCCCGGCGGGGGCGCGGTCCCGGCGACGCGGTGCGAATGGCAGACCGATTTCATCTTGTCCTGCCGCTTCGCCTCGGCGATTTCGGCCTCGGCTTGTTCGGTTGACGGACGGGTGTTCGGGTTGGTGCCCTCCGGAGGCGGATCATGGCTCATGGCTGGTGGTCCTTGCGCGCCCGAAGAGGGAATCGGCAAGCTGCGCTAAAGGTCCGGACCTTCGAAAATAAGCTGGCGGGGAGGGCCCCCGTGGGGCGAGCGCGTCGGCTCACCTCGATCGCCGCCCCGCCGTGGATCGGGCTGTGCTTGGCAATCGCGATGGCGGCGTCGAGCTCACGGCGCTTCCACGATACTCTGATCCAGCGGATCAATGTCGCGCAGTTGCCCTGCTTGTAGCCGCGCGTCCATCTCAGGCTCGAAAAACCGATATGTGTCGCCTCCGTTGGCTTTCGCGCGGTACAGGGCCAGGTCGGCGCTTTTCATTAGCTCGTCGATCTCCGTACCATCGACGGGTGCGATCGCGATGCCGATGCTCATGCCGGGCTTGATGCGCTGTCCGTTGAGTTCCAATGGTTCACCGATCGCCCGCAGCAGCCGATCAGCCAGGATGCTGGCGTCGATAGGCTCGGCCATGGCGATTTGAAGCACCGCAAACTCGTCGCCCCCAAGACGCGCCACCGTGTCGGTGTCCCTGACGCAGCCCTGAAGACGTTCGGCAACGATCCTCAATAAATGGTCGCCTGCAAGATGGCCCAACGAATCGTTGATCATCTTGAACCTATCGAGGTCGATATAGAACACCGCCGCGATCCCGCTATGTCCCACAAGCGTGACGGTCTCCGCGACGCGCTCATGAAAAGTCGTGCGGTTCGGCAGGTTTGTGAGCCCGTCATGACGCGCCATATGAGCGATCTGCGCCTCCGAGCGGCGGCGCTCGGTCACGTCCTCGAACGTCGTGACCCAGCCGCCCCCGACCATGGGGCGGTGCGACGCCGATACCGCCCGTCCATCCGACAGCTCGCGCAGGAGCGGAGGCTGCGGACCGCCGCCGCTCGCCATCGCGGTGACCTGCGCTCGCGTGCTCTCGCAGATCGCATCGGCGCTGGCCGTCTCCGCGTAGCAGCCGAGAGCCGCGAGCCGCCCCACGATCTCGCAATACGTGTCGCCGACCCGGATCACGCCTGGCGAGACGCCAAACAGCTCCAGACAGCGTTCATTGTGGACCAGGAGACGGGCGTCGGCATCGAACATGCAAAGCCCCTGCCCCATGTTGCTCAGCGCTGCATCGAAGCGGCGGTTTTGTTCCCGGAGAGCGTCCTCGGCTCGACGTTGCCGGGTCACATCCTCGTAGATCGAAACCCAGCCTCCATGAGCGTATCTGGCCTCCGATCCGTCCTGCGGCATCGGCATGGGGCGGTGCGAGATGGCGACGACGCGTCCGTCCGACAGCTCTTCGTGGTAGGTAACGATCCGTCCCGCCGCGATTATCTGTTGGCGAACGGCATAGAGCTCTTCCAGTCCCTGCGAGGCGACCCCGACCTCGACGGAATGGCGCAAGATGTCGACAAACGGAATGCCCGGTCGGATGACGGCCGGATCGAGGCCGAACATCTCGAGGTAATGTGCATTGCACACGATCATGCGCTCATCGGCGTCGACCATGCACAGCCCGTGCGACATGCCTTCGATCGCCGCGTCGAAGCGCCGGTTCTGCTCGCGTAGACCGTCGAGATCACCCGATCGCTCCGTCGCCTTATCGAAGACGCCTTGCACGTAGTGAGACATGAGCGGGTCGCGACCGGCTTGGCCAATGAGCTCGTCTCGCGTCCGACCCTTCGCCATCCCGCCCGCATTGGCCGGGACGTACTGGCCGCATTGTTCGAGGAGGCTAAAGTCGCCCTTCAAGGGAGTTTCCAACGCGACTTGGTCGCGCTCACCGAGCAATCCCCGGAAGACAACGTTCATCATGTCGACGAGCGTGAATCTGGTCAGGATCGCGGTCGCTGCTCTCCGATAGGAGGCGAGGCCGTGTGGTCCGCTACGCGCACTGTCTTTCGAACGGTTCCTCGTGACTTGGAAAGGAAGGCCACCGGTGGTCGAGACACGGGGCGGCCCCGAACCGGCATCATCGATCTTCCTTGGATCGAGCGGGAACATCGGCTGGCCCCAGGGCGACATCGGCATCGTCTCGGCGCGAGCGCTCTCAAGCCGGCCAACACCCTAGGAATTATCAACCCCTGGTCGTGGAGGATGTGTTAAGCGCCGAAGCTCAAAGCGGCCTCGCGATCAATTTTATGCCCTTCTGTCGCGGGAGCCGACGTTTGTCCGCCCCGGAGGTCGGATCGAGGCAGCGGACCAAGCCAGGCCGCAACGCAAGTTGCGGGTTGGGGCCAACCGGCCAGGCGTTGACCCCGGCCGGCTTCGGGATCGCGTCGTCATGCCCGACCGGGCGGCGCGCCGATTGTCACGCACGGGGCGCCCCGGCTGGCGAGAAGTTACCCGTCAGGCCCGCAGACGCCGGCCGTCCGGGTCGAACGGCGGCTGGGCGAGAATGCGGGCTTTGTGCGGACGGCCCAGGATGGCGACGTCGACCGTGTCTCCGGGCCCGGCCGTGCCGGCCTTGAGATAGCCGATGGCGAGCGACTTCTCGACGAAATAGCCGTAGGCCCCCGAGCTCACCTGCCCGGCCGGCGTCCCGTCGAGCAGGAAGATCGGTTCGCCCCCCGTGGCATCGGCGCCGTCGGCATCGATCTCCAGCATGATCATCGTGTCTCGGGCAGGTTCCTGCGCGATCTTCGCCCATGCGGCCTTGTTGAGGAAGTCCTTGTCGGCCTTGACGAGCCGGTCGAGACCGCTCTCCTGCGGCCAATATTCGGGACTGTAGTCGCGGCCCCAGGATCCGTAGCCCTTCTCCACACGAAGCGAGGCGAGGGCACGGGAGCCAACCGGGCCGCCGCCAAGCGCCCGGGCCGCCTCGAGGAGGGCCGCGTAGAGCTTCGTCTGATCGGCTTCGGCGCAATGCAGCTCCCATCCGAGGTCTCCGGTGAAGCTCACCCGGATCGCGACACAGTCGACGCTCGCCACGCTGATCCGCGCCGAATGCATGAACGGGAAATCGTCGTTGCCGAGCGGTGCCTGGGTCAATCTGTGCAGCAGATCGCGGGCGCGCGGGCCCGCCACGTTGAACCCGCACCACGCCTCCGTGAGGCTCTGGAAAGTGGTGCCCTCGGGCAGCGGCACGGCTTTGAAGAACCGCTGATGAAAGCGTTCCGCCATGCCCGAGCCGACGATGAGGAGCTCGTCCTCGGCCAGTCGCGTCACGGTGAAGTCGCCGGCGATGCCGCCGCGTTTGCCGATCAGCGGCGTGAGGCAGGAGCGGCCGACCGCGCGCGGCATCCGGTTGGCGAAGAGCGCGTCGAGCCAGGCCGCGGCGCCGGGACCCCTGACCGCGTATTTGGCGAAGTTGGAGATGTCGATGATGCCGACGCGCTCGCGCAGCATCCGGGCTTCCCGGCCGACCGGATCCCACCAATTCTGCCGGGTGAAGCCATAGGTCTCGTGGTCGGGCTCGCCCGGGGCCGCGAACCAGAGCGGATGCTCCCATCCGAAGTTCAGCCCGAAGAGGCCCCCCATCGCCTTCTGCATCGCGTAGACGGGGCGCGTCCGCACCGGCCGGCCGGCCTCACGCTCCTCGTTGGGGAAGTGGATCTTGAAGCGGTGGGCATATTGGTCCCGCACCCGTGTCTTGGTGAAGGCTTTCCCGGCCCAATGCCCGAAGCGGGCCAGATCCCAGCCGAACATGTCGAGCGACGGCTCGCCCTCGATCATCCATTCCGCAGCGAGCTTGCCGAGACCGCCGTTCTGGGAAAAGCCCGGGATGATGCCGCAGCATGCGAAATAACCGGTGCGTTCCGGCACCGGGCCGAACAGGACCGAGGAATCGGGCGACCAGATCATCGGGCCGTTGATCACCCGTTTGACGCCCGCGAGCGCGGCGGCCGGAACCCGGTCCATCGCGCGCGCGACATTCTCCATGATCCGCTCGAGATCGTCGGGAAAGAGCTCCTGGCCGAAGTCCGGCGGGGTGCCGTCCTCCGCCCAGAACTTCATGTCCCGTTCGTAGGCGCCGATGAGCAGGCCCTTGCCCTCCTGGCGAAGGTAGTATTCCCCGTCGCGATCCGCCACGGACGGAAGGCGGCGGTCCATCGCGGCGATCTCGGCGATGGTGTCGGTCACGAAATACTGGTGTTCGGTCGGGATCAGCGGCAGGTCCAGCCCCGCCATGGCCGCGACCTCGCGGGCCCAGAGGCCGGCGGCGTTGACCACCCACGGCGTGCGGATGTCGCCCTTCTCGGTGCGGACGATCCAGGTGCCGTCGGGCTGGGCCTCGGTGGCGACGACGGGGTTAAAGCGGTGGATCTCGGCGCCGCGCTGGCGCGCCCCGACCGCATAGGCATTGGTCACGCCCGACGGATCGACGTTGCCGCCGTCCGGCTCATACATGATGCAGCGGACGCCGTCGAAATCGACCAGCGGATGCAGGCGCTCGGCCTCGCGCCGATCGATTTCGTAGAAGTTCATGTCGTAGCGGCGCGCCTTGGCGGCCTGGATGCGGAGCTGATGCTCGCGCGCCTCCGTCTGCGCCAGATAGAGCGAGCCGGGCTGGAACACGCCGCAGCTCTGCCCGGTCTCGGCTTCCAGCTCCTTGTAGAGCTGCATCGTGTAATGCTGGAGGCGGCTGATGTTGGTGACGTCGTGCAGGCCATGGATGTTGGCCGCCGCATGCCAGGTGCTGCCGCTCGTCAGCTCGGACCGCTCGAGCAGCACCACCTCGCTCCAACCCGCCTTGGCCAGGTGGTAGAGGATCGAGCAACCGATGACGCCGCCTCCGATGACGACGGCTTGGGCGTGGGAGCGCATGGTTCGGTTTTCCTTTTCGACAGTCACGCGGTCGGCATGGGCGGCTCCGAGGGCGTCGCCGGCCCGCTCTCCAGCCGGCTGTTACCGCCCGAACTATGCCGAGCCGCCAGCGACAATCCATAGCGACGCCCAAAAAAGAATCGTGGTCACGCTCCCCGGAATTTTTGGTTGCCGCGCGCCCGCTCTCCGCTAGGCTCGCTGCGCGCGGGGCTGGTATCGGGCCGGCGGCTGGAGCGGTGATGGTTCCCGGCCGCACCTCGGTCGAAAGGGCCGTCGAGCGCCACGGAGCCGGTCGTTGATTGCCGCAAACCCGTCGGTCGCCACCATGGCGCCCTATGCTCTGGCAGATCTCGCGCCGGGCATGGTCTCGCTCGCACAGAACGAGAGCGCCTTTCCGGTGAGCCCCCAGGCCGTCGCGGCGGGGCGGGCGGTGCTTGAGGCCGTGCCGCTCTACCCAGACCCGGACTGGTCCTGCCTGCGCGCCACCATCGCCTCGGTCCATGGGCTCGATGCGTCCGCCATCCTGTGCGGTGCCGGCTCGATGGAGCTGATCGGCTGCCTGATCGGTGCCTTCGCGGGACCGGGCGACGAGGTGCTGGGGACGGCCCATGGCTATCTTTTCGCTGCCGCGGCAGCGCAGCAGGCGGGTGCCGCCTACGTCCGGGCTGTGGAGCCGAATCTGACCGTCTCGGTCGAGGCGCTGCTGGCGGCCGTCAACGCGCGCACCAAAATCGTCTTTCTCTGCAACCCCGGCAATCCGACCGGCACGCGCATTCGGAACGCGGACATCCTCCGGTTGCGCGCCGCCCTCCCGGCGCACGTGTTGCTGGTGGTCGATCAGGCCTATGGCGAGTTCGACGACCAGGATCCCGCGCCGATTTTCGCCATAGTGGCACGGGGCGGTACCTGCGTGTTGCGCACGCTCTCCAAGGCCTACGGGCTGGCGGGAGCACGCGTGGGGTGGGGCCTGTTCCCCGGGCCGGTCGCGCGCGAGATGCGCAAGCTGCTCAACCCGAACAATGTTTCGGGTCCCAGCCAGGCGATGGCCAGTGCGGCGATGCACGATCAGGACCATATGATCGAGGTCGTGAGGAAGACGGCGGCCATCCGCGACCGCTTCTCGAGGTGCTTGAGGGCCATGGGTTACGATCCGCCCGAGAGCCACACCAATTTCGTGCTGATCCCGTTCGCGAGCGCCGACGCGGCACGGGCCGCGGATGCACGGCTTCGGGATGCGAGGCTCCTGCTACGCGGCGTGGGAGCCTACGGCCTGCCCCATTGCCTGCGGGCCACGGTGGCGGCATCAGACGTCATGGACCGCGTCGCCGATGTCCTCGCGGCCGCCCCTGCCCGCTTGTTCGTCGGCCCTCACGGGTCGCCCGACCCGATCTCCTCGCGGCGATGAGCCACGAAGGCCTCGAGCGCTTCGCGACGGCCCGGATCCATCACGGGTTCCCCATATTCCGCCAGCGCCCTTTGCCAGAGCGCGGTCGCCCGCTCGAGCGCGTCGTGTGCGCCGGCCGCTTGCCAGCCGCCGTAATTCGTCCAATCGGACAGGAGCGGCCGATAGAACGCCGTCTCGTAGCGCGCCATGGTGTGCTCGGCGCCGAAGAAATGCCCTCCCGACGGCACGGACTTGATCGCCTCGAAGCCCAGTTCCTCCTCCGAGAAGTCGATCGGCCGCAGGATCTCCACCATGTTCTGCAGGATCTCCACGTCGAGGATCAGCTTCTCGTAGGACGCGGTCAATCCGCCTTCGAGCCAGCCTGCCGCGTGGTAGATCAGGTTGCCGCCGCCCGTCACTGCGCCCCAGGTGGCCATGCACGTCTCGTAGGCGGCCTGCAGATCGACCGCGTTGGAGGCGTTGGCGTTCGAGGTCCGATAGGGCAGCCGGTAGCGCCGGGCGAGCTGGCCGGCGATCAGGTTCGCCCTGGTGTTCTCCGGCGTGCCGAAGGCGGGCGCGCCCGAGCGCATGTCGACGTTGGACGTGAAGGCGCCATACATCACCGGCGTTCCGGGCCTGACGAGCTGGGTCAGGGCGACGCCGAACAGCGCCTCGGCGTTCTGCTGCACGAGCGCGGCGGGCAGCGTCACGGGCGTCATCGCGCCCATCAGCGTGAACGGGGTGACGGTGACGGGCTGCCCGTGCTCCGCCATGACGATGAGCCCCTCCCCCATGGCGTCATCGAAGAGCCGTGGTGAGTTGACGGAGATGATCGTCGTCACGCCGGGGTCCTGCGCCATCTCCTCGAGGCTCATGCCGCGCGAGATCGCCATCATGGTGATGCCATCGAGCGCCCGGCCGCGGCCGATGGCGGTGCAGTGGTAGGTCAGGTCCGACAGCGTCAGATTGGCCAGGTAGGTGTCGAGATGTCGGCTGTTCGCCGGCAGCTCCTGGGGCGCCGTCACCTGGTTGCCGATGATGTGGATCGCGTTGAAGTGATGGGCCAGGCGGATGAAGTTCCGATAGTCGTCGATATTGCCGGGACGGCGGCCGTTCACCCGGTCATGCACGTTGGGCGGTCCGGCGACCAGGCCGAAGGCCAGCGATCGGCCGCCGATCGTCAATCGCTTGGCCGGGTTGCGCGACGTGAGCGTGAAGCTCGGCGGGGCCGTCTTCAGCGCTTCGCGGACCAGGGTCTCGTCGATGCGGATCACCTGCTCCGAGCGGTCGACGATCGCGCCGGCGGCTTCGAAAAGATCCATGACGCGCTCACCCATGACGCGAATGCCGAGCTCGGACAGGACGCGCATGGAGGTCGCGTGGATCGACTCGATCTGCTCCTCGCTGGCGAGCTCGAGCGGCGCATAGGGGTTTTCGATGCGGCTCCAGGGAAGCTGCGGGATCGTGCTGCCGCCGCGGGACGATTTCGCGCGCCGTCCGCCGCCGCGGCGTTCCTGCGTCATGGCTGTGACCTCCCGGCTCAATAACCCCGTGCGGGGTCCACGATGTTGAACAGCTCGTCGCCGGCGCGGTAGCGGCTGAGATTCTCGGCGAAGCGCGCCACCGATCTGCGGTCCCAGCCGTCGTAGACCGAGGAGCAGTGCGGCGTCACGATGACGTTCCCCATGCGCCAGAGCGGATGGCCCTTGGGCAGCGGCTCGGTGGCGAAGACGTCGAGGGCGGCGCCCTTGATGCGCCCCTGCGCGAGCGCGGCAACGAGCGCGGCCTCGGCCACGACGCCTCCGCGCGAGACGTCGATCAGCACCGCATCCGGCCGCATCGCGCCGAACGCCGCCGCGTCCACCAGCCCGCGGGTGCTGGGCAGCAGCGGCACCGCGATCACGATGACGTCCGCTCGCGGCCACAGATCCGGCAGGTCTGCCACGGCATGCATCTCGTCGGCGTCGCAACTCGGCTGGGGACGAGCCCGGACCCCGAGCACTCTCATTCCCATCGCCTTGGCCCGGCGGGCCACGGCCGCGCCGGTGTGGCCGAAGCCGACGATCAGCACCGTCCGCCCCTCGATCGGCGCGACGCGACCCGCAGTCCAGCGTTCCTCGGCCTGCGCGCGTTCGAAACCCCTGAAGTCGAGCGAGAAGGCCAGCATCGCGCCGAGCGCATATTCGGCCATCATCCCGGCCGCCACGCCGGCGGAATTGGTCACCGCCAAACGCGCCGGATCCCAGGGCGCGAGGTGGTCGGTGCCCGAGCCGCCGACCGCGATCCATTTCAGGCTGGCGGCGTCGATCAGGGACTGGCGCGGGAAATGCGGCGTCCCCGCGAAGCGCACGGAATAGACGACCTCCGGCTCCGTCCGTGCCAGCATCTCGGGCAAAGCGTCGTAGCTCTCGCAGAGATGGAGCAGCAGGTCGGGGTGCGCAGCCGCCACGATCTCCCGCGCCGTCTCGCCGGCATCGGTGTGCAGCATGACGACGGGCGCTTCGCTCATAGGTTATCGTCGCGATGGACGTCGGGCGGAAGCACCATGGGGCGTCAGGACTCGTAGAGGTGACGCGCGAGATCGGCGAAGCGGCTGCCGGGTTCGGTCAGCGCGAGGGTCGCGCCCAGGACCGCGCGGGCGCGCCGCTCGCCGAGGGGCGGCACGGCGAAGTCCATGAATTTCGTCGTGATGGCCTCTTCCTCGAAGGGTCGCTCGGGCCCGCCCCGCGCATGGGTATCGCCCGACGAGACCACGCGGCCATCCGTGAGCGCAATGTCGATGTCGGCCCAGCGCTCTGCCGGATAGCGCGCCTGGTGCTTCGGATCGGCGGACACCCGCGTTCGCGCCACGAGCGCGGCAACGGCGGGGTCGGCAAGCCCCTCTCCCGATATGTGCTCGAGCCCGATGCGCCGGTGGACGATCATGGTGGCGACCGCGAAGGGCAGGCTGTACTGCGCCTTCGAGGTCGTATCCGGCATGGCCTGGAAGAGCGCGGCGGCGTAGTCGAAGCTGCGAATGCGGATCGCGGCAATCATACCGGCGCGCAAACCGTGGTCCAGGCAGAGCTCGCGCGCCGCATCGATCGCCGCATGCGCCCAGCGGCAGATCGGATAGGGCTTCACGTAGTGGTGCTCGATCTGCCAGAAGCGGCCGAGGTCGTCCCAATAAGGCGCGGCTTCGGGCGCCTCGACAGTGACGGCGGGCGCTCCGGTGAATCCCTCCTCGGCGAGGATGGCCGAGGACAGTCCGACGAGCGCTCCCCAGCCCGAAGCGTCGTGAAGCATGGTCGGCGTTGCGATCTCGCGCATCATCTGGCTGCGGGGACCCTGGTATTCGGCGATGCCGAGCGCCTCGCGAAGCTGAGCGGCGGTCATGCGCCGCAAGCGTCCCGCCATCGCCGCCACGCCGAGCGCGTTCCAGGCGCCGGAGGCGTGGTACTCGGCAGCCGAGGCATGCAGGGCGATGCCCGCGCGGCCCGCCACCTCGTAGCCCACGATCAGCGCCGCCAGCGCCTCGGACCCGGTGAGGTCGGGCCGGTGCTCGGCCAGGGCGGCGAGCGTCGGCAAGGCCACGACCCCGATGTGACCCTTGGTGGGGTTATAGCCGTCGTGGCCGTCGAGGTTGTCGATCTGCGTGGCGCTCGCGAAAGCGGCACCCGCCAGGCTCGCCCTGCGGCCGTCGAAGAGCATCCGCGCGGCGTAGCGCTCGTCGCCCGCACCGTGAAGGAGCATCGCCGCCCTTCGCGCCAGGACGCTGGCCTCCATGCGGGCCGCCGCAGCGCATATGCCGAGCGTATCGAGAAGCAGCAGGGCCGCCCTATGCCGTGCCATCTCGGGAAAGTCCTCGGGCCGGAAGTCGAGGACGAAATCGGCCACGCGATCGAAGGTCGAACGCGCACCGCAGTGTCGACGCTCGTTCGGCAGTGTGGTGTCCTCCAGCATAACGATCAGGATCCGGGTAAGGTCAAGACGACGGTAAATCGTGCTCATCGACGGCGCACTCGATTATTTCCGCGTCGACGCGAAAAAAATTCGTGGCCATGGCGTCGATCGGCTAGCTTGCCCAGCCTCGCTCGGGAGATCTGGATGCAGCGCAACCCACCGCCCTTGAACTTCGTCCGATCCTTCGAATGCGCGGCGCGGCACCTGAGCTTCACCAAGGCCTCCTATGAACTGGGCTATACGCAGGCCGCGATCAGCACCCATGTGCGGTCGCTCGAGACCTACCTGGGCCGGGCGCTCTTCGTGCGGGGCTCGCGCAGCCTCCAGCTGACCGAGGTGGGTGAGGCCTTCCTCCCGACGCTTCGTCAGGCGCTGGCGCAGGTCGACAGCGCCACCGAGGCGATCGTGACCGGCTCGCACAACCGGAGCGTCGTCCTCGCCTGTCCGATGAGCCTCGCCGAGAACTGGTTGCCCGAATGCCTGTCTGGCTTCGCGGCACGTCACCCGGAGATCGAGGTGGTGGTCAACGGAACCGTGTGGACCAACCCCGAGAATCAACTCGCCGATGTCACGATCACCGTGAACCGCGAGGATGAAGTGCCGGATGGGGCTCGGCAACTCTGGCCGGAGCGCCTGGCTCTGCTGTGCGACCCCGCCCTTGCGGGCGCCCTCCGTGCGCCGTCGGATCTCGATCGGTTCCCCAAGATCATGGTGTCGGGACGGCAAGAATACTGGACCATCGTGGCCGAAGCGCTCGGTACGCCGCGGTTCGACCTGGAGCGGGTCCTGCGGACCAACTCGACGAACATCTCGCTCGAGATGGCCGCCCATGGCCTGGGGCTGACGGTGGCCCTGGCCTCGCTGAGCGGCACCTATCTCAAGCGCGGGTTGCTCGTGCAACCGTTCGATGTGCGCCCGCCGAGCCCATGGACGTACTACATTGCGCGGAGGCCGGGCCTGCGCGGCTCGGCGGCGGATACCCTCATCGACTACGTTCTGGATGTCGCGTCGGGAATGGCGGACCGTCCGCCCGGTGCGCCGGGTCTTCTTCATGGGGCGCGGCGAGTCTTCCGCCGGAACGTCGACGCGAGATAGACGCCCTGGTCGGTACCGGCGTCACCCGACGGCGATGCTGGATCAGGCCCGCATGCGCCTCAGCGCCTCGCGCGGCGATACGGAAAACATCGGCTCGACACCATAGCCTCCGATGGCGAAGGAGGCGGCGACGGTCCCGGCGCGAGCGGCGGTGCAGAGATCGGCACCCTCCTGAAGGAGCGCCGCCATGAAGGCGCCGCAGAAGCAGTCCCCGGCGCCGGTCGTGTCCTTCACGTCGGCGCGCAGCACCGGGACCTGGATCATTCGGTCGCCGTCCCGTTCATGGACGAGGCAGCCGTCATGGCCGAGCTTGAGGACGACGATGTTCGGCCCCCAGCTCGCGAAGGTTCTAGCCGCGGCGCTCCAGTCGGCATGGCCGAGCAGCCGACGCGCTTCCTCGGCGCTCGGCATGAAGATGTCGGTCTCCCCGATCATTCGCCGTAGCCTCGCCTCGTTGCCGGCGATGTAATCTTCCTGCGGATCGAGCGCGATCATCGCATTGGTGTCGTGCTTGAGGTCGCCGACCAGCGCCTCCTGGGCCTCGAGCGTCATGGCCAGGACCAGGAAAGCCTCGGCGACGCGATAGGCCGGCGGGATGTCGTCCGGCCTGGGCGACAGCGCATGGAAATCGTCCTCGGTCGAAAAAAGCGTCCAGGTCCGGTTGCCATCGGTCTCATAGGCGACGCGATTGTGCAGCGTCGGCACGGTGCGAGGCGTGAGGCCGGCGGACGACAGGCCCGCCTGGTTGATCCGGTCCAGGACAGTGCCCGGGAAATCGGGTCCAACCGGAGCCACCATCTCGGTCGATGGTTCCCAAAGCCGTGCCGCGAGGGCCGCGTAGAGCGCGTCCCCGCCGATGCAGCCGGGCACCTCCCGACCGTCGGGCAAGACGACATCGTCGATCGTGAGATTGCCGAGGCAGACGAGGCGCGGATGGGGCATCAGGACGGCTCGTCTGCCTCGGGCTCCGCGGCGGGATCCGGTGCGGCTGCGGCCGCGGCGAACTTGGCCATCGCCAGATGATAGGCGAAGAGCTGCACCGGAACGCAATAGACGAGCCCGCACATTTCTTCCGGCACGACGGGGAGATGGAACACCGCATCCGAATACGGGCCGAGCGCCGTCTCGCCGTCGGCGACGATGCCATAGACACGCCCGCCCCACCGCTTGCCCTCGAAGGCCGTGTCGCGCGCCCGGGCCACCGAGGGTCCCCGCGGCGCGATGATGAACAGCGGATCGCCTGGCTTGTGCGAATTGTAGTGATGGAATTCCTCGAGCGGGATCGCGATGGCGTGATCCGGCGAGCATTCCTTCACCTTGGCGGCGCCGAACAGCGCACAGGCATAGGCCGGGCCGCCGCCGGCGAACAGATAGGTGGCGCGGGCCGCGTCATGCCGCGCCAGCGCCGCGATGCCATCCTCGTGGACCGCGATCACCTCGGCGATCTGATCCGGGACGGCATCGAGGGCCGCTTGCATATCGGCGATCAGGTCGGCGGGGCGGCCGAGGGCGGACCCGAGGTCGAGCGCGAATTGCATCAGCAGCGCCAGCGCCGCCGTGCTGGCCTGCGTCGGCCAGCCCCTGCGCTCCGCCCGCACCAGCAGACCCTGGTCGGATTCCACCATCAGCGCCGAGCCCGGCGTGTTGCTGAGCGCCAGCGTCCGGGAGCCGAGGGCGCCGGCCATCAACGCGGCTTCCACGGTCCGAGTGGTCGTCCCGCTCGACGACAGCGTGATCACCAGCGTGTCCGGCCCGATTGTGCTCGCCGTGTAGTAGGCGAAGTCGAGCGCCTGGATGGGCTCGCATGGCAGGCCGAGCACGCGTTCGAAGAGCAGCCGGGCCGCGATCATCACCGCGAGGCTGTCGCCGCATCCCGTCATCACGATGCGTCGGAGCCCCGCCTTCGCCAGGTCCTGCGCGGCGCGCGTGACGTTGGCGCGTTCCTTGGCGAGCGTGTCGCGGATGACGGCCGGCTGGGCCAGGATCTCGATGCGCGTGAGGTCGACGCGCCTGCGCCGCTTCTCATCCAGCGGATCGTCGGTCGGCAGGGCGTCCATCAGGCGCGCTTCGCGCTCGAACAGCTCGGCCACGAGCGCACGGGCCTTGGGCTCGAGCGGCGAGCCGGGTGCGAGAAGCGGTGTGAGGAGGCCGGTCGGGGTCATTCGGGGTCCTAAGCGTCGTCCAAAGGAGCGCGTCGTCCTGGGACGACGATGCGCAAACGAGAGGCCGAAGCGCGACGACGTGGGCCGCCCGCGCCATCCTGCTTCGGCGAGAGGCGAGGGTCAGGCCGCAGCGAGTTCGCAGCGGCGGCTGAGCAATTGGGCCGCCAGAAATCGCTTCGGATCGGCCTGGTCCTGCGACCGGTTGGGGTCGAACCCGGTGGCGAGCGCGAGCGTGTAGGCCAGGACCTGCAGGGGTGCCGGCGTCAGCAGCGGCGACAGCCAGGACGGCGTCCGCGGCAGGGTCAAGCGATAGGTCGCCGACGAGACCGGGACGCCGGCGCTCTCGATGGCGAGCGTGCTTTGCCCGGCGGTCGCGAGCGCCGCCGCGGTATTGTCGGCGAGCCGGGCTACTTCGGGGCTGCTGGCCAGCAGTACCACCAATTCGTCCGAACGGCTCGACCAGAACTGGCTATGCGCATATTCCTCGATCTCGCCGGCCCAGACCGGCGCCGTCGTGACCTTGACGAGCTTGGCGGCCCCGTATTCCGCCGTCGCCCAATCCGATCCCGCCCCAAGCACGCGGACGCCCCCGAACCCTCGGTCGGCGACCTCCCGGCAGACTTGACCGAGCACGGCTTCGGCCTGCGCGATGACAGCGGGAAGAGCGGCGATCAGCCTTTGCATATCGGGCCCCGCGCAGCGCGCCGGAGGCTCCGTGCCGGCGGCCTGGGCGGCCCCTTCGATCAGCATCATCAAGCCGAGCACCGTCGCGGAATAGCGCGCCGTCCCGGTCAGGAATGCCGCGACATCGGGAACCTGGAGCGAGGCCACGGCCACGGCCACGGCGCCGAGCCGGGCGCCGTCCTCGTTGGCCAGGGTGACGTAGCCCGCCCCGCTGTCCCGAAGTGCGGCCCCGGCCGCGATGGTCCGGTCCACCGTGCCGGACATCGAGATCGCGATGGCCCGATCCGAGGACGTGGCCGTCCTGGCATGGCGCAGCAGCATGTCCAGGCTGGTGACCGGGACCAGCGGCAGGCCGAAGGCCGGCCCGGCGACCGGACCCATCGCATTGGCCGCGAACCAGCCATCGCCGCAGCCGAAGGCGAAGAGACGCCCGTCCGGCCCTGGCCGGAGGTGCTCGCGACCGATGGCATGGAACTCGCGCATCCGCGCCAGCAGTCCGTCGAGCACGGCGGCCTGTCGCCGGATGTCGGCCAGCATGGCGGGCTCGAACGGGGTGTCGGACATCGGTCTACTCCGGTTTTGAGCCGGACGGTGCCGATTGTCGCTTGCCACGGCAAGGAATTTTTTCGAAAGCTTGCGAATATCGAAATTTGGAAAGCCATGATGAAATTTTCAGCACGATCCACTAAGCCTCCCGCTATGGTCTGGGCATCGGGGAGTGTCATCCGATGACGGCGTTCGGCGCATCCGGCCGTCACGAGGAGATCATCGGCCTGCTGCAGGACGCCGGCCGCATTTCCGTAATGGCGCTGGCGAGCAGGTTCGGCGTCTCCGTCGTGACCATCCGCAACGACCTCGATCTCCTCGAACGGCAGGGCGTCCTGCGACGCATGCGGGGCGGCGCCGTGGCGGTGCGGACCGCTCGCTTCGAGCGGCCGGCCCACCTGGCCGGCGAAAGTTTCTCCGACGAGAAGAAGCGGATCGCCGGCGTCGCGGCGAGCCTGATCCGCGACGGCGAGACCATTATCATCGATGCCGGAAGCACCATGGTGGCCTTGGCCCGGGCGCTGCCCCGGACGCTCAACGACGTCGCGGTCGTGACCAACGCGCTCGATGTCGCGCTCGAACTGGAAGAGCACCCGGGCGTCAAGGTGGTGATCACGGGCGGCACCGTCCGTCGCCGCCAGCGCTCGCTGATCGCGCCCTTCGCGACGCTGCTGCTCGGCCAGATCAACGCCGACGTGGCCTTCGTGTCCTGCGCCGGCGTCGATCCGGAGAAGGGCTTCACCAACAGCAACTGGGAAGAGGCCGAGATCAAGCACGCGATGCTGGCCGCGGCCGGCCGCGCGGTGTTTCTGGCCGATCACAGCAAGTTCGGCCATGTGGGGACGGCCCGTATCGCCGGGCTCGATCGCGCCGACATGCTGGTCAGCGACAGCGGGCTCGACCCCGAGGCCGCGCGGATGCTGGAAGCCAGGAACCTGCGCCTCCTTCTGGCCTGATGCCGCTGCCAGCTTTCGAGGCAGTCCGGATGAGCATCAAGCACCGCGATCTCCGGCTTTCGAAGAATTTGTATTGCGCTCGTTATGAAAGCAAGCGAGCATCCGGCTCAGGTTGACCGCAGCCTCAGCTCGGGCTTCGGCGGCAGCGACCGGACACCCCGCGTCACGACAAGCCAGGGATGCGCAGAATGACCTCAGTTCCGATGATGAACCGCCGCCAACTCGGCCAGGGCGCGGCGGCGCTCGCCGTTCTGCTCGGCCTGCCGCGCGGCAGTCTTGCGGCCGACGCCAAGCCCGTCGTCATCGCCTCCGAGGAAGACGTCTCGACGCTCGACCCGCACCTCATCCGCAACAACCATCCGATCGGATCGGTGATCTGGTCGGTGTTCGACAGCCTCGTTCGCCGCAACGCCGATGGCTCGCACGAACCGCGGCTGGCGTTGAGCTGGGAGCAGGCCGAGCCGACGCGCTGGCGCTTCAAACTGCGCCCGAACGTCAAGTTCCACAACGGCGAGGCGTTCGACGCCGAGGCCGTCGTGTTCAACTTCAACCGGATGAACGTCTCGCCCTACAATGCCGAAAGCCAGCTCTGGCCGGGCACCAATCTCAGCAAGGTCGTGGCAGTCGATCCGATGACGGTCGACCTCGTCACCAGCGAGCCGACGATCAACATGCTCTATTGGCTCGAGGAGGCCTTCGTCGGCGCGCCCAAATACCTCAAGGACACCGCACCCGATGTGGTCTCGGCCAACCCGGTCGGCTCCGGACCCTACAAGTTCGTCTCCTGGAGACAGGGCGACCGCGTGGTGCTGAGCGCCAATCCGACCTATTGGAACGGCGCGCCACCCATCAAGGGTGTGGTGTTCCGCGACATTCCCGAACTCTCCTCGCGCATCAACGAGCTCAAGGCCGGCAGCGTCGATATCGCGGTCGGCCTCACGCCGGACACCGCCGGCGGCGCGAAATCTGGAAATTCCCGTGTCGTCGCGGTGAACGGGCTCCGCAAGATGCACATGGGCATCTCCTTCACCGGGATCGCGCCGCTGAAGGACAAGCGCATCCGCCAGGCCCTCAACCACGCGGTCGACGTGCAGACCATGATCGACACGTTGCAAGGCGGCATGACGAAGCCGCTCGCCTCGATCGTCAACCCGCCCAACAACGACCCTTCGCTGAAACCCTTCGCCTACAACGCCGACAAGGCCAAGGCGCTGCTCAAGGAGGCCGGGCACGAGGGCTTCGAACTCCAGGTGGCCTATGGCCGCTATCCGGGGGCCAAGGAAGTCTCGGAGGCGGTCGCCTCCTACCTCGAGGCCATCGGCCTCAAGCCGAAGCTCGAGGCCTACGAGACCGGACGCTTCGAGGAAATGCTCAAGCAGAAGGCCTTCAAAGGCATCTACTATTATGGCTGGGCATCGCTCATCAATCCGTCGGTGGAACTCGTCATCCTGACCAGCGACGCGGTCGACAATTCCAACGGCTACAACAATCCCGACTACGACAAGATGGTCAAGACCGCGTCGGTGACGCTGGACGAGACGAAACGCAAGGTCCTGCTCAAGCAGGCGGAGGATTTCATCTGGGACGAATGCACCTGGGTCTATCTCTGGTATCTGCCGGAGATCTACGGCCTCGGCAGCCGGCTGAACTATCCGCCCCGCCCCGATGACTATATCGAGATCTACCGGGCGACGCTCACCGGCTGAGCCGGCCGGTCGGGAGAGGTCCGATTACCAATTTCCTGGTCCGCCGTCTGCTGGGCGCTTGCCTGGTTCTCCTCGGGGTGAGCTTCGCCACCTTCATGGTGGCGCAGACGACCGGCGACCCGATCACCCTGCTGGTCCCGGCGAACGCCACGGAGGCGGCCAGGGCCGCATTGCGGACGCATCTCGGGCTCGACCGGCCGGTGCCGGTTCAATACGCCCTATTCGTGCTCCATGCCGTCCAGGGCGATCTCGGCTCGTCATTCGTCTACAAGCAGCACGTGCTCGATCTCGTGGTCAATCGGCTCGGCGCGACCTTCGAACTGGCGCTCGTGGCTTTCGCGATCGCCCTGGTTCTCGGCGTCGGGCTCGGCGTATTGGCCGCGCTCAACCGCAACGGCATGGTCGACCTTGCGGTGACGGGCTTCACGATGATCGGCCTCGCCATCCCGCCCTTCTGGCTCGGGCTGATCCTCATCATCGTGTTCGCGGTGCGGCTGCAGATCCTCCCCGTGTCGGGGTCGGACACCGCGGTTTCGGTCATTCTGCCGGCGGTGACGCTGAGCCTGCAGAGCACCGCCCGCCTGGCACGGCTGTTGCGATCGAGCATGATCGAGGTGCTCGAGGCCGACTACATCCGCACGGCGCGGGCCAAGGGGCTCTGGCGTTGCCGCGTGCTCTGGGTCCATGCGTTCCGCAACGCCTTGATCCCGCTCGTCACGATGGCCGGGCTGGAGCTCGGCGACCTCATCTCGAGCGCGGTGGTGATCGAGGCCATCTTCGCCTGGCCGGGCATCGGCCGCCTCGCCATCACGGCCGTGGAGCAGCGCGACTTTCCTCTGCTGCAAGGCGCGGTGCTGGTCGCGGCCATCTGCTTCGTGGTCATCAACCTCGTCGTCGATTGGCTCTACACTCGCATCGATCCGCGGGTGGTCCTGCGATGAAGGGTTTTCCCTGGTTCGGGGCTGTCGGCGCCTTGCTGATCGCGGCCGCCATCGCGACGGCGGTGCTGGCGCCCCAGATCGCTCCCGCAAGACCCACGCAGCTCGACCTCAGGGCACGGCTCGCGCCGCCGGTCTGGGTCGAGGGCGGCAAGCCCAACCACATCCTGGGCACCGACAATGTCGGACGGGACGTGCTGAGCCGGGTGATCTGGGGAAGCCGCATCTCGCTCAGTGTGGGCGCGGCCGCGGCCATCCTCGGCATGGTGCTCGGCAGCACGCTGGGCCTGCTCGCCGGCTATTTCGGCCGATGGGTCGATGCGGTGATCTCGTGGTTGATCAATGTTCAGCTCGCCTTCCCGTTCACCCTGCTCGCCATCTTCCTGCTCGGCACGGTCGGCGGCGGGTTCGGCGCCGTCGTGGTGGTGCTGGCGCTGGCGACCTGGGTCAATTACGCGCGCATCGTGCGCGGTCAGGTCCTGGCCATCCGGTCACGCGACTACGTGCTCGCGGCGCGATCGATCGGGGTGCCGACCGGCCGGACGTTGTGGCGCTACATCCTTCCCAATACGGCGGCGCCGATCGTCGTGGTGGCGAGCTTCTCCACCGCGCAGGCGATCCTGACCCAGGCGGCCTTGAGCTTCCTCGGGGTCGGCATCGACCCGAGCGTCCCCTCCTGGGGCGCCATGCTGAACGAGGGCCGCGACTATCTGCAATCGGCCTGGTGGATCGCGGTCTTTCCGGGGCTCGCCATCGCCCTCACGGTGCTGGGCGCCAACCTGCTGGGGGACTGGCTGCGCGACTGGCTCGATCCCCGGAGCGTCGCATGAGCGGAGCTCCAATATCCGAGAATGAGCGTCGCATGAATGCGCCGCTGCTCGAGGTCCAGGATCTCAGCGTCCGCTTTGGCCAGCTCCATGCCGTTCGGGGTGTCTCGCTGTCGGTCGCGGATGGCGAAAGCCTGGGCATGGTGGGCGAATCGGGTTCCGGCAAAAGCGCCAGCATGCTGGCCGTCATGGGCCTGCACGACCGTCATGCCGCGCAAGTGACTGCCAAGCGGCTCGCGCTGGCGGGCGAGGACCTCGGAGCGGTGCCCGAGAGCCGGCTGCGTGACCTGCGCGGCGGCACCGTCGGCATGGTGTTCCAGGATCCGCTGACGGCCCTCAACCCTCTCTACACCGCCGGGTTCCAGATCGCGGAAGTGCTGCGCCGGCATCGCGGCCTCAAGAGACCGGACGCGAAGGCAGGCGCCGTCGATCTGCTGGCGCAGGTCGGCGTGCCGGATCCGAAGCGCCGCGCCGACCAATATCCGCACCAGTTCTCGGGCGGCATGCGCCAGCGGGTGATGATCGCGTCAGCGCTCGCGGGCCGGCCCCGCCTGCTGATCGCCGACGAGCCGACGACCGCCCTCGACGTCACGGTTCAGGCCGAGATCGTGCGCCTGATCCGCGACATCCAGGCTCGCTCCGGCCTCGGGCTGGTCTGGGTCACGCATGATCTCGCGCTCCTGGCCCGCATCGCCGACCGTGTTCTCGTGATGTATGCGGGCCAGGTGGTGGAGGAAGCACCGGCCGCGCAGCTCTACGCCGCTCCGCGCCATCCCTATACGGCGGCACTGCTCTCGAGCGTGGCCCGGCTCGACCAGCCGCGCGGCCAGCGCGCCCGCGCCATCCTGGGCCAACCGCCGCGTCTCGATCGCCCGATCAACGGTTGCGCCTTCGCGCCGCGCTGCCCGCTGCGGTTCGACCGCTGCACGGAGGTGCCGCCGCTGATCCCCACCGGCCATCGGGCCGCAGCCGCCTGCTGGCGCGTCGAGGAGCCCGCATGAGCGTGCTCTCGGAAGCCGTCGGCCTGAAGGTTCAGTTCCGGCTCGCTCGGCACGGCTGGCGCAGGGCCGGTCCTGCGCCGAGCATCAAGGCCGTCGATGGTATCGATCTCGCCATCGCCGCGGGAGAAACCATGGCGCTCGTGGGCGAATCCGGTTGCGGCAAGTCCACGCTGGGCCGCGCCCTGTTGCGGCTGGAGTAGCCGACCGACGGCGTCGTTCGCTTCGATGGCCGTGATCTCACGGCCCTCGCGCCCGAGGCGTTGCGGCAGCACCGTGCCGCTATGCGGATGGTGTTCCAGGACCCGTTCTCCTCGCTGAACCCTCGCATGAGGATCGGCGAAGCCCTGGCCGAGCCGCTGCTCGTCCATGGGCTCGCGACCCGCCGCGCAGCGCGCGATCGCGTGGCCGCCATGCTCGACGTCGTCGGGCTCGACCCCTCGGTCGTGGCGCGCTACCCCCATGAATTCTCGGGCGGGCAGCGTCAGCGGATCGCCATCGCCCGCGCCGTGATCGGCGATCCGCGCTTCATCGTGGCCGACGAGCCGCTCTCGGCCCTCGACATTTCCGTTCAGGCCCAGATCATCGATCTCTTCGCCGATCTCAAGGCGCGGTTCGCGCTGACCTACCTGTTCGTCAGCCACGATCTCGCGGTCGTCCGGCACGTCGCCGACCGGGTCGCAGTCATGTATCTCGGCCGCATCGTGGAGCTCGGCGCAGCCGAAGATGTCTTCAGGCGGCCGGCTCATCCCTATACGCAGGCGCTGCTCGACGCCGTCCCGGTGCCCGATCCGACCCGCGAGCGGTCGCGGACGATCGGCGGCCTCAAGGGCGAGCTTCCATCGCCCGCCGCGCCGCCGGCCGGCTGCCGGTTCCATCCGCGCTGCCCCAACGTCATGCCGGTCTGCCGGACCAAGGACCCGGCCCTGCTGCCGGTCGCGTCCCATCAAGCCGCCGCATGCTGGCTCTACGCCGCCGCCTGACCTCTCCCGACCGGACATCCCATGCGGATCAAGATCATCAACCCCAACACCACCGCGATCTTCACCGAGCGTGTCCGCGCCGCGGCCGCCAAGGTGGCGGCGCCGGGCACGGTCGTGCTGGCCGGCAATCCGCTGGACGGCGCGGCATCGATCGAAAGCCATGCGGAGGAGGCCTTGGGCGCCATTGGGGTCATCGGGCAGGTCGAGGCGGGTGAGCGCGACGGCATCGACGGCTATGTGGTGGCCTGCTTCGGCGACACCGGCGTCCACGCCGCCCGCGAGGTCGCGCATGGCCCCGTCGTCGGGATGAGCGAAGCCGCGCTCTATACGGCGGCGATGCTCGCACAGAGCTTCAGCATCGTCACCCTGCCCCGCCGGACCCGCGCCCACGCGCTCCGCGTGCTGCACGAGACCGGGCTCGCCCATCGCTGCACGGTGCGGGCCGTCGATGTCGCGGTGCTCGACCTCGAACATGAAGCGGAGGCCATTCTCCCTGTCTTGCGGGCCGAAGCTCGTCTTGCCTTGGCGCACGACCATGCCGAGGCCATCATCCTGGGCTGCGCCGGCCTCACCGAGCTTGTAGCGCCGCTCGAACGCGAACTCGGCGTCCCGGTGATCGACGGCGTGCTTGCGGGACTCAAGACGGTCGAGGGCCTGGTGGCGGCGGGACTACGGACGTCTAAGCACTCGACCTACGCTGATCCGGGCTCCGGCTTCCAAGATCATAGAGGGATACGGCCGTGAGCATCCTGTTTCGCGGCACCCGCATCTTTTCTTCGACGGCGCCGGGCGGCAGCACCGGCCCGAGCGACGTTCTGGTCGTCGGAAACCGGATCGCGGCGATCGGGTCCGACGCCGCCCGTCTGGCACCGCCCGATACCGCCATCGTCGAAAGTGGACATCGCCTGCTGATGCCGGGCCTCATCAACGCGCATTTCCATTCGCCCGTGAACCACATGAAGGGCGCTCTGCCGAGCCTGCCGCTCGAACTGTTCATGCTCTACGAATCGCCCGCCCTCGAAACCCTCAGGCCGAGCCCGCGCGAAGCCTATCTCAGGACCATGCTGGCCGCGCTGGAGATGCTGCGTGCCGGCACGACCGCCGTGCAGGACGACGCCTTCTTCGTGCCGCACCCGACACCGGAGATCGTCGATGCGGTCTGCCAGGCCTATGCGGATGTCGGGATCCGGGCCACGGTCGCGCTCGACCAGCCCGAACTCCCCGAACTCGACAAGCTGCCGTTCCTGGCCGACCTGCTGCCGAGCGACATGAAGGCCGAGCTGGCGCGGCCGCCCTCGTTCGGCCGCGCCGATCTCCTCGCCGCCTATCGGCACCTGATCGAGACATGGCATGGCCGCGCCGGCGGGAGGCTCGGCGTCGCGGTCTCCGTGTCGGCGCCGCAACGCGTCAGCCCGGACTATTTCGCCGACCTCGATGCGCTCAGCCGCACGCACGATCTGCCCGTCTATGCCCATATGCTGGAGACCAAGCTGCAGCGCGTGCTCAAGGACGAGCAGCCGCGCTTCGCCGGCCGCAGCCTGGTGCGCTACACCGCCGACCTCGGGCTGCTGAGCGAGCGAATGAATGTGATCCACGCGATCTGGGTCGATCACGCCGATCTCGATCTGATCGCCGCGGCCGGGGCCATGATCGCGCATAATCCGATCAGCAATCTGCGGCTCGGCTCCGGCGTCATGCCGTTCCGGCGGATCAGGGATCGCGGCATCCCGATCTGCCTCGGCACGGACGAGGCCATCGCCGACGATGCCGTGAACATGTGGGGCGTCGCCAAGGTGGCGGGGCTGATCCACAACATCGTCGGCCCCGATCCCGAGCGCTGGCCGACCGCGACCGAAGTGCTGGATTGCCTCCTCGCCGGCGGAGCCCGCGCTATGCGCCGCGGCGGTTTGCTGGGCGCCGTCGAGGAAGGGCGGCTGGCCGATCTCACCTTGATCGACCTCCACGCGCTGGCTTTCACACCTCTCAACGACCTGCATCGGCAGCTCGTCTATTGCGAGACCGGGTCCTCGGTCAGGATGACGATAGTGGACGGGCAGGTCGTGTTCGACGGCACCGTCATTACCGCCGTGAACGAAGCCGATCTCCTGGGCGAAGCCCGCGAACTGTTTGAGCGGCGTCGTCCCGCGCTGGCCGAAGCGCGGCGGCAAGCCGATCGCTGGCTGCCCGCCTATCGTACCATGGTGGCGCGGGCCGCGGCCCGCGATGTTGGGATGACCCACCGGGTCGGCGACGCGGGCCGTGCGATGGAGACCCGCTGATGCTGCCGACCCACGGCCGTTACGGCTATGCGCCGATCACCCGCCGCCCCGACTATTGCTGGCCTAACGGTGCCCGCCTCGCCGTCTACGTGGCGCTTGGCATCGAAGACTATGCCTTCGGTCAGGGCCTGACCGAGGACATCCTGCCGAGGGCCTCGAAGTCCGATTTCGTCAATACGTCCTGGCGCGATTACGGCAACCGGGTCGGGGGTTTCCGTCTGCTCGAGCGCTTCGCGTCCCGCGGCATCACGCCGGCGATCCTGCTGAACACGGAAGTCTACGACCGTGCGCCGGATTTGCTCGACGCCGCGCGAAACGTCGGCGCGGAGATCGTCGGGCATGGCCTGAGCAACTCCGATACGCTCGCGGGCCGCAGCGAGGCCGACGAGGCGGCCTATCTCCGCGCGGTCGCCGAGCGTATCCGCGTAGAGGAGGGAAAGCCGCCCGGCGGCTGGTCGAGCCCTTGGCTGGCGCAGACGGAGCGCACCTTCGACCTGCTCGGCGAAGCGGGCTACGATTACGTTCTCGACCTGCGGCTCGACGACCAGCCGGTGTGGCTGAAGACCCGGTCCAAGCCCTTGCTGGCGCTGCCCTACGCCCTGGAGCTCAACGACAGCTCGACGATCATCGGGCGGCAGGCGAGCGCGGCCGAATTCGCCGACATGATCATCGACGAGTTCGAGGAGATGCTCGAGGCCGCGCAACGCCAGCCGCTGGTGATGAGCATCGTGGTCCATTCCTTCATCTCGGGCGCGCCGTTTCGTTTGAGGACGTTGACGAGGGCTCTCGATCACATCGTCAAGCACCGCGACCGGATCTGGATGGCGACGCCTGGAGCGATCGCGGACGTCATCAGGGGGCATCCCGAACGCGCCGTGTAGCGTTCGCCCAAGGCCTGGCTGAAATGATTGGCGCGCTCGGAGAGATTCGAACTCCCGACCCCTAGATTCGTAGTCTAGTGCTCTATCCAGCTGAGCTACGAGCGCGCGTGCCTGCAAAGATCGCGGCAAGGCGGCTGCGCGTGGCAGCGCCGCGGCCGTGTCTATAGGGTCGCCATCTCGTTGGCAACAGCGGTGCGGCCAAAATCCAGGGCGACCCGCCGTGGCGGGTCGGGGCAGCGATGCTCCGCCGGGCGTCGAGAGCAGGCGCGGAACCTTGGACGCTCAATATTTCAGCACCGGCCGCGATTGACGCCACGTCGGGCGGGCCGTACTTGCCCGGACGCCGGCATCTTTCTTGCCTTGCACCGTCGCCCGGGAGATTTCGCGATGCCGATCCGCGCCGCGGTCCATCACGTGACGGATTATCGCTACGATCGGCCCATCAACCTCGGGCCGCAGGTGATCAGGCTGAGACCCGCGCCGCACAGCCGCACCGGCATCCTGAG
The DNA here is from genome assembly GCA_036276175.1 of Lichenihabitans sp. GTDB lineage: Bacteria > Pseudomonadota > Alphaproteobacteria > Rhizobiales > Beijerinckiaceae > Lichenihabitans. The sequence goes on from DATBEH010000163.1 coordinate 94,435, forward strand.
CTATGCGCTGAAGATCGAACCGGCGGGCCATTTCATCAACTGGCAGCAGGATCCGCACGGCAACTGGCTGGCCCGGGTCGTCTTTCCGGAGATGACCGACCATCTGCGCATTGAGGTCGATCTCGCCGCGGACATGGCGGTCATCAACCCCTTCGACTTCTTCGTCGAGCCGGCGGCCGAGACCTTCCCTTTCGTCTACGACGCCGAGACTCGGGTCGATCTGGCGTCCTATCTCGAGGTCGACCCCGTTGGGCCGAGGCTCCAAGGTCTCCTCGACAGCATCCCGAAAGGTCCCGTCCGCACCGTCGACTTTCTCGTCGACCTCAACGCGCGCCTCGCGCGCGACATCAAATATGTCATCCGCATGGAGCCTGGCGTGCAGACGCCGGAGGAGACGCTCGAGCGCGGATCAGGCTCCTGCCGGGATTCGGGCTGGCTCCTGGTCCAGGCGCTGCGCAGTCTCGGCCTCGCGGCGCGTTTCGTGTCCGGCTACCTGATCCAGCTCAAGGCCGACATCGATCCCGTCGAGGGGCCGCTCGGCACGCGTCACGACTTCACCGACCTGCATGCCTGGGCCGAGGTCTACATTCCGGGTGCCGGATGGATCGGGCTCGATGTGACCTCGGGCCTGCTGTGCGGCGAGGGCCATATCCCGCTCGCCGCCACGCCGCACTACCGCTCCGCCGCCCCCGTCAGCGGGCTCGTCGACCCCTGCGAGATCACCTTTCACCATGCGATGGAGGTCCGCCGGGTCGCCGAGGCGCCGCGCATCTCCCTGCCCTTCTCGGATGAGGCCTGGACGGCGCTCGACGCGCTCGGGAAACAGGTCGACCGCGACCTCGCCGCGGCCGACGTGCGGCTCACCACCGGCGGCGAGCCGACCTTCGTCTCGGTCGACGATTTCGAGGCACCGGAATGGAACAACGAGGCGGTCGGCCCGACCAAGCGCGGCCTTGCGGATGCGTTGATCCGTCGCCTGCGCGCCCGTTTCGCCCCCGGCGGCTTCCTGCACTACGGCCAGGGCAAATGGTACCCGGGCGAGAGCCTGCCGCGCTGGGCTTTCTCGCTCTACTGGCGCCGGGACGGCAAGCCGCTGTGGCGCGACGCTTCTCTCATCGCCTCCGAGACGCCATCGCCCGGCGCCACGATCGAGCAGGCGCAGCGCCTGATGCGCGCCGTCGCGCATGGGCTCGGGCTCGAGCACGACTACGTCCAGCCCGCCTTCGAGGACCCGGCCCATTGGATTCGCGAGGAGGGTGCGCTGCCGCGCGAGGTCGACGCGCTGCGCTCGCCCATCGGCACGGCCGAGCAGCGCGCCCGCATCGCCCGCGTCTTCGATCGCGGGCTCGACGTTCCGGCCGGCTACATCTTGCCGGCCATGCGCTGGGGCCGCGACTGGGTCAGCGAGCGCTGGCGGACGCGGCGCGAGTACCTGTTCCTGGTGCCGGGCGACTCGCCCCTGGGCTTCCGCCTGCCGCTCGACGCGCTCGACTACATTCCGCCGCAGCGCTTTCCTTATGCGGCCCCGCAGGATCCGACCGAGCCGCGCGATCCCCTGCCCGACCCCGACCGGTTCACCCGGGTTACCGAGGCGCGGATGGAACGGCCGCCGCACGAGCCCGTGTCCGAGCGCGACCGCGCCGACCCGGAGGTGCGAACGGCCTTCGCGGTCGAGCCCCGCGAGGGCAGGCTCTGCGTCTTCATGCCCCCGGTCGACCGGCTGGAGGATTATCTCGAGCTGCTCGCGGCCGTCGAGGGCGCGGCACGCGATCTCGACTTCAAGGTCCATGTCGAGGGTTATGGGCCGCCCTACGATCCGCGCCTCGACGTCATCAAGGTGACGCCCGATCCCGGCGTCATCGAGGTCAACGTCCACCCGGCCGCGACCTGGGATCAGGCGGTCGAGGTCACCCGCGGCGTTTACGAGGACACGCGCGCGGTGCGGCTCTGCGCCGACAAGTTCCTGCTCGACGGCCGCCATGTCGGGACGGGCGGCGGCAACCACGTCGTGCTCGGCGGCCCCTCCCCCAACGACTCGCCCTTCGTGCGCCGGCCGGATCTCCTGAAGAGCATCCTGCTCTACTGGCAGCGCCACCCTGCCCTCTCGATGCTGTTCTCGGGCCAATACATCGGCCCGACCAGCCAGGCGCCGCGCATCGACGAGGCGCGCCACGACGGTCTCTACGAAATGGAGATCGCCCTGTCGCAGGTGCCGGGGCCGAGCGAGCCGACCATCCGGCCCTGGACGGTCGACCGGCTGTTCCGCAACATCCTCGTCGACGTGACCGGCAACACCCACCGGGCCGAGATCTGCATCGACAAGCTGTGGTCGCCCGACAGCGCAACGGGAAGGCTCGGGCTCGTCGAGTTCCGCGCCTTCGAGATGCCGCCCGACGCCCGCATGAGCCTCGCGCAGCTGCTGCTGGTGCGGGCCCTCGTCTCGGCCTTCTGGCGCAATCCCCAGTATGGCTCGCTGGTGCGCTGGGGCACCTCGCTGCACGACCGCTTCATGCTGCCGCATTTCGTCTGGCGGGACTTTCTGGAGGTGCTCGGCGAGCTGGAGCGGGCGGGATATCCCTTCGACCCGGCCTGGTTCGCGGCGCAGTACGAGTTCCGCTTTCCCCACCACGGCACGATCGAGCGCGACGGCGTGACGATGGAGTTGCGCATGGCGCTCGAGCCCTGGCACGTGATGGGCGAGGAAGGCATTCCGGGTGGCACCGCTCGCCATGTCGACTCTTCGGTCGAACGGATCCAGGTGAAGCTGTCCGGCGCGACGCCCGGCCGCCACGCGGTCCTGTGCAACGGCCGTCTCGTGCCGCTCGCCTCGACCGGCACCGCGGGTGAGTTCGTCGCGGGCGTGCGTTTCAAGGCGTGGCAGCCGGCCCGCTCGATGCAGCCGCTCGTGCCGGTGCATGCGCCGCTGACCTTCGACATCCTCGACCGCTGGAACGCCTGCTCGATCGGCGGCTGCGTCTATGGCGTGTCCCATCCGGGTGGCCGCAGCTTCGAGGCCTTCCCGGTCAATGCCTACGAGGCCGAGGGTCGGCGGCATGCCCGCTTCTCCGAGCTCGGCCAGACTAGCGGCCGGCTCGATCCACCGTCGGAGGAGCGTCCCGGCGAGTTCCCGCTGACGCTCGACCTGCGCCGGCCGGCCCGCCTTTAGGCACAGGGCCGAGGGGCAGCGGCGCGCCCCTGCTCCGCCCCGACAACCACGAATCGCTTCGGTTCGTCATGGGGGGCATGATAACGCAAACAGCCCTGACCCGTCGCCCGCCCGATCTTCCGCATGAGCCTTCGCATCGAAACCCGCCGCGCCGGCCGCGGCATCCGACAATGACGCGGCGCACGTCGGCGACCGCCGTAGGCGTCGTGGCGATCCTGCTCTGGGCGGGGCTCGCGCTGGCCACCGTGGGGGCGCGCGGGCTGCCGCCCTTCGAGCTGCTGTCCTTGAGCTTTGCGGTTGCCTGCCTGGCGGGGCTCGGACTCCTCGCCGGTCGGGGCCGCGCCGGGCTCGCGGAGATGGTGCAGCCGCCGGCCCCGTGGCTCACCGCCTTCTGCGGCATCTTCCTCTATCACGCGCTCTATTTCTTCGCCCTGTCGGCCGCCCCGGCTGCCGAAGCGAGCCTCATCGCCTATCTGTGGCCGCTGTTCATCGTGCTGTTCGCGGCGCTCCTGCCCGGTGAAGGACTGAAGGCGCGCCATCTCCTCGGCGCCCTTCTCGGTCTCGGCGGAACCGCGCTGATCCTCATGTCGCGGACAGGGGCAGGGGGCGGCGCCGGGAGCCTCGGCGGCTATCTCGCCGCCTTCGCCTGCGCGCTCGTCTGGTCGGGCTATTCGGTGCTGAACCGGAGGTTCGAACGCATCCCGAGCGGCATGATCGTCGGCGTCTGCGGGGCGGTCGCCCTGTCCGGAGGCGCCTGTCACCTTATGGTCGAGACGAACGTCCGACCCGGTGCGACGCAATGGCTGGCGATCGTCGTTCTCGGACTCGGCCCGACCGGCTCGGCCTTCCTGGCCTGGGACCATGCGACCAAGCACGGACGCCTGGCCCTGCTCGGCGCTTTGTCCTATCTGGCGCCGCTCCTCTCGACGGGCCTCCTGATCCTCGCCGGACAGGCCTCGGCGAGCGGCCCGCTGCCGATCGCCGCCCTACTGGTCATCGGAGGCGCCGTGACGGCAACCGGTCTTCCCCGACCCGGCTCAACTGTGAAGGTCTCATCGAGGTGACGTCCGATCGACCTCGCCGGCGCCGAGAAACACCGACCGGCGCCTCCGGGTGCTGTGGGTCGACACCCTAGCGTTGCGCCGGCCGGCGGTTTACCACGATGGACATGACCGCGCGGAGCGTTTGACAGCGCAGCAATTAATAATATTATTGGGGCCGGAGCACGTCGTGGCGTCTGGCCGCAGCTTGGCTGCGGCAGTGAGGCGACAACGATCGCGCACGGCGCGGCGCCAAGCGGGTGAGGTCGATGGGCGGCCCCCAGCCGCGTCGAGCCGGAACGGCCGCGGATGACCGTGCCGGCTTCGCCTCGGCGGAGCGAAAGAATGCGCCGCGCGCCAGGAGGCGGCGGCCTTTAGGGAGAGAACGACGTGATTTCGAGACGAACGTTTACCGCCGCCACGCTCGGCGCCATGGCCATGTCGACGACGGGCCTGACGCCGGCCCGCGCGGCCGACAAGGCGCTCATCGGCGTCGCGATGCCGACCAAGTCGTCGGCACGCTGGATCGACGACGGCAACAACATGGTCAAGCAGCTCAAGGACAAGGGCTACGACTCGATCCTGCAATACGCCGACGACGACATCCCGAACCAGCTGAACCAGATCGAGGACATGGTGACCAAGGGGGCCAAGGTCCTCGTCATCGCGTCGATCGACGGCACCACGCTCTCCGACGTGCTGGCCAAGGCGCATGACCGCGGCGTCAAGGTCATCGCCTACGACCGGCTCATCAAGGGCTCACCCAACGTCGACTATTACGCGACCTTCGACAACTTCAAGGTCGGCGTCCTGCAGGGCGGCTACATCGCCGACAAGCTCGGCTTGAAGGACGGGAAGGGACCGTTCAACATCGAGCTGTTCGGCGGCTCGCCCGACGACAACAATGCCTATTTCTTCTACAATGGCGCGCTGTCGGTGCTGCAGCCCTATCTCGACTCGAAGAAGCTCGTCGTGCAGAGCGGCCAGATGGGCATGGACAAGGTCTCGACGCTGCGCTGGGACGGCGCGGTGGCGCAGGCCCGCATGGATAACCTGCTCTCGGCCTATTATACCGACAAGCATGTCGACGCGGTGCTCTCCCCCTACGACGGCCTGTCGATCGGCATCATCTCCTCGCTCAAGGGCGTCGGCTACGGCTCGGGCGACCTGAAGATGCCGATCATCACCGGCCAGGATTGCGAAGTGCCTTCGATCAAGTCGATCATCGCGGGCGAGCAGACATCCTCGATCTACAAGGACACGCGCCAGCTCGCCAAGGTCGTGGTCAGCATGGTGGACGCCCTCGAGACCGGCAGCCAGCCGCAGGTCAACGACACCAAGACCTATAACAACGGCGTCAAGGTCGTCCCCAGCTTCCTGCTCGACCCGGTGCTGGTCGACAAGTCGAACTGGCAGAAGATCCTGGTCGATGGCGGCTACTATACGATGAAGCAGCTCGGCCAGTAAGGTCCGCCCGCGCCGCGCGGCGGTTGTGCTTGTCCTCGCGCGGGCGGTCCGCGCGGGGGCCTCGTCCGCTCCACCGACACGACGGAGCGCAGCGAAATTTCCGACGCCGGTGGCATGCCCGGCCGTTGCGTCCGCCTCATGAAGACCGGTAGCCTGTCCACGGCGGCGCGGGTCGCTCGGCTGAAGGAGGCCAACCCCCCGATGAGTTCGATCCTGGAGATGCGGGGCATCACCAAGACGTTTCCAGGCGTCAAGGCGCTTGACAACGTCAACTTGCATGTGCGGCCCGGCGAGATCCACGCGCTCGTGGGCGAGAACGGCGCCGGCAAGTCGACCCTGATGAAGGTGCTGAGCGGCGTCTATCCGCACGGGTCCTACGACGGCGAGATCCTGTTCCAGGGACAGTCGGTCAGTTTCCGCGACATCCGCGACAGCGAGCATCTCGGCATCATCATCATCCACCAGGAGCTCGCCCTCGTGCCGCTGCTCTCGATCGCCGAGAACATCTTTCTCGGCAACGAGACGGCCCGCTACGGCATCATCGACTGGGACATCGCCTTCGCCAGGACGGGCAAGCTGCTCAAGACGGTCGGCCTGGACGAATCGCCCGAAACGCTCGTCACCAACCTCGGGGTCGGCAAGCAGCAGCTCGTCGAGATCGCCAAAGCCCTGTCGAAGCAGGTCAAGCTCCTGATCCTCGACGAGCCGACCGCGAGCCTCAACGAGCGGGACAGCGAAGCCCTCCTCCAGCTGCTCCTCGGCTTCAAGACGCAGGGCATCTCCTCGATCCTGATCTCGCATAAGCTCAACGAGATCTCCAAGGTGGCGGACCAGATCACCATCCTGCGCGACGGCACGACGGTCGAAACGCTCGACTGCCACGGCCAGGCCATCAACGAGGACCGCATCATCCAGGGCATGGTCGGCCGCGACATGGCCCATCGCTATCCGCCGCGACAGCCCCAGATCGGCGAAACGCTGTTCGAGGTGCGCAACTGGACCGCGCACCATCAGGTCCATGCCGACCGGGCCGTGGTCAGGAACGTCAATCTGAGAGTGAATCGCGGCGAGATCGTCGGCATCGCCGGGCTCATGGGCTCGGGGCGGACGGAGCTCGCGATGAGCATCTTCGGCCGAGCCTACGGCCAGGGGATCAGCGGCGAGGTGCTGATCGAGGGCAAGTCCGTCGACGTATCGACCATCAACAAGGCCATCGCCAACGGCATTGCCTACGTGACCGAGGACCGCAAGCAGCTTGGGCTGGTGCTCGACGAGAACATCACCAAGAACACCACGCTTGCCAATCTCAAGGCCGTGTCGAGCGCCGCCGTCATCGACCAGGACAGGGAATATGTCGTGGCCAGCGACTACCGCAGCAAGCTCAACATCCGCTCCTACGGCGTGGCGCAGCAGACGGTGAACCTGTCGGGCGGCAACCAGCAGAAGGTCGTGCTGAGCAAATGGCTCTTCACCGGCCCCAAGGTGCTGATCCTCGACGAGCCGACGCGCGGCATCGACGTCGGTGCCAAATACGAGATCTATACGATCATGGATGCCCTGGCACGGGAGGGGAAGGGCGTCCTGATGATCTCGTCCGAGATGCCCGAGCTGCTCGGCATGTGCGACCGCATCTACGTGATGAACGAGGGACGCTTCGTCGGCGAGTTCGCGGCCGCCGAAGCCAGCCAGGAAAAGATCATGCGTGCCATCATGCGCTCGAAGGAACTCCACTGATGAGCCAGCTCACAGCCAACGAGGTCGAGAAGGCGGCTGCCGGTCTCCCACGGGCCAAGACCGAGCCGGATGCGCCGGGCTGGCGCGGCCTGCTCAAGAAGGGCAATTTCCGCGACTACGGCCTGTTGATCGCGCTCGCCGCGATCATGATCTTCTTCGAGGTCAAGACCAACGGCGTGCTGTTCCAGCCGCTGAACCTCACCAACCTGATCCTGCAGAACAGCTACGTCGTCGTCATGGCGCTCGGCATGCTGCTCATCATCGTGGCGGGCCATATCGACCTGTCGATCGGCTCGGTGGTCGGCTTCGTCGGCGCGCTCGCGGCGGTCCTGATGGTGCAGGGGCTCCACATCGGGCTCGGTTTCATTGGCCTCGACGTCGGCTTCGACGTCCCGCCGATGAATTATGTCCTGGCGACGGTGATCTGCCTCGTCGTCGGCGGCCTGGTGGGCGCCGCGCAAGGCTACTGGATCGCCTATTTCAAGATCCCCAGCTTCATCGTCACGCTGGCGGGCATGCTGGTGTTCCGCGGCCTGACCCTCGCAGTCCTGAACGGCGCATCCGTTGGTCCGTTCCCCGACATCTTCCAGCTGTTGTCGAAGGGCTTCATCCCGAATTTCGCGGGCCATTACACGTCGCTGCTCATCGGGGTCGTGCTCTGGGCCATCCTGCTGGCCACGAGCCTCCGCCGCCGCGTCACGCGGCAGCGGCATGGGGTCGTGGTCGAATCGATGGGCTCGTTCGCGCTGCGCAACGGCGTGATCGGGGCCGCACTGCTCGGTTTCGCCTATCAGATGAGCTCCTATCGCGGCCTGCCGAACGTACTGATCATCATGTTCGTGCTGATCATGCTCTACCGGTTCGTCACCAATCAGACCACGATCGGCCGCCGCATCTATGCGCTCGGCGGCAACATCAAGGCGGCCAAGCTCTCCGGCATCAAGACGGAGCGGCTGACCTTCCTGACCTTCGTCAATATGGGCGTGCTGGCCGGCCTCGCCGGCATGATCTTCGCGGCGCGCCTCAACACCGCCACGCCGAAGGGCGGCTACGGCTTCGAGCTCGACGTGATCGCGGCCTGTTTCATCGGCGGCGCCTCGGCGGCAGGCGGCGTCGGCAAGGTGACCGGGGTCGTCATCGGGGCCTTCATCATCGGCGTGATGAACAACGGCATGTCGATCATGGGCATCGGCATCGACTACCAGCAGGTCATCAAGGGCCTGGTGCTGCTGGCCGCCGTCTGCCTCGATGTCTACAACAAGAACAAGGCGGCGTGACGGGTCCGCGACCGCCCATCAGGCCCGCCGCAGCAGGCGAGCCGCGAAAAACCCGTCAAGCCCGTGCAGCGGCGGATCGAGCCCTGCCTGCTGGTTCGGCAGGGTGCGCAATTCGCCCAAGGCCGTCAGGCTCGCCGTCAGGCCGCCGATTTCGTCAGGGTCGATCGGCGAGCGCGACAGATCGGGATTGCGGCGCAAAAGTGCCGCGATCTGCATCTCGCCCTCCTCCGGCTCGAGCGAGCAGACGCAATAGACGAGGCGGCCGCCGGGGCGGACCAGGGCGGCGGCACGATCGAGCATCCGCGACTGCAGGCTCGCCAGCACCGGGATGTCGGAGGCTCGCTTGGTCCAACCGACATCCGGATGCCGCCGCATCGTCCCGGTCGCCGTGCAGGGCGCATCGAGCAGCACCTTGTCGAAGGGCTGCGCATTGAAGCTCGCCACGTCGGCGACCTTGGCCTCGGCCGTGAATCCGAGGCGTTCGAGGTTGAGCGCGAAGCGCTTCAGCCGCTCCGCGGAGCGATCGACCGCGACGACCTCCGCGCCGGTGGCGCAGAGTTGCGCCGTTTTGCCGCCGGGCGCCGCGCACAGATCCGCGACCCGTTCCCCGGCTTCCGCCTTGAGCAGACGCGCCGGCAAGGAGGCGGCCGCATCCTGCACCCACCAGGCTCCTTCCGCATAGCCCGGGAGCTGCGGAACGGGTGTGTGGACGCGCAGCCTGATGGAGCCGGTCGACAGAACGTCGCCCTGCAGCCTTTCGGCCCAGGACTCGGGGTTGTCCTTGACCGTGAGATCGAGCGGCACCTCAGCCCGGTGAGCAGCGGCTATGGCGGCTGCCGTGTCGTCCCCGTAGGTCTTCCGCCAACGCGTCGCCAGCCAAACCGGCGTGTCGAGGAAGGGATCTGCCTCCCCGACTTCGTCCCGATGCCGCGCCACGTTGCGCGCGACCGCATTGGCCAAAGCCGCGAAGGGTGCCGACGCAGGATCGAGCCTCACGGCCTGCACGCAGGCATTGACCGCGGCATGATCCGGTATGTCGAGATAGAGGATCTGGGCCGCGGTCGCGACCAGCACCCATTCGAGCGTTCCGCTCTTGCGCGGCCAGCCCTTCTCGAGAAAGCGCGCCATAAACGACCGGATCGTCCCCAGGCGGCGCAGCGAGACGGTGACGATGGATCTTGCCAGCGCCCGGTCCCGCTCGGAGACCGGCGCGAGCCTGGGGTGGTTCACGGCGGCGGACGAAGCCTCGTCGAGGCCTCTCCCCTGTCCGACCACGTCGGCCAGGATCATCGCCGCAGCGACCCGCGGGGCCAACCCAGGCGGCAGTTCGATCGGCGCCACGACCTGCGGCTTCTGTCCGGGTCTCGGCCGCGCCAAGCGGTCGGGGGCCTTGGTCATCATCCCGCCTCGACGCTCAATCGCAGCCGCGCGATGGGCGGCAGGGAGACGTCCGGTCGAATTGCGCCGGGCCGGATTGATCTCGGATCGACCGATCATGATATGGCTGCAAGATGGGAGCTCTCAGGGCGGGTCGGCGACATCGGAAGCCTTGCTATCATGCGCCGGAAAGGTGGTGGAACCGTGGTGGAAACGTCTTGCACCGAGGCCTCCGTCGGACACCCGGACGCGATCGACCGGCGCCGCAAAGCGGCTGCGGAGCGGGCGCTCGAGGAAGCCGCGGCGCGGCATCGTCTCGCCGAGGCGACAGAAAGATCGCCACCGGAAATCGACGGCCGGGGCGGATCCGACCCCGTGCGCTACGGCGACTGGGAGGTCAAAGGCCTGGCGGTCGATTTCTGACCTGCGAGGCCAACTATGCTTTGGTGGGACCCAGGCTTCCACCGACGTCATGGATCGCCGACTTCGTATGATCGCCGATGTCCCGGGCCAGGCCGCTCAGGTTCTCGACCGAAAGGCCGTGATCGCTCGCGGCCTGCTTGTAGTTGTCGGCCGCGCGGCTCGCGACAGAACGCAGCTCGTCGATCTCGTCGCGCGCGACATCCTCCGCGGCATGGCGTACCGAAGCACTGGTGCCGCCCATCCACTCGTCTTCGGTGCTGGTCGTCGGCAGCGCTGCGCCGATCGCGGCTCCCACCGCGACCCCCAGGGCGGCCAGGATCAGCGGTTGCTCGTGGAGCACCCCCGGCAATTGCGAGGCAACGCGTCGGCGCGACTGCGCCATGGACTTGCTCAACCTGCTCATGTTGCCTCGCGCCTTGCTTGAAATTTCGTTTGCCGATTCGTCGATAGGCCGCTGCCAGACGCCGCCGCCCGAGCGGGCTTCACCGGCAGCCGAGGTGTGGACGGCGTTGCTGCCGGCCGCCAAGCCCCGGAACCTTGGCTGAAGCGACATCATCGCGTCGGCCGGCTCGTGCTCCAAGACGCCGTCCGATTTCAACGCCTTGCGGGCCCCGAGACCCATGAAGAGCGCGCACCCTGCCCCGATGAGCAGGGCCGGCAACGGGTTCTGGCGGGCCAGGCCGTAGAGACCGTCGGCCAGGGTGCTGGCGCCGATCCGGGCATTGCTCACGACCTCCTCGACCATGTTTTCCGGGCGGAGATTGTTGCGGAGCTGGTCCAGGGTCTGTGCGAGACCGGCTCGGACGTCGTCCGCCTCATCGGCCACCTCGGATGAGGATTGCCGCTCGTAATCCGACGTCATCTGACCTGCTCCTTGACGATATCCGCGTCCTTGCCGAGTTGCGAAAGTGACCGTTTGGGCATCAGACGCTCAGCGGACAGACTGCGCAGAGCCATATAGAGCGCGATGCCCCCGATCACCGCGATGACGGCACCGACCAGCATGTAGGCCTGCCACGCCAGGAGACCGAAGGCGACCAGCAACTCGACCACGCCGACCAGCACGAGAAACAGCGCCGTAAGGAGCAGAATCGCCGAGACGAGGAGCACTACGATCGCCTCGATCGCGGTCGAGATCTTCTCGCCAACCTCCGTTCGAACCAGACGGATCTCCGTCTCGAACAAGGTCGTCATCTTGGCGATCGCGTCGGCAAAGAGCGCGGGCGTCGAAGGCCGCCCCATGGTGTCATTGGTCATCGGCATGCCTTCCCGAGCCAAGCGTCAAGCGATCGGTCCGGGATGAGCGTCGTCCGAGGCTCGGCCAGGAGCATCGCTCTTCAGGAAACGGGTCAGGAGAAAGCCGGCGAGCACCGCGCCGCCGAAAAAGGCCACCGGCCGCCGTCGGCCGAAGTCGGACAGCGAGCCGAGGAGATCGGCGAGGTCGCTGGAGCGAATGTCATCCGCCACGTGATCGACGCTTTCGGCCGCGGCACGGACCAGCTTGGCGAGCTGCGGGCTCGTCTGCTGCAAGTCCCCGGCGGCGGCCTGGGCCGCCTTGGCGACGCCCGCCACCTGGTCGGCGCCGGCAATCTTCTGCTGATCGATGATTTCCGTGATCCGATGACGCGCCTCGTCGGCCATCGCCGTGACCGTATGCTTGGCCTGCTGCGCCGCCTGAGCCGCCTGGTCCTTCAGCGTCGCGGTTGTCGAGCCGTCGGGCAGCCCGTGGTCGCCGGCTCCAGCGGCATGCGCCAGACGCTCGCTCGCCGCCGCGGTCCGGTCGCCGAGACCTTTGGCCGACGCCTCCATGGACTGATCGCGATTCGTATCAAAGCTGGTCTTCATCGGCTCAGACATCGCCATCCTCCACAGCCCTACTCACCGCGACATCGGCCGCCGGTGCTTTCGTGCGAAGGGAACGGCGATGGCGACGCCGAGGTTCCGGTCCGTGAGGCTTTATCCGGACGCCGATCGCGCCATCACGGCAACATGACGACGGGCGTGCCGACATCGACGCGATTGTAGAGGTCGATGACGTCGCGATTGCTCATCCTGATGCAGCCATAGGAAGCCGCCTTGCCGATCGAATCGGGTCGGTTGGTGCCGTGGATCGCATATTCGTCACCGCTCAGCGTCAGCGCCCTGGCTCCCATCGGATTATGCGGCGATCCCCCCGCGATGTAGTTCGGCAGCCAGGGCTCGGCCCGCTTGACCTCGGTCGGCGGAGCCCAAGCCGGATAGACGTATTTGCCGTCGATATGGACGGTGCCGCGCCATTGCTTGCCCATCCGCCCGACCGCGACCGGATAGGCGATCGCTTCGCCCGCGCCCTCGACCAGGAACAGCCGGCGCCGGCTTTGGCTGATCACCACCGTGCCGGCCGGATAATCCGAAAGGCTCGGGTCCGTGGCGGCCCGCGCCGGCGCAATCGTCATCGCCGCCACGCCGAGGGCGGCGCAGAGGATCAGCACCATGAGCAGGAGGTCGGTCCAGCCGAGGCGCCCGCGCACGGCCCTTGCGTCGAAAAATCCCATGACACGCTCCCTTCCGGTCGTCGGCCGGAACCGCAGGCACGCTGGCCGTTGCCCGGTGAACGCACGGTTACGGAGATCGCTCCCGCCGGGAGCGGCCGGCGGGAAGCTGCCGTCAGGGTGAACGAAGTCCATCCTTCGCGAGCCCGCCCTCAACCGCGATTGGCGATCAGGTCCTCGACCACAGAGGGATCGGCCAGGGTCGACGTATCGCCGAGGCTGCCGAACTCGTTCTCGGCGATCTTGCGCAGGATGCGGCGCATGATCTTGCCCGAGCGGGTCTTCGGCAGGCCGGGTGCGAACTGAATGACGTCGGGCGAGGCGATCGGCCCGATCTCCTTGCGGACATGGGCCACGAGGGTCTTGCGCAATCCGTCCGAGGCCTCGACGCCCTGCATCAGCGTCACATAGGCATAGATCCCCTGCCCCTTGACCTCATGCGGATAGCCGACCACGGCCGCCTCCGAGACCGCCTGGTGCGCCACGAGCGCGCTCTCGACCTCGGCCGTCCCCATGCGATGGCCGGAGACGTTGATCACGTCGTCGACGCGACCGGTGATCCAATAGTAGCCGTCCTCGTCGCGCCGGCAGCCGTCGCCGGTGAAATATTTGCCTGGATAGGCCGAGAAATAAGTCTCCTCGAAGCGCTTGTGATCGCCATAGACGGTGCGCATCTGCCCGGGCCACGAGTCGGCAATGACGAGATTGCCTTCGCAGGCGCCATCGAGAACCTTGCCCTCCGGGTCCACGATCTGCGGGTCGATGCCGAAGAAGGGCCGCGTCGCCGAGCCGGGCTTGAGCCGCGTCGCGCCCGGCAGCGGCGTGATCATGATGCCGCCGGTCTCGGTCTGCCACCAGGTGTCGACGATCGGGCAGCGCCGGTCGCCGACAACCCGGTGGTACCATTCCCAGGCCTCGGGATTGATCGGCTCGCCGACCGAGCCGAGGAGGCGCAGGCTGGCCCGGCTCGTGCGACGCACCGGCTCTTCGCCGCCACCCATCAGCGCCCGGATCGCGGTCGGCGCCGTGTAGAGCACCGTCACCTTGTGCTTGTCGACCACCTCCCAGAGGCGCGACAGGCTCGGGTAGTTCGGCACCCCCTCGAACATCAGCGTGGTGGCGCCGTTGGCGAGCGGCCCGTAGACGATGTAGGAATGGCCCGTCACCCAGCCGACGTCGGCGGTGCACCAGTAGACATCGTTGTCGCGCATGTCGAAGACGTATTGATGCGTCATCGACGCGTAGACGAGATAGCCGCCCGTCGTATGCAGCACGCCCTTGGGCTGGCCGGTCGAGCCCGAGGTGTAGAGGATGAAGAGCGCCGCTTCCGCCTCCATCTCCTCCGCCGGGCAATCGGTCGAGACCTTCGCGGCGGCCTCGCGATACCAGATGTCGCGCCCGGCCCGCATCGGCACGTCGGCGTTGGTGAGGGCCACGACGATCACTCGCTCGACGATCCCGGCCTTGTCGATCGCGGCATCGACATTGGTCTTCAGCGGCACCTTGCGGCCGCCCCGCAGGCCTTCGTCGGCGGTGATGACGGTTTTCGAGGCGCAGCCGGAGATGCGGCCGGCCAGGGCGTCGGGCGAGAAGCCGCCGAAGACGACCGAATGGACGGCGCCGATCCGCGCACAGGCGAGCATCGCATAGGCCGCCTCGGGAATCATCGGCATGTAGATCGTGACGGTATCGCCCTTGCGGACGCCCTGCCCCTTCAGCACGTTGGCGAAGCGGCAGACCTCGGCATGCAGCTCGCGGTAGCTGATGCGCTTCGATTGGTTCGGGTCATCCCCTTCCCACAAGATGGCGGTCTTGTCGCCGCGCGCCGCGAGATGGCGATCGATGCAATTGTGCGCCACGTTGGTGGTGCCATCGCCGTACCATTCGATCGACACCTGGCCCGGCGCGAAGGATGTATTCTTGACGCCGCGGTAGGGCTTGATCCAGTCGATGCGTCGTCCATGCTCGGCCCAGAAGCCATCCGGATCGGCGAGCGAGCGGGCATACATCTCCTCATAGCGCTCCGGCCCGACGAGAGCCTTTTCCCTGTATGACGCCGGCACCTCGTAGACCTGATGCGACATGACGCAACCCTCCCCGACATGATCCTGTCCGAGCGTCGCGACAGCTCGCCATCGCGAGCCTGCCCGGTTCGGATCTTCATGTCAGTCTGGCCCAATCAGCGCCGCCGAGGCAAGCCGAGACGTGCCTCTCAGGACAATCGGGCGCAGGCGATCAGGGACAGTCCTTCGACACCCGCTCGAGCGCCTGGCCGAGCCCCGCCAGCGAATAGCTATCGGCCACGCTGCCCTTGGCGACCGGCGCCTTGACCACGAGGCGGCCATGCTTCTTCATGGCGTCGATGAGCTGGCTCTCCTGGGCGGCGTTGCGCATCCAGGCATTCTGGCCCTTGGTCACGAGGTCGAAAGCCGCGGCCCCGACCTCCGCCTTGGCATCCGTGGCGCCGTCCTTGAGTGGCACGCCCATCATCACCGACACTTCGTTGTGGATGCCCTCGCCAGGCCGGCTCGAGATGAAGATATAGGCCGCGTCACGCTTGAGGGCCGCGGGCGTCCGCTGCTTCGGCTGGGCCAGCGCGTAGCAGATCTTGCTCTTCGGGCCCTGCGCCTCGTAGGTTCCCCAATCGCCGAAGGTCGCGACGAGCGTCGGCTTGGCGTTGGCGGGCGGCTCTTTCTTCGCGGCCTCCCTCTTGACCGGCGCAGGATGGGCCGCGACCTTCTTCTTCGCGGCGGACGCCCCCGGTGCTCCGGCCATGACGAGCGCTGCCGCAAGGGCGAGAACGGCACTCGAGTTCGCGGCCACGCGTATCGCGGCTGATGTCCCAGGCATGCCAAACATGATCAGCGATCCTCCGCATCCGCCCACCTGCGAGACATGCGCACGGATGGTTATGAAACCGATAATGCGCCACCACAGCGCGGACCTGAGGCGAAATTCAGACGACCGTCGCCGTGCGGCTTGCCCGTCCCGGCCGGCCAGTGCATGACATGGTCCGCAAGGCCGGGCAACCGGTGGTCACGCGAGGGGTATCGATGCCGTCTTTCCTGTCGCGCCTGAGGGGCGCGTCGGCCGTCCTGATCCTGGGTCTCGGCCTATCGGGCTGCGGGTACAACCACATCCCGACGCTCGAGGAGCAAGCGAAGGCGAGCTGGTCGGAGGTGCAGAACCAATACCAGCGGCGTGCCGACCTCATCCCGAATCTGGTCAATACGGTCCAGGGCTATGCCAAGCAGGAGAAGGACGTGCTCACCTCGGTGACCGAAGCGCGCGCCAAGGCGACGTCGATCCATGTCGACGCCAACGATCTTTCCGACCCCGAGAAGGTGAAGCAATTCGCCGATGCGCAGAACCAGCTCGGCGGTGCCCTTGGGCGCCTGATCGCCATCAGCGAGAACTATCCCGACCTCAAGTCGAACCAGAACTTCCTGGCGCTGCAATCGCAGCTCGAGGGGACCGAGAACCGCATCGCGGTGGCGCGGCGCGACTACATCGAGAACGTCCGCCAGTTCAACACCAGCCTGCGGACCTTCCCTGACGTGGTCTGGCAGACGCTGGTGTTCCATGCCAAGCCCATGGCCAGCTTCACGGCGACGCAGGGCTCCGAAGCGCCTCCCCAGGTGAAGTTCTAGCCGGGATGGCCGCGACCGCATCCCCGTTTCGGGTCGCATTGGCGCCGGCCGCCCTGCGGCCGTTCCTGGTGATGCTGCTTCTCGCAGTGCTGGGATGGCCTTGCGGCGGCGCCCGGGCGGCAGCGGATTTGCCGCAGCTGACCGGCCGTGTCGTCGACGACGCCGGACTTTTGTCGGCAGCCGCGCAGTCGCGCATCGAGGCCAAGCTCAAGACGCTGGAGGACCAGTCGGGCATCCAGCTCGTCGTCGCCACGGTCAAATCGCTCGGCGGGGAGGAGATCGAACCCTACGCCAACAGGCTCTTCCGTGCCTGGAAGCTCGGCGAGCAGAAGAAGAACAACGGCGTGCTGCTGGTCGTCGCGCCGACCGAGCGCAAGGTGCGCATCGAGGTCGGCTACGGGCTCGAAGGGACGCTGACCGACGCGACCTCGAAGCTGATCATGGTCAACGCCATGACGCCGCGGTTCAAGGCGGGCGACTACCAGGGCGGCATCGAAAGCGGGCTCGACGACATCATCGCCGTGCTGTCGACCGATAAGGCCGACTGGCAGAAGCGCCCGCATCTCCAGGCGCAGAGCGGCAAGGCGGAGAGCGGAATCTCGATTGGCACCATCGTCGTCGTCATCGTGGTGCTGTTCGTTCTCTTCGCCTTGTTTCGGCGATCGAGGGGGCGCCGCGGTCCGGGCGGCATGATCTTCATCCCCGGTGGCGGATCGGGCTGGAGCTCGGGCGGCGGTTCGTCCGGCGGCGGCTCCTCGGGCGACAGCGGCTTCTCGGGCGGCGGCGGTTCGTCGGGCGGGGGCGGCGCATCGGACAGCTGGTAGATCCGCGGCGATTCCACCTTACTGCGCCGCCAGCGGCGGCGGGTGGGCGACCTTGCGCGCCACATCTGCGATCACCTCGACGACGCGGTCGGGGTCGGCCCAATGCGGCGAATGGCCGATGCCCGGCAGCATCACGAGGGTCGCGCCCGGAATGTCGCGCGCCGCATGGCGGGAATGGATGTCGGGTGAGACGACCGTGTCGCCGTCCCCGACCACGATCGCGGTCGGTACGGCGATCGTCGGCATCCGCGGCCCTTGCGCGGCCACGAAGTCGTGCAGATGCAGGACATCCTGCGCATTGGCGGTGAACTCGGCCGGCCGGAGCACCAGATAGACGCCGGTGCGGGCCGCATAGTCGGACGGCGCCGCCTGCGGGGCGAAGACCTCCGCGACGCCGCCCTGGATCGACAATAGGCCGACCGGCATCGTGAGAAGGTGCGTGAACAGCGGCCCGATCCATGGCCAAGTCGCCACATGGTTATACCAGGCAACCCCGCTCGGCCACGGATAGAGGACCGGCGAGAGCAACACGAGCCCTCGCGTGAAGTCGCGATGATCGAGGGCCAGGTCGGCGGCCAGCGCGCCCGACCACGAATGGCCAACGACGATCGCCCGATCGACGCCGATCTGGCGCAGCGCGGCCAGGATCAGCTCGGCCTGGCGCGCCGGCGAGGCGTCGGCCTCGCCGTCCGGCCGGTCGCTCCAGCCGTGACCCGGACGATCGACCGCGAGGACGCGGAACCCTTTCGCGGCGAGCCGGTCGCCGAGCGGCAGCATGACGTCGGCCTGGTTGCCGCTGGCGCCGTGGAGCAGCAGGACCGTTTCGCCGACCTCGCCCCGCGGCAGGCGCTCGGTATAGTGCAGGCGCGCGCCGCCCGGCAGCGCCACGAAGGCTCCGACAGGCGGGTAGGCCCGCCCGATGGCCCTCGCCTCGCGCCACGTGAACATCCCACCGACGACGATCAGCACCGCGATACCGGCGAAGACGATACGGATCATCCGCGCCTTGGATCGCCGAGGCTCAAAGATCGCGGCCCTCGACGTCCGGAACCAGATCGTCGACGGCCTTCTTGATGTCGGGGCTTTCAGGATAGATGGACTGCGCTCTGCGCAGCGCGGTGAGGGCGCCTTTTTCGAGCCCGTTGCGCTTGAGGATGAAGCCCATGCCGCTCAGCGCGCCGAAATGGCGCGGCTCCAGCGCCAGCGTGTGACCGATGTCCTCCATGGCACCCGAATCGTCGTCGTCGAGGAAACGCAGGGTCGCCCGCTTGTTCCAGGCTTCCGCCCAGCCGGGATCGAGCACGACGACCTTGTCGAGCAAGGACAGGGCAATGTCACGATGCGACGCCTGCGCGGCTTCCATGGCCCTCGCCATCAGCAGGTCCGCGGTATCCGACCCCGACTGCATCCAGAGGCGCTCGATCACGCCGGCAATGCCGGCGGCCTCGTCCGCGTCGCTGGCCTTGGCCAGCCTGGCAAACAGGCGATCGAGAATGTCCTGACGGGTCGGAGGCGCGGGCGTGGGTTCCGCGGCCGTGTCCTTGCCGCCGCCACTCTGCGCCGGCTTGCTGTCCGGAAACGACGGCATGTCGCCGAGGTCGGGCCCGTCCGGTACGAAGCCGCGGCCGGTCGGCGGATTGATAGCCGGTTCGCCTGCCGGGACCGGCCCAGCGGGTCCGAACAGCGGCCCCGCCCACGCCGAAGCGGCCCACGAAATCCCCGAGACCAAGAGCATGGCCGCCGCTGCAGCCCCGATCGTCTGCTTGCTCATCCGTGCAAGATAGGGAAGGCACCCGCCCGGGTCAAAGCGCGATTGGTCGCGCAAAAAAACCCGGTCGGAGGTCCCGGCCGGGTTTTGCATCCATGACGGACCTCCGGTCGCCGGCGACCGGAGCAAAGCTCAGCCCTGGCGAGCCTTGTAGCGCTTCTGCGTCTTATTGATGATATAGACGCGACCCTTGCGGCGAACGAGCTGATTGTCGCGGTGCCGCCCACGCAGCGATTTCAGCGAATTGCGGACTTTCATGACCCGTCCCCCAAACGAAAACAGGCGGGTGACCCCGCCGTTGTGGCGCCTGTATGCCTCAATCGCGTTGCCTGATCAACCCCAAGCGCATGATACGCCGTTCATCGCGATCGCTCGACGGACAGTATCATGACCGGGCCGACGGTGGCGATCGAGGACCTTCCGGCTTTCGTCGGACGCAACCAGCGCCTGATCGGGATCGATCTCGGCACGAAAACCATCGGGCTTGCCCTGTCGGATGTCGAGCGCCGCCTCGCGACGCCCTTCGAAACGATCCGGCGGGTGAAGTTCACCAAGGACGTCGAGGTCCTCAGAGGCATCCTCGATCGGTTCGACGTCGCGGCACTCGTCGTCGGCCTGCCGCTCAACATGGACGGGACGGAAGGGCCGCGGGTGCAATCGACCCGGGCTTTCGTCCGCCAGAGCGCGCCGTTGCTCGGCAGGCCCGCCGTCTTCTGGGACGAGCGGCTCTCGACGGCCGCCGTGACCCGCAGCCTCATCGCGCAGAACGCATCGCGGGCGCGGCGCGAGGCGGTCGTCGACCGGATGGCCGCGGCCTACATTCTACAAGGCGCGCTGGATCGGCTTTCTGCCCTCATGGGTTGAGATGGCGGGAAGAACACGATAAAAAGTTGCCCTATCGTTGAATCTATCCTAGGTTGCATAGACTTCGTATGGCAACCGATAGAGACGATCCTTGCCCAGGAAATTTCCGTCGACGCACGGCCGCTGGCCGCGGCCCGGCGCAGCCACGCGCGAACTCCTCGCGGTCCGGACGTTCCACGATCCCGGCCTCGTCGATCTCGGAGATTACGTCGCCGGAATCTGTGGGCAACTGGCCGGCATGACGGCCGGGGCGAAACTGCCCATGCTGGCCTATCTACTCACCATGGCGCAGATGGAGGCGGAGCGCATCGGTCGGGGGGAGGTCGCCGCCGAGTGAGCCGCCGGAGGATGCGCCTGCCGCCGCCCGCTCGAGGTTGAGCGCGACCCGGTTGCCGTCGAGGCGGCGGACCTGGTGGCGGATCTCGAGTTCCATCAGCGCCGCCTGGAGGTGACGCGCCGGCAACGCGGAGGCCCGAATGAGGTCGTCGATGAGGACCGGTGTGGGTCCGATCAGTTCCAGCACGCGATCGATGTCGGCGACGCCATCCGAGATCCTGGGGGGTGCCGGCTGGGACACCGGCGAGGACAGGGTCTCGCGCAGCGGCAGGGCCGGCCCGAGCTCGTCGCCCTCCGCGAAAAGGTCGATCTCCTCCCAGAGCGGTTCAGGCTCCGGAGCGTCGCTGCGCGGCTCCGCCATGGTCATGCCCTCGCGCGCCGGCCCGAGCACTGGCGCCAGCGCGCCGAGAACATCCTCGACGGAGGCGCAAAGCGTGGCACCCTGTCGCAGAAGGTCGTTGGTCCCATCGGCCCGCGCATCGAGGGGCGATCCCGGAACGGCAAAGACCTCTCGGCCCTGCTCGTTGGCGAAGCGCGCCGTTATCAGCGAGCCCGATCGGCGGCTCGCCTCGACCACGATCACCCCGAGGCTGAGACCCGAGACCAGCCGGTTGCGGCGCGGGAAGTCACGGGCCCGCGGCTCCCAACCGAGCGGCATCTCGGACACGAGCGCGCCGTTTTCCACGATCCGACGCGTCAGGGCCTCATGCTCGCTGGGATAGACCCTGTCGTGGCCGCCCGCCAGCACCGCGACGGTGCCGCTCGCGAGGCTGGCCTGATGGGCTCGGCCGTCGATGCCGCGCGCCAGGCCCGAGACGACGACATAGCCGGCGTCGCCAAGGCCCTTCGCCAACCGGTCGGCGAAGATGAGGCCGGATCCCGACGCATTGCGCGAGCCGACGATCGCGACCATCGGTCGCCGCAGCGCCTCCAGGGACCCCTTCACGGCGATCAGCGGCGGCGGGGCATCGATGGCGCGCAGCGGCGCCGGATAGGCCGGCTCGCAGAGCGCCAGGAAGCTCACCCCGAGACGGCGGGCCGCATCGAGTTCCCGCGCCGCCGCGTCCGCCGGGAAGATCGTCACGCCGCGGGCGCCCGCGCGGCCACGCGCGATCAGCGCCGGCAGGGCGTCGAGCGCGGCTCCCGCGTCGCCGTAGCGCGCGATGAGCGTGGCGAAGGTCCTCGGGCCGATATTCTCGCTGCGGATCAGCCGCAGCCAGTTGCAGCGCTCGCCGTCGCTGAGGTCGCGCAGGGCCGGGGTCATGTGTTCTGTCCGATCTTGGCCTCCGTGCCGCTGAGCAGCCGGGCGAGGTTCGCTCGGTGCTTCCACCACAGGATCAGCGTTAGGACCAGGAAGACCGCCCCTTCCGCCGGCCGGCCGAGCAGAAAGAACAGGACGGGCGTGAGCGCCGAGGCCACCAGGGCCGAGGCGGAGGAGAAGCGCAGCGTGAAGGCCGTCGCCAACCAGACCAGCGAGAAGATCAGTCCCATCGGCCACCAGGAGCCGTAGAGACAGCCCAGATAGGTTGCGACGCCCTTGCCGCCGCGAAAGCGAAGCCAGACCGGATAGAGGTGGCCGAGGAAGGCGCCGACCGCCGCTGCGAGCCCTGCCCGTTCGCCGGCGAAGGAGGCCGCGATCAGCACGGCCGCGGTGCCCTTCAGGGCGTCACCCAGCAACGTCGCGGCCGCGAGGTCCTTGCGGCCGGTGCGCAGCACGTTGGTGGCCCCGATGTTGCCCGATCCGACGGTGCGGATGTCCGTCGTCCCGGCGAGGCGCGTCAGCAGGAGACCGAACGGAATGGAGCCCAGGGCATAGCCGAGAAGCCCCGCAGTGGCGTAAGACAGTCCCGCACCCGCCATGATGTCTCCTTCCCCACCCACGGCCAGCGATCCTAAAGCAAGATCGCCCATTGCCGAACCGGCCAAGCCAAAAAAAGCGAGGGCGCCGACGCCCGGTCCCGTATCGCCCTTGGGGTCGCGACCCGCCCCGCTCTACTCCATCCAGGTGCTCAGGGCCTTCGCGGCGCTGAGCGTCGTCGTGCATCATGCCGGCTACGACGCGGATACGATCGCCGGCCGGTACGGCGACGCGCCGCTGGGTCTCGACCGGTTGTTCGACTGGTCCTTCGGCATCCACCTCTTCTTCGTCATCTCGGGCTTCATTATGCTGCGCACCGCGCGCGATTTCGGCCGTCCCGGCGCACCGCCGAGATTCGTCGGGCGTCGATTGCTCCGCATCGCGCCGCTCTACTGGCTGATGACGACGGCGGTGCTTCTCGGCAGCCTCGCCGCGCCGGGCCTGCTCAATGTGCCGGTCGAAGGCTGGGGCCTGTTCTTCGGCTCCTACCTCTTCATTCCGGTCACACGGATCAACGGCGAGATCCGCCCCATCCTCGGCCAGGGGTGGACGCTCGACTACGAGATGTTCTTCTACCTGCTGTTCGGCGCCGCCATGGCGCTGCCGCGCCGCGCCGGCCTGTCCGCGATCGCCGTCGTCCTGATCGGGCTGGTTCTCCTCGGCAAGATCTTTCCCGCGGGATCCGCACCGCTCTTCGTCTGGACCAACGGCCTGCTGCTCGAATTCCTGCTCGGCATCGCAATCGGCCTCCTCGGCGAGGTCGGTTGGAGGATCGGCCGCGCCTCGGGCATCGCGCTGGTCCTCCTCGGCCTTTTGGCGGCGGTGGCGCTCGGGCCGGCGAGCAGCCGCTTCGAGGCCGTCGATCCTGTACTGAGAGGCGGCCTGCCGGCCGCGCTCATCCTCGCCGGCTCGGTGCTCATGCCGCCCTGGAGAGCGAGCCGCCTGGTCCTCGGCCTTGCCATCCTGGGGGATGCTTCCTATAGTCTCTATCTTGCCCATCCTTTCGCAATACGCCTGCTGCGCGTAGGTTGGACCGCGACGGTCGGCAACCGTCTGCCGGCATGGGTCTTTCTCTGCTGTGCCTGCCTCGCGGCCGTCATCACGGGCCTTGTCGTTTTTCGCTTGATCGAAGCGCCGATGACGGCGCGGCTCAACAGGCTGTTTCCGGCGATGCGCCACCGCAGTCCCGACAGCACGGCCCGGTCTCCCGTTTGACAGGCCGGTCCGCCTCGCCCATTTACCGTCGGCCCCGCCAAACGCCGCCCTCCCTCAGGATCATGCCTTCATGAACGTCGTCATCGTCGAATCCCCGGCGAAAGCGAAGACCATCAACGGTTATCTTGGCAAAGACTACGAAGTCCTAGCCTCCTTCGGCCACGTGCGCGACCTGCCCGCCAAGGACGGCTCGGTCGATCCCGAGCAGGACTTCGCGATGCAATGGGAGGTCGACGACAAGGCGGCGAAGCGGCTGGCCGACATCGTGCGCGCGGTCAAGACGTCCGACCGGGTGATCCTGGCGACCGACCCGGACCGCGAGGGCGAGGCCATCTCGTGGCATGTGCTCGAAGTGCTGCGCAACCGGCGCGTGCTCAAGGACAAGAAGATCGAGCGCGTCGTCTTCAACGCCATCACCAAGGCGGCGGTGCGCGACGCCATGGCGAACCCGCGTGAGATCGACCAGGCGCTCGTCGACGCCTATCTGGCCCGCCGGGCGCTCGACTATCTGGTTGGCTTCAACCTGTCGCCGGTACTTTGGCGAAAGCTCCCCGGGGCACGCTCGGCCGGTAGAGTGCAATCGGTGGCGCTGCGCCTCGTCTGCGCCAGGGAGCGCGAGATCGAGGCGTTCCGGACCCGCGAATACTGGTCGCTGGTGGCGCACTTGCGCACCCAAGGCGATGCCGGCTTCGAGGCGCGGCTCGTCGGCGCCGACGGCAAGAAGATCACGCGGCTCGACATCGGCACGGGCGAGGAGGCGGCGGCCTTCAAGACGGCGCTCGGCGAGGCGCGCTTCTCGGTCGAGTCCGTCGAGGCCAAGCCGGTCAAGCGCCATCCCTTTCCGCCCTTCCGCACCTCGACGCTCCAGCAGGAGGCCTCGCGCAAGCTCGGCCTGTCGCCGGCCCGCACCATGCAGCTGGCGCAGAAGCTCTACGAGGGGGTGAGCATCCACGGGGAGACGACCGGCCTCATCACCTATATGCGGACGGACGGCATCGACATGGCGCCTGAGGCCGTCGCCGGGACGCGCAAGGTCATCGGCAACCTCTTTGGCGACCGCTATCTGCCGGGCGTCCCGCGCAAATATACGGTGAAGGCCAAGAACGCCCAGGAGGCGCATGAGGCCATCCGGCCGACCGACCTGTCGCGCCTGCCGAAGGAGGTCGCCCGCTATATCGAAGCCGACCAGCTCCGGCTCTACGAATTGATCTGGAAGCGCACCGTCGCGAGCCAGATGGAATCGGCCGAGATCGAACGGACCACGGCCGAGATCGTGGCCGAGGTCGGGCCGACGGGCGTAGGGTACCGCCGGCTCGAGCTGCGCGCCACCGGCCAGGTGGTGCGCTTCGACGGGTTCCTCAAGCTCTATGGCGTCGACGACGACGAGGAGGGTGAGGAGGGTGGCCGGCTGCCCGCCATGGCGGCCAATGAGCCGCTCAAGCGCGATCGCATCGACGCGACCCAGCACTTCACCGAGCCGCCGCCGCGCTACACCGAGGAGGCGCTGATCAAGCGCATGGAGGATCTCGGCATCGGCCGGCCCTCGACCTATGCGGCGACCCTCGCCGTGCTGAAGGACCGCGAATACGTGCGGCTCGACAAGCGCCGCCTGCATCCCGAAGACAAGGGCCGGCTCGTCACGGCCTTTCTCGAATCCTTCTTCAACCGCTGGGTCGACTACGATTTCACCGCCAACCTCGAAGAGCAGCTCGACAAGGTCTCGAACCATGAGACCGACTGGCGGCAGGTGCTGCGCGACTTCTGGCGCGATTTCTCGGCCGCCATCGGCGACACCAAGGACCTGCGCACGACCGAGGTGCTCGACAACCTCAACGGGCTGCTCGGCCCCTATATCTTTCCCGACAAGGGCGACGGGAGCGATCCTCGCGCCTGCCCGGCCTGTAGCGAAGGCAAGCTATCGCTCAAGCTCGGCAAGTTTGGCGCCTTCATCGGCTGCTCGAACTATCCGGAGTGCAAGTTCACACGGCAGCTGACCGCGAACGGCGGCGAGTTCGCTGCGGCCGGTGACAAGCCGGGCCAGCGCAGCCTCGGCACCGACCCGGCCTCGGGCCTCGACGTGACGCTGCGTGACGGCCGCTTCGGCCCCTATATCCAGCTCGGCGAGGGCGAGAAGCCGAAACGCTCCTCGCTGCCCAAGGGACTCGCGCCGGCCGCGCTCGACCTCGACATCGCCTTGGCGCTGCTCGCCTTGCCGCGCGAGATCGCGCGGCACCCGACCTCGGGCGAGCCGATCCTGGCCGGGATCGGCCGCTACGGCCCCTATGTGCAGCACGGCAAGACCTATGCGAACCTCAATGCCGACGACGACGTGCTGACCATCGGCGGCAATCGCGCCATCGACCTCGTCGTGGCCAAGGAGCTGGGGCGCGGCGAGCGCCGGGGCGGCGCGGCGCCGGCCGGCCGCATCCTCGGCAACCATCCGGACGGGGCGCCGATCACGCTGCGCGACGGTCGCTACGGCGCCTATGTCAATCACGGCAAGACCAACGCGACGCTGCCCAAGGGCCTCGCGACTGACACGCTCACGCTCGAGGACGCGGTCCAGATGATCGATGCCAAGGCCGGCAGCGG
Organism: Lichenihabitans sp.; assembly: GCA_036276175.1. Taxonomy (GTDB): domain Bacteria; phylum Pseudomonadota; class Alphaproteobacteria; order Rhizobiales; family Beijerinckiaceae; genus Lichenihabitans. Next base: position 120,557 of record DATBEH010000163.1, read on the forward strand.
GGGCGCCTCGGGCAGGACCACGCGGTCGGCCGCGAAGTCGACCAAGGCGAAGACGTCCGCCAACAAGAAGGCGCCGGCGAAGGCGGCGCCGGGCAAAGCGAGGACGCGGTCGGCATGAGCTTGTCCCGCCGGCGGTCTCGGTCCATCTAAGCAAGACTGAGCGGCCCGCAAACACAGCGAGCGACCGCATGGAACGAGACGGATTCATCGATCGGAGCCAGCGCTTCAGCTATTTGCTGGCCTGCGAGAACGCCCGAAGGATCGCGGCGGACGGCGACCTTCTCTCGATCGCATCCGAACATCTGGAGCGTTTCGCGCGGGATGACCCGCGGCAGCGCGATGGCTATGTCCTGTGGAGAAAGCTGCTCGACGGCCCTCGCGAAGCCATCGTCGCGATCTTGACCGAGCGTTCGGCCGAGGGGAACTATGCCAGGGAAACCGCTCCTGTCTTTCCCGGCCTCCCGGTCGCCGTCAGAACGCATTTGCTGCGGCTCGCGCGCCAGCCGATCCATGACGAGGGCGGCCCATGAACCAAGCTGGCGGCGAACGTCAGCCGACGCGGGCCGTCGGGATGAATCGAGGAGGAGTTTCGGTATGAGCGGGCGGGCGACGCGGCTGCGCAAGCAGGACATCGCCCATCTGCTTCGCTCGGCGGCGGCGATCACGCGTTGCTCGGCTTTCGTCATGGTCGGCACAGGCGCGGTCATCGCGCGAGGCAAGACCATTCCTCTCGATTTGATGCGGACGCGCGAGATCGACATCTATGCGCTGGGCATCGACGATGTCGATGAGGTCTCGACTCTCATCGACGGTACGATCGGCGAAGGATCTCAGTTCGACGAGGCGTTCGGCTACTACGCTCACGGCGTCGGAGAGCGCACCGCCTGCCTGCCCGAAGACTGGCGCACGAGGGCGACCGAACTCAGGCTGCAAGCTCCTGCGCGCGTCACCTGCCTCTGCCCCGAGACCAACGACATTGCTCTCGCCAAGGCCTGCGCGTGGCGCGAGAAGGACCGGGCGTGGCTTCGTTCCGCCCTTCTGAGCGGCATCATCAGTCTCGACGTCATGAGTGATCGTGCCGCTCTGATAGATAATCCGAACGCGCCGCCTGAAGCGGAACTCAGACGGCGCCTCGCGACGCTCCGATCGAGCGCTTTGCCAGCCGGGGCTTGATCGTATAACCACCAGGCCGATCGGGTGGCTGGCCGATCTCTGGTCAGGGCTGGCGGCTGACGCGAGCCACTCGCCATCCGGCTTGCCGCCCCTTATCTTGCCAGCATGAAAGCAAACCATTCGGCGGAGCGGTCGACCCCCAAAGCGACCGCTCTGCCATCGCGCGAGGAGATCCTCGCCTTCATCGCGACGGAGCGTCACGCGACGGGACATGGCAAGGTCGCCAAGCGGGACATTGCCAAAGCCTTCAATATCAAGGGCGCGGCCAAGATCGAATTGAAACGAATGCTGCGCGAGCTCGAGGACGATGGCGCGCTCGAGCGGCGCGGCAAGGCGATCCGGCCGGCCGGGGTACTGCCCGACATGGTGGTGGCGGACATCGTCGGCCGCGATCGCGATGGCGAGTGCGTCGCCCGACCATCGGATTGGGACGCGGCCGAGCACGGCGAGGCGCCGCGCATCCTGGTGCATCAGCGCAAGGACAAGCGAAGCAGCCTGCCGGCGCCTGGCGTCGGCGACCGCGTCCTGCTGCGCGTCGAAACCGCGCGGAGCGGCGAAGACGGCCAAGCCGCCTATACGGGGCGCGTCGTCAAGGCGCTCGGCAAGCCCAAGCCGCGCCTGTTCGGCGTGATCCGATTCGATTCGCGCGGCCGCGCGAGCCTGATGCCGATCGACAAGCGCAATTCCTCCGCCGACTACGTGGTGCCGGAGGCCGCTCTCGGCGAGGCGCAAGACGGAGAGCTCGTCGCGGCCGAGCCCATCGGCCGGGCGCGTGGTCTCGGGCCGCAGCCGGTCCGGGTCATGGAGCGACTCGGTTCGACGCGGAGCGAAAAGGCGGTGTCGACCATCGCCATCCTGACACACGGCATACCCTACGTGTTCGGCGCCGATGTCCTGGCCGAGGCCGCGGCGGTGCGGCCCGCGACCCTGACGACAGGCCGCGAGGACTGGCGTGCCCTGCCCCTGGTCACCATCGACCCGCCCGACGCCAAGGACCACGACGACGCCGTGCATGCGCAGCCGGATCCCGATCCGGCGAATGCCGGCGGCTTTGTCGTCACCGTCGCCATCGCCGATGTCGCCTGCCTGATCAGGCCCGAATCGGCGCTCGACCGGGAGGCGCTCGAGCGCGGCAATTCGGTCTATTTCCCGGACCGCGTCGTGCCCATGCTGCCGGAGCGGATCTCGACCGATCTCGGCTCGCTGCGCCCGCACGAGGACCGCCCGGCGCTTGCGGTGCGCCTCGTGCTCGGCGCGGACGGAGCGAAGCGTCGCCACAGTTTCCATCGCGTGATGATGCGCTCGGCCGGAAAGCTCGCCTATGCGCAGGCGCAAGCCGCTATCGACGGCAAGCCCGACGAGACGACCGGGCCGCTGCTCGACGCGGTACTCAAGCCGCTGTGGCAGGCGTACCGCCTCGCCTCCCGAGGACGCGAGGATCGCGCGCCGCTCGACCTCGACCTGCCTGAGCGCAAGATCGTGCTGAAGCCCGACGGTACCGTCGAGCGGGTCGTGGTGCCCCAGCGGCTCGACGCGCACCGCCTGATCGAGGAATTCATGATCCTCGCCAACGTGGCTGCGGCCGAGACGCTGGAGGCGCGGCGCCAGCGTCTCGTCTACCGGGTCCACGACGAACCTTCGCTGACCAAGCTCCACGCGCTGCAGGAGTTCCTGCAATCGATCGGCATCAAGTTCGCGCGTGGGCAGGTGATGCGTCCGGCGCTGTTCAATTCGGTCCTGGCGAAGGCGAAGGGCAGCGAGCACGAGCACCTCATCAACGAGGTCGTGCTGCGTTCGCAAGCGCAGGCCGAATATGCGGTCGAGAACTACGGCCATTTCGGCCTCAACCTCGCACGCTATGCGCATTTCACCTCGCCCATCCGTCGCTATGCCGACCTCATCGTGCACCGGGCGCTGATCCGCGCCCTCGGGTTCGGGGACGACGGGCTGCCGGACTTCGACGGGAAGGTCCTTGGCGAGATGGCGGCCCGCATCTCCGCCGCCGAGCGGCGCGCCATGGCGGCGGAACGCGAGACGGTCGACCGGCTCGTCGCCGGCTTCTTGATCGACCGGGTGGGCGCGAGCTTCGAGGGTCGCATCTCGGGGGTGACGCGCTCCGGACTCTTCTTGAGGCTCACCGAGACCGGGGCGGACGGTTTCGTGCCGGCCTCGACCCTCGGCGACGAATATTTCGCCTATCAGGAGAGCGCCCACGCGCTCGTAGGCACGAGGAGCCGAACGAGCTACCGGCTCGGAGACCTCGTGACGGCCCGGCTGGTCGAGGCCGCTCCCCTGGCCGGAGCGTTGCGCTTCGAGATCGTCGGCAGTGGCGGCGGGGCGGGCGGACGACAGCGTGCGCGGCCTCGAGGCGGGAAGGCCGCGGGAGCTGAGCGCATGGCCGCGTTGCGGCGGTCGCGACGACACAAGTCTTAGACCGCCTCACCGTCGCGACCGGCGGCGAGCCGGCGCCGTCCGCTTCGGCAGGCGTGACGCCACGCCGTTTCGAGGGCCTTCACCAGTTCGTCCGTGCTGAGATTCGACAAGATCGCGACGGTCCAGCCTCGCTCGCCCCATGCGTTCGGCAGCTTTCGGAAAGCCTCGGGCGCCAGCAGGCAGTTGAAGTCCTGTTCGTCGGGCACGAACCCGATATTGGCCGTCAGGCCGTCAGGCCGTCAGGCTGTCGGCAGCCAAGGTGGCGAAGGTCCGTGCCGCCTTGAACGCCACCCGGTCGAATGCGGCGCCTCGACGACGCCGTCGAGCGACAGAGCCAGCCGGCGCAGATCGTCACCCGTGGCCATGTCGATGTCCCCCCTTTGTTGCCGTGCTCATGCGGATCGGGAAAGCCCGTCCTTCCCGATGAAGCCTGTCGCTTCGCTCCAATGCAGGTCGATGTCCGGGTAGGCGACCTCGTCCGTTTCGGGCCGGCGGGATCCGACCTCGAGCAGCAGGGCTTCGTTGTCCGAGCGGTTCTGGAGATGGTGGCCATCGCGCGTACCGGCCTTGAATCCCGCGCAATCGCCGGCCGCAGGATCTCCTCGCCGACATCGGTGACGAGCACCACCTCGCCGCGCACCACCCAGACGAATTCGTCCTCGGCCGTGTGCCAGTGGCGCAGGCTGCTCCAGCCGCCCGGCTGGAGCCGTTGCAGATTGACGCCGAACTGCGTGAGGCCGGCCACATCGCCGAGCGCAAAGCGCAGGCGCGCCCGGCACGGTTCGTCGAAAGGCGCAGGATAGTCCGACCCCAGCGTGCGGGTTGCGGATTGGATGCCGATCTTGGCCATGATCTGCTCCAAGAGTAAGAGCCACCTTGCGGCGGGGCCGCTCGGTGCCTTGGCTCGCCGCCAGGGCAATCGCGCTAAGCGGAGAGTGGGCGTGTCCTCCCCCGCTGCGCAGGTGAGGAAGCCTCACCCTATTGCCCTGTGGCGCGGCGTCCAAAATGTTGACAACGGCGGCTGGCCGTCTAGGGTACACTGACGAGCGCGCGCGGCCGACGAGGTCCGCGCGATTTTTTCATTCCGCGTCCATCCTCGACGCGCCGTGCTCCAGGGTTCAAGTCATGGCCAAGGCTGCCACCATCAAGATCAAGCTCCTGTCGAGCGCCGACACGGGCTATTTCTACGTCACCGAAAAGAACGCCCGTACGAAGACGGACAAGCTGTCATTCAAGAAATATGACCCCGTCGCGCGCAAGCACGTCGAGTTCAAGGAAACCAAGATCAAGTAGGCACGAGGGCGCTCGCTCGCAGGCGGGGCGGCCTCATCTGGACAAGGACACGTGTCGTCCGCCGACGCGGATCGGAACACGTCGGGCCTGGATGGCTCGCGGTTCCCGAACAGCCTGTAGGAATAGTCGTGATCGACCAACCTCGTCGGAGCGCCCCCTGGAACACCTGCCGAAATTCGGCATGCGCGTCCCGCACTCCCGGCCACAAGTCCCGTCCGACGATCGACGTCGCGCGACTCAAATTCCGCAGGTCACGAGTGCGACGCCGTTAGGCCGTGCCCGGACCTAACCAGGCCTCGGTCACGCCACCGCCAAGGTGGCCGGCCGGAAGTGGCATTCGAGGAGGCCACTCTAACCACTTCCGGACCGGCCGACCCCACGGACCCAGGAGATGCGGCGGACCTGAGCACTCCGTAGGGTATTCGAATTCCCTGGCAGACTCTTGTAACAGCCGGATGATACGAACTGGTTAAAGTCGCTCACCCTTGTAGCGCCGACCAGCGCCGCCGTCGATCCGATTTGCGCGGCACGCTACAACGGCCCGCGGCGCTTGCAAAGCTTGATATTGAAAAAGCTCGCTAAAGCGACACCCTATCCAATCAGGCGGCGTCGGCCGACACCCGGTTGCGGCCGTTGTTCTTGGACACGTAGAGCGCCTTGTCGGCGCGCTTGAGCACGAGCTCCGGCTGCCTGTCGTGGCGGCGGTCGGCGATGCCGATCGACACGGTGACGGGGATCTGGGTCGCGCCGCCATGGATCGGGAACATGGCGGCATTGACGGTCTGCCGAATCCGCTCGCCGATCCGCGCGGCGACATCGAGGGTCGTGTCCGGCATGACCACGATGAACTCCTCCCCGCCGAGACGGCAGAGCAGGTCCGCCGCGCGAATCACTCCCTTGATCCGCGATGCGAAGACCCTGAGGACCTCGTCGCCTGCGTCGTGCCCATAGGTGTCGTTCACCGTCTTGAAATGATCGATGTCGAGGATCATCAGCGACAGCGGACGGCTGCCGTCGGCAGCCGCCTCGACCATCGGCGCCAGATGGGATTCCAGGTAGCGCCGGTTGTTGACACCCGTCAGTGCGTCGATGACGGCGAGCTGGATCGATTCGTTGAGCATCTCGTGCAGGCGATCGGCATAGCGCTTCTTGCGGAGCTGGATGCGGACCCGGGCGAGCAACTCGTTCCGGTCGACCGGCCGGATCAGATAGTCGTTCACGCCGAGCTCGAGGCCGCGCAGCACCTGCTGACGATCCTCGGCATCGGCGACGAGAAGCAGCGGGACTTGCCGTGTCCGCTCCAGCGAGCGCAGCTGGCTGCACAGCCGCAATCCGTCGTAGTCGCGCAGGGCGCCGCTGACGATGACGAGATCGAAGCCGCCTTCGACCCCCTTGAACAGGGCCTCCTGCGGCGCGGTCTCGAGCGTCACCTTGTGCTGGAGCGCCAAAGTCGCCACCAGTCGCTCCGACGAGCTCTCCCGGTCGTCGACGAGCAGGATGCGGCCGTCGAGACCGTCGTCGCCCGACATCAGCGGCAGGCCCTGCTGCAGCCCGGCGCTGGCCGAGGACGCCGCGCGCAGGCGCAGCTCGTCGACCATGATCTTGAGACGGGCGAGCGATTTGACCCGCGCCAGGAGCGCCACTTCGTCGATCGGCTTGGTGAGAAAGTCGTCGGCGCCGGCCTCGAGCCCGCGCAGGCGGTCGGCCGGCTGATCGAGCGCAGTCACCAGGATCACCGGCAGATGCGAGGTCGAAACATCGCTCTTGAGCCGCCGGCAGGTCTCGAATCCGTCGAGCCCCGGCATCATCACATCGAGCAGCACGATGTCGCAGGCCCCGGCGGCCGCGATACGCAGCGCATCGAGGCCATTCGTCGCGGAGCGGACCTCGAAATATTCGGCCGTCAGGCGCGCCTCGAGGAACTTGACGTTCGCGGGCAGGTCGTCGACGACGAGAATACGTGCGGTCATGGCGGCGCGGCCTTTCAGCCATCTCAGAGGTAGTTGCGGACCGTTTCCAGGAATTTCACGACCGAGATGGGCTTCGACAGATAGGCTTCGCACCCGCCTTGCCGGATCTTCTCCTCGTCGCCCTTCATCGCGAAGGCCGTGATGGCGATGACCGGTATGGTGCGCAGCTCCTCGTCGTCCTTGAGCCATTGCGTGACCTGCAGGCCCGAGACCTCGGGAAGCTGGATATCCATCAGGATGAGGTCGGGCCTATGCTGCCGCGCAAGACCGACGGCTTCGACGCCGTTGCGGGTCTGGACCGTCCGGTAGCCGTTGGCCTCCAGAAGGTCGCTGAACAGCTTCATGTTCAGCTCGTTGTCTTCGACGATCAGGATCGTTTTCGGCATGGCCTCGGCGCCTTGGCTTTTCTCCGACCATCCTGGGATCGACAATGGTCTCGGCTATGACATTCCAGGCGCAAGATCCTAGCCTAATCAATAACATTCGACGAAAGGGTAACTCATCTGTGCATAAGTCCGAGCCCCCACGCCCCCGGGACAGGCAGTCGCGATCCAATCCGAGCCGTTTCGACGAGTCCTGGATTGCCATCCAAGGGTTAAGATTCCTTGCCGGCGATCGAGAGACGGCAGAGCGCTTCTTCGCCTTGTCGGGCCTCGATGCCACCACCCTGCGGGCCGCCGCGACCGCGCCCGGGTTCGCGGTGGCGCTCATCGATTTCCTGGTGCAGGACGAGTCGATTCTCCTGCGCTTCTGCGCCGCCTCGGGAGCCGACCCGGCCGAGATCGCATCCCTGCCGGATGCCCTCGATCCAGGCCGGACGTGGTCCTGAGACGTGCCTCACTTACAGGGCGAGGGTGCCTTCACGGTCAGATCCGTGAGGTCCCCCTCGAGGACGAAATCGCCGTAGTCGAGCTTGAGCGCGCGGCTGATGCCGTTCTCGTAAAGGTCGAAGGAGAGGATGTAGTCCGGAGCGTCTTCCTTGCCCTTGTCGAAATAGCTGATCGACACAGGCCAGCGCCGCACGGTCTTGAGGCCGTCGGCGGCACCGACCGGATCCTGGCTCGGCGCGTCGATCGGCCTGCCGATGACGGTGAGCGTGCGAAAGACCTTCTTCCCGGTATCGGATCCGTCATAGACCTTCGCCTCGAGCAGCTTCCCTCCCGCCTCGGCCACGCCGATGATCCGCCGCAGATGCTCGGTCGGGAACAGGATATCGTCGCCGAGGGTCGCCCGCCCGGGCGGCGTCTTGAGCTCGACGCTGGCCTCGCCGTCCGGCAGCTTTCGGGCGCGCCCGTCGACATCGGTCACGACGTCGTTGTCGTTGCGTGTCGTAGTCTTGAAGCTGAACTGCGATCCGTTCGCCTCCTCGAAGGTCGTCGAGCGCAGGTCGTTGACGCGCGCGTCGCCTTCCGACGGCTGCAGTTCCGTCAACTGGCGGAACGTCGTCGTGTAGCCGTCGCAGGCCGACCCACTGAAATTATAATCGATGACGCCGACGGCCGAGGCCGGAGCGTTGGCACCCTTTGCTTTCAGAAGCGACAGCTTGTAGATCGCGTGATGCGACGCCATCGGCACGGCTGCCGCGGCTCCGGCGACGGACGTGCCCGGCAGCATGGCCGCCGCGATGAGCAGCCCGGCCAGGCCGCCGCGGATGGCATAGGCATGAGATGAACGGGTCACGTCGCGCTCCACATCGATGTCATACCGTGGCTCCAGCCGATGGCGAAATGAAGAACCTGACGCGCTTCGGGGAGACCCGCAAGCGGCAAACACCGGAACGACCTACGAGGAGTGAATGATGAGCCGCATAGACCAGCGCCTCGCGGACCTGGGCATCGCCTTGCCGGCGGCCGCCAGGCCGGTCGCCAATTACGTCCCCTACGTGCTCGCGGGCCGCACGCTCGTGATCTCGGGCCAGCTGGCGCTTGGGCCGGACGGCAAGCTCGACCCTGCCCACGTGGGCAAGCTCGGGGCCGGCATCGCCGAGGAGGTCGGGAAGGCCGCGGCACGGCTCTGCGCCATCAACATCCTGGCGCAGGCCAAGGCGGCGCTGGGCGACCTCGACCGGGTGGCCCGCTGCCTGCGCCTCGGCGGCTTCATCCATGCGGCGCCCGACTTCTACGCGGTCGCCGGCATCATGAACGGCGCATCCGACCTGATGGTCGAGGTTCTCGGCGACAAGGGCCGCCACGCGCGCTCCACCATCGGTGTCGCCACCCTGCCCTTCGGTTGCGCCGTCGAGGTCGAGGCCCTGTTCGACGTCGAAGCATGATCGGACGGGATCCGGCACCGGCCTGGCTCGTCGCCGCGCCGATCGCGCATCGCGGATTGCACGACCGCCGGGCCAGCCGGATCGAGAACTCGCTGGCGGCCGCGGCCGCCGCCATGTCGCACCGCTTCGCCATCGAATGCGACGTTCAGCGCGCGGCCGATGGCGAGGCCGTGGTGTTCCACGACACCGACTTGCGCCGGCTGACCGGGCGCTGTGGCACGATCCATGACCTCACGGGAGGGGAAGCGGCAGCGACGCCGCTCGACGGCACGACCGACCGGATTCCCTCCCTCGCCACGCTGCTCGACCTCGTCGCCGGCCAGGTTCCGGTGATCTGCGAGATCAAGAGCCGTTTCGACGGTGACCTGCGGCTCGCGGATCGGGTGGCCGACATCGTTCGCGCCTACGGTGGACCGCTCGCGATCAAGAGCTTCGATCCCGCCGTGATCCGCCATCTGCGGCAGCGCGACGAAGGCCGGCCTCTCGGGATCGTGAGCGAGGCGTGCTTCGAGGGTGACGAGTGGGTCGATCTCGGCCCGGCGTTTCGCGCCGACCTCGCGGCGCTCACCCATTTCTCCGAGACGCGACCCGATTTCCTGTCTTTCGCGGTCGACGACCTGCCGCATGCGGCGCCCTCGCTCTGCCGCGCGGGCCTCGGCCTGCCGGTGATGACATGGACGGTGCGCGATGCGGAACAGCGGCAAAAGGCAGCGGCCTTCGCCGATCAGATGGTATTCGAAGGGTTCCTTCCTTAGTCTCGCTGCCGCGAGGACATGGTGGCGACGCGACATCGCCGCATCATGGAACGGAAGCCTCGAAGCCCGGATGATCATGCCGCAGCCGCTCACCGTCCGTGTCGCGCCCTCGATCGCCACAATCGACCCGGCCCGCTGGGATGCCTGTGCCAACCCCGCCTCCTCGCCTTTCGCTCCGGGCGATCCGCAACGGGAGCGCCATAATCCGTTCCTGTCGCACGCCTTTCTGCAGGCGCTCGAGACGTCGAAATCGGTGTCGTCGCGCGCCGGCTGGACGCCGGCCCACGTCCTCGTGGAACAGGGCGCGGAGCTGGTCGCCGCGGCTCCGACCTACGTGAAGACCCATTCGCAAGGCGAATATGTCTTCGACTTCGCCTGGGCCGATGCCTATGAGCGGGCCGGCGGCCGCTACTATCCCAAGCTCCAGGTCGCGGTGCCGTTCACGCCCGTCGCGGGGCGACGCCTCCTGGTGGCCGAGGGCACCGATCCCGACCTCGCCATCGAGGCGCTGGTCGGCGGCCTCAAGGCGCTGCGCAGCAGGGTCGGCGCCTCCTCGATCCATGCCACCTTCGTTACGAGGTCCGAATGGGACCGGTTGGGCGCGCGGGGCTTCCTGCGTCGCACCGATCAGCAGTTCCATTTCATCAACGAGGGCTATGGTTGCTTCGACGACTTCCTCGCCAGCCTCGCCTCGCGCAAGCGCAAGGCGATCCGGCGCGAACGCAAGGAGGCACTGGCCCAAGGCATCACCGTCGAGCGCCTGACCGGCAAGGACCTCGGCGAGGCCCATTGGGACGCTTTCTTCGCCTTCTACATGGATACGGGCTCGCGCAAATGGGGACGGCCCTATCTCAATCGCGCCTTCTTCTCGCTGATCGGCGAGGCGATGGCGGAGCGCATCCTGTTGGTCATGGCCAAGCGCAACGGGCGCTATATCGCGGGCGCGCTCAATCTTATCGGCGACGACGCGCTCTACGGCCGAAACTGGGGCGCCATCGAGGAGCATCCCTTCCTGCATTTCGAGGTCTGCTACTATCAGGCACTCGACTTCGGCATCGAGCGGAACCTCGCGCGGGTCGAGGCGGGCGCCCAAGGCGAGCACAAGCTGGCGCGCGGCTACCGGCCGGTGCCGACCTATTCGGTGCACGACATCGCCGACCGACGCCTCGCCCGCGCGGTGGAGGACTATCTCGAGCAGGAGCGCCGTCATGTCGAAACCGCCATCGAGGTCTACGGCGAGCACGTGCCCTTTCGCCGCGACGGCGAGATTCGCGGCGGCGAGGCGGGATCCGAGGGTGAATGATCCGCTGCGAAATCCGTTAAGACTTTAGTCATTTCGACGGCCCACGGTGTCGGAATCTGGCATCGCCTTCCGAAAACCCGGGTCCGTCATGCTGTTCTCGGCTCGCTCCATCGGCACGCTGCGCATCGTGCCGATCGCTCTCGTCGTCCTCATGGTCGGCCTTCCCGCCGCGGCCAGGGCGCAGGACGGCACCGACTACACGATCTCCGAAGACGAAGGCTACGGCATCGCCGACTGCATGCATTCGGGCCGCGAGTGCGGGCGGGTGATCGCCGACAGCTGGTGCGAATCGCACGGCCACGCCCACGTGCTGGCCTACGGCATGGGCTCCGACGTCACCGGGTCGGTGACGTCGCCGACGAAACCGATCACCAAGATCTCAGCGGACGACGTCGTCATCCGCTGCGGCGACTGATCGGCCTCAGCCGGTCGTCCAGTCGGCGCATTTCGGCGGGCTGGTCTCCGCCCCCCAGGGCATGATCGGCACCGCCGAGGTCGAGTTCTTGGGCGAGCCCTCGATCAGCTTGTCGGAATAGACCATGTAGACCAGCGTATTGCGCTTGGCGTCGCAGCCTCGCACGATCTGCATGCGCTTGAAGAAGAAGGAGCGGCGCTCGCTGAACACGGTCTCGCCCTGGCCGAACTTCTCCTTGAAGCTGATCGGACCGACCTGGCGGCAGGCGAGCGAGATGTCGGAGACCTCCTGCGCGATGCCGAGCGCCCCCGCGACGCCGCCCTTCTCCGGCACGGTGAAGTAGCACGCGACTCCGCCGACCGTCGGATCGTCGATCGCATAGGTCGCGAGCTTGTCGTTGGGCGTCAGCAGCCGCCATTTGGTCGATTGGCGGAAGATGAGATCGGGGCCGTCCGCCGCCCGGGCGCCGGCGATCGTCGCCGCTCCTGCACTCCAGCAGGCCGCCGCCAGCAGCACAATCCGCAACCCGCACCGCATGCCCCAGTCTCCCGCAAGGATCGCGCCTCATAAGGGAACGGTGCGACCCTTTTGCAATGGGCCGGCGCGGTCCGCAGCGGGACATCTTTAGGTCACGAACGGCGGCATGATCCGCCCGCATCGGAACTGGCGACGGCGCGGCATCATGAGGATCGAGTGCATCGGACGGGGTTAGGTCACACGGACAGGTTCTTGGCCGGCCGCTGGCGGGCGGAGCTCCTGGCCGTTGCGCTGATGGTCACGCTCGCCACCGCGATCGGGCCGGCATCCGCCCAGGGAGTCGATTGCACGAGGCTGCGGGCCGAGATCGACGCGGCGCAGAGCGGCGGCGATGCCTATGGCGCCGCGCTCCGCGAACAGCAATACGAACTCAGGCGCACCCAGGACTATTCCGATTCGATCGGTTGCGGATCGGGCCTGTTCGGCGGCGGGCCGCCGCAATGCGACGCCATCGCTGCGAGAATGGAACGGATGCAGGCCAATATGGACCGCCTGCGGGACCACGCGCAGCCGGCGCCGAACGACGGTGGCGAACGGCGCCGGGCGCTGATCGAGCAGTTCAACAGCGCCTGCACCAACGGTCCGTCCGAAGATCGGGCCTCCCTCGACGGCGGCGCGCTGATGCCGGTCGACCCCGGCGCCTCGCCGGACGGCGGTGACGTCGGCGGCGGCGATGCGCCGCTGCCCCCGCAGGCCCGCGTCAAAGCGCTCTGCGTCAAGCATTGCGACGGGGGCTATTTCCCGATCACCGACGATGCCTCGTCCTCGTCGGATAACCTCGACCACCTGGATCAGCTGTGCAAGGCGATGTGCCCGGGCACCGAAGCCAGCCTCTATACGACCAGTTCCTCGGGCGGCATCGACACGGCGGTGACGCCGGACGGGACGCCCTATACGGTCCTGCCGGCCGCCTTCAAGTTCCAGAAGAGCTACGATGCGACCTGCTCGTGCAAGCCGCCGCATCAGTCCTGGGTCGAGGCCCTGGCCGGCGCCGAAAAGCTGATCGAGGGCGACAAGGGCGACGTGACGGTGACGCAGAAGCTGTCCGACCAGATGGCCCGGCCGGGCGCGAAGGCACCGGCCGCCAAGGCTCTCCGCAGGGCCAGGGTAGCGCGCAGGCCGAAATCGGTTCCGACAGACGATCTCGCCGATCGGGCCGGGATCGCGATACCGCCCCCGCCGAAGGACGGCGAGGACCTCACCCGGCAGTTCCGCCAATCCGCGCCAGCGCCCTAGGGCGGCCGATCAGCGGCAGCAGGTGCTTGAGGTCGGGCCCGGTCTCCCGACCCGTGAGCGCGAGGCGCAGCGGGTGGAACAGCGCCCTGCCCTTGCGGCCGGTCGCCTGCTTCAGACGCCCGGTCCAGTCGGACCAGGCGTCGAGGCTCCACGGCTCCTCGGGCAGCAGGGCGGCAGCCTGCGCCAGGTAATCGCGATCCTCGATCACCGGCACCACCCTGCCCCGCACGACATCCCACCATGCCGCGGCCTCGTCGAACCGCGCGAGGTTGCCCTGCACGGCAGTCCAAAAGGCCGCGGCGTCGGGACCGCCGATGCCCAAAGCGGCCAGACGCGATGCGACGGCGCCGAAGGGCAGCTGATGCAGCGTCTTGGCCGAAAGCGCACGCAGGTCCGCCTCGTCGAACCTTGCCGGGGTGCGCGACAGATGCGCGAGGTCGATCTTCGCCATCAGGTCGTCGAGCGAGGCCACCGGATGGACGGCGGCGGACGAACCGGTCAGCGTCGCCAGCGCCGCGATGGCGAGCGCTTCGACCCCGGTCTCACGCAGCGAACCGACCGACAGCGCGCCGGACCGCTTCGACAGGCCCTCCCCGCTCGCGGTCACCAGCAGGTTGTGGTGACCGAAGGCCGGCAGGGCTCCGTCAAGCGCCCGGCAGATCTGGATCTGCACCGCCGTGTTGGTGACATGGTCTTCGCCGCGGATCACATGGGTGATGGCGAGGTCGATGTCGTCGGCGATCGAAGGCAGCGTGTAGAGATAGCTGCCGTCCTCACGGATCAGCACGGGATCCGACAGCGACGCGCAATCGATATGGCTCGGGCCACGCACGAGGTCGTGCCATTCGATCGTGCCGGGATCGAGCCGGAAGCGCCAATGCGGACGACGCCCCTCGGCCTCGAGCACTGTCCGCTGGTCAGGCGTGAGCTTCAGCGCGGCGCGATCGTAGATCGGCGGCAGGCCGCGCGCCTGCAAGCGCTTGCGCCGGCGCTCCAACTCATCGGCGGTCTCGTAGGCCGGATAGAGCCGACCCGCGGCCTTGAGCCGCTCCGCGGCGGCCTCGTAAAGCGCGACGCGCTCGGACTGCCGCACCACGAGGTCCGGCACCGTGCCGAGCCAGTGGAGATCGGCCTCGATACTGTCCGCATATTCGGCGCGCGAACGTTCGACGTCGGTGTCGTCGAAACGCAGCACGAACCGGCCGCCGCGCGCCTTGGCGAACAGGAAATTCAGGAGCGCCGTGCGGGTATTGCCGATGTGGATGCGGCCGGTGGGCGAGGGCGCGAAACGGACGACGGGCTGGGTCATGGCATCTTATGACCGAGCGGCTGCCGGCATGCAACGACCGACGCTTGAACTGGATCCGAAGTTCGGCGTCCGACCCGCCGCCAACTCTGGCTGATCTGGTCCGCTTGGTCGGGTCGCGCAGGCAGGAGATTTTGTCAGGCCGTTCAATTCGAGATCTGACAAAGGCGCAATTTCGTCAGGACTGGCTTTAATCTGTCCGCCCGAGTTGGTTTCGCCACGACTATACTGGCAATAATCCACCCTCAAGGCTGTGAGCTGCACCCGTGGCCGCAACGAGTCTGTCGATATGGCGGGATAAATACAATCGGAACCACCGATATTTAGTTCGAGAACAACAACGCTTGCATTCGGATCGGAACGCGCCTATTGTCAAGGCACAGCTCAAGGTATCGTCCCGGTAGCTACGGAGCTTGCGCCTAATGTCGTTGGCCGTGATCGGACCCGGCTTTGGCCGGACCGGAACCTTGTCGCTGAAAACCGCGCTGGACACCCTGGGATTCGGCCCTTGCCATCATATGGAAGAGGTGTTCGCGCATCCGAGGCAGGTCGCGCATTGGGAGGCCGTCGCCGCCGGAAGACCGGTCGTATGGGACGACGTGTTCGCCGGTTACGGCTCCCAGGTTGACTGGCCCGGCGCTCATGTGTGGCGCGAATTGGCCGCGGCCTATCCGGCAGCCAAGCTGGTGCTGTCGGTCCGGCCCGAGCAGGCCTGGTGGGCCAGCTTTTCCGCCACGATCGGCACTCTGCTCGAGACGCCTGGCCAATATCCGATGCCGCCTCACGTTGCGGCGATGCTCGATGCCGCAAGCACGATGATCAAAGATCAGACGTTCGGCGGCTCGGTCGCCGATCGCGAGGGCGTGATCGCCGCCTATCGCCGCCGCACCGAGCAGGTCTGCGCCACGATCGCACCGGATAGGCTGCTCGTCTTCGACGTAACCGAAGGCTGGGCGCCGCTCTGTCGATTCCTCGACCGGCCCGTGCCGGACATTCCATTTCCGCGCGTCAATTCCACGGAGCAGTTCTGGAAACTCGTACGCGGCGAGGCGCGCTGAACAACGCGGCCAAGCAGGACAGGGCTGGGTCATGGCGTCCTGTGGTTCGGTTGCGCGAGGGGTGGAGGCGGCAAGGGCCTCCCCTCGCGCTTGCCGAAGTGATGCCAGTGGGCAAAGGCGTCGAACCCGGCCGCGGCGACGTCGGGGTTGGCGGCGAGGTAGCGTTCGGCGTCGAAGTCCGACTCGCCGGGTGCAAGCGGGCGGCGTTCGTTCCTGCCGAACAGGCGCCAATGCGCCCAGGGGTCGAAGCCGGCGTCGGCGACGTCGGGATTGGCCGACAGGTAGGCGTCACGGTCGAATCCGACGGCCGCTTCGTCGCTCATGGCCAATCTCTCGAGCCGTTCGACATCCGCGCCCGCCGCATCGCCGAAATCGAACCGGCCGAGAAGGTAATCCGGTCTGCCGGTGTCATTCGGGGCGTCGAGGTCCATCGGATAGTCCTCCGCGTCGTCCCCAAACCCGTAGAGCGCCTTGTTGGCGAGCGTGATCTCGAGGACGTGAGGGAAAGCCTGATCGGCGACGAAGACGCGCCGACCGCAATTGTTGCCATGCACGTGAACGATCTCGAAGCGGTCGCGCAGCCGGCCGAGCGCCTCGGTCATGCGGCGATAATGCCCGTCATCGTGAACATAGCCCAGGGAATGCAGCTCGCAGAGGATCTGCGGGAACCTCGCCAGCACCTCCGGGTCGGTATTGGCGAACAGCGACCATTCGGAATCCTCGATGTCGACCTTGAGGATGTTGGCGCGATCGCCCGGCGAGCCATGGGCGTCGAGCAGCGACACGAGGTTCTCCGTCTCGGGCGAGGCGATGCCGTCGATCCTCTTCTTGTGAAAGTGAAATCGCGGATGCTGCCTGGGCGGGCCGGCAACCGTGTGGTCGAACTGGTAGACGTCGATCCCCCGCTCCGCCATCGCATGGTCCCAATCGACGTTGGGGCCGACCCCCAGCGAGAAGGCGGTCTTGAGGCGGTCGAGGTCGTCGATCATGACGTAGCCCCCGTCTTCCCGGCCGCCGACCCTGATCTTGCGATGGCTCGTCAGGCGGCGGGGTTTCAGCAGCCGCCCGAGCAGGACGACGCGCGCCATGAGATCAGGGTGGAGCGGCGCCTTGGCGGCCTCGCTCGCGGCCTGGTAGTGGTCGAGCAGCATGCGGTCGCGCGCGAGCGCGGATGCCTCGACGATCTCCAACCCGAGCCGTCGAAGCACCTTTCTGTTGAGGCCGGTCAAGAGCCGTCCCATCTACGTGGTTCCTTGATCCGTGACCCTGTTCAGGAAAGTTCCACCACGATGCCGTCCTGCAGCGTCACGCGACGGTCCATGCGGGCCGCGATCTCCATGTTATGGGTGGCGATCAGGGCCGCGAGGCCGGTCGCCTTGATCAGCGTCGCCAGCGTCGTGAAGACATGGTCGGCGGTATGCGGATCGAGGTTGCCGGTCGGCTCGTCGGCGAGCAGGATCGAGGGCGCATTGGCGACCGCCCGTGCGATGGCGACGCGCTGCTGCTCTCCGCCCGAGAGTTCCGCCGGCCGGTGCTTCAGCCGCTGGCCGAGGCCCAGGAACGACAGCAGCTCGCCGGCGCGTGTCTGCGCCTCCGCGCGGTCGAGGCCGGCGATCATCTGCGGCAATGCGACATTCTCGAGTGCGGTAAACTCAGGCAGCAGGTGATGCGCCTGGTAGACGAAGCCGATGGCGGACCGGCGCAATGCCGTGCGGGCACCGTCGTTCATCGCGGCCGTCGGCGCGCCGCCGATGAGTACATCGCCGCTGTCGGGCTTCTCGAGCAGCCCCGCCACGTGCAGAAGCGTCGACTTGCCGGTGCCGGAGGGTGCGACGAGAGCCACCGACTGTCCGGCCCAGAGCTGCAGCTCCGCGTCCTCCAGAATGGCGAGGACACTGTCGCCCTGCTTGTAGCGACGCTCGACCCGCTCGAGCCTTAAGGCCGGTTCCTGGCTCATCCTTGGCTCATCACTCGTAGCGCAGCGCCTCGACGGGATCGAGTGTCGCGGCCCGCCACGACGGATAGATCGTGGCGAGGAGCGAGAGCGTCAGCGCCAGGATCGTCACCGCCGCGACGTCCCCGGGCTCGATGACCGAAGGCAGATGGGAGAGGTAGTAGAGTTCCGACGGGAAGAGATTGGCGTGGAGCAGCCGGTTCAGCCCATTGCGGATCGCCTCGACGTTGCTGGCGACGAGTACCCCGAGCAGGAAGCCCGCGAAGGTCCCCGCCACGCCGATCGAGGCGCCGGCGATGAGGAAAATGCGCAGGATCGAACCGCGCGTCGCGCCCATGGTGCGCAGGATGGCGATGTCCGAGCTCTTGTCCTTGACCAGCATGATGAGGCCGGAGACGATGTTGAGCGCCGCCACGAGCACGATCAACGTCAGGATGACGAACATCACGTTGCGCTCGACGTTGAGCGCATCGAAAAAGGTCTTGTTGCGCTGCCGCCAGTCGGTCAGCACCACCGACCGGCCGATGGCCTTGTCGAGCGTCGCCCGGATCGCATCCATGTTGTCCGGGTCCTTGACGAAGACCTCGATCACCGAAGCCTCGCCGTCCTTGCCGAAATAATCCTGCGCTTCGGCGAGCGGCATGTAGACGAAGCTCGAATCGAACTCCGACATGCCGATCGCGAAGATGGCGACCACCGGATAGGATTTTATCCGCGGCGCGATCCCCATCGGCGTCGCCACGCCCTTTGAGGTGAGGATCGACACCGGGTCGCCGATCCTCAAGCCGAGCGCCTCCGCGAGTCGCTGGCCGATCGCGACCCCCCCGCCCTGGCCAAATCCGTCGAGGGTGCCTTGCACGACATGGCCGGCAATGCCCGGCAGGCGCTTGATGTCGGCTTCCTGGATGCCCCGCACCAGCGCGCCGGCCTGGTTGAACTGCGACGAGACGGCGGCCGCGCCCTCGATCATCGGAATCGCCAGGCTGACGCCCGGCACGCCGAGGATGCGCTGCGTCACCGCGTCGTAATCGGTCATCGGCGCGTCGGTCGGCTGCACGAAGATATGGCCGTTGATGCCGACGATCTTGTCGAGCAGTTCGGCCCGGAAGCCGTTCATCACCGACATGACGACGATGAGCGTCGCCACGCCGAGCATGATGCCGAGAAAGGAGAAGCCGGCGATGACGGAGACGAAGCTCTTGGAGCGGCGGGCGCGCAGATAGCGCAGCGCGATCAGCCATTCGAATGGCGAGAAGGGTCGCGTCGCCGCTTTCGATGACGGCGACGGGTCGGCGATCCCGCGCGGCGAGGCCGCGGCTCCGGCCTGGGTCATGTGAGGCTCCTCAGGCCCGCGACTCGGCCGGAGCGGCGAGACGCCGGAGCGCCTCCTCCGGCGCGACGAGCTCGCGCGCTCCGCTGCGCCGATCCTTGAGCTCGACCTTGTTCTCCGCGAGGCCTTTCGGCCCGACGATGATCTGCTGCGGGAGGCCGATGAGATCCATGGTGGCGAACTTGGCGCCCGGCCGCTCGTCGCGGTCGTCGTAGAGCACGTCGATGCCGGCTCCGCTGAGCTCGCGGTATAATGTGGCGCAGGCCTTGTCGGTGCCGACGTCGCCGACCTTGAGATTGGCGATGCCGACACGGAACGGCGCGACGGCCTCGGGCCAGACGATGCCCGCGTCGTCGTGGCCAGCCTCGATCATGGCGGCGACGACGCGCGATGGGCCGATGCCATAGGAGCCCCCATGCACCGGCACCTCCTTGCCGTCCGGCCCCGCCACGACGGCCCGCATGGGCTCTGAATATTTGGTGCCGAAATAGAAGATGTGGCCGATCTCGATGCCTCGCGCCGAAACACGCGAGGGCTCCGGCACGGCCTCGAACGCCGCCTTGTCGAACTTCTCCGAGGTGGCCGCATAGAGCGAGGTCCAGCGGTCGACGATGGCCTGGAGGCCGGCCTTGTCGTCGAAGTCGACGTCGGCCGGCGGCGGCGCGAAGCCGAGATAATCCTTGTGGCAGAAGACCTCGCTCTCGCCGGTCGACGCCAGGACCACGAATTCGTGGCTGAGGTCGCCGCCGATCGGCCCGGTATCGGCGACCATGGGGATCGCCGTGAACCCGAGGCGCGCGAAGGTGCGCAGATAGGCCACGAACATCTTGTTGTAGGAGTGTCTCGCGCCGGCATAGTCGAGGTCGAACGAATAGGCGTCCTTCATCAGGAACTCGCGCGATCGCATCACGCCGAAGCGCGGCCGCACCTCATCGCGAAATTTCCACTGGATGTGGTACAGGTTGAGCGGCAGATCCTTGTAGGATCGGATGGCCGAGCGGAAGATCTCGGTGATCATCTCCTCGTTGGTCGGACCGAAGAGCATGTCGCGCTCGTGCCGGTCATTGATGCGCAGCATCTCCTTGCCGTAATCGTCGTAGCGCCCGGACTCGCGCCACAGATCGGCCGATTGCATGGTCGGCATCAGGAGTTCGATTGCGCCGGCGCGGTTCTGCTCC
>DATBEH010000164.1:0-4011 GCA_036276175.1 Lichenihabitans sp.
AGGCGCCGTCCTTGAGCATCGGGATGAACCGGCCAGGCTCGCAGATCCCCGTCGCCTCGGCGTACAGCATCTCCTCGACCGTGAAGGCGTCGTGGACTTCGACGATGTCGAGCTCGCCGGGCGTCACCTGCGCCTCGCGCAAGGCGCGCGACATGGTCTCGGCGGAGAGCGCGGTGTCGGGGTTGAGGCTGTTGCCGGCTTTCTCGCTGCCGGCCGCGGAGGCGGCGACGCGGACGGCGCGGCCCGCGTCGATGCCGAGGCGGCTGATCCCCTCTTCGGAGGCCACGATCACCGCCGCCGCCCCCTCCCCCACCGGCGTGCACTGAAGCGACGTGAGCGTCCCCGATATCCGCTTGCCGCCGAGCACCTCTTCCAGTGTCCGCACCTTCTGCCGCTGCGCGTTGGGATTCTTGGCGCCATTGGCGTGGTTCTTCACCGCGACGAGGGCGATGTCCTCCGGGTCCACGCCATGCTTGTGCGCGTACTCGTCGGTGAGCAGGGCGAAGTGCGTGAACGGGACGATGGCGTCGTCAGCCAGGTTCGGCAGGCCGGTCCCCGCCCGCGGAATCCGCTCGGTCGGCGGCTTGTCGACGCCAACCGCGAGTGCCACGTCGCTGATGCCGGCGGCGACCTCGATGCAGGCATGCCGGAAGGCCGTCGAGCCGGAGGCCGAGGCGTTCTCGATATGCACCAGCGGCTTACCGAGAGCGCCCAGGTAACGCAGCATGGGCCGGCCGATCGCCATGCCGAGACGGCAATTGGCGACATAGGACGACTCGACCGCCTCCCACGGCACGCCGGCGTCGGCCAATGCCTCGCGGACCGCCTGGAGCCCCAGCGTCACGTAGGTGGTCTCGGTGGCGTACTGGTACGGGTGGAATCCGATCCCGACGACGTAGACAGGGCGCAGGTCGCTGATCAGGCATGCCATGGCTCAGGCTTCTCCCACGGTGGCCGGGGCGAAGCGCAGGTCCTGCGAGCCGCGGTCGGGGCGGGTTTCGGGGACCAGGCGGGTCACCATCACGGCGCCAGGGGTGAGGCGCGCGCCGGGCGGAACATCCAGGATCGAGCGCACCACGGCCCCGTCATCGGTGACGATGGATCCGATGGTGTAAGGGGCGGGATGGTGCTTGTTCGCCGAGATGAACACCTCGGCGCAGGCGATCAGCCGGCCCTTTCCCGACAGCGACACGGCTTTCAGATTCTGCGAGCCGCATTTTTCACAGCCATAGGTCTGCATCGGGAAAAACGCGTGGCCGCAGGCCTCGCACCGGCCGCCCAGCAGCGCCGGATGGTTCGGCAGCGCCGCCGTGCCGTCAGGCGAGAACACCGCCGCGGGCGGTCGCCGCACATCCTGGTCGCTCATCGGCGCCTCCGGTTGGTGTTTGACTGACAAGTTTCATCGCCTTCGCGCGGGAAGGACCTCGAGCCGCGATCCCTCGAATTCGCGCGCGGTCTGATCGACGAGTTCGGCGACGCTCTGGATCGCCGTGACACCGGAGACCGAGTGGCCGGCGCTCTTCATCCCGATCCATCGCCGGGGCCCCGAGTTGCCGCCCCCATATTGTTCCTTGGCCCGCGCCACGGAGATCGACTCGTCCAGGTTGTCCGGGTCCAGGCCGGCGGCGGCGATGGTGGGCTTAAGGTAGCTCCCCATCAGGCCGTTGAAGGCCTTGGTCATCAGAACGTCGTCCATGGAACACTGCACCAGCCAGTTGCGATAGCTCTCGTCGGCTAGGCTTTCCCGTGTGGCGATGAACTTCGTGCCCATGTAGCCGAGGTCGCATCCCAGGACCTGCGCGGCCCGCAACGCAACGCCGTCGATCACGCCACCAGCAAGCACGATGGGACCGTCGAAGAAGCTGCGAACGGCTCGAACATAGGCGAACGGATTGAGCCACCCGGTCTGGCCGCCGGCGCCCGCCGTCAGCAGGACGAGCCCATCCACGCCTGAATCCGCTGCCTTGCGCGCATGCTCGATCGTGGCGACATCCGAAAACACGAAGACGCCGGCTTCGCGCAGCCGCGGCATGATCGGTTTTGGCGAGCCGACGCTGGTGATCACCATCTCGATCCCGTGACGGATCACGGCTTCCACGTGCTCGTTCAGGTCCTCGTTGCGCATGATGATGTTCGGGCAGATCGGCGCGGCCGTCTCGAGGTCGTCTCCGAGCCGCGACGTCATCTCCGTTAGCCAGGCGTCGAGGCCGCCGCTGACTTTGAGCAAGAACGGATTGGCGGTGGGGAACGCGCCGATCACGCCGGCGCGACAAGCGGCCACCACGAGGTCCGGTCCCGAGACATGCAGCATCGGCGCGGAAATCAGCGGCAGTCTGAGCCGCTTCGCGATGCGCTCCGGCAAGCGGGTGGTCAGCTCGATTGCAATGGAACTCATTTGGCCTCCGATGAGGGCGCAGCGCAGCGACTCGGCGGGCAGATCGATCAATCGGCCTTGGCGTCCGGCTTCGAAAAGATGTTGGCGTAGGTCGAGCTGCGCGCGGCGGCTTCGTCGCGGGCGGCCTGCGCCTCCTGCGGCGTCGCCATGCGGGCGATCAGCGTGCGCTCGAGCTCGAGCGCGGTGGCCAGGTCGAGATCCAGGGTCTTGTTCAACAGCTGCTTGGCGGTTCGCATGGCGTAAGGCGCGCGGGTCGCCAGCAACGCGGCCAGCTCGAAGGCCCGCGGCAACAGCGCCTCGGGCTCCAGCACCTCATCCACCAGACCGATGTGAAGCGCCTCGGCGGCGTCGACGGGCTCGCCGATCATGATCAGCCGCTTGGCTTGGCGAAGCCCGATCAGGCGGGGTGCGCGGGCCGTGCCCCCGCCAGCGGGAAGCGCGCCGAACCGGATCTCCGTCAGCCCGATGTTGGCGCTCGACGAGATGAGCCGGAAATCGCATGACAGCGCGATTTCGCACCCCCCGCCCATGGCCGCGCCGTTGATCGCCGCGATGACTGGCTTGGGCACCCAATCCAGCGCGAGGCCGGGGCCGGGCGGCCCCGCGCCGGGCCGGGCGCCGCCGGCCGACATGGCCCGAAGGTCCGCGCCGCCGCAGAAGTGACGGCCGGCGCCGGTGACCACGAGCACCCGGACCTGCGGGTCGCGCGCGGCGTCCGCCGCATGGGCCTGGAGATCGGCCATCAGTTCGCCGTTGATGGTGTTGGCCCGGTCCGGCCGGTTCAGCGTGAGCAGCGCGACTTGGTCACGCTTCTCCAGAAGCACCGCTTCGCTCATCGACTTGCTCCTCGTGAAGGCGTTTCTTCAATCGAGCGGGATCGCCGTCTTCGTAGGACCTGCCGGGGCGGCGTCATGCGAGCACGCCCTCATGCCGCAAGCGCTCGACGTCCGCCGCGGACAGGCCAAGCTTGCTGATCAGGATTTCCTCGGACGCATCGCCGATGCGCGGACCGGCGCGGGTCGGCGCGTGCGGCGTGCGGGTCAGGCGATACTGAGGCCCGGGAATCCAGCCTTCGCCGATCACCGGGTCCTCGATCCTTTGCTGATAGGCGCAGGCCTCGAGGTCCGGATCGAAAGCCAGCTCGTGGTCATTGCAGACCACATGGGCCGGAATGCCTGCCCGCTGGAGCAACGCTTCGGTTTCTCCGGGGTCCCGGGTGCGGGTCCACCCGGCAATGCGCGCGTCGATGGTCTCGCGAGACCTGAGCCGGCCCACGAGGGTCGAGAAGACCGGGTCGTCCAGCGCCGGCGCCAGCAGCGCGCGCAGGGCGTCCCAGGCCTTCGGCGTATCGGCGTCGATGACCAGCCAGCGGTCGACGCCCTCGCAGGGATAGGCACTGCACGGGACCCGCAGCGGCGAGCCCGCTGTGCCGGCCCGCTCGGCCACCACCCGGTTGACCGCGAAGTCGAAGTAGACCGGGCTCAGAAACTGGAGGCCGGCTTCAGCTTGGGCTAGGTCGATGTAGTCGCCCCGCCCGGTCTGCCCGCGCCGGTGCAGCGCGGCCAGCACCGCGGCGACGACGAACCGGGGCGCGACCGCGTCTGTCCATGGACCGT
>DATBEH010000165.1:0-4034 GCA_036276175.1 Lichenihabitans sp.
TGATGCCCAGGAGGGCGGCCGAGGCGGCCCCTGGCGTCCGTCGCACCGCGACCGCCGCAGCCGCCAGCGCGAAGCCGGCCAGGCCAAGCGCGCCGACCGTCTGCGTAGCGATGAGGTCGTCGCCCAGGACGTTGCCCATCAGGCCCGCGAGGAACCGCGGATAGGCCATGGGACGAGCAAGCACATCGGCCAGCGGCAGGCTCAACCGGCCTGCCACATAGCCGTGGAAGTAGAGCGTCGCCAGCGTCGTCGAGACGACGGCCGTCGCCAATGAAACCCGCCATGGCGCCCGCAGGAGGATCGCGAGCGCCAGCAGAGTGAACCCCGCAAGGACGCCGCTCGCCATTGTATAGGTCGCGGCGGCGCACAGCAGTCCCGCCACAAGCAGGCGCGCCCAAGCGCCACGCCGCTCAGGCGCGCCGAACGTCCCGAGCCGGTCGAGCGCATCGACGAACGACAGCACTGCCATCATCGCGAAACTGAAGACCCCGGTGAACTGAAGCTGGAACCCGAAGGTGAAGTTCTGTTCCTGGCGCAGCGAGAACATGAGGAGCAGCACGAAGCCCGCGAGCAGCAGGCGCCACGTGCGGTGAGCGACACGTTGCATCATCAGCCGGATCAAGATCGCGGCATTGGCGCCCTGGAACAGGAACATGATCGCGAGGTTGAACCGGTCAGACATACCGAACAGTTCGTCGTCCACGAAGTAGAACAGGCGCGGGATCAGGATCCGATGCTCGTTATACTGCATCGCGAGATCGCCGAGCGTGTAGTACCCTCCCCGCAGCTGCTGCAGTTCGATGACCGACACCCACTCGTCCCAGATCGGCAGGATGACGTGCAGCCGATAGACGGCGCCGATCGTGAAAAGGATCGTGCCGATGCCCGCCGCGAGCATGGCGACAGCCAACGCGACACGGACCGTCCCGAAAGACCGCAGCGCGCACACCTTCATTCCGCCATCGTCGTCCACGCGCGGCCAGCCCGCACCGCAAGACCGCGCACCCGGGCCTGCGGACTCCTTTCCGAGTGTTTCACGGCGCGCGCGAGGATTGCAAGATCCTGGAAATGATCGAACCCCTGCCGGTGAAACCACCACGGCATGCCCGTATCCGTCGTAGACTTGACTGAATCCGACAAAGCTCCTAATCCCGATCCTGGGACACCTCTCCCCAACGAGAGGCGCCCATCTGTGAGGATGGACCAAATGACCAACCACAAGCCCGGCCGGCGGCCGGGAAATCCGTGCTTTTCCTCCGGCCCCTGCGCCAAGCGCCCCGGCTGGACCCTCGAAGCTCTCGGCGATGCGGCGCTCGGCCGCTCCCACCGGGCCAAGGTCGGGAAGGACAAGCTGAAAAGCGCGATCGACGAGACTCGCGCGCTCCTCGACATTCCCCCCGACTATCGCATCGGCATCGTGCCGGGCTCGGACACGGGCGCGGTCGAGATGGCCATGTGGACGATGCTCGGCGCGCGGCCCGTCGACGTGCTGGCCTGGGAAAGCTTCGGCGAGGGCTGGGTGACCGACGCGGTGAAGCAGCTCAAGCTCGCCGATGCCCGCGTGCTGAAAGCACCCTATGGCGGTATCGTCGATTTCGCCGAGGTCGACTTCGACCACGACGTGGTCTTCACCTGGAACGGCACGACCTCCGGCGTCCGGGTACCGGACGGAGCCGTCATCCCCGACGCCCGCGCCGGCCTGACGATCTGCGACGCGACCTCGGCCGCTTTCGCGCAACGGCTGCCCTGGCAGAAGCTCGACGTGACCACCTTCTCCTGGCAGAAGGCACTCGGCGGCGAAGCCGCGCATGGCATGCTCGTGCTCTCGCCCCGCGCCGTCGAGCGGCTCACGACCTACACGCCGCCCCGTCCCTTGCCGAAGGTGTTCCGCCTCGTGTCGGGCGGCAAGCTCGCCGAAGGCATCTTCGCCGGCGAGACCATCAACACGCCCTCGATGCTCTGCGTCGAGGACTATCTCGACGCGCTCGCCTGGGGCAGGAGCGTCGGCGGCCTCGACGGGCTCGTCGGCCGCGCCGACCGCAACGCCAAGGCGCTCAACGATTGGGTAGATTGTACGCCCTGGATCGCCAATCTGGCGGAGGATCCGGCGACGCGGTCCAACACGTCGGTCTGCCTCAAGGTGGTCGATCCGGCCGTCACGAGCCAGCCCGCAGAGGCCCAGGCCAAATTCGCCAAAGCGCTGGCG
The DNA here is from genome assembly GCA_036276175.1 of Lichenihabitans sp. Lineage (GTDB taxonomy): Bacteria > Pseudomonadota > Alphaproteobacteria > Rhizobiales > Beijerinckiaceae > Lichenihabitans. Next base: position 2,207 of record DATBEH010000165.1, read on the forward strand.
ACCCTGCTCGAAAAGGAGGGCGTCGCCTACGACATCGGCGCCTATCGCGACGCTCCCCCCGGCCTGCGCGTCTGGTGCGGCGCGACCGTCGAGACGGCCGACATCGAGGCCCTGACCGAGTGGCTCGACTGGGCCTATCGGGTCGCGGCGGGCGAGTTGCGCGCCGCCGCCTGAGGGTGCCGCCCTCGTCCTTCGACTCGGATGCTCCGCACCCGCTCTCCGCCGGCTTCTCCCGCGCGCTACGCGCACGTGAGCCTCAAGCCGGCTCCGCTCAGGATGAGGGCTCCGATCAGAACACTTTGGGCGCCTTCATCCAGTTTCGGCGCCCTCATCCTGAGCAGCCACCACAGGTGGCGTGTCGAAGGACGAGGGTAGCACAGTCCCGCCCGACCCCGATCCTTTCCCATCCCAAGGACCCTCACCCCATGGCTCCTCGCGTGCTCATCTCCGATGCCCTCTCCCCCGCCGCCATCGACATCTTCCGCGAGCGCGGCGTCGAGGTCGATTTCAAGCCCGGCCTCGACAAGGAGGCGCTCGCCGCGATCATCGGCGACTATGACGGCCTCGCCATCCGCTCGGCCACCAAGGTCACGACCAAGCTGCTCGAGGCGACCGATCGCTTGAAGGTCGTCGGGCGGGCCGGTATCGGGGTCGACAACGTCGATATTCCGGCCGCCACCGCCAAGGGCGTAATCGTCATGAACACGCCCTTCGGCAACTCGATCACCACCGCCGAACATACCATCGCGATGATGTTCGCGCTCGCCCGCCAGATCCCCGCCGCCGATATCTCGACCCAAGCCGGCAAGTGGGAGAAGAACCGCTTCATGGGCGTCGAGATCACCGGCAAGGTGATGGGCATCATCGGCTGCGGCAACATCGGCTCGATCGTGGCCAGCCGCGCCATCGGCCTGAAGATGCGCGTCATCGCCTTCGACCCGTTCCTGTCGCCCGAGCGGGCGATCGACCTCGGGGTCGAGAAGGTCGAGATCGACGATCTCCTGCGCCGTGCCGACGTCATCACCCTGCACACGCCGATGACGCCGCAGACCAAGAACATCCTCTCGGCCGAGAACCTCGCCAAGACCAAGAAGGGCGTGCGCATCGTCAACTGCGCCCGCGGCGGCCTCGTCGACGAGGCGGCGCTGCGCCGGCTTCTGGACGACGGCCATGTGGCGGGCGCGGCGATCGATGTCTTCACGGAGGAGCCGGCCAAGCAGAACGTGCTGTTCGGCCATCCGAACGTCGTCTGCACGCCGCATCTCGGCGCCGCCACCAGCGAGGCGCAGGAGAATGTGGCCCTGCAGGTGGCCGAGCAGATGTCGGACTATCTGATGCGCGGCGCGATCTCGAACGCGGTCAATTTCCCGTCGATCACGGCCGAGGAGGCGCCGAAGCTGCGCCCGATGATCGCGCTTGCGGAGCGGCTCGGTTCCTTCGCGGGCCAGTTGACCGAGGCGTCGATCCGCGAAGTCAAGATCACTTACGAGGGCGAGGTCGCGGGCTTCAACACCAAGGCGCTGACGGCCTCCGCCCTGGCCGGCCTGCTGCGTCCGGCGCTGAGCCACGTCAATGTGGTCTCGGCGCCGGCGGTCGCCAAGGAGCGGGGCATCGTCATCGAGGAAGTGACCCGCGCCGCCGAGAGCGATTACGAGTCCCTCGTCACCCTCGCGGTCACGACCGATCACCAGACGCGTTCGATCGCCGGCACCGTCTTCACCGACGGCAAGCCGCGAATCGTTCACATCAAGGACATCAAGGTCGAGGCGGAATTCGCGCCCTCGATGCTCTACGTGACCAACGAGGACAAGCCGGGCTTCATCGGCCG
>DATBEH010000166.1:0-23825 GCA_036276175.1 Lichenihabitans sp.
CTCGCCGAAACCCGTCAGCCGGGCGAGGGCGATGCGGCGCCGATAGGCGCCGGCGAGCTTGTCGAGCGGGCAGGGGCCGTCGCGCAAGAAGTCGAGCACCTCCGCCTCGGCGCTTCCACGATGCCGGTCGTCGCGCTCGCCGTGGCCGATCGCGACCGCGAAGCGGCCCGCCGTCTCGGGCGGCGCCGGCATGGCCAGGTGCCGGTCGAGCTGGCGATGGACCTCGTCCGGATGGCCCACGGCGAGCAGGCTGATCGGGATCACCCGGCGCGGCCCGAGGCGCAGGCCGCCCGGGTCGAGGCTCACGTCGCTGTCGGCGCCGAGCCCGAACGTGCGCAGCCGCACGGCCTCGACGAAGGTCGCGTGGCCGCCGACGACCGCCCCCTCGGGGTCGAGCCGCGGCCGTCCGTCTTCGATGAGGCCGATATCCGTGGTGGTGCCGCCGATGTCCGACACGATGGCCGAGGGCAGGCCGCAGAGGAAGCTCGCGCCGACGAGGCTTGCCGCCGGTCCCGAGAGGATCGTCTCGACCGGCTTGCGGCGCGCCTCCGCCACCGAGAGCAGCGAGCCGTCGCCCTTGACGATCATCAGCGGCGAGGCGATGGCGCGGCGTGCCAGCAGCGCCTGCGTGGCGTCGATGAGGTGGTGGATGATGGGGACGAGCCGCGCGTTGAGCACTGCGGTCAGCGCCCGTTTGGGGCCGTCGAGCCGGGCCGTGAGCTCGTGGCTGCAGGTGACCGGGAGCCCGGTGCGGGCCTCGATCGCCGCGCGCACGCGGGTCTCGTGGTCGGGATTGGCGATCGAGAACTGGCCGGCCACCGCGAAGCCGGTCACCGCTTCGCCATGCGCGATGAGCCAGGCGTCGAGCGCCGCGAGATCGAGCGGGGCCAGCTCGCTGCCGAACGCGTCGTGGCCGCCTGCGATCAGGACGGCCGCGTCCTCCCTCACCGCCGCCTTCAGGCCGCCACGGTCGAGGTCGCGCTCGGCGAAGCCGATCATGACGAGGCCGATGCGGCCACCCTGGCCCTCGACGATGGCGTTGGTGGCGAGCGTCGTCGACAGCGCGACCATGCCGACCTCGTCCGCCGGGGTGCCGCCTTCGGAGAGCACCGCGTCGAGCACCGCGCCGATGCCCTCGGAGAGATCGTGACGCGTCGTCAGCGCCTTGGCCTTGGCGAGGACGCCGCGCCCTTCGTCGAAGAGCACGGCATCCGTATAGGTTCCGCCCGTGTCGATGCCGATCAGCTTGCCCATGCGGCTGCATAGGCTCTGGACGAAGCGCCTGTCCAGCGTCCCGGCGCGGGATCATGGCCGCTAATCCGGCATGTCCCATTTGGCGGCGCTGGCGCCGGCGAGCTCGCGCACGCGCTCCTCGTCGCGGCCGAACTCGGCGGCATCGCCCTCGTAGACGACCCTGCCGTCGTCGAGCACATAGGCCCGGTCGGCGATCGCCACGGCGGCCCGCACGTTCTGCTCCACCAGCAGCACGCAGACGCCCTCCCGGCGGGCGGCCGCGACGACCTTGAAGACTTCCTCGACGATCAGGGGAGCGAGGCCTTGCGAGGGCTCGTCGAGCATCAGAAGCCGGGGATTGAGGAGCAGGGCGCGCGCGATCGACAGCATCTCCTGCTCGCCTCCCGAAAGCTGATTGCCCCGGTTCGACTTGCGCTGCCCCAGGCGGGGAAACAGCTCGTAGATGCGCGCCACGGTCCACGGCCCCGGCCGCTCGGCGGGCACGACCAGGTTTTCCTCGACCGTGAGATGGGCGAAGATCCGCCGCCCCTCGGGCACGTAGCCGACCCCCATCGCGGCGAGCCTGTAGGGCGGCAGGCCGGTGGTCTCGATGCCGAAGACCGAGACGGTGCCCTCGCGCGGCGCCGTCAGTCCCATCAGGCTGCGCAGCGTCGTGGTCTTGCCCGCGCCGTTGCGGCCGAGAAGGGTGACGAGCTCGCCCTCGCGAACCTCGAGCGTCACGCCGCGCAGGATGTGGCTCTTCCCGTAGAAGGTGTGGAGGCCTTCGGCCCGCAGGGCGATCATGCGGCCGAGGTGCCCAGATAGGCGCGCTGAACCGCCTCGCTGTTGGCAATGTCGTCCGGCGGCCCCTCCGCCAGCACCTTGCCTTCCGCCAGCACCATGATGCGATCGGCGAGATTGAACACGACGCGCATGTCGTGCTCGATCAGCAGGATCGACAATCGCTCGCTCCGGTGCAGCCGCCGGATCAGGCAGGCGATGTCGTAGGTCTCTTGGTCGCCCATGCCCGCGGTCGGCTCGTCGAGCATCAGAAGGCGGGGACGCAGGGCCAGCGACATCATGATCTCGGCCGCGCGCTGGTCGCCGTGGGACAGGGCGCCGACCGTACGGCTTCGCTTGGCGGCCAGATCGCCCATCTCGAGCAGTTCGTCGACCCGGGCCCCGATCGCGGCGCGCTGGCTGGCGCCGAGCCAGGCCCGGGTGCCGAGGCCCGCCGCGACCTCGACCGCGATGCGCAGATTGTCGGCGATGCTGAGCTCCGGGAAGATCTCGGTGATCTGGAAGGTTCGCGCCATGCCGTGCTGCACGCGCCGTTCCGGCGACATCGCGGTGATGTCGCGGCCGTCGAACAGGATGGTGCCCGACGTCGGGGGAAAGAAGCCGCTGACGAGGTTGAAGAACGTCGTCTTGCCGGCCCCATTGGGGCCGATGATGGCCCTGAGCTCGCCGGGCTCGACTTTCAGCGACACATGATCGACCGCGACGAGCTTGCCGAAGCGGCGGGTGGCGTCCTGGATGTGCAGCAGGCTCATGCGGACGACCGGCTGCGCAGGACGCCGAGGACGCCACGGGGGAAGAAGCGGACCACGAGGACGAAGACGAGCCCGATCACCGACATCCAGTTGGCCGTGTGGCTCGACACATAGTCCTGCAGCGCCACGAAGATGGCGGCGCCGATCAGCGGACCCCAGAAGGACCGCATGCCGCCGAGCACCGCCATGATGACGAGATTGCCCGACAGGTCGAAGCGCAGCGCCCGCGGATCGGTGAAGTTGTTGAGGAGCGCGTAGAGGCAGCCCGCGACGCTCACGAACAGGCACGAGACGACGAAAGAGAGCCAGATGTGCCGTTCGATCGGAATGCCGAGGAAGCGGGCGCGGCGCTCGTTCTCGCGGATCGCCAGGAGCGTCCGCCCGAACGGCGAATTCAGCAGTCCCGCCATGAGCCCCACGCAGATCGCGAAGATCGCCAGCACGAAATAGTAGAAGATCTTGTCGTTACCGAAGATGTCGAGCCTTGCCGGACCGAGGCCGATCGGCATGCGATGCCAATCGGTCACCCCGTCGTCGCCGCCGGTGACCGCGTTCCAGCGGAAGGCGATGAAATAGAAGACCTGGCCGAAGGCGATCGTCACCATGGCGAAATAGACGCCGCGCCGCTTCACGATGAGCGCGCCGATGACGGCCGCCGCCGCCGTCGCCGTGACGATGCCGACGGCCATTCCGAGCAGCGTGCTCGGCACCAGATATTTGATCGTCAGGGCGGTGCCGTAGGCGCCGAGGCCGAAATAGGCGGCGTGGCCGAACGACAGGACGCCGGTGAAGCCGAGCAGGATGTTGAGCGACATCGCCGCGAGGGCCATGACGACGATGCGCGTCGCCAGTTCGGTGTAGCCGCCGATCGCGCCCATCCAATAAGGCATGAAAAGAAGCGCGACCCAGACCGCGATGTCGAAGCCGCGCCGAGCGATCGGCGTCAATGCACGCGTCCTTCTTCGCCGAGCAGGCCGCGCGGGCGGACCAGGAGCACCAGACCCATCATCACGTAGATGACCGCCTCCGTGGCTGAGGGGAAGAACACCGCGGTCAAGCCGGAGGCCAATCCGATCAGCAGCCCGCCGAACAGGGTGCCGAGCAGGCTGCCGAGCCCGCCCACGATGATGGCGACGAAGCTCGGCATGATCAGGGCCGAGCCGATCGTCGGCGAGAGCCCGAGCAGACCTGCCGCGAGCACGCCCGCCAGCCCCGCGATATAGATGCCGATGCCGAAGTTGAGGCTGCGCAGGATGCGGGTGTTCACGCCCAGCGTCGACACCGTCTCGAGATCCTGCGTGCCGGCCCTGATGCGGATGCCGAGCCGCGTGTAGGTCAGGACGTAGAACAGGCCTGCCACCGCCAGGGCCACGACGAGGATCATGAACAGCCGATAGCCGGTCAGGAAGAAATACTGGCGGCTGAGCGGCGAGGTGAGCCAGCCGGGGACTTGGAACGGCACGCTCTGCGCGCCCCAGATCAGCCGCATCGCATCCTCGAAGATGTAGGCGAGGCCGAAGGTCAGCAGCAGGCCGTAGAGCGGATCGCGCCCGTAGAGCGGGCGGATCAGCACCCGCTCGACCGCGAGGCCTACGACCGCCGTCAGGACGGGCGCCACGACGAGCGCGCCCCAGAAGCCGATGACGGGAATCAGCGCATAGGCCAGATAGGCGCCGAGCGCCAGGAAGCCGCCGTGCGCGAAGTTGATGACCCCGCTGAGGTTGAGGATGAGCGACAGGCCGAGCGCCATCAGCGCATAGAATGCGCCGACGATGAGCCCGTTGAAGAGGTTGAACAGGATGAGCTGCGTCATTCGTCGATGACCGCCTCACGCGGGAGGAAGAAGATCGATGGCGGTGGCGCGGAGGGCGGCCGGAACCGCGCCACGAGCCCGAGCGGGTTTCGCTCGTCGATGCCTCAGGCCGGCCAGGTCATCTTGCAGCCGCTCTGCTCGAGCGTGCCGGCGACGTCCGTGCCCTTGACGACGTCGGTGACCTTGAACAGGTCGTCCGCCACGGCGCCGCTCGCCTGCGCATTGCCGACGTAGAGGCTCGCGATGAGCTGGTTCTGGCCGGCGCGGAACATGGCCTTGTTCGGCCCGAGCGCGATTTCGGGCGGCAGCTCGAAATCCTGCAGCGCCTTGGCCATCGCTACCGCGTCGAGCGACTTGGCCTTTTCGGCGCCGAACGCGCAGGTCCAGGCCGAGGCGAAGCCGAACCAGGTCCGCGCCGTCGGAACCCGGCCGGTGCGCGCCTTCACGGTCGCCACGAAATCCGCCACATGCGGCACGCCCGGCTGGTTCCAGTACCATTCCATGACCCAGGTGCCGATGCGGGCCTCGGGCGGCAGGCCCTCCAGCGCCTCCAGTTCCTGCTGGGCGCCGGCGAGATGGGACGTCTTGTCCAGCCCGAACTGCACGGCCTGCTTCAAGGCGTTCACCATGTCGTCCCCCTGCGTCAGGAAGATGATGACATCGGGGTTCGCCGACTGGGCCTTGATCAGGTAGGACGAAAAGTCGGTGGTGCCGAGCGGCGCCAGGTCACCGCCGACCCGCGTGCCGCCCAGCGCAGCGCAGGCCTTCACCATGCCGGCTTCGAGCGTATGGCCGAACGCGTAGTCGGGGGTGATGTAATACCACTTCTTTCCCGATGTCTTGACCAGCGTGCCGGCGACCGCGAAGGCCTCCATCTGGGTCGTGTTGCAGACGCGGAAGACGTTCCAGTGGCAGGTCGCTCCGGTGATCGCATCGGTGTGACCGCCAGGGACGACGTGCAGGATCTTCTTTTCGTTGGCGACCTGCGCCATCGCCAGGCTGAGCGCCGAATTGACGTTGCCGAGCAGGAAGCTCACCTTGTCGCCGTCGATGAGCTTGCGCGCCTTCTGCACGGCGGTGCCGGCATCGCCGCTCGTCGAATCCTCGACCACCAGTTCGACCTTGCGGCCGAGGATGCCACCTTTCGTGTTGATCTGCTCGACCGCGAGCTGACAACCGATGAGCTCGTTCTTGCCAGGCGCCGCGTAGGTCCCGGTCAGCGGATTATCGAGGCCGATCTTGACGACATCGGCGCTTTGCGCGCGCAGGATGGACGGACAGGCGATCTGCGACGCGCCCACCACGAGGCCTGCCTTCAGCAGGCTGCGGCGGCGAATATTTCCGCTCAAGCTGGATGTCATTACGGTTCCTCCCGAGAACGACGCCCGAACCCGACGCACTTGTGTGCATTCTTCGGTTCGACCGGCTGGTATACCAATCATCTTCGCATCGGACAGCCCGGTCAAGGACGACCGTCTCAGCGCTGGAGCAACCGGGCGAAGCGCTTCTTCCGTCCTCATACCGAGCCGGATGCGAAGCATTCGAGTCGAAGTACGAGGGATGAGAGACCTTGGGGCCTCGCCCAATTGCTCCGGTCGCAGGGCCACGGGCGGCGCGCCGCCTGAGGTGGATCGCCGCAGCTGGAGGGTGCGCTATGGTGCCGGCGCGAGCGGCGCCTGCGCCATCGATCGCTCCGGAAAGGCCCTGCCGATCCGAAAGTCGAGCGACACCACGCCCGGCCCCTTCATCATGATGAGAAGGAGGCAGACTGCCCAGGGTCCATGCACGTCATAGGCGCCCGGATAGACGAAGACTTCGATCACCAGGGTCATGATGAAGAGCGCCAAGGCCGCGAAGCGGCTGGCGAGTCCCACGACCAGCAGAACCGGGAACAGGTGCTCGCTCAGCATGGTCAGCTCGGCCGCGATGCCGGGCGTCGGGAGCGAGATCCCGTATTCGTCGCGGAAGAGCTGGACGGTGCTGTCGGCCAGCGTCAGCAACGTTCCTGGCATCACCTTGGTGCGGCCCGAGCTCCAGAAGACGCCGGCGATCGAGAGCCGCGCCAGCAGGAGCACGGCCGAGGGCGGAATCCGGTCGAAAACGGAGACGGCGCATCGCACGATGCGCGGGATGCCGATCCTCGATCGAGGCGCCGTCGCAACCGGGCCCCCGCTCATGCCCGGCCTCCTAGGATTGGAAGTCCATCGCCACGCCGGCCGAAACCAGGCCGGCCAGGGCCCGCGCCGCATCGAAATCCTCCGCCCTCGCGAGTGCGGCCTCCAGCGCGTCTCCGAGGGCCGCACCGTCCCGCAAGACCGCGATGAAATCGAAACCGCCCGGCGGCAGGCGGAGCACGTCGACGGCGAGATCGGGGCGCGTCACGAGGGCATCCTCGCCCGACCAGTCCTCGATCGGATGGACGTGACCGGCCCCGACGTTCATGGCCCACAGGGTCACGACCGGGTAGGCGGAGCGCAGGAGCCTCACGGCGGGATGGATCGCGACCCGTGTGTGGCCGAGTGCGTCGGCAGTCAGGCCGGCGAGCGCCTCGGCCCGGGCCGGTTCGGCATCGGCCGCGTGATAGGCTTGGCTCCAGGCGATTTCGAGCCGCAGCACGTCCGCCAGGTAGGGAATCTGCCAGGCCGGTTCGAAGGCGTCGACGAACGCCGGCAGATCGTCGCCATAGGTCGACAGGACGGGCGAGCGCGGCGGCGAGCTTAGCACGAAGCGGCGCGCCATCTCCTTGAAGAACTCCTCGCCGGCGATCCGCGCCGCCGCCGGAAAACGCGCCCGCAGCGCCTCGATCAGGCTCAGCAGCACATTGTTCCGATAGACCGCGTAGCGCCGCTCCGGCCGCGCCGCACCACGGGCGCCGACGTCCGCCGGGACGGGTTGCGTGCGGTCGAGCAGCGCGGCCCGGAAGCGGGACTGGAGGTCGGCCAGCATGATCTCAGGCCGCCCGGACCGAAGCCGGTGTGGCGGGCCAGGCACGCGCCATGGCCGCATCGGCCCGCGCCGCCTCGGCGGCCAGCACCGTCCAGGAGGGAACGTCCGCGTCCCATTCGATCAGGGTCGGCACGGGGTCGAGGCGGCGGATGGTCCGCTCGTAGAGCGTCCACACCGGATCGGCCACCGACGCATCGTGCGAGTCGATGAGCAGGGCGGCGCCGGCCTCGTCGACCGTCGCCGCATGGCCGCCGAGATGGATCTCCTGGACGAGGTCGAGCGGGAAGGCGTCGAGATAAGCCTCGGGCGAATAGGCGTGGTTGGTGGCCGAGACGAAGACATTGTTGATGTCGAGCAGCAGGCCGCAGCCGCTGCGCGCGGCGATCCGCGCGATGAACTCCGCCTCGCCCATCGTGCTCTCGGTGAAGACCACATAGGTCGAGGGGTTTTCGAGCAGCATCTGCCGGCCCATCGCCGACTGCACCTCGTCGATATGGTCGACGATCCGGTTCAACGCCTCATCGGTGTAGGGGACGGGCAGCAGGTCGTTGAGGAAGGTGCCGTCATGGGTCGACCAGGCCAGATGCTCGGAGAAGAGCGCTGGCCGATAGCGGCGGTCGAGCGCCTTCAGCCGGGCGAGGTGGTCCGCATCGAGCGGTCCGGCGCCACCGATCGAGAGTCCGACGCCATGCAGGGACACGGGGTAGCGCTCCCGGATGGCCTCGAGCTGCGCGTGCGGCGGACCACCGGCGCCCATATAGTTCTCGGCATGCACTTCGAAGAAGCCGATGTCGGCTCGCGTCTCGAGGATCTCGGAGACATGCATCGGCTTCAGCCCGACGCCCGCTCGGCCGGTCGCGATCCGCTCCGGTCGCCACGATGCCTCGTCCATGCCGGGTCTCTCCACAGCGGTTCCGGCGCCTCAGCTCGGGCGCTTGAGCGGCGCCAGCGAACCCGGTCCGAACGGCGTCGAGATCGAGACGCAGGTGCCCTTGGGCACGAGCTTCCAGGAGACGCCGTTATAGTCGACCGCATTGGTCCCGGCGCAGGTCGTGCCCGGTCCGGCCGCGCAATCGTTCTGCCCCTTGAGCGAGATGCCGAAACATTTCTCCTTGGCGCCCTGCGCGCTGGCCGAGGCCGCGAGCAGGGTCGCTGCCCCGGCGAGGGCCCCCGCGAGGGCGATCGAGACCTTGGATCCCTGCATTTCCGTGCTCCACCCATCGTTTCCGTCGGCCCGCGAAGCCGGCGCTCCGCCGGCACGTCGATGCCGCCAGCGTAACCCGGCTGCGCGATGCGGTCGATCAGCTCTTGGTGGGTTCCATTGACCCCATGCCGCCCGGTGTCTTCATCGTGGCGCAGGTCCCGGCCGGGACGAGCTTGAAGGAGGCCCCGTCATAATCCACCGTCGACATGCCGGCGCAGTTGTGAGCCCCCGCCTTGCAGTCGTTCTGCCCCTTGAGCGCGACGCCGTAGCATTTCTCCTTGGCGTCGGCGGCTTTCGCCGGAATGGCCAAAAGGGTGATGGCGGCGGCCAGCGAGCCGGCGAGCGCGACATTGACGGAGCGGCGGTCCATAGTCTGTCTCCCTGCGGGCGAGGCAATCGCATGCCCCAAAGGATGCTTCGCCGCACCCGAAGGTCAGGTTACAGCGGTCGTGGAATTTTTTGGGTCCGAAAAGGGTCTCTTTCCTATCCTGGCCGTCCGTCGTAACCCACGCCGGCCGGCCGCCGAAGCAGCTCGGCAGACCCGAGGGGAAGGCCTGTCGATGCGGATCGGTGTACGGCCGGCGCTGACGCTCTTCGTCCTGTGCACCATCGCGCTGACGAGCGGCCTCGTCCATGCCTTGTGGTGGCGCACGGCGCAGACCGACAGCCGCATGCTGGCCACGACGCTGAACCAGCAGATCGTCGGCGCCGTGAAGAAGGAGGTGGCCTCGCTGATCGGCAGCGCGCAGGCGGCCCATGGGGCGATCCGCACGATCTTCGTGCAGAACGTCATCGACACGCGGGAAGCCGACAAGCGCGAATTCGTCTTTTTGGCGCAGCTGCAGGCCCAGCCGGCCCTGTCCTGGATCTCGTTCGGCTGGCCCGACGGCAGCTTCTTCGCCGCCCACAAGCTCGGCGACAGCGAGCTCGAGATGATGGAGATCACCGCGGCCAAGCCGACGCAGCGGCGCGTCGACCGATACAAGGTGCTGACCGGCGACATCGAGTTTCAAAGCCGCTCGTTCGAGCCGACCGACTACGAGGTGACGACGCAGCCCTGGTATCGGCAGGCCGCTGCCGCGACGGAGCCGGTCTGGCTCGAGGTGGGCCGTCATCCGGCCGGCAGCCGTCCCGCGGTCGCCTATGCGGGCGGCATCGACATCTACGGCGCCCGTGTCGGCGTTCTCGCCGTCATGATCGATCTCGACCGCCTGTCGCGCTTCCTCGCGAGCCTCTCGGTCGGCAGGACCGGCGCCGCTTTCGTGCTGCGGCCGGACGGGATCGCGGCGGCCGTGCCGGACCCCCAGGCCGACGAGGTCCACGGCACGATGCTGCGCGACCCGACGCTGCTCGCCGTGGCCCGCAAGACGCATCTCGGCATGCTGGCCAAGGCCACGCCGCTCGACAAGACGATCACCGAAGCTCGCGTGGTCTACGACGGCGTCGCCTATGCGGTGACGGTGACGCCGCTCGGCTTCATGGGCTGGGAGGTGACGACCGTCATTCCGGAGGCGGAATTCTTCGGCGAGATCGACAGGACCGACCGGCGCCTGACGCTGCTCCTCGTCGCCCTCGTCCTCGCCGCGGTCGTCGTCTCGACGTTCGTCGCCCGCGCGTTGCTGGCCAGGCCGCTCGCCCGGATCGCGGCCGAACTCGGTCATGTCCAGCGCTTCGAGCTCGAGGCGATCCGGCGTCACCCGTCGCGCCTCAAGGAGCTCGACGACCTGTCGAGCGTCATCGCCAGCATGGCGACGGGGCTGTCCGCCTTCCGCAAATATCTTCCCGCCGATCTCGTCAAGACGCTGATCGCCGAAGGCGTCGAAGCGAGGCCCGGCGGCACGATCCAGCCGCTGACCATCATGTTCGCCGACATCGCCGGCTTCACGGGGCTGTCCGAGCGCATGGGCAACGCGATCGTCCCGCTGCTGGGGCGATACATCGATCTGATGTCGGGCGAGATCGATGCGAACGGCGGTACGATCGACAAATTTATCGGCGACGCGGTGATGGCCTTCTGGGGCGCGCCCGCGGCGAGCGCCAGCCAAGGGCTCGACGCCTGCCGGGCGGCCATCGGCTGTCGCCAGGCGCTGGCAGCGGTCGGGATCGTCGACGACCGCGGCGACCCTCTGCGCGTACGCATCGGCATCAATGCCGGCCACGTGCTGGTCGGCAACATCGGGTCCGACCGGCGCCTGAACTATACGGCGATCGGCGACGCGGTGAATGTGGCGAGCCGGCTCGAAGGCGCCAACAAGATCTATCGGACGGATATCCTCATCGGCGAGACGACGCGGTGCGAGGCCGGCGCGGCGATCCTGGTGCGGGAGATCGACCGGGTCGCGCTCTACGGCCGCGCGGAAGGACTCGCGATCTTCGAGCTGATCGACCTTGCCGAGGCGGGCGCCGCGTCCCCGGGCTGGGTGTCGGTCTACGAAGCCGGGCTCGCGGCCTATCGGGGGCGCCGTTTCGCCGAGGCGATCGGTCTCTTCGAGCATGTCATCGCGGCGCGCTGCACGGATGGGCCGGCCGCCGTCATGATCGAGCGATGCCGCGACTTCCTGGCCAGTCCGCCCCCGCCGGAATGGTCCGGCACGAGCGTTCTCGACGGCAAGGATTAGGAGCCGTTCGGCGATGGCCGAAACGGCTTCAGCGCCGCGGTTCGGCGGCCGGGCGGTGGGTACCCTGCCGCTCCAGCATCCAGCCCGGATATTCCTTCGGCAGAGTGCTGACGGCATCGAGCGCCGCGAGATCCTCGGCGGAGAGCCGAACCTCGGTCGCGGCGATATTCTCGGTGAGCTGCGCCTGCCGCTTCGCGCCGACGATGACGCTCGTCACCACCGGCTGGTGCAGCAACCAGGCGAGCGCCACCTGCGCCACCGTGCAGTGGCTTGCTTCGGCGATCGGACGCATGGCCGCGACGACCGCATCGGCGCGCGGCCGGTCGACGGGCGGGAAGTCGAAGCTCGCCCGCCGGCCCTCGCCGCCCTGGCTGTTGGAGCGGTCGTACTTGCCGGACAAGAGACCGCCGGCCAGCGGGCTCCAGACCATCAGCCCGACCTTCTCGGAGGTCAGCATCGGGACGATCTCGCGCTCGAGGTCGCGGCCGGCGAGCGTGTAGTAGGCCTGCAGCGAGCGGATCGGCGCGAGCCCGCGCCGCTCGGCGATGCCGAGCCCCTTGGCGATGTGCCAGGCCGCCCAATTCGATACGCCGACGTAGCGGACGTGGCCGTGCCGGACCAGGATGTCGAGCGCCTCCAGCGTCTCCTCGATCGGGGTCAGGGCGTCGAAGCCGTGGATCTGATAGAGGTCGATATGGTCGAGCTTCAGGCGCCTCAGGCTGGCCTTGGCCTGATCGAGGATGTGGCCGCGCGACGCGCCCGAGCCGTTCGGGCCTTTGCCCATGCGGCCATAGACCTTGGTGGCCACGACGACCTCGTCGCGCTTCACGCCGAGAGACTTCAGGGCCTGCCCGGTGATCTCCTCGGAGAGGCCGTTCGAATAGACATTGGCCGTGTCGATGAAATTGATGCCGGCGTCGAGCGCGGTCCGCACGAGATCGTCGGCGTCGCGCTGCTGCAGGGCGCCGATCTGCTGCCAGATGCCCTCGCCGCCGCCGAAGGTCATGGTGCCGAGGCAGAGCTCCGAGACGAAGAGGCCGGTCTGGCCGAGACTGTTGGTGCGCATGGACGCTCCATCCGATGGCGTGCGCGAAGGATGACCTGCGGGACGACGGCTCCGGCATCGCGCGGGATCGCCGTCGGCTCCTAGAGCAGGATCGGATCAGATGGAATCGCCTTGCGATTCCATCCCGATGAAACTGCTCGCAGTTCAAAGCTGGAGCAGTTCGGCGACAGCCGAACATGCTCTTGTCGATAAACCTGACGCTCGGTGTCCGAGCGTCAGGGAGATCCTATCCACCATGTCAGCAGTTCGTGGGCCAACTCGTCCCGACATTCGCGGATACGGATGTCAGGGTCGAACCACTCGCCGCGGACCGGGCCAGGAACGGCCGGCCCGCCGCTTGCCGGACGCCTATTTGACGCAGGTCAGCGTGAGCTGCGCGGGCGGCTGCTGTCCTGCCGGGGCCGCGCATGTGGCGCCCATATTGTCGTCGGAGACGGTGGCCGAGGTCGAGCAATTGACGGCGATCATCTGCTCGCCCATCTCGCACTTGCCGTCGATCGCCTTGCCTGCCTCGCCGGTGAACTTGCGCAGCGAGAACACCGGCTTCGCGGCAGCCGATCCCGCCTCGCCTTTCGGCCCGGCCTCGCCCATCGGGCCAGGAGGTCCCGCAGGCCCCGCCTCGCCCTTCGGCCCGGCCTCGCCCATCGGACCGGGCGGACCCGCGGGTCCGGCATCCCCCTTGAGACCGGCCGCGCCCATCGGACCGGGCGGACCCGCAAGTCCGACATCCCCTTTGAGACCGGCCTCGCCCTTCGCGCCGGCCGAACCCGCGGGTCCCACGTCACCCGGCGGCCCGGCATCCCCCTTGGGGCCGGCCGGGCCGGCGGGACCCACAGCTCCGGCAGGGCCGATCGCCCCGGCGGGACCAGCCGCCCCGACCGGACCGGCGTCCCCCTTGGGGCCGGCTTCGCCCTTGGGGCCGGGCGGACCCGCGGGTCCCGCTGCGCCCTGCTGGCCTTGCGCGCCGCTGGGCCCGGGCGGACCCTGCTGGCCCTGGTCGCCCTTCGAGCAAGCGGCAAGGGCGATCGTCGAAACTAGGATCAGAGCAGGTAGGGTGCGGCGCATGCGTTTCTCCCGAAAACCCATGCAAGGTAGCGGCGTCCCATCATAAAGCAACGCTCACGCAGAGCCGGTCGACGCGATTCGACAAGGCTCACATCATGCCGAGCGCCTGGAGGTAGAGATCGAGGATCTCCTCCTCCTCGCGACGCTGGTCGCGATCCTGCTTGCGCATCGAGATGATCTTGCGCATCACCTTGACGTCGTAACCGGTGCCCTTGGCCTCGGCGTAGACGTCCTTGATCTCGTCCGAGACCGTCTTCTTGTCCTCTTCGAGCCGTTCGATCCGCTCGATGAAGGCGAGGAGGTGCCCGGCCTCGATGGCATTGGTACTCATGCTTGATCCATGGGTTCGGCCCGCCCGTCGACGGAACGGCGACGGCAGGCCCGAGTGACGCGGCCGTCCTTAAGACAGAAGCGGCGCTTTGATAACCCCAATACGAGCATGATTCAGGTCGCGGGTGGCGTGGGCGTCGTCTCGCCGACCGGACGGCAGGCCCGACGCCGTGCCGGAACCCCGCCGCGGCGTTCAGCCGTTCGCCGGCTGCGTGACCTTGAGGCCGGCCTGCGACAGATGCGTCGACAATTCGCCCGATTGGAACATCTCGCGGATGATGTCGCAGCCGCCGACGAACTCGCCCTTCACGTAGAGCTGTGGGATCGTCGGCCAGTTGGTGTAGTCCTTGATGCCCTGGCGCAGCTCCGGATCCTCGAGCACGTTGATGCCCTTGTAGGGGACGCCGAGGTAGTCGAGGATCTGCACGCACTGGCCGGAAAAGCCGCACTGCGGGAATTGCGGCGTGCCCTTCATGAAGAGCACCACGTCGTTGGACTTGACTTCCGCGTCGATCGTTTCGTGAACGCTGGCCATAGATCGCTGTCCTTGAGCTGCGGCGGCGGATCATGCCGCCCGGTTGGGGTCCATATAGGCGGAGCCGCGCCGTTGCGCTACAGGCCTATTCGGCAGCAGTCTGCAGAGCCAGGGCATGGAGCACGCCGCCCATCTGGCCCTGCAGCGCATTATAGACGAGCTGGTGCTGCTGCACGCGCGTCTTGCCCTTGAAGCTCGGCGACACCACGGTGGCGGCGTAATGGTCGCCGTCGCCCGCAAGATCGCGAATCTCGACATTGGCATCGGGCAGCGCCTGCTTGATCAGCCGCTCGATTTCGCTCGCTTCCATGGCCATGAAGGTGTCATCCGGATCGGCTGGCATTCATGAGGCGCGGCAAGCCCTCCTCGTGGGCTCGCCGCAGCTCGGCGACCAGTATGGGCGGCGTATCCGGCAGGGTCAACGTATCGCCGCCCGTCGCGCCGATGCGGGCCGCCGGCACACCCGCCGCCGCGGCGGCTTGCGCCAGGGATGCGGCGTCGCTCGCCGGACAGGTCAGGAGGTAGCGGCCCTGGTCCTCACCGAACAGCAGCGCATGCGACGGCACGGATCCCGCGATCGGCGCGAGGTCGAG
Organism: Lichenihabitans sp.; assembly: GCA_036276175.1. GTDB lineage: Bacteria > Pseudomonadota > Alphaproteobacteria > Rhizobiales > Beijerinckiaceae > Lichenihabitans. The sequence continues at coordinate 14,957 of DATBEH010000166.1, forward strand.
CGTCGCACCGACGCCCCGGCCGAGCGTCATCTCGGCGAGCGCCACGGCGAGGCCGCCATCGGAAAGATCGTGCACCGCCGTGACGCGCCCCGCGGCGACGAGGCCGCGCAGGAAATCGCCGTTGCGCTTCTCGACCGCGAGGTCGACCGGCGGCGGTGCGCCCTCGGCTCTCCCGCAGATGTCGCGCAGATAGAGCGACTGGCCGAGCCGGCCGCGCGTCTCGCCCATCAGCAGGATGGCCTCGCCGCCGGTCCGGAAGGCCGAGCCCGTGACCTTCGCCACGTCCCCGACCAGCCCGACGCCGCCGATCGTCGGCGTCGGCAGGATGCCGGTCCCGGACGTCTCGTTGTAGAGCGAGACGTTGCCCGACACGATGGGGAAGTCGAGGGCACGGGCCGCCTCGCCGATGCCGCGGATGCAGCCGACGAGCTCGCCCATCGCCTCGGGCTTCTCGGGATTGCCGAAGTTGAGGTTGTCGGTCAGGGCCAGCGGCACGGCGCCGACCGCGGTGAGGTTGCGCCAGGCCTCGGCGACGGCCTGCCGGCCGCCCTCGACGGGATCGGCGGCGCAATAGCGCGGCGTCACGTCGGCGGTGAGCGCCAGCCCCTTGGGACCATCCTCGATCCGCACCACGGCCGCGTCGCCGGCACCCGGACCGAGGATCGTATTGCCGCCGATGAGGTGGTCGTACTGCTCCCACGCCCAGCGCTTCGAGGCGAGGTCGGGCGAGCCCATCAGCCGCAGCAGCGCCTCGTCGTGCGGCACCGGCGCCGCGATATCGTCGGGGGCGAGGATCGGGAGCGTAGGGCAGGGCACGTGCGGGCGGTCGTAGAGCGGCGCCTCGTCGCCGAGCTCCCTGATCGGCAGATCCGCCTTGATCTCGCCCTGGTGCCGCACGACGAAGCGGCGCGTATCGGTGGTGCGGCCGACGAGCGCGAAATCGAGCCCCCATTTGCGGAACACGGCTTCGGCCGCCTCGCGCTTCGACGGGTCGAGCACCATCAGCATGCGCTCCTGGCTCTCGGAGAGCATCATTTCGTAAGCCGTCATGCCGTCCTCGCGGGTCGGCACGGCGTCGAGGTCGAGCTCGATGCCGAGATCCCCCTTGGCGCCCATCTCGACCGCCGACGAGGTGAGACCCGCCGCGCCCATGTCCTGGATGGCGATCACGGCACCCGTCTGCATCAGCTCGAGGCAGGCTTCGAGCAGCAGCTTCTCGGCGAACGGATCGCCGACCTGCACGGTCGGGCGCTTCGACAGGCTGTCGGCCTCGAAGGCGGCCGAAGCCATCGCGGCGCCCCCGATCCCGTCGCGGCCCGTCTTCGAGCCGAGATAGACGATCGGGTTCCCGACGCCGCTCGCCTTGGAATAGAAGGTGGCGTCGGTGCGCGCCAGGCCGACCGCCATGGCATTGACCAGGATGTTGCCGTTGTAGCGCTCGTCGAAGATCATGGCGCCGCCGACGGTCGGCACGCCGAAGCTGTTGCCGTAGCCCCCGATGCCGGCGACGACGCCGGCGACGAGGTGGCGGGTCTTGGGATGATCGGGCGCGCCGAAGCAGAGCACGTCGAGGCAGGCGATGGGCCGCGCCCCCATGGTGAAGACGTCGCGCAGGATGCCGCCGACCCCGGTCGCCGCGCCCTGGTAGGGCTCGATGAAGGAGGGGTGGTTGTGGCTCTCCATCTTGAACACGCAGGCGAGGCCATCGCCGATGTCGATGACCCCGGCATTCTCGCCCGGACCCTGGATCACCCAGGGGGCCTTGGTCGGCAGCCCGCGCAGGTGCAGGCGCGACGACTTGTAGGAGCAATGCTCGTTCCACATGGCCGAGACGATGCCGAGCTCGGTCCAGGTCGGCCTGCGGCCGCCGATCAGCGCGACGAAGCGGGCATATTCGTCGGGCTTCAAGCCGTGCGCGGCAACGACCGCGGGGGTGATGTTCGGTTCGGGGCGGGGCAAGGCGGCACTCCTCGGCGCTGGCAGCGTCGATTACGGGCGCAGGCGCGGGAAGGCAAGGAGGGCAGCGGGCCTATCCGGCCCCGGAGAGCTTACTTCCTCATAAATTGGAACGATCCACAAACATTGGAGGCTTTGATTTGGATCTTGCATAGGCAATCGAAAATCTGATATGGATCGTTCCAAATTCAAAAGAGGCGCCCATGAGCCGTAGAGTGACGATCGTCGACATCGCGCACGCCGCCGGCGTGTCGAAATCGACCGTCTCGCTGGTGCTCACCGGCGGCGGCAAGGTCAAGGCCGAGACCGCGGAGGCCGTGCGCGCCGCCATGCGCGATCTCGGCTACGTCTACAACCGCGGCGCCGCCAGTCTGCGCAATCCGCGCTCGCGCGTCGTCGGCATGGTCATCAACGATCTGTCGAACCCCTTCTTCGCCGAGCTGGCGATCGGCATCGAGCGGATGCTGCGCGGTGCGGGCGTCGTCCCGTTCCTGGCCAATACCGGCGAGAGCCTGCTTCGCCAGGCCGAAGTGGTGCGCTCGATGCGCGAACACGGCGCGGGCGGCATCATCCTGTGCCCCACGGCGGACAGCGATGGCCGCGAGATCAACGCCCTCGCCGGGCTCGGCATGCCGGTGGTGCTGGCCATCCGTCGAGTCCCCGGCGCGAAAGTGTCGCTCGTCGCCTCCGACAATCGGGCCGGCGCCGCCGCCGCGACGCGCCATCTTCTCGGGCTCGGCCATCGCCGCATCGGCTTCATCGGCGGGCTGAGCCGGATGGGCGTGCGCCAGGACCGGCTCGCCGGCGTCATGGAGGCGCTGGCCGCCGCCGGCGTGACGCCCGACCGCGCGCTGAGCGCGGAAGCCCCGCCCACCAAGGATGGTGGCTTCGACGCCATGTCCGCGCTGCTCGACCGCGCCGAGCGGCCGACCGCCGTGGTCTGCTTCAACGATGTCGTCGCCATCGGCGCCATGCTGGCCCTGACGCGGCGTGGCCTTGCGCCCGGCGATGACGTCGCGGTGGTGGGCTTCGACGATACCAGCGAGGCGCGGCATGTTTCGCCGGCCCTGACCACCGTCTCGGTGGGGGTCGGCGATCTCGGCGAGCGCGCCGCCCAGATGCTGTTGCGGCAGATCGCCAGCGGCAGCGGCGCCGTCGAGACCTATATCGGGGAAGCGCGCCTCGTCGTGCGCCAATCCTGCGGACCATCAAGAACCATCAGGGAGGTCGCATGAGCAAGCCATTGCGCTGGGGGATCATCGGCGCCACGACGATCGCCAAGGAATGGGTGATCGGCGCCATCCGCGAGGCCGGTGGCGAGGTCGCGGCCGTCCTGTCGAGCGACAAGGCGCGCGGCGAGGCCTATGCGCGCGACAATGCCATCCCGACCTCGACGACAAGCCTCGACGCCTTGCTCGGCGGCGGCATCGACGCGGTCTATATCGCCACCACCAACGAGCACCACAAGCCGCAGACCTTGGCTGCCGCCAAAGCCGGCAAGCACGTGCTCTGCGAGAAGCCGCTGGCGCTCACCCTCGCCGATGCGCACGAGATGGCGGCGGCCTGCAAGGCGGCGGGCGTGGTGATGGCCACCAACCACCACCTGCGCAACGCCGGCGCGCACCGGGCGATGCGCGAGGCCATCACGGCCGGCCGCATCGGCCGACCGCTCTTCGCCCGCGTGTTCCATGCGGTCTACCTGCCGCCGCACCTGCAAGGCTGGCGGCTGACCGACCCCAAGGCGGGTGGCGGCGTGGTGCTCGACATCACGGTGCACGACGCCGACACGCTGCGCTTCGTGCTCGGCGAGGAACCCGTCACGGTCACCGCCATGGTGCAGGAATCCGGCATGGCGGCGCCGGGCCTCGCCGACGGCATCATGGGCGTGGCGCGCTTCGAGAGCGGTCTCCTGGCGCAGTGGCACGATGCCTTCACGACGAAATTCGCCACCACCGGCTTCGAGGTGCATGGCAGCGAAGGCTCGCTGATCGCCACGAATTGCATGACTCAGAAGCCGATCGGCGAGGTCACGCTGCGCAGCGCCGCGGGCGAGGCGCGACTGCCGCTCGACCACGGCAACCTCTATCTGCGCAACGTCCAGGCGTTCCAGGCCGCGGTCAGCGGCGAGGGCCAGCCCTCCGCCTCGGCCGAGGACGGCATCCGCTCCCTGACCTTCGCGCTCGCGGCGCTGGAAGCGGCGGAGAGCGGTCGCGAGACGCGCGTCGAGCCGGGGCTCTGAACCATGGCTTTCCCGACAGTCATGACGGCCGACGAGGCCGCCGCCCTGATCCCCGATGGCGCCATCGTCACGGTCTCGGCCGCCTCGGGCCTCGGCTGCCCGGATGCGATGCTGGCCGCCATCGGCCGGCGCTTCGAGGCCTGCGGCCATCCGCGCGACCTCACGACGCTGCATCCGATCGCGGCGGGCGACATGTCCGGCATCAAGGGCATCGACCATATCGCGAAGGACGGCCTGCTCGCCAGGATCATCGCCGGCTCCTATCCCTCGGGTCCGTCCTCGGCCGAGCCGCCAAAGATCTGGCAGATGATCGAGGCCGATGCGATTCCGGCCTATAACGTGCCCTCCGGGATCCTGTTCGACATGCATCGCGAGGCGGCGGCGAAGCGACCCGGCGTGCTCACCAAGATCGGTCTCGATACTTTCGCGGACTCCGAGCGGCAGGGCTGCGCCATGAACGGGCGCGCCGCGGCCGAACCCATCGTCAAGCACGTGAATTTCGAGGGCCAGGACTGGCTCTATTTCAAGGCCATCGTACCGGACGTCGCGATCATCCGCGCCACGACGGCCGACGAGCGCGGCAACCTCTCCTTCGAGCACGAGGGCGCCTATCTCGGCCCGGTCGAGCAGGCGCTCGCCGTGCGCAACAACGGCGGGATCGTCATCGCCCAGGTCAAGCGCCTCGCCAAGAGCGGAACCATGAAGCCCTTCGCGGTGGCGGTGCCGGGCATCTTCGTCGACGCGATCGTGGTCGCGCTCGACCAGATGCAGACGACCGGCACGCTCTACGAACCCGCCATCTCGGGCGAGATCTTCCGCCCCGTATCGAGCTTCGCGATCCCGCCCTTCGACGTCGGCAAGGTGATCGCGCGACGCGTCGCGCAGGAGATGCGTCACGGCGACGCGGTCAACATCGGCTTCGGCATCTCGGCGCTGGTGCCGCGCATCCTCATCGAGGAGGGTCGGCATGGCGACGTGACCTGGATGATCGAGCATGGCGCGGTCGGCGGCGTGCCGCTGCTCGATTTCCAGTTCGGCTGTTCGTCGAACGCCGAGGCCATCGTGCCCTCGCCGACCAATTTCCTGTATTTCCAGGGCGGCGGCTTCGACGCCTCGCTGCTGTCGTTCCTGCAGATCGACCGGTCCGGCTCGGTCAACGTCTCGCGGCTTAGCGCGCGTCCGCATGTGACGGCGGGCGCCGGCGGCTTCGTCGACATCTCGGCGCGCGCCCGGCGAATCGTCTTCTCGGGATTCTTCAGCGCCGCCGCCAAGCTTGCCGTCGAGGACGGCGCCCTCGTGATCCAGCGTGAGGGCAAGGTGAAGAAGCTCGTCGACGAGGTCGAGCACGTCTCCTTCTCGGGCCGTCGGGCGGTCGAGCAGGGCCAGGAGATCACCTATGTGACCGAGCGCTGCGTCATGGTGCTGACGCCGCATGGCGTCGCCGTCACTGAGATCGCGCCGGGCGTCGATCTCGACCGCGACGTGCTTTCGCAGTCGGAATTCCCGCTGCTCGTGCTGCGGCCGCCCAAGACCATGGACGCGGCGCTGTTCCGTCCGGAGCCCTTCGGGTTGAGGTTGAGGGCCGTCGCATGAGTGCTGGCGTCGACCTGATCGTCGCAGATGGCATCGCCACCATCACGCTGGCGCGGCCGGACAAGCTCAACGCGCTCGACGCCGAGATGATCGCAGCGCTCGCCGCGGCAGCGGGCGCGCTCGATGCCGATCCCTCGGTGCGCGTCGCCGTCCTGACCGGCGAGGGCAAGGCGTTCTGCGCCGGTGGCGACATCAAGGCCTGGGGCGAGCTCGACCCGCTCGCCATGGGGCAGAACTGGGTCCGCCAGGGCCATCGGGCCTTCGATGCGCTGGCCCGGCTCAAGGTACCGCTGATCGCCGCGCTGAATGGTCACGCGTTGGGCGGAGGGCTCGAGCTTGCCGCCACGGCGGATTTTCGCATCGGCGAGGAGGGCGCGAAGCTCGGCCTGCCGGAAACGGGCATCGGCATGGTGCCGGGCTGGTCCGGCACGCAGCGCATGGTCAGGCGTTTCGGTGGCCAGGTGGTGCGCCGACTGGCCCTCACGGGCGAGATCGTCACGGCGGAGCGTGCCTTGGCGCTCGGCATCCTCGACGAGGTGGTGCCGAAGGGCCAGAGCCTGGCCGTGGCGCGGCAATGGGCGGACCGTATCGCGGCGCGCGGGCCGGTCGCCATCATCGTCGCCAAGCAGCTCATCAATGCGGCGGAGGGCGAGGATGCGTCGGCGACCCTCGAGATCCTGGCGGGCGCACTCGTCTCGACCACGGAAGACCTGAAGGAGGGCGTCGCCGGTTTCCGCGAGAAGCGCCCGCCCACCTTCCGGGGCCGGTGAGCCGCGACGCGGCCATCGCGGCAGGATTATGGTACGTCTTCTGCCCGGCTTGGAAGGAGCGGCGGCATGCTCGATCTGTCTCAGGAAACCGAACGCCTGGCCCGGCGGCTCGCCGAACGGCAGAGCCTGCCAGTCGACGTCGCGGTGCGTCAGGCCTTGGAACGGCAGGCCCAGTCGGTCGCGGGCGGCAGCGGCGTCGCGCGCGGTCCCGTTTCCGATGAGGAGATCGCCCGGCGGCTGGCGCTTATCGAAAAGTTCACGCGAGAGCTAGACGCTCTGCCCATCCTCGATCCTCGCTCTCCGGAGGAGATCATGGATGAGATCAACGAGCTATGATCGTGGTCGACAGTTCGGCCGTCGTCGCTATCCGGCTCGAGGAACCCGAGCGGGATCGTTTCGTCGCTGCACTCGTGCAAAGTGATCGGTCCTGCATGTCGGCCGTGAACGTCTACGAGACGGCGGTCGTTCTCCGGCAACGGAGCGGCAGTCCGGCGGTGGACCTGGTCTCGGAGTTCCTGTCGGACTTCGGGATCGAGATCGTCCCCTTCGACCACATCCAGGCTCGAGCGGCATCGCTGGCCTATGACCGCTACGGCAAGGGCATAGACGCCAAGGCAAAGCTCAACCTCGCCGATTGCGCGGCCTACGCGCTGGCCAAGACCCTGGACGTGCCGCTCCTCTTCAAGGGCCAGGATTTCGCCGAGACCGACATCCGGTTTTGCCTCTGACATGACGATACGATTCGGCAGGGAGCCGCATGGACTACGACTATACCATCGTCGGCGGCGGCTCCTCGGGCTGCGCGCTGGCCGCGCGCCTGTCCGAGGATCCGGCGGTCTCCGTCCTGCTGCTCGAGGCGGGCGGCAGCGACCGCCACCCCTATTTCGCCATGCCGGCGGGCTTCGCCAAGATGACCAAGGGCATCGCCAGCTGGGGCTATTCGACCGTGCCGCAACGCCACCTCGGCGGCCGGGTGCTCTGGTACACCCAGGCCAAGGTGATCGGCGGCGGCTCGACCATCAATGCGCAGGTCTATACCCGCGGCAATGCCGAGGACTATGACGGCTGGGCCTATCGGGACCGCTGCGCCGGTTGGGCTTACGCCGACGTGCTGCCCTATTTCAAGCGCGCCGAGGACAACCAGCGCCTGGTCGATGCCTACCATGCGTCGGGCGGCCCGCTCGGCGTCTCCTATCCGGTCAATCCGCTGCCGATCTCGGAAGCCTTCATCCGGGCCGGGCAGGAGTACGGAATCCCCTACAATCCGGACTTCAACGGCGCCCGGCAGGAGGGCGTCGGCCACTACCAGGTGACGGTGCGCGACGCCCGGCGCTCCTCGGCGGTGAGCGCCTATCTGAAGCCGGCGCGCGGCCGCAAGAACCTGGTTGTCCGCTCCGGCGTGCTCGTCACCCGGATCGTCGTCGAGAAGGGCCGGGCGGTCGGCGTCGAGATCGCCGAGGCCGGCACCAAGACCGTCCTGCGCTGCACCCGCGAAGTGCTGCTGACGTCCGGCACCATCAACTCGCCGCGGTTGCTGATGCTCTCGGGCATCGGGCCAGCGGAGCATCTCCGGGCGGTCGGCGTCGAGGTGGTGCACGACCTGCCGGGCGTCGGCAGCAATCTCCACGATCATCTCGATGTCTATGCGATCGCCGAATGCACCGGCGACCATAGCTACGACGGAGTGGCGAGGCCGCACCGCACGCTGCTCGCCGGGCTGCAATATATCCTCACCAAGAAGGGGCCGGTCGCCTCGACCCTGTTCGAGACGGGCGGCTTCTGGTTCGGGGATAAGCGCGAAACGGCGCCCGACATCCAGTTCCACCTCGGCCTCGGTTCCGGCATCGAAGCCGGCGTCGATCGGCTGAAGAATGCCGGCGTGACGCTGAACACCGCCTATCTGCGTCCGCGCTCGCGCGGCACGGTGCGCCTGGCGTCGAACGATCCGATAGCCCATCCGCTGATCGATCCGAACTATTGGGAGGATCCGCACGACCGCGCCATGTCGCTCGAAGGCCTGCGTGTGGCGCGCGAGATCCTGGCGCAGAACGCCTTGAAGCCGTTCATCCTGGCCGAGCGCCGTCCAGGGCCTGAGGTCATGAGCGAGGCGGAACTCGCCGCCTATGTGCACCGCACCTGCAAGACCGACCACCACCCGGCCGGCACCTGCCGCATGGGACTGGACGACATGGCGGTCGTCGATCCCGAGCTCAAGCTGCGCGGCCTCGAGGGCCTGCGGGTCTGCGACGCCTCGATCATGCCGCGGGTCAATTCGTCGAACACCAATGCGCCGGCCATCATGATCGGCGAG
>DATBEH010000167.1:0-2277 GCA_036276175.1 Lichenihabitans sp.
CCTCGCCGGAGACCATCGCCATGCTCGGCGCTTTCGACTGGCCCGGCAACGTCCGCCAGCTGGAGAACGCCGTCTACCGCGCCATCATCCTGGCCGACGCGCCCTACCTGCAGCCGCACGACTTCCCAGCCATCTCCGGGATGGCGTTGCCGGCCGAGGCCGCGTCCGCGTCTTCGCACGCAATGGCTTCGTCCCCGCTGGTCGCGCCGACGTTCGCCGAGCTTGCCGCCGACATGCCGACCACCGCGCCGGTGCGCATCCTCGACGAGCGCGGCCACCTGCGGACGCTGGAGGACATCGAGCGCGACCTGATCCAGCTCGCCATCGAGATCTACGCCGGCCACATGAGCGAAGTCGCCCGCCGCCTCGGCATCGGCCGCTCGACCCTCTACCGCAAGGTCCGCGAGCAGGGCCTGGAAGACCAGGTCAGGGAAGCTGCAGCCTAGTCAGTCGAAGATCGGTGTCAGGAACGAGCGTTCGTAGCCGGAAAAGCAGCGGGTCTCGTTGAACCGCGCCGTGGCGGCCTGGCAGGCCTCGTCCTCGGCGACGGCCGCGCGATACACATCGTAAGCCTCGACGCTCGGGAAGCTGAACAGGGCGTAGGCGACATCCCGCGGCGCGGCCGCGCCCAGGCCGGGGAAGCTGAAAGCCGGGTCCGGAAGCTTGTCGTCGGTTCCGGGGACGAAGTAGCCGTGATGGGTCCCGCGATATTTTCGGATCAGCCCGATCCAGGCGTGGGCATATTCGCGAAACTCGGCCAGCTTCCCCGGTTCGACCCGATATCGAATGACGCACGTGAACACGAACCGTTCTCCTTGCTGCCGATAAGGCCGATCATAGGATAGATCGACGCGGCCGGTCCGAGTTCGAGGGAGAGCATCCGATGGAAAGCCAGGTCATCGACGGCGCGCCGACCAAGCCGACCTCGCCGCCGTTGCAGGTCTCCGAGCTCATGTCCGTCATCGCCGCCCAACTCGACGCGGACTATCCGAGCCTCGACGCGCTCTACAAGGACATCCACGCCAATCCCGAGCTGCCGTTCCAGGAGGTCAGGACCGCCGCCAAGCTCGCAGGCCTGATGCGGGAACTGGGCCTGGAGGTCACCGAGAACGTCGGCCGCACCGGCGTCGTGGCAGTGCTGCGCAACGGCGAGGGGCCGTCGGTGATGGTGCGCACCGAGATGGATGGCCTGCCGATCGAGGAGAAAACCGGCCTGCCCTACGCCAGCAGCGCAAGATCGCGGTGGCTGGGCGACGAGGTGTCGGTCATGCACTCGTGCGGACACGACATTCATATGGCGTGCTGGGTGGGCGCCGCCCGCGTCCTCACGCGCCTGCGAGACTCCTGGCGCGGCACTCTCGTCTTCATCGCGCAGCCGGCCGAGGAAGCGGGCGCCGGCGCCAAGGCCATGCTCGAGGACGGGTTCATCGAGCGTTTCGGAAAGCCCGACTTCGGCTTCGCGCTGCACGTGGCGCCGATCCCCACCGGGGTGGTCGCCTACAAGGGCGGCGTGTTCTCCTCGTTCGCCGACGGCCTCGACCTGACGTTCAACGGGCGCGGCGGGCACGGGTCGATGCCGCAAGGGACGATCGACCCGATCATGATGGCGTCCCGCTTCGTGGTCGACGTTCAGAGCGTGGTCAGCCGGGAGATCGATCCCTTCGCCTTCGGCGTCGTCAGCATGGGCGCGATCCAGGGCGGCGCGGCGGGGAACGTCATCCCGGCCTGTTGCCGGCTGCACGGCACCATCCGCAGCCTGGATCAGGCGGTGCGCACGCAGTTGATTGCCGGCGTGGAGCGGACCGCGAAAGCCGTCGCAGCCATGGCGGGCGCGCCCGAGCCGGACATCACCATCCGGGAAGGCGCGAAGGCGGTGGTGAACGATGAGGCGCTCGTGACCAGCACCGGCGTCATTTTCCGGGCGGCGTTCGGCGAGCGGGCCGTCTTGATGCCGCGACCCATGGCGGCGAGCGAAGACTTCTCGGAGTTCATCCACGCCGGCGTGCCGTCGAACTTCTTCTTCATCGGCGGCTTCGACGGCGCGGCGCTGGACGCCGCCCGCGCCAGGGGCGAGCCCAGCCCCGCCCCGCACACCTCGACCTACGCGCCGACGCCGGAGCCCACGATCCGCACCGGCGTACAGGCGATGTCGCTGGCGGTGCTGGGCGTCGTCGGCAACGGGCCACTCGCCGCGTAAGGGACCGCGCTACGAGGCCGCGACCTCGCCGCCGTCGCAGGCGATGGTCTGGCCGACGACGTATTCGCCGGCGCGCGAGG
>DATBEH010000168.1:0-4093 GCA_036276175.1 Lichenihabitans sp.
GATCGTCTGGTTCGGCATCTTCGAGACCTCGAAGATTGCGCTGGCGGCGATCATCTGCCTGTTCATCGCCTGGCTGTCGGCGGCGGAGGGGCTACGCCGCGTCGATCCCGACAATATCGACATGATCCGCGCGATGGGCGCATCGCGCTGGCACATCTTCCGCTACATCGTCGTGCCCTCGTCGCTCCCATGGATTGTCTCGGCGCTCAAGGTCAGCATCGGCTTTGCCCTGGTGGGCGCCGTGGTCGGCGAATTCGTCGCTTCCAACCGGGGCCTCGGCTACCTCGCGGTGCAGGCCGCAATCTTTTTCCAGATCAGTAAATTGTGGATGGTCGTCATCGTCATCGCGGCGATCGCCGCCGTCCAATATTTCGGCGTCCTGTGGCTCGAACGCAGATTCCTGCATTGGGCGGCGAACGGGCCCGGATGAACAATTCCGAACCCGAACAGGGTACCTCGCGCCAAGGAGCGGTCATGGCAAATCTTATTCTCAATCGGCGACAGGTTATTTCCGGCGTAGCCGGGTTCGCCACCCTCGGCTTTACCGCCCGACGGGGTGCGTTGGCCAAGGCGATGGTCAAAATCACCGCCGCGGAAGCCGTGGAGACGATGTACTACCTGCCGCTGTACGTCGCCAAGGCGAAGGGCTTCTTCGAGCAGGAGGGCCTCGACGTCACGATCTTCAACGCGCAACAGCGGACGATCGCGCTGCGCGCGGTCATCGCCAAGGACGCGTTCTCCTACAACGGCGATCCGGCCGAGCCGGCGCTGGCCCAGCAAAAGGGCGAGGACGTCAAGAATATCGGCGTGCTGGTCAACCGCGCGGCCCAGGTTGTCCTCGGCAAGCCCGGCATCTCGAAGGACGCGAAGACCTGGACCGGGCGCACGATCATCGTCCCGCGCCCACCGCATACCGCGGTGTCGCTGATCCAGATGACGTTGATCGACGCCGGCTATGAAAAGGGCGACGGCGACGGGCTGGTGTGGAGAATCAAGGGCGGTAAGCCCGACGATGCCGTGCGCCTTATCCCGGTCGTCGCCGGATCGGAGTTGAGCGCGTTGTTGGCGGGCCAGGCCGATCTGGCGCTGACCAACGAGCCGGCAACCTCAAACGGCGTCGCCGGCGGTCTAGAGATCATCATCAGCTTTGCCGAGCAGTTCGGGCCGTTCTACTTCACCAGCTTCGCGGTCCTCGCCGACACCATCGTCAAGCAGCCGGATCAGGTGCAGGCCTTCGCAAACGCGCTAACCAAGGCAATGGTCTACGGCCACAAGAGCCCCGAGGGTGCCGCCGAAGTCGCGGTCGCGCGCTATGCCGATTCCGACCCCAAGATCATGAAAGCGGCGGCGGAGCGGATCATCGCCCAAGGCGCCTATCCGAAAAACCTCGTGGTCTCCAAGGCCTCCTACGACAACAACTTCACCCGCCTTCTGACCGCCACCGGCCATCCCGCGGCCAGGTACCCGTTCGACAAGCTGATGGATTTGAGCTTCGCAGAAAAGGCGGCGAAGGCGATCACGCCCGGCGATGTCGGTTAGCGGGCTGCGCCGTGTCCGCGAGGGAGTAGAGATATGATGACGCCGCCAAGCGACGGCATGACGATCGAGCGTCCCGCCCGGGCGCCGACGGCGATGGCACCGCCGCCGCCACGGGTCGAGTTTGCCGGCGTGCGCAAGGTGTTCTGGCAAAGCAAGCGGGAGATCGTGGCGGTCGCGGATTTGAGCTTCACGATCGAGAACCAGAAATTCGTCAGCATCATCGGCCCGTCCGGCTGCGGCAAGTCGACCGCGCTCAAGCTGCTTTCGGGGCTCGATCGCCCGTCCGACGGGCGGGTCCTTGTCGATGGCGTCGAGGTCGACGGACCGCAACCCAAGGTCGCCTTCATGCTCCAGAAGGACCTGCTGCTGCCGTGGCGCACGGTGCTCGGGAACGTGATGCTCGGCCTCGAATTGAAGCGGTTGAGCGCGGCCGACCGGCGCGAGCGCGCGATGGCGCTGATCCGCAAGGTTGGGCTCGACGGGTTCGAGGATTCCTATCCGAAGCACCTGTCGGGCGGGATGCGCCAGCGCGTCGCGCTGGCACGTACGCTGGCGGTCGATCCCGAAATCCTGCTGCTCGACGAGCCGCTGTCGGCGCTCGACTACCAGACCAAATTGCGCATGGAGGAGGAACTCGTCCGCATCCTCGCCGAGGAACGCAAGACGGTCTTGCTGATCACCCACGACATCGCCGAAGCAGTCTCGGTATCGGACAAGGTCCTGGTGTGTTCGGGGCGGCCGGGGCGAATCAAGGCGGAGCACGAGATTCCTCTGGCCAAGCATCATTCGCCCGAGGCGGCGCGCAACAACCCGGAATTCGTGCGCTATTTCGATCTGTTATGGAGGGAGCTGAAGACGGATGTCGCGATCTGAAGCGACTTCCGTCGCGGCCGGGCCGGACCGGCCGAAAGACGGCGCGATGCGGAGCCGGCTGGAGCGGACATTCCCGCGGATGCCGTGGCGCGTGCTGGCCCTGCAACTATGCTGCATCGGGATTCCGCTGGTGCTGTGGGAGGGCGCGGTGCGCTCCGGTCTCGCCGACCCGTTCTTTTTCGGGCTGCCGAGCGAGGTATTCGCCTATGTCGGCAGAACCCTCGTCGACGGGACGCTGCTTTATCACGCCTGGGTGACCTTGTCCGAACAGGCGATCGGCCTGGTGCTCGGCACCGTCGTCGGTTCGGCGATCGCGCTGGCGCTTTGGTGGTCCGGGTTTCTGTCGCGCGTGCTGGATACCTTCGCGGTCATCCTCAACGCGACCCCGAAGATCGTCATCGCACCGCTGCTGGTGGTATGGTTCGGGCTCGGGATGACGTCGAAGGTGATGATCTCCGCCCTTGTCACCGGGGTCGTCGCCTGGCTCGGGGCGTTTGACGGGGTCCGTCGGTGCGATATCGATCAATCCGACCTGGTCCGCGCGCTCGGCGGCCGCGAGCGGCACGTCTTCGCCAAGATCGTCGCCCCCAGCGTCTTGCCCTACGCCTTTGCGACGCTGCGGCTCAATATCGGCTTCTCGCTGATCGGCGTCATCACCGGCGAGTTCCTCTCGTCTACCGCCGGGCTCGGCTATCTCGTCGATGCCACTTCGAAGGCCTACGAGATGAGCCACACGCTCGGCGCGATCCTCGTCATCGCGCTGATAGCGGCCTCCGAGCTGTGGCTGCTCGCCCGTGCGGAGGCCTATCTGATGCACTGGAGCGACGAGGTCGCGCCGGCCTCGATGAGTTGAACGGAGACCACTCGTGTCTGATGTAACATCCCTGACCGCGTCCGAATTGCTGGGCCTCTATCGCGACCGGAAGATCTCGCCGGCCGAGGTGGCGGCCGCATGCCTCGACCGGATCGGGGTGCGCGACCCGGAGGTGCGCGCCTGGGAAACTCTCGACGCCGACCAGGCGCTGGCGCAGGCGCACGCGCTGTCCGGCGATGCTACGGGAGCGCTCTACGGCATCCCGATCGGCTTCAAGGACATCGTCGACACCGCGGATTTGCCTACCGGATACGGCTCGCCGATCTATGCCGGCCATCGCCCGCTGCGCGATGCGCCCTGCGTCACCGCCGCGCGCTTGGCCGGCGGTCTCGTCCTCGGCAAGACGGTGACGACCGAGTTTGCCGGCCGGGCCCCCGGCAAGACCGCGCACCCGCTCAACCCGCTGCACACCCCGGGCGGCTCGTCGAGCGGTTCCGCCGCGGCGGTCGCCGATTACCAGGTCTATCTCGCGATCGGCAGCCAGACCGCGGGATCGACGATCCGGCCGGCCGCCTATTGCGGCATCCACGCGCTGAAGCCGAGCTACGGCGCGATCCCGTTCACGGGGCTCAGGAACCTATCGCCACGGCTCGACACGATCGGCCTGATGGCGCGCTCGGTGGCCGATCTTGCGTTGTTTCGCGCGGCACTGTTCCGAGTGCCGCCAACCCCGTGTACGCCGGTCGAGGGGACGATCCGCGTCGGCCTGTGCCGGACGCCGTACTGGCCGCGTGCCAGCGCCGAGGTTCGCGCCGCGATTGAGGCGGCGGTTTCCGCGCTGAAGGGCGGCCCCATCGAATTGCGCGA
>DATBEH010000169.1:0-9957 GCA_036276175.1 Lichenihabitans sp.
ATCGCCGGCCGCAGCACTGTCCTGACCGATCGATCCGTCCGCGCCCATGCGAGTGGGTTTCACGCCTTTGCGGCGACGTCAAGGATCTCGCACGTCGCCGCAATCCTAACCATCGAGTGAGCCGCTCATTAAGGTTTAGAAGTCATGGTCGAAGGGCGGCGAAATCGGGCGGATCTGTTGCGTTGATGAAGAAAGTGACCGCGGACATGGTGGAGCGCGGCCGCGATCTCGACGTCGAGCGGTCGGCGCAGAGGCGCCGCATGGCGTCGCAGATCAAGGATGCCCGCGAGAAGCTCACCTCCTCGGGCAGCGGCCAGCGCACGTTCGACATCGAGTTGCTGCGGATCTTTGCCGAACGGCGGCGCGGCGCGAGCCTGGTCCTCGCGGTGCTGGCGCTCGGGACCGCCGCGCTGTCGTTGATCTGGGTGCCGGTGCCGACGGCGATGGCCTGGGCCGGCGTGGTTCTGGCGGCCGTTGCGCTGCAGGCGGCGCTGGCGACACGCGTCCTCAAGACCGAAGAGATGTCGACCAGGCTCCTGACTTGGCAACACAGATTCGTCGCGGCGGAGACGCTGCAGGGCGGCGTCTGGGCCGCAGTCGTGCTCACGCTGGCCCATGTGGGCGATCCCGCCGCCCGCACGTTCGTGCTCTTCGTGCTGCTGCTCGTCGGCGCCATGACGGCGATGATCTCGGCCTCGATCCCGGCCGCGGTCTTTGCCGGGCTTGCGCCGATCGCGATCGCCATCGTGGTGCTGTTGCAGCCGATCTCGGGCGTCCGGTCGCTGCCGGTATTGATCCTGGCCTGCGGGGCGCAGCTCTACTTCCTGATGCTGGCGAAGCGGCTCTATTCGGGCGCCCTGACCACCTTGTCCATCCAGGCCGAGAAGGATGCGCTGATCGTCGAGCTCGAGCAGTCGAAGCTCAATTCCGACGAGGCCCGCCGTCGCGCCGAGGAGGCGAGCCTCGCCAAATCCCGCTTCCTCGCCACCATGAGCCACGAGCTCCGCACCCCCCTCAATGCGATCCTGGGTTTCTCGGAAGTGATGAAGGGCGAGCTTTTCGGGGCCCACAATGTCGCGGTCTATCGCGACTATTCGGCCGACATCCATTCGAGCGGACAGCATCTGCTCATGCTGATCAACGAGATCCTCGACCTGTCGCGGGTCGAGGCGGGGCGCTACGAGCTCAACGAGGAGCCGATCAAGCTGGCGCATCTCGTCGAGGACTGCCGGCATCTCCTGACGCTGCGCGCCGACAAGCGGGAGATCGCGCTGCGCGACTTGGTCGAGCCGGACCTGCCGCGCATCTGGGCCGACGAGCGCGCCATGCGCCAGGTCGTGCTGAACCTGCTGTCGAACGCCATCAAGTTCACGCCGCAGAGCGGCACCGTCCTGATCAAGGTCGGCTGGACCGCCCAGGGCGGCCAATATGTCTCGATCAAGGATTCCGGCCCGGGGATTCCGGAAGCCGAGATCCCGGTCGTCATGTCGTCCTTCGGCCGCGGCACCCTGGCCCAGAAGAATGCCGAGGAAGGGTCGGGCCTCGGCCTGCCGATCGTCAAGGGCCTGGTGGAGCTGCATGGCGGCTCCTTCATCCTGCGCTCGAAGGTGCGCGAGGGCACGGAGGTCATCGTCATCCTGCCGCCCGAGCGCGTCATGGACACCCTGCCTCAGTTCGAGCCCGGGATCCCGCCGGCCGACGAGGAGCGTCCCGCCGCCCGCACCGCGCGCTCGGCCGCCTGAGACAGGTTAAGCCTCCTTGCCGGCAACCCCGGCCTGCGCGAACGTGGCCATGCCGGTGTGACAGGCCAGCGCTCCCTTGACGATGCCGAAGGCCAGCGCGGCGCCCGAGCCCTCGCCGAGCCGCAACCCGAGGTCCAGCAGTGGCGCCTTGCCCAGCCGCTCCAGCACGACCGCATGAGCGCCCTCCACCGAGCGGTGCCCGGCCACGCAGTGGTCGAGGGTCGAGGGGTCGAGCGCATGGAGCACGGCCGCCGCGGCGCAGACCACGTAACCGTCGAGAATGACCGGCACGCGCTCGATCCGCGCCGCCAAAATGGCGCCCGCCAGCGCCGCGACCTCGCGTCCACCGAGGCGGCGCAGCACCTCCAGCGGATCCCCGAGATGGGGCCGATGCAGATCGACCGCAGTGCGCACCACCTCGGCCTTGCGGGCGAGACCCGCATCGTCGAGGCCGGTGCCGCGTCCCACCCAGTCCTCGGCCCTGCCGCCGTAGAGCGCATGGTAGATCGCCGCCGCGATCGTCGTATTGCCGATGCCCATCTCGCCGAGGCACAGCAGGTCGATGCCGCCCGCCACCGCCTCCATGCCGAAGGCCATGGTCGCCGCGCAGGCCGCCTCCTCCAGGGCAGGGCCGGCCGCGATATCACCGGTCGGGATCTCCAGCGCCAGTTCGAACACCTTGAGCCCGAGGCCCGAGATCGCACAGAGCTGGTTGATGGCAGCCCCTCCGGCCGCGAAATTGGCCACCATGGCGGCCGTGACGGAGGACGGAAAGGGCGAGACACCCCGCGCCGTGACGCCGTGATTGCCGGCGAAGACCACCATCTGAGGGCGGTCGAGCGTCGGCGTGGCCTTTCCCTGCACCGCCCCGAGCCAGGCGGCGAGGTCCTCGAGACGGCCGAGCGAGCCCGGCGGCTTGGTCAGTTCCAGGTCGCGCGCCCGGATCGAATCCGCTGCCGCCGCGTCGAGAGGCGGCATACGGGCCACGAGAGCACGGATATCGTCGAACGGAAGTCCGCTGGCCATGGATCGTCGTCTCTGCAAAGGGAGGATGACTGGGAGATGTCCGAAAACCTCGGGAGGATCGGGATCTTCACGCAGACTGTTAGCGGGTCGGGCCCGGGGGTGGAAGGGAATCGTTGGCCCGCGGGCCTCGACAGGGCGGTCACGAGGCCGCATGGAGAGGCATGCGTTCCCGGCTCACCCTTCGCGCCTCCCGGTCGGTCGGACAGGTCTGCCGTGACCTCGGCATCTGCCTGCAGTTCTATTCCCGCCTGCCGCTGCGGGTCGATCCCTGGAGCATGGCGGAGCTCGCGCGGGCGCTGCGCCTCGCACCCCTGGCCGGTGCCGTCACCGGGCTTGCCGGGGCCTTCACCCTGCTCATCGGCGGGGCCGTGCTGGGCCTTCCGGCTCTCGTCGCCGCGACGCTGGCGGTCGTGGCCTCGGTGCTTGCCACGGGCGGGCTCCACGAAGACGGGTTAGCCGATGTGGCCGACGGGTTCGGCGGCGGCGCGACCGCCGCACGCAAGCTCGAGATCATGAAGGACAGCCGCATCGGCAGCTTCGGCGCGCTGGCCCTGATCCTGTCGGTCGGGGTGAGGGTCGGGGCCATCGCGACCCTGGTCGGCGTCTTCGGCTGCGCCGGATGCGGTATCGCGCTCGTCGCGGCCGGCGCAGCGTCGCGCGGCTTCGGTCTCATGCCGCTGGCGATCCTGCCCCCGGCCCGGCCGTCCGGCCTCGGCCAGGCGGCCGGCCAGCTTCCCAAGGCGGCCTTTGCCACGGCCCTCGCGCTGGCGACGATCATCGCTCTTGCGCCGATGCTCTGGAGCGGCATCGCGCCCTGGCGCCCGGCCCTGGCCTGCCTCTGCGCCGCCGTCACGGCCTTTGGGGTGACATGGCAGGCGAAGCGCCACATCGGCGGCCAGACCGGCGATGTCGCGGGCGCCGCACAACAGCTCTGCGAAATCAGCTATCTGGTGGCCCTGCTTATTGCGCCCGGAGACGGCTGACGGCATCTAAGGCATGTTCGGCTGCCGCCGAACTGCTCCACCTTGAAACGCGGGCAGTTTCATCGGGATGGACCCGCAAAGCGCGTCCATCCGATCCGACACTGCTCTGGCACCTGTCATCGAGCGCCCGGAAGATATGGCCCAGATTTCGACCCCCTGCATCAAGCTCTGCATCATCGATCCGCCCTCCGGGCTCTGCCAGGGTTGCGGCCGGACGGTCACTGAGATCCAGCAGTGGTCGGTCATCACGGAGGCGGCCCGGCTCGCCGTCATGGCGACCTTGCCGCAGCGCCTCAGACAGTCCCGCAGCGACCGCCTCGCCGCGGCGGGTCGCGGCGAAAGCCGCCGCCGCAGGCCCGCCGCCCTGGCGGATGGTGCGTGCTGATGGACGACGCCGGGCTCGTCATCGCCGATGCGCGACGGTGAGGCGGCCGTGAACTGGAGCGAGATCACCCCCGACGACTGGGCCGAGCTCATCTTCTACGGCGCGATCGCCACATATGTGGCGATCATGATCCCGAAACTGTTCCGCGGCAGCTTCACGGCGGCGATCGGCGCGCTGCTGTTCTGGGCACTGATTTTTTTCGGCGCCATCGCGGCCTACGCCTATCGGGTCGAGTTGCGCGCCATCGGGGACCGCGTCGTCGCGGTGCTGGTACCAGGGACCGCGATCGAGACCGGCGCCAAGGAGGTGACCGTGTTCCGCCGGCCGGACGGGCAGTTCGCCGTGAACGGGAGCGTCGACGGCCACAAGATCACCTTCATGCTCGATACGGGCGCCTCGGCGGTGGTGCTGCGCGCCGAGGACGCGGCGAAGCTCGATATTCCGATCCGCAGGCTCGCCTATGACGTCCAGGTATCGACCGCCAACGGCCGCACGATGGCGGCCGAGATCGAGATCCCCCGGCTCTCGATCGGCCCGATCGTCGAGGATCACGTGCGCGCGCTCGTGGCGCGGCCGGGCGCCCTGCGCGAGAACCTGCTCGGCATGAGCTTCCTCGGCGATCTCGCGAGCTTCAGCATGACGAGCGACAGGCTCGTCATGCGGGGCAAGTGAGCCGGGTGGCCAAGCCGGTCAGAACTGCTCCTTGCCGTACATCTCCTTGGCATTGCCCTTGTCGATGCGCTCGGTCGGCACCGTGATGGTGCGAGGCACCTCGGTGGCGCAATCGATGAGGATCTTCTTGGCCAGGTCGAGCGCCTGGGCGGCGCCGGTCGGGTAGGTGAAGGTCGCGGCCCATTGGCCGTCCGCCACCGCCCTGATGCCGCCCGAGGGGCCGGGCAGGCCGTCGGTGCCGATGATCATCACCTGGTCGGCTTTGCCGGCCTGCTTGGCCGCGATGTAGGCACCGGCCGCCGCGAGGTCGTTCGACGTATAGACGAGCTTGATGTCCGGATGGGCCTGGAGCATGGCGGAGAACACCGTCACCGCCTTGTCCTCCATCCAGTCGACCGGCTGGGTGGCGACGAGCTTGAGCTTCGGATTGACGGCGATGCCCTCCTTGAAGCCGTCGAGGCGCTCGATGGCGGGCGAGGAGGACGGCAGCCCTTCGAGGATCGCGACCTCGCCGCCCTCCGGCAGCAGCGTCTTGGCGGCATATTCGCCCGCTTCCTTGGCGATCTGCTTGTTGTCGCCGCCGACGAAGGCCGTGTAGTCGTTGCCGGTCGTCTTGCGGTCGAGCTCGATCACCGGGATGCCGGCCTTGTAGACGCGCGTCACGGCCGGGGTCAGCGGGGCGGCCTCGAAGGGCGAGATGAACAGGATGTCGACCTGCTGCGTCAGGAAGTTCTCGACCTGCGAGACCTGGGTGTTCACGCTCGCCTGCCCGTCGGCGATGACGATCTTGAACTTGGGATAGTTCTTCACGAGGCGCTCGAGCTCGTGGTCGACGTGCTCGCGGTACGGCTCCTTGAAATTGGCCTGGCTGAAGCCGATCACGTAGTCGTTGTTGGGGCCGCAGGTCTTCGACAGCGGCTTGCCGTCCGCGGCGACCGCGGTCCCCGCGAGCGCCGTGCCGGCGAGAAGCGCCGCGGCATAGATCGTCAGTTTCATGATGTCCTCCCTTTTGGATCGGCCGGACGTCCGCCGGCCTCTTCGATCGCCACGGCCCGAGGGGCATGGCTCAGCGCGTGCCTCCGCCGCGTCCCACATAGGTCTGGAGTGCGGCGGCGACCACGATGATGGCGCCCGTCGCCAGCAATTGCATCGCGGCGCTGACGTCGTTCAACTGCAGGATATTGGCCAGCGCCCCGAGCATCACGGCGCCTGCGATGGTGCCGATCATCGAGCCGGCGCCGCCGAAGAGATCGGTGCCCCCGATCACCACCGCCGCGATGGCGTTGAGCTCGTAGCCGGTGCCATCGTTGGGGCTGCCGAAGGCGAACTGCCCCGCATGCACGATGCCGGCGATGGCGGAGACGAAACCGGTGATGGCATAGACCGAGATCTTGATCCATTCGACCGGGATGCCGCTGAGCCGCGCCGCCTTCTCGTTGCCGCCGACCGCAAAGACGTAGCGCCCGTAGCGCGTGTTGTTGAGCACGAAGATGGCGATCACCGCCAGGACCACGAAGACCAGCGTGGCGACCGGAAAGACGCCGCCGATCCGCTCGCCGAGCACCGCGAAGGCCGGGGGCGCGTTGCCCGGCCCCTCGCCGTAGTTGATGTTGATGAACGCGTTGTTGGACGCGATCAGCGAGAGGCCGCGCGCCGCCTGGAGGCCCGCCAGCGTGACGATGAAGGCCTGGATGCGCGCCTTGACCGAGATCGCGCCCTGCACGGCGCCGAACAAGGTGCCTGCGACGATCACCAGCGGCAGCGTGCTCCACAGGCCCCAGCCCTCGTTCACGAAAAGCGCTGCCGTCAGCACCGAGCAGAGGCCGAGCACCGCGCCGACCGAGAGGTCGATGCCGGCCGCGATGATCACGAAGGTCATGCCGACCGCCAGGATGCCGGTCTCGGAGATCGAGCGGATGATGTTGGCGATGTTGTCGGGCTGCAGGAACAGGATGTTGCCATGGCGGCGCGGCGAGAAGGCGACGCCGGCGATGATCACCAGGATGAGGCCGAGCAGGCTCTGGAAGCGGACCAGATAGGTCAGCGGATGGCGCCTCGGACGCTGGGCCGCCGCCGGCGCGGCGGTTGCGGGGGTGGTGCTCATGCGGCTCGACTCTCGCCCTCGCTCATCCGGCGTACATCCTCCTCCCGAGGCGCGGGTCCGAACTCGTGGATGGTGCGCCCCTCGTCCATGACGACGATGCGGTCGCAGAGGCCGATCAGCTCGGGCAGTTCGGAGGACGCCACCAGCACCCCGAGCCCGCCCGCGGTCAAGCTGCGCAGGCGCCGGTAGATCTCGGCCTTGGCGCCGACGTCGACGCCGCGGGTCGGCTCGTCGAGCAGCAGCAGGCCCGGCGCGCTCATCAGTTCCTTGGCGAAGACGACCTTCTGCTGGTTGCCGCCGGACAGGTTGACGACCTTGGCGTCCGGGGCGCGGGGCCTCACGTCATAGTCTTCGAGCGCCCGAGCCACGTGCCGGCGCTCGAGGGCGCGGGAGACGAGCCCGAAGGGCGTGACCTTGCGCAGCGTGGACATGACGGCGTTCTGGGCGACCGTATGGGTCAGGATGAGACCGGTTCCGCGCCGATCGTCCGTCACATAGGCGAGGCCCGCATGCCGTGCCGCCGGGATGGTGCCGAGGGTCGCCGGCCTCCCGCGTACCTCGATCGTGCCGCGCCACCGCCCTTTGGCACCGAAGCCGTGCAGCGCCGAGAGCAGTTCGGTGCGCCCCACACCCATGCGGCCCGCGAGACCGACGATCTCGCCCTCGTGAACCGTGAGCGTGACGTCGCGCGGCGCTTGCCAGCCGGCACGCGGCAGGTCGGGATCGAAGGCGGCGTTCGCGAGGCGGAGGATCGGCGCGCCGATCCGAGCCGCCCGCGGCGGGAACAGGTCGGAGAAGGGCCGGCCGACGAGAAGCTGCACCAGCTCGGCCTGCGGCGCATCCGGGGTGGTGATCCCGACGACCGCGCCGTCGCGCATCACGGTGACCCGATGGGCGATGCGCGGCACTTCCTCGAGCCGGTGCGAGATATAGACGATGCCAACCCCCCTGGCCGCCAGATCCTTGACGACGGTGAAGAGGTGATCGGCCTCGACCGCCGACAATGCCGCCGTCGGCTCGTCCATGATCAGGATTCGCGCCTTGGCCGACAGCGCCTTGGCGATGGCCACGAGCTGGCGCTCGCCCATGCGCAGGCTCGCGACCGGCAGGCCGGCGTCGAGCGACACGCCGGCGCGCCGCAGCAGGTCCTGCGCGTTCCGCCGCATGCGACGATGCGACAGCATGAAGCCCGACGTCAGCTCGTTGCCGAGGAACAGGTTCGAGGCGATGTCGAGGCCGGGGACGAGGTCGAGCTCCTGCGGGATCATGGCGATCCCGGCCGCGTGCGCCTCGCGCGGACTGGCGAACTGCACGCCTTGGCCATCGAGCGCGATGCTGCCTCCGTCCGGCACCACGGCGCCCGAGAGCACGCCCATCAGCGTCGACTTGCCGGCGCCGTTCTCGCCGAGCAGCACGTGCACCTCGCCGGCCGCGAGGTCGAAATCGACCCCCCTGAGCGCATGCACGCCGCCGAACCGCTTCTGGATGTTGCGCAGCTCGAGGAGGCGATCGCTCATGCCGAACAGGTCCGTGCCCGCCGCTGGGCCATGCCCCTCCCCTCCCGGTATCGGCGAGCGCGCTCTCGCCTTGTCCGACAGCTTATTGCAAATGGCGAGGCAGGCAAGCGCCGCGAGCAATTCTAAATCGCCGGCGCCGATGCTCGCGCCATGTCGGTTAGGCCGGTCATCCTGGACGAGGCGAAGCCGAGATCCGGGATCCGTGTGCCGGGGAAGGGCCGAGCCGGTCCGAAAATGGATCCCGGCTCAAGGCCGGGATGGCACCGCGAAAGCCGATTGAGAATCGCTCAAGCGCCGCGCCAAATCTCCTGCCCGCCCGCTCCGCCGCGAGTGGCTGGAGACCGGGCCGTCGCGAGACGCCGATCTCCGCTGGACGTCAGGCCGCACATCACGCGGGAGGCGACGGCGTCGAGAAACCGCTATGGTCGACGGACCGGCATGATTCGCGCGCTCGCCCTGCTCCTCGTCCTGCTGTTCGGCGCGCCCGCGGCGCAGGCCGGCGACGCGCAGGATTTCGCCTTCGAGCAGAAGGCCGGAGCCACGGTCCCCGGCGACATTGCTCTGACCGAGGCCGATGGACGCCAGGTGCGCCTCGGCGACGTCACGGGTGCTCGCCCGGCGATCCTGGCGCTCGGTTATTTCCACTGCCCGAGCCTCTGCTCGGTGGTCCGTGACGACCTGCTCGATGCCCTCTCCCACACCGGCCTCGAGGCGGGCGCCGATTACGATCTATTGGTCGTGTCGATCGACCCCACCGAAACGCCCGAGGATGCGGCCAACGCCAAGGCCGACGACATGGATCGTTACCCTGCCGCGGGGGCGGCGCGAGGCTGGCATTTCCTCTGCGGAAATGCTGCGGCGACCGGCGCGCTCGCCGCGGCGGTCGGCTTCAAGAGCCGCTACGACGTGCATCTCAAGCAGTTCCTCCATCCGGCAGGGCTCGTGGTGCTGACGCCGCAGCGTCGCGTCTCGGGCTACGTGCTCGGGGTCGGCTATCACGCCGGCGACATCCGCACCGCCGTGACGGTGGCCTCGACCGGCGGCATCGCCAAGGCGGCCTTGCCGCTGCTGCTGCTCTGTTTCCACTACGATGCGACGACAGGCCGCTATTCGCTCGCCATCGTGAAAATCCTGCGCCTCGCAGGCATTCTGACGATCTTGGTGATCGGCGGCACGGTATGGCTGGCCGCGCGGCACGGACGGCGAGCTTGATCAAACGGCCTTTCTGGGAGAGCTTAGCGCGAGGCTTGGCCGGACGGGACGCCACGATGCCAGCGCGACGCTTCCATATCGGGTCCGAGCCGGTTGGGCACTCGGTTCACCGCCTGTCCGAGCCCGGCGCGTGAGCGACCCGCCACCGCGCCTCCAGCTCTTTGCACCGGGGGCGGATGCCGTCTTCCGCCTTGCGCTGCTCGTCGCACTCCTGACCTTCGCGGGCGTGCTGGCGGTCGGCGCGGCCGTGTCGCGGTCGGACTATATGACTGGGGTCGGCATGGCGAAGGAGCAGCCGCTGCCCTTCAGCCACAAG
>DATBEH010000170.1:0-3106 GCA_036276175.1 Lichenihabitans sp.
GGCGAGGACGACCTTCTGCTGGTTGCCGCCCGACAGGTTGGCGATGGCCTGGTCCGGGCTCGCCATGCGGATGCCGAGCGCGCTCCGGTAATGTTGGACCAGCGCCTTCTCCCAGGCATCGGACACGTAGTCGAGCGGCACCCGCAGCCGCTCCATCGCGGCGACCGAGACGTTGTTGCGCACCGCGAGCGACAGGAACAGCGCCTGCTGCTTGCGATCCTCCGGCACGAGGCCGATGCCCTGCGCGATGGCGTCGGCGGGCGTGCGGATCCTCACCGGCTTCTCGTCGACGAAGATCTCGCCGCCCGACAGCGGGTCGGCGCCGAACACCGCCCGCGCGAGCTCGGTCCGGCCGGCGCCCACGAGACCGGCGATCCCCAGGATCTCCCCCGGCTGCACCGAAAGGGAGACGTCCGACACCAGCGTGGCGTGAGGATCGAGGCCGCCGGCATCGGTGCTCAGATGGCTGACGCGCAGGGCCGGCGGCCCGGGGCGCGCCGCGCCGCCCTCGACGGCCGCGAAGGCCCCGAGGTCGCGTCCGACCATCATCTGGATGAGCTGTTCCACCGAGGTCGCGGCGACCTCGACCGATCCGACCAGGCGGCCGTCGCGCAGCACCGTCGCGCGGTCGCACACCGTCATCACCTCGTCGAGCCGGTGGGTGACGTAGATGATGCCGATGCCGCGCGCCTTGAGGACCCGTACCAGGTCGAGCAGGCGGGTCACCTCGGCGGCGCTGAGCGCGGCCGTCGGCTCGTCCATGACGATGAGCCGCGCCTCGATCGACAAGGCGCGGGCGATCTCCACCATCTGCTGGTCGGCGACGCTGAGGTCGCGCACCAGCCGCCTCGGCTCGATCTTGAGGCCGAGGTGGTCGAGCGCCTCCCGCGCCGCTCGAAAGGTGCCGGGCCAGCTGACGAAGCCGGCGCGGCCTGCCTCGCGGCCGATCATGATGTTCTCCGCGACGCTCAGCGTCGGGATCAGGTTGAATTCCTGGTAGATCGTGACGATGCCCTTCTGCTGGGCCTCGTAGGGCTGCGCGAAGACCTGAAGCTCGCCGTCGAGCACGATCGTCCCGGCGTCCGGACGCTGCGCGCCGGACAGGATCTTCAGCAGCGTCGACTTGCCGGCGCCGTTCTCGCCGAGCAGCGCCAGCACCTCGCCGCGCATGAGCTCCAGCCCGACGTCGTTCAAGGCCACGACGCCGGGAAAGCGCTTGCCGATGCCGCTCATGGCGAGCAGCGGCGCCGGCAGTCCGGCCGACGGGCTCACGGCTCCGGCTCCGCGTGACTGCCGTTATTTCACCTCGCCGAGGCGCTCGGCCTTGTCGAGGTTCGCCTTGGTGATCACGATCGGGGTCAAAAGGACGAGGTCCTTTTCCGGCTTCTGCTTGGTCTTGATGTAGGTCATGAGGATGTCGACGGCCGTCTTGCTCTGCTCGGCCGGAAACTGCTCGACCGTGCCCGCCATGCCGCCGTCGCGGATGCTGGCGAGCGAATCCGGCAGCGCATCGAAGCCGATCACCTTGATCTTGTCCTGCAGGTTGCGGGCCCGCACCGCCTCCAGCGCGCCGAGCGCCATGTCGTCGTTGGCGGCGACGATCACGTCGGGGGGCGTCGCCTGGGAGGCCAGCAGCGCCTCGGTCACCGACAGGCCCTGGTCGCGGGCGAAATTGGCGGTCTGCTCGGCGACGAACTTGTACTTGTCCTTATGGGCGTCGAGGATGTCGTGCAGGCCCTTGTTGCGGTCGATCGCCGGGCTGGCACCGGGCTGGCCCTGCAGGTTGATGATCTTGGCGCCGTTCGGGAAGGTGTCGAGCACCCACTGGCCCTGCGCCTCGCCACCCTTCACATTGTCGGCCCCGACATGCGCCAGGATGCCCTTGGCGGCGGTGACGCGGCGATCGATGGTGACGACGGGCACGCCGGCATCGATGATCTCGGACAAGGCCGGCGCCATGGCGTTGACGTCGATGGGGTCGAGCACGACGCCGTCGACGCCCTTGGTCAGGCCGGCTTCGACGTCGGCCGTCTGCTTGGGCGCGTTGTTCTGGCCGTCGGCCTCGAGCGGTGTGCCGCCCTGCGCCTTGACCTCCGCCTCCATGGCCTTGAGCATGTGGACGAAGAACGGGAAGTTGAGACCCGGCACCGAGGTCAGGATCGTGAGATCCTTCGCCGACGCGGGCGCCAATGGCACCGCGATCGAAACGGCAAAACATGCGCCCAGCAGCGCGCGCCTGGACAGCCTCATGGTTCCTCCGAAGACAGCTTATCGTTATCGATCCCATCCTGCGGGATCGCGCGAACACTGTCGGGGGACGGCGCGCCAGTCAAGTGTCAAGACCAAGGTTGGCGGGATCGGATCGACGGCCCGTCTCAGATGCGATGGGCTTGGGGCACCAGGGCGACGCCCTTGACCTGGGCGTAGACCGCCGCGCCGGTGTCGAGACCCAGGCTTTCCCACGACCGCCGGCTGACCCGCGACAGGAGGCGTGCGCCCGTCCCCGCCGGGCCGAGACCGATCACGGCGAGCATCTCGTGAGGGCCGGCCGGCGTCGCCGAGAGAATCTTGCCCGGCAGGGCGTTCAGAATGGTGCTGGCTCGGGGCGGATCCGTGGCAAGGCTGACGTCGGCCGCGGCGATGCGCAGGCGCCGGCGCTGGCCTGGCGATCCCTCCATGGCGGGCACGAGGACCTCGCCGCCATCGAGGGCGAGCGTCGACAATCCATAGGCGGCATCGTGGCTGAGCACGACGGCGTCGAGGCTCACGGCCGCGTCGCGCCGGCCGGCCAGCGGCAGGGCAGGGTCGTTCTGCACCGCGCCGAGCGGTCCGGCGGCGAGAACCCGGCCGGCCTCCATCAGCACGATCCGGTCGGCGAGGCGCTCGACCTCCGTCATGTCATGGCTGACATAGATCACCGGCAGCGACAGGCGCGCGTGCAGGCGCTCGAGGAACGGCAGGATCTCGTCCTTGGTGCGCGCGTCGAGGGCGGCGAGCGGCTCGTCCATCAGCAGGATGCGCGGTCGCGAGAGCAGCGCGCGGCCGAGCGCGACGCGCTGGCGCTCGCCGCCCGAGAGATGCCGTGGCGCCCGTCCGAGGAGGGCGC
>DATBEH010000171.1:0-28551 GCA_036276175.1 Lichenihabitans sp.
CATGAGCGATCTTCGGACGGAGAACGTTATCCGCGATAGAAGGTGGGACGACGATCGCTCTTCAGGCGTACCGGTCGGACCCAAATGATGCACCCGGCTAACACTTCTGAGGTAGGGCGCCCGCCGGACCCGGGCCTTAAGCTGCCGGACCGTGTTCGAGCCATGTCGCTACCCTATCGGAGCCGATGACTGCTTTCTTGAAAGGCCTGCGCTTTCGAGCGGGCGTCCTGACGAACCGAATCAACGACCGGAAGCGGGAGCAGCGGAACGAGGGAGGTCGCGCTTGGCCGTGAACCGGCGGATCGCGATCGCCTTGTCGACGATGTGGGCGTCGCGCGCCATCACCATCGTGCTTGGCCTGCTTCTCGTTCCCGTGCTGTTTCATCGGCTCTCGGGCAGCGAGCTAGGCACCTGGCTGCTGCTCGGGCAGGCCGGCTCCATCGTCGGCTTCATGGATTTCGGCATGACGAACGTGCTGGCGCGGCTTGTCGCCTTCGCCAGCGGCGATCCGGATGAACCGGCATCGACGGCCCGCGACCTGCAACTCGGCGAATTGATCGCCTCCGCCAAGCGTCTCTATCGCGCCGCCGCGGCTTTCGCGCTCGTCGTAGCGCTTTGCGGCGGATGGCTGTTCCTCTCGCACGTCGTGCCCGACGCGGACGCGCTCGCACGCGCCCGCACAACCTGGATCATCTTGTGCTTCGGCTTCGCGATCCAACTCAGCGGTGGCTTGTGGTCGGCGGTCGTTTCGGGCCTCGGTCTCGTGGCCACAGCGGCAATGATCGGGACCGCGTTCAGCATTGCGACGCTCGCGCTGATGGTCGCGACCGTGCTGCTGGGCGGCGGGATGGTG
The DNA here is from genome assembly GCA_036276175.1 of Lichenihabitans sp. Classification (GTDB taxonomy): domain Bacteria; phylum Pseudomonadota; class Alphaproteobacteria; order Rhizobiales; family Beijerinckiaceae; genus Lichenihabitans. The sequence goes on from DATBEH010000171.1 coordinate 854, forward strand.
TCGCTTGCCGTGGTCATGCTGATCAGCAGCGCTGTGCAGCGCCACGCCACCATAGTGCTGCTTCGTCGGCGCGAGCCCAGGCTGATGGCCCTCCGTTGCGGCCCGAAGCGGACGGCGGTCATCGCCTTGATGGTGCCCGCGTTGAAGTACTGGCTGACGGAGGTCGGTGCCGTCCTCCTGTTGCGCACCGACCAACTGTTCATTGCGAGCTTCCAGGACCCAGCGCAAATCCCGGCTTATTACGCGGCCTATAGCCTCATCTACAATCTGGCGCTGATTTCAATGAATATCGGGGATGCCTCGTTCGTTTACGTCAGCAAGCTCTGGCGTGAGCACGATCCACGAACGGTCCACGGCCTCGTCATCCGCAATGCCCGCATCGGACTGGGCGTAATGGTAAGCGGCGTCGCCGTCATGGCCTCGATCGGCGACGCGGTCATCACGGTGTGGCTCGGGCCGGGCCATTTCGTCGGCTGGCCGGTATTGCTGACCTTCTGCGCCATGCTGGTGCTGTTCGTCCAGCAAAGCCTCCTGCTCGGATTCTCACGGGCCACCGAGAACGAATCCTATGCGCCCTGCTATCTTCTGGCGGGCGCCCTGAACATCTGGATCACTTGGATGCTCGCCGGCCGTCTCGGGTTGCTCGGCATCGCGTTGGGGACGCTCCTCGCGCAGATCCTGACGACCAACTGGTTCATTCCACGAAGTGGACTTCGGCGTCTGCGCATCGCGTGGCAGGCCTATGTTGCGGAAGTCCTGGGTCCTGCGAGCCTGACGTTCGCCGTGACCTACGTCGTCGTGTTTTTAGCGACCCATTCCATCCCGGCCGAACAGTCGTTCGCGCGAGTGGCCGTCGGTTCCGGGACGGGACTCGCCTCCGTGTGCGTTTGCTTCTGGACCCTAATCTTCGATGCAGCGATCCGCGATCACGTTCGCGACGAGGTGCGGGCATTCGCCGTCTGCGCAGCACGCTGGTCGAGGCGCATGGCACGCAGCGCGTGAGAGGCGCCGACGGCGCTACGAAGCGCGCGTCGCAAGCGCCTTCGCCACTGTCGATCTGCGACATCAAAGGGACGCGGTCTCCGCCTGGCATCATGGCCAGAAGAGGTAGCGGGCGATCGATAGGTCCGGACGCGTACGCTCGAAAGCTAATGCGGTCCGCAACGCATCGTGGCTAGGGTTGGTTGTCGGAAAGCGACAGCTTTGCTCCCGGTCCGGCTGACCTGGCTTTGGTCGAAGGGGACACCGCGCCGATCAGGGAGACCGTGCCCATTGGTCGGAGACCGAAGACAAGGCCTCGATCCGTCTCTCAGGGCGCTCGCGGTCTCGAGATCCAGCCACTCGCGCGGCGGTAGAAGCTGCGGACCAGGAGCGACGATGACGAACCAGTCACACCCACGTCCGACGCCGCATGATCCCGCCACCATTCCACACGTCACGGCGCGAACTCTTCTGGAGACGCCCCCGGCGAGCTCTCCATTCGGCTTGAGCGAAAGGAACCTCCGCCTTCGGTCCGATTCGCCGTTCCGCCGGTTGCCGGGAAGACCTTCGGCAACTGTCGCCGTTTGCACGCATAATCGTGTTCAAGACGCAATTCTCTGTCTGCGTGCCCTCGTTCCGCAGGCAGAGGAGGCAGGCCTCTCGGTCCTGGTGTTGGATAGCGGCACCGATTGCGCGAATGCAGCCGAACTCCGCCAGATGTCGGCGGCGCATGGTATCGATCACCTGCGCCTCGATGCGGCGGGGCTGTCGCTCGCCCGCAACGCCGCACACCAGCACGCCTCGTCGGATTGGATCGTATACCTGGACGATGATGCCATCCCCGAGCCAGGCTGGGCGAAGTCTCTCCTGATCGCGCTGTCCGACGCGCCTGCGGACGTGGCGATCGTGGGGGGCAAGGTCACCCCACTGTGGCCCATCGGAGCGGACCACACCCGCATCACGAACCGTTGGAAATTGTTGCTGTCGTGCGTGGAGTCTCGCGGAGTTGGGCTCGTTTCCGAGGGCTACAATGTCTGCGGGGCAAATTTTGCCGTTCGGCGGTCGGCTCTCGAGCTGGCGGGGCGCTTTCCAACGAAGCTGGGGCGAACGGGGAAGTGCCTGATCGGCGGCGAGGAATCCTATCTCATCGACCGAATGTCCAGCCTCGGACTGCTGTCGATCTACAACGATGCGTTCGCCGTACAGCATCGAATACAGCCCGAGCGGCTGGAAATCGAATGGGTGGCGCGGAGAGCCTTTTGGGAAGGTGTTACGCGCGCTCGCATCGTGGAAGAGCTTGGTGAGCCGATGCCCGCTCATATGAGGAGAAGCAAGCTTCTCGTCTCCTTGCCTGCGCTTTTTGCGTTGCAGCTGCTTTCAGGCAATCCAGATTACACCATTCGATACAATGTGGCGCTCGGTTCTTTGCTCGCCCAATCGGGACTGGTGCACTGACTCGGGAATTGGGTCTAGGGCGTCGGTCGGCACGACGCCACGGCCGTGCTCCTATGGCCAGCGGTAGCCACCGACCGCCTCCGAAATGTCGGCCTGCCGGCCGTATCGCTTTCAGCTGATATCCGGGTATGCAAGCGGCTCATGCGCTGTATCCTCGACCCTAACGAATGAAGGGACGCGGCGCGCATGGTGCAGCAGCAGGACGGGCATGGCGAGATCCGTGAGCAGGTCGGCCGCCTTTGCGCCAACTATCCCGGCGACTATTGGCGAGCGCTGGACACCGAGCGGGCCTATCCGACCAGGTTCGTCGAGGAGCTGACGGCGGCCGGGTTCCTGGCCGTGCTGATCCCGGAGGACTATGGCGGATCGGGCCTGGGCCTGTCAGCCGCGGCGGCCGTCCTCGAGACCATCCAGGCCTGCGGCTGCAATGGCGCCGCCTGCCACGCGCAAATGTATATGATGGGAACCATCCTTCGCCATGGCTCGGAGGAGCAGAAGCGGGCCTACCTGCCGAGGATCGCCAGCGGAGAGCTCCGTCTCCAGGCCTTCGGCGTGACGGAGCCGACGAGCGGTTCCGATACGACGAGCCTCAAGACCTTCGCGCGGCGTGACGGCGACCGCTACGTCGTCAACGGTCAGAAGATCTGGACGAGCCGCGCCGAGCATTCCGACGTGATGCTGCTCCTTGCACGAACGACCCCCCGCGCCGAGGTGAGCAAGAAGACCGAGGGGCTCTCGACCTTCATCGTCGACATGCGCGAGGCGCGCGGCGCCGGCATGACGATCCGCCCGATCCGCACGATGATGAACCACAACAGCTGCGAGGTGTTCTTCGACAACCTCAGCATCCCGGCGACGGCGCTGCTGGGACAGGAAGGCAACGGATTCCGCTACATCCTCGACGGCATGAACGCCGAACGGCTGCTGATCGCCGCCGAATGCATCGGCGACGGCAAATGGTTCACGCGGAAGTCCGTCGACTATGCCAAGACGCGGCAGGTGTTCGGCCGCCCGATCGGCCAGAACCAGGGGGTCCAATTCCCGATCTCGCGCGCCTATGCGCAGCTGCGGGCCGCGGAGTTGATGGTGCGCGAGGGCTGCCGGCTGTTCGAGGCCGGCGAGCCGTGCGGCGAGGAGGCCAATATCGCGAAGATGCTGGCGGCGGAAGCCTCCTGGGCGGCCGCCGAGGCTTGCGTGCAGACGCATGGCGGGTTCGGTTTCGCCGAAGAGTTCGATGTCGAGCGCAAGTTCCGCGAGACGCGCCTCTACCAGGTGGCGCCGGTCTCGACCAACCTCATCCTCAGCTCCCTTGCCGAGCACGTGCTCGGTCTGCCGCGGAGCTACTGATGGGCAAGCCCCTCGAAGGACTTCTGGTGCTGGCGCTCGAACAGGCCGTCGCCGCGCCGTTCTGCACCATGCGCCTCGCAGACGCAGGCGCGCGCGTCATCAAGATCGAACGGCCCGAGGGCGACTTCGCCAGGTTCTACGATTCGGCGGCAGGTGAGGGCTTGTCGAGCTACTTCGTCTGGCTCAACCGCGGCAAGGAGAGCCTCGTCGCCGACGTGAAGGGCGAGGCGGACTCGGCCCTGTTCGGCACCATCCTCGAGCGATGCGACGTCTTCGTCCAGAACCTCGCGCCCGGCGCGGCCGCGCGAGCGGGCCTCGGGAGCGCCGCGCTGCGGGCCCGCCATCCGCGGCTGATCACGGTCGACATCTCGGGCTACGGCAGCTCCGGCGATTACGCGGCGATGAAAGCCTATGATCTGCTGGTGCAAGCCGAGAGCGGTCTCGCGTCGGTGACGGGCCTGCCGGCCGGGCCGGGCCGGGTCGGGATCTCGATCTGCGACATCGCGTGCGGCGCGAGCGCCCATGCGGCGGTGCTCGAGGCGCTGATCGAGCGCGGGCGGACCGGTCGGGGCAGGGCGATCGAGATCAGCCTGTTCGACGTGATCGCCGACTGGATGAACGTCCCGCTCCTGTGCTTCGAGAGCACGGGCGCCTTGCCTGCGCGTGTCGGCCTCGCCCACCCTTCGATCTGCCCGTATGGGGCGTTCGCGACCGCCGACGGGCAGCAAGTCCTGATCGCGATCCAAAACGAGCGGGAATGGTCGAGCTTCTGCCGCGAGTTCCTCGGCGATCCCGGTTTCGGAACCGCGCCGGACCACGCCAGCAATAATGCCCGCGTAGCTCATCGGGACGCGGTCGATCGCAGGATCGCGGATGCATTCGTCAGCCTGACGGCGCAGCAGGCCATCGCGCGCCTGAAGGCTGCGAATACCGCCTTTGGCCTCGTCAACGACGTCGCGGGCCTCGCGGCGCATTCCGCCCTGCGGCGCGCTCGCGTCACGACGCCGCTTGGCGCGGTCTCGCTCGCGGCGCCGCCCGGCAGGGATGGCGGGGCGCTCGAGCTCGGTCCCGTCCCGGCCGTCGGCCAGCATTCGGCGAACATCCGCAAGGAATTCATGCCCTCCGCGGGAGGTGCTCCATGAAAGCGGACGCGGAGCGCCCTGCGCCTGGATCGGCATGCACGCAAGCGGAAGGGACTTGAAGCCGATGAGCACCGAGCACACCATGCGGCGCCTGCTCGACCTCGCTGCCGTCCAACCCGAGGCCGTCCCACGCGGCGCTTTGACGCTGGCGGGGTTCTCGCTCTTCGACTGGCTGGTGGTGGCGCGGGCGGGGTGCAACGAGCCACTGAGTCGGATCGTCCGGGATTTCGTCTGCGACGAGGGTGGACGGCCGGTGGCAACCCTGGCCGGCAGCGGATCGAAAGCGCCGGCGCGAGCTGCGGCGCTCGTCAACGGCACGATCTCGCACGCCCTCGACTACGACGACACCCACTTCGCGCATGTCGGCCACCTCTCGGTCGGCATCCTGCCGGCCGCCCTCGCTGTGGCCGAGCAGGTGAACGCGCCGGCGGTCGCCGTGCGGGACGCCTTCGTGATCGGCGCGGAGGCCGCATGCCGGGTCGGCATGGTGCTGGGGCGCGGGCACTACGAGCGCGGCTTCCATCAGACGGCGACGGCGGGCGCCTTCGGCGCCGCGATCGCGGCGGGTCGGCTGCTCGGATTGACGGAGGCTCGGATGCGCAACGCCCTCAGCCTCGTCGCGACACGCGCTTCGGGCCTGAAGTCCCAGTTCGGCACCATGGGCAAACCCTTCAACGCCGGGATCGCGGCGGCAAATGGCGTGGAGGCCGCGTCGCTGGCGCAGCGAGGCTTCGTCTCGTGCGATGACGGCATCGGCGGCCCTCAGGGGTTCATCGACACGCATGCGCTCGAGGCGTCGGAGGCGGCGGCGTGGACGGACCCGCCGCCGGCGACCTTCATATTCGAGGACAACAGATACAAGCTGCACGCCTGCTGTCATGGCCTGCATGCCATGATCGACGCGCTGCTCGAGGTACGCCGGAATCGCGATCTCGAGCCGGATCGCGTGGCGCGGATCCTGGTCCGCACCAACCCGCGGTGGCTGCGCGTCTGCGACATCAAGCGGCCGCGGACCGGCCTCGAGGCCAAGTTCAGCTACGGCATGCTGGCCGCGATGGTGCTGCACGGCATCAGCACCGCGGCGGACGGCAGCTACACGGACGCGCTGGGTGCCGATCCGGCGCTGCTCGCCGTGGCGCAACGCGTCGACGTCGCGGGAGACCCATGCGTGAGCGATACCGCGGCCGAGGTGCTGATCACGCTCGAGAGCGGCGAACGGATCGAGACCGGCCACGACCTCGCGGCGCCGCTGTCCGCCTCGGCATTGGAGCTCGGCCTGCGCGACAAGGCGCGCGCGCTGCTCGGCGAAGCGACGGCCGAAAGGCTCTGGTCCGGCGTCGCCACGCTCGAGCGCCGTTCGGCTCGGGACTTGGCGGCGCTGCTCAACGCCTGAGACGAGTGGCGGCGAGCCGCTGCGGGAACGGATCCGTCGTCGACAAGATCGACGGCCGCGATCTCGACCGCGTCGTCATCGATGGGATTTCATCCACGCCAATGTCTTCTCGAAGGACACGATGCCCGCATCCGAGCCGAGGCCGCCGGCCACCAGGGCCGCGGCGGCCTGTGCAAAAAACAACGCGTCTTCCGGACTCATCCGGTGGTGCAGCGCCGCGATGAATCCGGCATCGAAGGCGTCGCCGCACCCGGTCGTGTCCACGACCTCGATCGCGTAGGCTGGAACTTTCAGCCGGGTGCCGTCCCGATGCGCGTAATAGGCGCCGTCTCCTCCGAGGGTGAGCACGCAGCAGCCCGCACCCTGATCGAGGTAGAACGCCGCGCAATCGGCCAGATCGGTGCGGCCCGCCATATCCCTGGCTTCCTCGATCGAGGGCATGAAATAATCGATGGAGGGTAGCAGCGGCGCCACCGACTTGATGGTCTCCGGCGTCGCCGCGATCAGGTCGAATGTCACGATGCGCCCGCGCGCCTTGGCCTCGGCCAGGAGAATGCGGCTCGGCTCGCCGTCGAGCCGGCGCAACAGTCCAGTTCCGCCAAGATGGATGATGGGCGCGTCGAACACCTGATCGTACATCGCAGGCGGGATATCGAAATGATCCGACGCCCCCCGGACATGGAGAGCCGGACGCTCGCCGTTCGGGCGAATATTGAGGATCGTGGCCGACGTCGGCACGCCCGCGATGCGCTGCATGGCCGACGTGTCGATGCTGTGTTTCTCCATCGTAGATAAAACAAAATCGGCTTTTTCATCCTGTCCGACCGCGCCGACCGCGAGGCTCTTCAGTCCGAGCTTCGCGGTGTCGACGACCGTTCCGCCCGCCGTGCCTGCCACGGTCAGCCGGATCTCCTCGATGAAGTCGACGTTGCCTCTCTCCGGGATGGCGACGACGGGTCGCCCCAGGACATCGAGGATATAGAGCCCGATCACCGCAACGTCGTAGCCCATCGAAGCCCTTCCCTTGTCAGCCCGTGATCCGGTTGCCGCCGGCATAGAGCAGGATCCGGTCGATCTGAGGTTTGACATGAACCGTCTGTCCGAGGGCGGCGGGTGGGCGGCCCGCAGTCTTGATCTTCACGTCCACGCCGCCGAACGACACCTTGGTCAGATAGCGGCCCGCGATGCCGATGGTCTGATCGCTCAGCACGCCCGCCACCGTTCCCGGACGGGGCTCGCCATACATGTCGAGCCATTCCGGTCGGATGCCGAGCTTGATTGGCACGCCGGGCGGGACGGCCTGCGCGAGCCGTATGGGCTCGGCCAGAACCGCTGCCGCGAGCGTGCCGTTCGCGACCGTCGCCGGCACGAAATTCATGCCTGGATTGCCCAGGAACCAGCCGCCGAATTCGGTCATCGGGCGACTGTAGAGCTGGTCGGGACGGTCGTATTGGGAGATATCGCCGCTGTCCATCAAGGCGATGCGGTCGGCGAGCGTCATGGCCTCGGTCTGGTCATGCGTCACATAGACGATGGTTTGCCGCGTCCGTTGAATCACCGTCTTGATGGCGCGGATCAGCTGCAGCTTGGCGTTGACTTCGACGTTGGTGGTGGGCTCGTCGAACAGCACGATATCCGAGCCTCGCGCGACGGCGCGTCCGACCGCGACCTTCTGGCGGTTGCCGGCATCGAGCTCGTCGATGAAACGTCCGCGTTGATCGCGCATGTCGAGCACATCGAGCATCTCGGCGACCCGGCGATCGCGCTCGGCGGCCGAAATGCCGCGATCCTGCCGCATGGGGAGCGCGATGTTCTCCTCGACCGACAAGGTCGGGTACATCACGGGATACTGGAACACCATGCCGACGTTGCGACGGGAGGTCGAAAGGGCCGTGACGTCCCTGTTGCCGAACAGGATGCGGCCGGACGTCGGTGTCTCGAGGCCGGCGATCATGCGCATCAAGGTGGTCTTGCCGCAGCCGGAGGGCCCGAGCAGGCAAGCGACCTCCCCATCCGCAAAGCGGATCTCCAGGTCCTTGACAGCCGTGAACGTGCCGAAGCGCTTGGTGACGCGGTCGATGAGGATTTCAGCCATGCCTCACGCCTCGACCGGTTCGGCCGCAAGCAGGGCACCCGTGCCGGCATCGAACAGCAGGATGTCGGCAGGGTCGAGCGTAAAGGCGATCTCGCCATCGAAGGCAGGTGCCGCCTCCGTGGCCGGATAGCCCATCACCAGCGAAGCGCCTTCCGTCTCCAGGTAGACCACGAGTTCGCCGCCGAGGTTCTCGACGAGCCGCACGCGGCCGCGGCCGTCGAGACCCCGGCCGTGCCCCCGGCGAAGCGCCTCCGGACGGAAACCCAACGTGATCGGCCCCTGCAGCCCCGAGAGCGGCGAGGCGAACCGCAACGGACCCGCCGTCACGATGCCGTTGGCGGCGGTGCCCTGGAGGATGTTGGCCCGCGGAAACCCCACGAGCTCGAGCGAGCGCACGTGCCGGGGAGCGTGGTAGAGCGCGACGGCATCGTCGTGCTGGACAACCCGGCCGCCGTCCAGCACCACGAGGCTTTGGGCCATGGTGAGCGCCTCGAGAGAATCCGAGGTCGCGTAGAGAAAGGTCGCCTTGAGTTCCTGGCGCAGCGCCTTCAGCTCGTCCATCAACCGCTCGCGCAGCTTGTAGTCGAGCCCGACCAGGGGATCGTCGAGAACGAACAGTTGCGCATCCTTGAGCAGTCCGCGGGCGAGGGCGGTCCGCTGTTTTTCACCCCCCGAAAGCTGGTCGGGCGTCTTTTTGAGAAGGTGGCCGATGGACAGGATGCCTGCCGCACGGTCGACCCGTCGCGCGATCTCGTCGCGCGGCGTGCCGGTGAGCGAGAGCGCGTAGGCGATGTTGTCGTAGACGCTGAAATGAGGATAGAGCGCGAAGCTCTGAGGCACATAGCCGATCGGCCGCGCGGCCGGGGGCAGGGCCGTGATGTCTCGCCCAGCGACGGTGATCGTTCCCGCGTCCGGTTTTTCCAGGCCGACGAGCAGGCGGAACAGCACCGACTTTCCGGATTTCGGCGGACCGCACAAAACCGTGAAGCTTTCGGACTCGACCTGGAGATCGAGGCCGTCGAGCGCGGGCTTGTGCCGGTAGGCCTTGCACAGGCGCGTGAAGCCGACCGCCGACATCAGCGCCCCAATCGTGACAGGATGGGGACCGACAGGACGCCGATCGCGAAGACCAGCGCCACGCCGACGAGGATGATCGCGATCCGGACCAGGCTCCCGGCCGCTGAGCCCGCTTTCGGGATGTTGCCCACCGCGATCTGCAACAGGGTCGAAACCACCAGGATCGACAGTCCGGTCTTGAACAGGGTGAGGTTGACGCGCTGCATGATCAGCACGATGCCGATCAGCATGCCGCCGATCAGGACGCGTTCGACCCGTTCGGGAAAAGTGGCTCGCGCCATGTCAGACTTCGCCTCGCACGGTGCCGAACGTCATCCCGACCAGAAGATACTTCTGGAAGAAATAGATGAGCAAGATCGGCGGGATCACGTAGACGGTCGTCATCGTGGCGATGAAGGTCCAGTTGACGCCGCCGTCGGAATAGGTTCCCACCGCTAAAGCATAGGGTATGTTCTGGGTCGACACGCCGCCGATGATGAAATTGAACAGGAATTCGTTCCAGACGAAAATCATGTTGAAGATGAAGGCGGCGATCAGGCCGGGCCTCACTTGCGGCATGACGACCTTGAAGATGACGTGGAACCACGATCCCCCATTGACGATGCCGGTCTCGTCGAAGCGCACCGACACGCCGTCGAGGAACCCCTTCAAGATCCACACCGAGAACGGAATCGAGAACATCGTGTAGAACAGCACCAGCCAGAGGTGGCTGTCCTTCCAGCCGAACCCCGCATACATCAGGTAGACCGGCAGGATCACGGCGGGTCCCGGCAGCATGCGGATCGACAGCAGCAGGAACATCAGGAAATCGGTGCCCTTCGGCTTGAAGCGCGAGAAGCAGAAGGCGGCCAGGAACGAGACCACGACGGCGATGCACACCGCCGTGACGGACAGGAACACCGAATTCGCGACCTGCAGCAGAAGGGACTGGCGCCCGAACAGGTCGACGTAATTATCCAGCGTCGGCCTGAAGATCAGCTTCGGGGGAACCGACAGGATCTCCTCGCGCGTCTTGAAAGAGGCCAGAACGATCCAGGCCACCGGCGCGAAGAACAGCAGCGAGACCAGCCAGAGCATCCCGTAATAGATCGCCTGCCTGAGACTCCGGCCCTTCACGCGTGCCTCCTGCGACGCAGGTTCAGGATGAAGATGAAGATGGAGGTCATCGCGATGGAGATGAGCAGCAGCAGCACCGAATAGGCCGAAGACCAGCCCATGTTGAAGCTCTCGAACGCCTGTTTGTTGACTTCCATGGCGACGAGGCGGGTTTCCTGACCCGGTCCGCCCTTGGTCATGGGGATGATCAGGTCAAGCGTCTTGAAGCTGTCGATCGTGCGCAGCAGGATGCCGAGCATCAGGATGAACTTGCCGTGATGCCAGATCACCAGGGTCAGGCGCTTGCGCCAGGGTAAGCGGTCGACCTCGGCGGCTTCGAGCTCGGCCTTCGGCACGGAGCCGAGCGCCGCCAATGCCATCAGCGTCATGAACGGTGTCCACATCCAGCAGTCGACGGCCAGAACGGCCCAGTAGGCCTTGCCCGGCTCGCTCAGGAAATTGATGGGCCGCGCCCTGAACAAACCATGCAGGATGACGTTCAGCACTCCGAAATCGGGGTCGTACATGAAACGCCAGAATGTGCCGGTCGCAATCGGGGTCAGCACCATGGGAGCGAACAGCATGGTCAGGGCGACGCGCCGCCCCGGCATGTCCTTCGAACCCCAGAACAGGAAGCCGAGCAGCAGGCCGATCGTCGTCTGGATGCCGACGCCGAAAACGACAAAGTAGAACGTCCGGGACAGATCGGCCCAAATACTATTCCGATTATTGAAGATCTGGATGAAATTGCGAAATCCAACGAAAGACGGCGGCGAGCCGCTGGTCAGCGAGTAGTTATAGAACGACAGCCCGAGCAGCCACAGCGTCGGGATCGTATTGAAGACGATGAAAAAGATCAGGACCGGTGCCAGCAGGGTGGTGATCAGCGTGGCGCGGTCGTCCAGTGCCCGGGAGAAGATCGACCGCTGACCGATGTGGGATGATCCGCTGGCGATACGTCCCATGGAGCGCCTTGGTGTTGATGGTCGGCCGCCAAGTCGTCGAGAATGGCGGAATCCGCGCAGGTCCGGTCAAGGTGGCACGTGGCGCACGGCGAGCGCCACGCCCTTTCGCGTCAGGCGGAACTACAGCGAGACGTTGCCACAGGCGCCCGACGGCTCCTTCTTGGCCGTGCCCTCGTCCGAGAGGATCTGCTGCTGGCCGCACGCGATGTAATCGAGCACCGCTTTGGCGTCCTTGGACTGGCCGGTCATGTAGGACGTGAATCCTTCCTGCTGGAGCGCCAGCATCTCCGAGTATTTCGGGTCGTGCCAGAAGTCGCGCGAGGTGCCGGGCTCGAGCATGAATTTGTAAGCACGGTTCCAAGGATTGACGTTGTCGAAGTCGGGGCTCGACATGGTGGCCTTGTCGCACGGGTTGCCGCCTCGCTTGGCGTATTCGCGCGTGGTCTCGGGCAGGTACCACCAGTTCATGAAATCGACCGCGACCCTCATCTTGGCTTCGTCGTTGAACGCGTTGATGACCCAGGGCTGTCCCCCCATGCAGTAGATGCGCTTCTCGGCTCCGGTCTTGCCGAACTTCGGCGGCGGCACCACCAGCACCTTGTCCTTGTTCTCGGGCGTGATCATCGCCAGGCCGACAGCCGCCCATTGCAGGCAGGTGGCGACCTTGCCTTGCGTGAAGACGTCGATCTCTTCCGCGATACCGTAATTCGTGGCGCCGGGTGGCATGTACTTGAGCCAGGACTTCATCCGTTCCATGGCTTTGGCATTGCCCTCGGTGTTCAGCACGCCCTCGATTTGGCCGGTCTTGGGATCCCAGATCTCGCCACCGGAGCTCCACATGACCGAGAATAGCGGGCAGGTGCAGAAATCGTAGACCCGGCTATACTGCCAAGCGGCGCCCCAAAGCCCCTTGTCGGGACGGGTGAAGAACTCCATCACCTTCTCGTAATCGTCGACGTTGAGGTTTTCGTAATCCTCGAAGGTGGATGGCAGCTTCATGTTGTACTTGGCCTGAAAGGCCTGCTGCTCCTTCGGATCCTCCACGAGGTCCTTGCGGACGTAGAGCGCGAAGACGTCCCCCTCCTGCGGAAGTCCCCATATGTCCTGGCTTCCGTCGGGATAGCGCATGTAGGTGTCGACGACCGTCTGCGAATACCACTCGAGCTGCAGGCCCTTGTTGTTGGCGATGACGTCGTTGAGCTTCAGGATCCAGCCCGGCTTGGCGAGGGCGCCGAGCCACTGCGAGTCCGATATGATGATATTGTATTCCTGGCTCTTGGTGGCGAGCGACGTGGCGGCCTTCTGGAACAGATCGGAAAATGGCGCCTCGGCGAAGCCGAACGACACGTCATAGCCGTAGCGTTGCTTGACGTAGTCGGCGAACAGGGGCGACATCTTCACGCCGAGCGAGGACGGCAGCCATCCGGCGATGCCGAGAATGTTCATGTCGACCTTCTTGCCGACAAGGGGATGAGCCTCCATCGCCTTCAGACGATTGATGAAGGGCATGCCGACGACGCTCGACAGGCCGGCTGCGGTGGCGCCTTTCAGCAGAGTCCGGCGCGGGACGTTCAGTGCGGGCCCGAAGCCGGGCTTCTCCGAGTGGGTCATTGCATCCTCCCAGGTGTCGCAAAGCGCGACGCTGTTCGCCGGTCCGTTGGCCGGCCGATCGGTGCTTCGTATGCCGAAATCCTGATTCCAGGCGCGGCACCATTGCATTCCTCGTGCTTTCCGACATAATTCAGAGCAATCTTGACAAATGTCAATGCTGAAACGCTACGCAACGAGAACGTACCGCCATGCGGGGGAGGACGACGGACCGGCGGCGATTCCGCTGCGCTTCCGTGAAGATCCCCTCGTGTGGGCCGGATGGCTGTATTTCCAGGACGGTCTGACGCAGAACGACATCGCCAAGGTGATGGGGGTTTCGCGCGCCACCGTGAACGGCTATCTGGCGGAAGCGCGCGCCCGCGGCATCGTCCGGGTCAGCATCGATCCGGGGCGCCTGCGGGCCGTGGAAGCCGCGCAGGCGATCAAGAAACGGTTCGGGCTTGCCGATTGCGTGGTGATCCCGGCCGACGATGGCGAGCGCCCGCTCGCGCAGCGCCTGGGCGAAGCCGGGGCTACCGTTTTGCGCGGCCTTCTGCGCCCGGGCGACACGCTCGGGGTCGCCTGGAGCCGCACCGTCATGGCGGTGGCCGATCACGTGGGGCCGACGAGCGTGCCCGACCTGTCCGTGGTGCAGATGTCGGGCAGCAACACCGCGGGGTTCGACGTCTCGCCCGAGCTTTGCGCCTCGCGCCTCGCCGCGGCGCTGGGGGCCCGCTGCATCAATCTGACCGCGCCGGCGCTCCTGTCCAACGCGGCAATCCGGGACATGCTGCTCGACGAGCCGATCATCCGCGAGCGGTTCGACAAGATGCGCAAGGCCGACAAGCTGATTTTCGGCATCTGCACGACTCGACGAGACAGCCTTGTCTTCACGAGCGGCCTGTTCGATGCCGTGTCGGCCAAGCCCTACCTGGTTCAGCGTGCCACGGCGGTGGTGGTGGGACGCTTCATCGACGAAGCGGGCGTGCCGCTCCATGGGCCGCTCGACGATCGCATGATCGCCCTCAGGCTCGAGGAACTGCCAGCCATCAAGGTGAGAATCGCGGTGGCCGGCGGGCTCGACAAGGTGCCGGCCATCCTGGCCTGCCTGCGCGGCCGCCATGCCACGGTTCTGGTCACCGACGCGGCGACCGCGCGCGGCGTCCTCAAAGCCGACGGGGCGCCCGACATCGCCGACGTCAGGACCGCCAGCAACGACGAACAAGGAGGGACGAGGGTGAAAACCAAGAAGCTCATCAATGATCCCAATGCCGTCATCGAGGAGATGCTGGAGGGCATCGTCGCGGCGCACCCGAAACACCTGCGCCAGCTACCGCACAGCCCCCGCTCGGTGGTGGCCGTCGACGGCCCGCGCAAGGGCAAGGTCGGGCTGGTGATCGGTGGCGGCTCGGGCCACGAGCCGAGCTTTCTCGGCTTCGTGGGGCGCGGCCTCGCAGATGCCGCCGCGGTCGGCAACGTCTTCGCCTCGCCGCCTCCGGACCCGATCTACGAATGCGCGAAGGCCGTGGACGGCGGCAAAGGCGTGTTGTTCATGTACGGCAACTACGCGGGCGATGTGATGAACTTCGACATGGCGGCCGAACTCGGGGCCATGGACGACATCGAGGTCCGCACCGTGCTCTCGACGGACGACGTCGCCTCGGCTCCGCCGAGCCAGCGGGAGAAGCGACGCGGCGTCGCCGGCAATTTCTTCATCTTCAAGATTGCGGGTGCGGCCTGCGACATGATGAAATCGCTCGACGAGTGCGAGCGCTTGGCCCGCAAGGCGAACGAGCGCACCTTCACGATCGGCGTGGCCCTCGCACCCTGTTCGTTGCCCCATACCTTGAAGCACAATTTCGAGCTCGGCGAGGATGAGATGGAGATCGGCATGGGCATCCATGGCGAGCCCGGCATCTCGCGCGAGCCGGTCAAGATGGCCGATGCGGTCGTCGACGACATCATGGACCGGCTGCTCGCGGAGATGCCGGCCTCGCGCGGCAGCAAGGTCGCGGTGCTGGTCAATTCGCTCGGCTCGACGCCGCTGATGGAACTCTACGTGCTGAACCGTCGCGTGCACCAGCGGCTCGAGGCGCGCAACATCGGCGTTCACGCCACCTGGGTCGGCAGCTATTGCACCTCGCTCGAGATGGCGGGCGCGTCCATCACGCTCATCCTGCTCGACGACGAGCTGACGCCGCTCCTCGACCGGCCTTGCGATTGCGCCATGTTCCGGACCGGCTGACCGCGTCGTGTCGCCTTGTCCGGGAGCCGGCGAACGGTTCCGCGCCTTTCTCGCCTGGAGGTCATCGTGGCCGAAATCTCTTCGAAGGATCTGATCCGAACGTTCCGCGCGGTGGCGGATGCCATCGAGGCGGACAGGGATCGATTGTGCCAGCTCGACGGGGTCATCGGCGATGCCGATCACGGCGTCACCATGACGATCGGCTTTTCGGCCGTGACGACGGCCCTCAAGGGACTTGATGCCGCCACCGTCGACCCTACGACCGTCTTCAATACGGCCGCCAAATCCTTTCTCAATGCCGTGGGCGCCTCGTCCGGCCCGCTCTACGCCACGGCGTTGATGCGCGCCGGATCGATCGTGAAGGGTCGTCCGACGCTGGATCGCGACGCCATGGTCGCGGTCGTGGCCGCCATGGCCAGGGGCATCCAGGATCGCGGCAAAGCCGAGCGAGGCGACAAGACCATGCTCGACGCCTGGCTTCCGGCCGCCGAGGCCGCCGAAGCCGCCGCAGCCCGAAACGAGGGCCTGAAGGCCTGCCTCGGTGCAGCCTTGAGCGCGGCATCCAGCGGGGCCGAAGCCACCAAGGCGATGGTGGCTTCCAAGGGCAGGGCGTCGCGGCTCGGGGCGCGTGCTCTCGGCCACATGGACCCGGGTGCGGCCTCGGCGGTGACCATCCTCAAGGCCTTTGCGGAACTCGAATGAGCCTTTGAGGCACGGCGCGTACCGCTCCCCACCGGTTGCATCGTGTCGATGATGACGGAGGAGAAGCTGCAAGAGGCTGAGCGGTTCGATATGACGACAATCACGTTTCGCCAGGTTGGAGGTCGATGGAAACGCAGCGGACCGCCTAAGCGGGAATCGAGGAGTCGGCCTGACGCGCTCGTCCGTCTCAATGTCGCCGGGCAGGCTCGCCCTTCCGGCGCGTCGGGGACCCATCGGCGACCTTCCGCCACGATAGCGAACGCGTATAACGGGCGAAGCGCGCCGCACCGACACCGGCGCGTCTGGAGGGAAAGCTCAATTGACGCTCAAGGCCGCGAGGGATCAGGAAAAGCTCGCCGATACCGCCTATCGCACGGTGCTGGCGAAAATCCTCTCGCATGAATTGTCGGGAGGGGCGGTGATCCAGGAGCGCAAGCTAGCCGATGCGCTCGGCATTTCGCGCACGCCGATGCGCGACGGCATCAAGCGGCTGGAGGGCGAGGGCCTGCTGGTGCGGCTGACCGAACGGCTGCTCGCCGTGCGCGTCATCACGCTGCAGGACTACGTGCACACGCTCGACGTGCGGGCGATGATCGAGCCGCAGGCGGCAGCCGCGGCAGTCCGCTCGATCAGCCGTACCGAGCTCGACGCGCTGCAAGAAAAGATGAAGGCGCTGGCCGATCACAGCGGCGAAGGGCTCGAGGAGCTGCACTGGGCATTCGACGACGCACTGCACGAAACCATCGCCGAAAAGAGCGGCAACCCCTTCCTCGCCCGCACCATCATGGAGATGCGTCGGTATACCACGATCTTCGAGCGCCAGATGATTCCGACGCGGGTCAAGCCGGGGATCGAGGACCACGTGCGGATCCTCGACGCCTTCGCCTCGGGCCGCGCCGACAAGGTCCGCGAGGCCATGGCCGATCACATCAAGAACGTGCGGAAACGCGTGCTCGACGGGCTCTGAGGCGTGCTCGACCACATTTCCGGCGGATTAAACCCAACGTCGCAGACGCCCGGTCTCCAGCTGTTTCCCGCGAATCGCGGACGGCGCCACGCGGTTTCCGTGCGGCCCGGTCTTGCGCGGGAGAAAAAGCTGTGATTTTCTCTGGTATACCGAAAGAATGCCGGAAGAGCCGGCAGGCCCGAGCCGGACCCGGGTTCGCCCCTCCGCTCCGGCCACATCGATGGCCGTGGAACCAATGGGAGTGGACCAATGACGAAGACTCGACTTGGCCTTGGGATCGGCGCGGCCCTGGGCCTGTTCGTGCTCGGCATCTCGGCGACGTCGGCCGCGACCTGCACCTCGCCGGTCAAGGACAGCGACCTCGTCAAGCCGGGCACGCTGACGATGTCGACTAACCCGACGCTACCGCCGCTGCAGTTCGTCGACAGTTCAGGCACGCTCAAGGGTATGCGCATCGAGCTCGGCACCGAAATCGCCAAGCGCCTCTGCCTCACCCCCGACTATGTCAAGATCGATTTCGACGCCATGGTGCCCGGCCTGCAGGGCGGGCGCTGGGACATGATCGACACCGGCATATTCTTCACGCCCGCCCGCGCCAAGGTCATGTACATGATCCCCTACGAGGATCAGGCGATTTCGATCTCCGTCGCCAATGCCGACAAGGATAACATCAAGAAGCCCGAGGATCTGGACGGCAAATCGGTCGGGGTCGAGCTCGGCGGCTTCGAGGAAGCCCAGACCCGCGCCCTCGACGCGCAGCTCAAGAAGCAAGGGCTGAAGGGCTTCACCATACGGACCTTCGATACCTTCGCCACGGCCTACCAGGCGCTGCGGGCCGGCCAGGTCAACGCCGTGACCTCCATCGACGGGGTCGCGGAGGAATACCAGAAGCGCGGCGACTTCACCCGGGCGATCAGCGGGCTTTATCCCTCGCCGGTGGCGCTGGCGTTCAAGAGCCGGACGCTCGCCGATGCTGTGAAGACCGTGCTCGACGACATGAAGAAGGATGGCTCCTACGACAAGCTCTTTGCGTCGTATGGCACGCCGCCCTTCCCCGACGCCTTCGCGGTCAAGGGCCCGGGCCTCTAAGCCAGCGACCCTTCGGGGCGGGATACCCCGCTCCACGTTCCATCGACGCGGCGAGGTCTTGGCGTGCAAGGTTGGAACTGGCCCGGATTTTTCCAGTACCTGACCAACGGCTATCTGCTGGGGGGCGCGGTGACGACGCTGTGGCTGACCGCAGCGGCGATCTCGGCCGGCCTCGTGCTCGGCTTCATCCTCGCGATGATGCGGCTTTCGAGGCTGCGCGTATTGCGGCTGCCGGCGCTGTTCTACATCTGGCTGTTCCGCGGCACGCCGGTGCTGGTGCAGTTGATCGTGCTCTATACGGGCCTGCCACAGTTCGGCATCAAGCTCTCGGTCGTCGAATCGGCGCTGCTCGGACTGACGCTCAACGAGGCGGCCTATCTGTCCGAGATCGTGCGCGCCGGGATCTCGGCCGTCTCGGCCGGCCAGTCCGGCGCCGCCCGGGCATTGGGCATGCGCGAACCGCAGATCATGCGCTACGTGGTGATGCCGCAGGCGCTGCGCATCATCATCCCGCCGCTCGGCAATTCGGTGAACGGGCTGCTCAAGACCACCTCGATCGCGTCGGTGATCTCGATGGAGGAATTGCTGCGCCGTACGCAGATCCTGATCCAGGAACGCTTCCTGGTGCTCGAGCTCTTCACGGTCGCCGCGATCTACTATCTGCTGATGACCACCGCATGGGACTTCGTGCAGCGGCGCATCGAACGCCGTTTCGGACGTGCTTACGACCGCGTCGCGGCCAGCACCGAGCAGCGATAGACCCGAGCCTTCATCGTCCCAGCCGAGCCGATCCCATGCACAAGCAGTTTCGTGGCACGTTCACGGTCATGATCACCCCCACCGACGCGACCGGCGCGATCGATTTGGCAGGCCTTGCCGACTTCACCGATTGGCAGATCGCGGAGGGCATCCATGGGCTGGTGCCCCTGGGGTCCACCGGCGAGTTCCTGTCCCTTTCGAGCGAGGAGAAGAGCGCGGTCGCCGAGACCGTCATCCGCGCCGCCGCCGGCCGCGTGCCCGTGCTGGTGGGGACCGGGGCCGAGGATACGCGCGAGGTGGTGCGGGCCAGCCGCGAGGCCGAGGCGCTCGGCGCCGACGGCGTGATGATCATTCCGCCGTTCTATTCGACGCCCACGGACGACGAGCTCTACCATCACTACAAGACCATCGCCGGGGCGATCGGCATCCCGATCATGGTCTACAACAACCCGGCGACCGCCAACGTCGACCTCAAGCCGCCGCTCGTCGCGCGGCTCGCCGAGATCGACGGCTGCGACTACATCAAGGAATCGACGCTCGAGGTGACGCGGGTGCGCGACATCATCCGGCTCTGCGGGGACAAGATGACCGTGTTCGGCGGCGTGCTCGGCTTCGAGTCCTTCGTGGAAGGCGCCCAGGGCTGGGTCGCCGTGGCCTCGAACGTGGCTCCCGGGCCGATGGCGCGGCTGTTCGAGCTCGTCGCCGACGAGCAGCAGATCGATCCGGCGCGCGACCTCTATCTGCACTGGCTGCCCATCATCGAGGCCGTGTTCGGCCAGCGCTATGTGGCGGGGACCAAGGCCCTGCTCAACCATATGGGATTTGCGGCCGGCGCGCCGCGCCCGCCGCGGCTGCCGCTCGGGGCGAAGGACAGCGCCGAGATGAAGGCCCTGGTCGCCGCGTTCGGCCTCGGTTTCCGCCGCGGCGACATGGCCAGGGCGCCGGTGCACCCGGACGGCATACGTCGATGAAAGCGGCCTCGCCGCAGCGCGAGGGTGCGACGATCGTCATCGAGCTCGACGGCGAACGGCTTGCCGCCATTCCCGGCGAGACGGTCGCCGCGACGGCTCTGGCGCACGGCCGGCGGGCGCTGTCGTTCGCCAAATCCGGCGAGCCGCGGGGCGTCTATTGCGGTATGGGGGTCTGCCACGACTGCGTCGTGACGATCGACGGCCGCCGCAGCCAGAGGGCGTGCCTCACCAAGGTCGCGGCCGGCATGCGCGTGGAGCGGCAGCAGACCGGCCGGATGACGCTCGGCCCGGGCACCGCCGATCTTGCGGCGGTGCCGTCGGCCGGGCTCGCGGCTCGGGAGGTGGATGTGCTGGTCGTTGGCGCCGGCCCGGGCGGGCTCGCGGCGGCCGCCGCGGCGGGCGAGGCCGGGCTCAAGGTGCTGGTGCTCGATGAACGTCCGGCACCGGGCGGGCAATATTACAAGCAGCCGGCCTCGCCCGCAGCGGCACGCCGGGTGCACGGGCCTGACGCGCAGGCGCGCGAAGGCGCGACGTTGATCGCGCGGGTGCGAGCGCTCGGCATTGCCATCGAGGGCGGCACGCTGGTCTGGGGCGCGACGCGTACCGAGGCCGGGAACATCGAGATTTCGAGCCTTTGCGAGGGCGTCACCGGGCTGATCCGGCCGCGCCAGCTGATCGTCGCCACCGGTGCCTATGAGCGGCCGGTGGTCGTGCCGGGGTGGACGCTGCCCGGCGTCATGACCACGGGTGCCGGGCAGACGGTGCTGCGCAGCTATGGCGTGGCCCCCGGCCGCAGGGTGCTGATCGCAGGCAACGGGCCGCTCAACTTGCAGGTCGCCGCCGAACTGCTGGCGCTCGGCGCCACGATCATCGTGGCAGAGGCGGCCGCGACGCCGTGGCAGCGCCCGGCGGCGGGCGTCGCGCTGGCGCTGAGCGACTGGCGGCTGGCGCTGCGCGGCCTCGCCCTGGTGGCGCGATTGCGGGCGGGCGGCGCGCGCCTGCTCTGGCGGCATCGGCTGGTGGCGGTCGAGGGCGACGGGCAGGTCGAACGGGCAGTCATCGCGCCGCTCGACCGCAACGGCGCGGTGGATCGGCGTCGCTCGACCCCCGTCGATGTCGATGCGGTGCTGACCGGGGACGGGTTCTGGCCCTCCTCGGAACTGCCGCGGCTGCTTGGTTGCCAAGCGCCCGCAGGCCGCCCGAGCGAGATCCGACGTGGCGACGACGGTGCCACTTCGCTGGAGGACGTCTTCGTGGTCGGCGAGGCTGGCGGCTTCGGCGGCGCCCACGTCGCTCTGGCGCAGGGGACACTGGCCGGGAGCGAGGCCGCCCGCCGCCTCGGTCACCCGTCTCACGGCGAGGACGCGAGCCGCCGTCTCGCCCACCACCGCCGCTTCCAGCGCAGCCTCTGGACGCTTTTCGCCGCCTCCGAAGCCGGGCTGATGCTGGCCGACCACGCGACGCCGATCTGCCGGTGCGAGAGCGTCACGCTCGGCACTTTGCAGGACATCGTCCAGCGGCGCGACGTGCGCGACCTCGCGACCCTCAAGCGCCTGACCCGGGCCGGCATGGGGCGATGCCAGGGTCGCTATTGCACGGCGCGGCTGCACGAACTCATCGGCGCGCGGGCCGCGCCCGGTGCGCCCGGCGTCTTTGCCCCGCAAATGCCGCTGCGTCCGGTGCCGCTCGCCGCGCTGGCGCGGGAAAAGCCGGAATGGAGCGGCCATCGCCGCAGCGTGCTGCCGGACAACCAGCCATCGGCGAGCGAGCCGCTGCCGGTCGAAGCGGCGGGGATCGTGGTGATCGGGGCCGGCATCGTCGGACTCTCGACGGCGCTGTTCCTCGCCCGCGCCGGCGAACAGGTGGTGGTGCTCGACGAGCGGTATCCCAACGGCGGCGCCTCCGGCGGCAACGCGGGCAGCCTTCACGGCCAGCTGCTGTCGTTCGATCATGGCGCCAAGGCAGAGGCGGGTGGCGGGCCGGCGGCGCGGACGCTTCGGCTGCAGGCCGCCTCGATCGGTCTCTGGCAGACGCTGCAGCACGAGCTGGGCGGCGATTTCGAGCTTAAGATCACCGGCGGCGTGATGGTCGCCGAGACCGAGGGCGATCTGCGGTTGCTCGCCGCCAAGACCGCCGTCGAGCGGGCGCAGGGCGTCGACTGCGACGTCGTCGGCGCCGCCGATCTGCGCCGGCTCGAGCCGCATCTCGACGAGCGCTTCATCGGCGCAGCCTATTGCCCGATCGAGGGCAAGATCAATCCGCTGCTGGCGACCGACGCGATCCTCGCGGCCGCGATCGCGGCGGGCGCGACGGTGATTCCGGGGGCCGGTGCCGAGGCCATCGCGCAAGACGGGCGCAGCTTTCGCGTGGCGACGCGGCGTGGCGCCATCCGAGCCGGCCGTGTGGTGAACGCCGCCGGCGCCTTTGCCGGCAGGATCGGCCGGATGGTCGGGGTCGAGGTGCCGGTGTTCGGTGCGCCGCTGCAGATGGTGGTGACCGAGGCGGTCGAGCCGCAGCTCGGTGGGCTGGTCGCCCATGTCGGTCGCCACCTGACGCTGAAGCAGGCGGCCAACGGCAATGTCATCATCGGCGGCGGCTGGACAGCCGGGCTCGATCCAGTGTTCGGGCATCCAAGGCCGCGGCGCGAAAGCCTGGAGGGAAATCTCTGGGTCGCCCAACGTGTCGTGCCGGGGCTCCGCAAGCTCAACGTCATCCGCAGCTGGGCGGCGATGAACATCAATATCGACGGCGCGCCGATCCTTGGCGAACATCCTGCCGTGCCCGGCTTTTTCAACGCCGTGACCTCGAACGGCTATACGCTCGGCCCGCTGATGGGCCACATCACCGCAGACCTCATCGTGTCCGGCCGCTCCGCGAGGGACCTCGCGCCGTTCTCGATAGGCCGCTTCGCCGCGCGCGCAGGAATCATGCAATGATCGAGCTGCGAAATGTCAGCAAATGGTATGGCGATTTCGCGGTGCTCAAGGACTGCTCGGCCAGCATCGCCAAGGGCGAGGTCGTGGTGATCTGCGGCCCGTCGGGATCGGGCAAGTCGACGCTGATCAAATGCGTCAACGCGCTCGAGGATTTCCAGAAGGGCGAGATCGTCATCGACGGGACCAGCGTCGGCGCACCGGGAACCGACCTGCCCAAGCTGCGCGCCCGCGTCGGCATGGTGTTCCAGAGCTTCGAGCTGTTCCCGCACCTCTCCATCATCGACAATCTGACCCTCGCGCAAAAGATCGTGCTTGGCCGACCGAAGGAAGAAGCCGTGGTCAAGGGCCGCGCCCTGCTCGACCGCGTCGGTCTCAAGGTGCAGGCGAACAAGTTTCCCGGGCAGCTTTCGGGCGGCCAGCAGCAGCGCGTCGCGATCGCCCGTGCGCTCGCCATGGACCCGATCGCCATGCTGTTCGACGAGCCGACCTCGGCGCTCGATCCCGAGATGATCAAGGAAGTGCTCGACGTGATGACGGAGCTCGCCGAGGAGGGTATGACCATGATGTGTGTCACCCATGAGATGGGCTTTGCGCGGCGGGTGGCCGACCGCATCATCTTCATTGACGGCGGCCGGATCATCGAGGACCGACCGACGACGGCGTTTTTCGACGAGCCGGGAAGCGACCGCGCCGCCACCTTTCTCAGCAAGATTCTCAACCACTGAGCCGGCGACCGGCCCTGTCGACACAAGGAGACACCATGGAAAAGCTGCGGATAACGGCGGGTCCGTTCCAGTTCGACGCGCGCTTCGAGAGCGAAGCGGCCCCGAAGACGGTGGCGGCGTTCCGCGCCCGCCTGCCGTTCGAGAGCAAGATCGTCCATGTGCGCTGGAGCGGCGAGGGCGTCTGGGTGCCGCTCGGCAGCCTCGATTTCGGGGTGGGCTACGAGAACCATACCAGCCACCCGGCCCCCGGCCACATCCTGCTCTATCCCGGCGGCATCAGCGAGACCGAAATCCTGCTTGCCTACGGCGGGGTGGCTTTCTCCTCCAAGATGGGGCAACTCGTGGGCAATCACTTCATCACCATCACGTCCAACCTCGACAAGCTCGCCGAGCTCGGCCGATCGGTGTTGTGGGAGGGCGCGCAGCCGATCCGGTTCGCCGCGGCTTAAGTATGAAATGATGACGGCTCATTCAGCAGGTCTGCGGCGAAGCCGATGACCCCGTCCTTCATGCGCTTCAGGCTCATGGAGGTCTTGCCGGCGCCCCCGCCGTTCTCCTGCATGAACATGGCATAGAATTTTTCCGGATATCGAAGAGGTCGTCCCCGCCGTACCACACGCGGAAGGCGTGGCGCCCATGCCGCCAATCCACGTCGTTCGACGCGAAGTCGCGCATTTCCTCTTCGATCTCGCTCCATTCCCGCCCGCGCTCCGGCAGCCGCTGTCTCATCGGTTGCTCCTCGCAGGGACGGGGTGCGCCCGGACCTTCGGGGCAGGGCTTCGCGGGCAGGGCGCTCGAGGCGGCGCAATCGCGCGGCTTCGGCGCCGGTCAGCGCGCCGGAATCGATCAGGAACCTGCGGAGCGCGTCGCGATCAGCGTCGGCGAGCGGCAGGAGGGGCGGTCGCGGCCAGCCACCAGGCCGGCCCATGAGGCGCATCGCTTCCTTGACCACCACCACATAGGGGCAACCCCAATCCCAGGGCCCAGCACGACCCGCCTGAGGGCTTTCAGCGAATCTTGCCCCGGCCGGCAATAGGCCAAACGACTTCGACCACGTCCGCACGCATCCCGAACAACAGATCGTGCAGGTTAACGGTCGTGTCCTCGTAACCGACGATGAACTCCAATTTCTGTCCAATTCGCATGGCGTCGTTCGGAGTTTCGAACTCGACCACGACATGCTCCGCCGAAAGGGCGACCGACTTGACGCCCGGCAGTCCCTTTGGCGTCGGCGTGACGGCTTCGCTCATGGCTTTCTTGCCCGCGTCGCAAACCAGTCGAGTCGGCGTTGGCCGGCTGACGATCGTGGCCAGCACGGTCAAGGCCTGCTCAAGGTCTTCGACCCCGAACATCTCTCGATAGCGGACGTCGCCGAACAGGCCACCACCGGCCTGAATCTCGGTCACCCCCGGCTGTCGCGCGCTGATCCTGTACGTACCGGTGCCGCCGCAACTGACGATCTCGACCGGGATGTTGGCGGCGCGCACCAGGTCTGCGGAAGCCGTCAGCATGCCGACAGCCTGCACCACGGCGGCTTCCTTCTCTGCGGGATCGAGGATCGCACAGGCGTGACCCTCCCATCCCATGAGGCCGCGGAACACCAGGTGGGGCAACCTCGTGATAGCCTGCGCCAGCGCGGGTACGGCCGGTCCGGGCGTCACCCCGGCGCGCCGGATGCCGAGATCGACTTCGATGACGACGCCGATCTGTGCGCCCATGGCGGACGCCGCCTCGTCGAGCGCGGCCGCCTGGACGAGATCGTCGAGCGCCACGGTTATCCGCGCGTGGCGGCTGAGCGCGGCGAGCCGCGCCAGCTTCTCGCGCCCGACGATCTGATTGGCGATCAGCACGTCCGAGATGCCGGCCGCCACCATGACTTCCGCTTCCCCGAGCTTGGCGCAGGTCACCCCAATCGCGCCTGCCGCTATGGCCGCGTGAGCGATGGCCGGAACCTTCAGGCCTTTCGTGTGGGGACGCCAAGCCTTGTGGTTAGCCCGGCAGGCCTCCGAAATCCTGGCCACGTTGCGCCGGAAGGTCTCGAGATCGAGGAGGAGCGCTGGGGTGTCCACATCGGCTTTTCGTATGCCCGCGGAGTCGACCAGATGCATCTCAGACGTCCAAAAAAGGAGTTGAACTCAGAACTGAATACAGATTAGGATATTCCTAAGATGGCGTCCAGCGTCCGACGGGACCAGGATCCGACGGTGGTCATGCGGATGACTGAATTGAACAGCGGTCCTGAGGGTGAAGCCACGGACGGAAGCGGCGGGTCGTCGTGGCGGCGTCCGAATCTGGACGACTTCATCTACGAGCGCGTCAAATCCATGCTGCTCGATGGGACGCTGACTCCGGGGGACCGGATCGTTCCGGAACAGCTCGCGCTCAGCATGGGCGTCAGCAGGACCCCCATGCTGAGCGCGCTGAAGCGCCTGTCGCAGGAGGACTTGCTGGAATGGCGCTCCGGGCGGGGCGTATTCGTGCGCCGCTTTTCGAAGCGCGAGCTGGCGCTGATCTTCGAGCTCCGCGAGGTCCTGGAAGGGCTCTCGGCGCGGCGCGCCGCAAAGGTCATCGAGCAGCCGAAGGTCGACTACTTCCGGTCGCTGTTCGCCGACATCGACCCGACGGAGTCACCCGCGAGCCGTCGTGCCTACATTCGGCAGGATTATCTGTTCCATTCGGGTCTGCTCGAGATCGGTGGCAGCCCGCCCCTCACCAAGACCATCAATTCGGTGCACATGATGGTCTCGGCGTTCGGCGCGGGCCTGCTGCGCCCGCTCCACGAGGTCATGGCCGAGCACGACGTCATCCTCGACGCGCTCGATCGGCGGGATTCCGAAGCCGCTGAAGCCGCAATGCGCATGCACATCGGTCGTTCGGCGATCTGGCTCCATCACGAGGCCGATCTGCACGAGGAAGCGGGAGCGCACGACACGCGAACGCCGTTCAAGCCGGGGAGAGGGAAGCGATGACTGACAACCGCGACGATCTGAATCCGAATTCCGTGTCATCGCTCTCCAGGCGCCGCTTCTTGCGGCAATCGGCCATCGCCAGCGCCTTGCCGAGCCTTATGACATTGGCACTCCAAGGACCTGCCAGCGCGCAGGCCAAGAAGTTGGGCACGCTCGTGGTCGCCATCCAGGAAGGCGATACCCGGACGCTCGATCCGCAAGGCGCCAATGAGCTCACGGTGCCGATTTTCCTGCGGGCCATCTACGATCAGATCCTGACCTTTCCGGGTTCCGACTTCCGGAGCGTCACGGCCGACCTCGCGACCAAATGGGACGTGAGCCCGGATGGGCTGACCTATGTCTTCACCTTGAATCCCAATGTGAAGTTCGCCGACGGGACGCCGCTGACGGCCGACGACATCGTGTTCTCCTTGAAGCGGCAGAAGTACCTCAAGGGTCCGGCCTCCTGGTTCCAGGACGGTGTCGCCTCGGTCGAAAGGACCGGGGCCGACGAGGTCACCATCAAGTTGACGTCGCTCAACGTCGACTGGCTCTTCCTTCTGACATCGCCATTTCTCAGCGTCGCCAGCGCGGCGACCATGAAGGGGCACGGGGCCAGCGACGCCGCCGACGCCGCCACGACCGATACGACGCGCGCCTGGGTCGACCAGCACAGCCAAGGCAGCGGGCCGTTCGTCCTCGAGGCTTGGGAGCACGGTTCGCAGCTGACCGTGAAGCGCAACCCCCACTATTGGGGCCGGCAGCCGCCGTTCGATCGCGTGGTCTTCCGGTTCGCCAAGGATGCGAACATCCAGCGGGACCTCCTGGTCCGAGGGGATGCGCAGATCGTCTGCAATCTCACTCCCGATCTGGCGGCCGATCTACAAGGCAAGCCGAACATCGGCGTCCTCAACGTCCCGTCGCTCGGCTTCCCTTGGCTCGGCCTGCACGCCAATCACAATCCGGCGCTCAAGAACGTGAAGTCGTGGGAGGCCATAAAGCACGCCATCGACTACGACGGCATGGCCAAGATCTACCGGGGCGGGGGGCGGTTCATCGCCTCCTGCATTCCCTCAGTGTCTGTCCGTAGAGTTGTTGAATCATATGAGTCATCTGTGATTCAAGGGTGGTGGCCTGATTCGGAGGGGCTGCCGATGTGGACGACTGACAATCGCGCGCGCTATGATCGCAGCCGACTGCGTTATCCTAGCGACCT
>DATBEH010000172.1:0-8225 GCA_036276175.1 Lichenihabitans sp.
CCCATCTCGATGCGGCCCTCCTCGGTGGCCGAGCCCATATGGGGCAGGAGCGTCCTTCAAAAATGACGGTCGACGTCCATTCCCTGATGCAGGATACGAACGACGTCGATCCCGACATCGGCCAACCGATAAAAGATAACATGCGATCCGGCGGGATATTTGAAATAGCCCGCCCGGATCTGATCGCAGGACCGCCCCAGGCGCGGGTCGGCCGCAAGGGCTGCCATCGTCGTCTCGATCCGGCGAACATATCGTTCAGCGTGCGCGTCACCCCATCGGACGGCCGAATAGTCCCAAATCTCCGCCATATCGGCATGCGCGCGTCGTGAGAGGACAACGCGTGTCACGACGACGGCAGAGCCGCCCGTTTGCGAGTGATGAAGGTTTCGACGTCGAAAGTTGTCGAGGGGCCACTCCTCTCGCCTTCGATCAGCGCTGTCCGCAGGGCGGTAAGCCTTACTTCCCGCTCTTCCAGCAATCGTAGGGCGGCCCTTACGACATCGCTCGCGGTCCCATAACGCCCCTGCCTGATCTGCGCCTCGATGAAATCGCTGAAATGGTCGCCGAGGGTGAACGAGGTGTTCTTGCTCATTGTAGCCATCTCCATAGGCCTTTATACCAATCTTTGGTATATGGTGCAAAGCCTCTACTATCGCTTCCTCACAGCAGGCTCGGCAGCACCCGGTCGGGCGGCCGGTGGCCGTCGGCGAAGGCGCGGATATTGACGATGACCTTCTGCCCCATCTCGATGCGGCCCTCCTCGGTGGCCGAGCCCATATGGGGCAGGAGCGTGACCTTGCCGGCGCGGGCGAGGCGGATCAGCTTGTTCGAGACGGCGGGCTCGTGCTCGAAGACGTCGAGCCCGGCCCCGGCGATCTCGCCCGCCTCCAGCATGCGGGTCAGCGCCGCCTCGTCGATGATCTCGCCGCGCGCCGTATTGACGAGGATCGCCTGCGGCCGCAGCAGCTTGAGCCGCCGCGCCGACAGCAGATGGTAGGTCGCCGGCGTATGGGGGCAGTTGACCGACAGGATGTCCATGTGGGCGATCATCTGGTCGAGCGAATCCCAGTAGGTGGCGCCGAGGCTCTCCTCGGCGTCGGCCGGCAGGCGGCGGCGGTTGTGGTAGTGGATGGCGAGGCCGAACGCCTTGGCGCGGCGCGCCACCGCCTGGCCGATACGCCCCATGCCGACGATGCCGAGCTGCTTGCCGGTGATGCGGTGGCCCAGCATCCAGGTCGGCGACCACCCGGCCCAGGTGCCGTCGGGAATCGCGGCGGCGCCGGCGACGATGTGGCGCGCCACGGCGAGGATCAGCGCCATGGTCATGTCGGCCGTGTCTTCGGTCAGCACGCCCGGCGTGTTGGTCACGAGGATGCCGCGCCTATGGGCCGCATCGACGTCGATATTGTCCGTGCCGGTGCCGAAATTGGCGATCAGCCTGAGCTTCGGGCCGGCCTCCGCCAGGAGCGCCGCGTTGAGCCGGTCGGTCACGGTCGGCACCAGAACGTCGGCCGAGCGCATCGCCTGGGCCAGGTCCGCCGGCCCCATGGCCACGTCGCCGGCATTGAGCCTGACGTCGAAGAGTTCGCCCATGCGCCGTTCGACCGCCTCGGGCAGCTTGCGCGTGACGACCACGCGAGGTGTCTCACCCATGATGCGATCCCGGTTGGCCGATGCCTCGGCATGTCCCGGGGCCGGTCATAAACCGGCCGCGGTTCATACCGCCTTAACTCTCCCGGCATCAGATAGCTTCACTCCCGGTTTACCTTACCGCGCCAGATACTCGGAGACAGCATGAATCCCGCCCCGGTCCTGCCGCCGTGCCGTCCGCGGATGCCGTCGTTCGCCCAAATGGCCGGACTCCTCGCCATGGGGCTGGCTTCGGCCATCGGGCCCGCCGCGGCGCAGCAGGCGGTCGGCCCGCGGACCGGCCTGCCGCTGCCCCGCTACGTCAGCCTCAAATCCGATCGGGTCAATCTGCGCCAGGGGCCGTCCAAGAAATACCCGACCACCTGGGTGTTCCAGCGAGCCGGGCTGCCGGTCGAGGTCACGGCGGAATTCGACATCTGGCTCAAGATCCGCGATTCGGAGGGGTCGGAGGGCTGGGTGCTGCATTCGCTGCTGTCGGGCCGCCGCACCGCGCTGGTGATGCCCTGGAAGAAGGAGGCCATGCTGCCGCTCTATGCGCAGCCAAGCCCGACCGCGAGCGTCGTGGCGACGCTGCAGTCCGGCGTCATCGGCAACGTCAAGACCTGCAACGGGACGTGGTGCCGGATCTATGGCGACGATTTCGACGGCTACGAGCAGCAGACCAATCTGTGGGGCGTCTATCCGGGCGAGCAGGTCAACTGAGCGCCGCCGATCTCAGCCCTGCCCGGCGAGCCGCTCGACCACGGCGCCGCATCGGCCGAGCTTGTGCTCGAGATGCTCGAAGCCGCGGTCGAGGTGGTAGACGCGGTTGACGACCGTCTCCCCCTCGGCGGCGAGCGCCGCGATGACGAGCGACACGGAGGCGCGAAGATCGGTCGCCATGACCGGGGCGCCGGTCAGCTTGGCGACCCCCTCGACGATGGCCGCATCGCCGTCGAGCCTGATGCGGGCGCCGAGACGGCTCAGCTCGCCGACATGCATGAAGCGGTTCTCGAAGATCGTCTCGGTGATCCGCGACGAGCCTTTCGCCATGGTCATCAACGCCATGAACTGCGCCTGGAGATCGGTGGGGAAGCCCGGGAACGGCGCCGTCGAGATGTCGACGGGTCCGAGGCCTGCGCCGTTGCGGCCGATCCTGATCCCCTCGGGGCCGGGCCTGACCGAGACGCCCGCCTGGCCGAGCGGTCCGAGCGCGCCCTCGAGGAGCTCGGGCCTGGCGCCTTCGAGCAGCACGTCGCCGCCGGTCATCGCGACCGCCATGGCATAGGTCCCGGCCTCGATCCGGTCCGGCAAGACGGCGTGGCGGGCGCCGCGCAGGCTCTTCACGCCGTCGATCTCGATCACGCCGGTGCCGGCGCCGCTGATGCGGCCGCCCATCTTGTTGAGGCAGGCGGCGAGATCGACGACCTCCGGCTCGCGCGCTGGGTTGAGGATGGTCGTGCGCCCCTCGGCCATGACGGCGGCCATCAGCGCCGTGTGAGTGCCGCCGACCGTGACCTTGGGAAAGGCGATCTCCGCCCCCTTGAGGCCGCGCGGTGCCTTGGCGAGCGCATAGCCGCCCTCGATGTCGATCGTGGCGCCGAGCCGCTCGAGCACCATCAGCAGAAGGTCCACCGGGCGCGTGCCGATGGCGCAGCCGCCGGGGAGCGACACCTTGGCCTCGCCCATGCGGGCCAGGAGCGGCGCGACGACCCAGAAGCTCGCCCGCATGCGCGACACGAGGTCGTAAGGCGCGGTCGTGTCGACGATGTTGGCGGCCCGCAGATCCACCGTCTGGCCGGAGATCGCTTCCTCGCCGGCGCGCTTGCCCTTGAGCGTGTAGTCGACGCCGTGGTTGCCGAGGATGCGCACCAGGAGGTTGACGTCGGCGAGCCGCGGCACGTTTTCCAGCGTCAGCGTGTCGTCGGTCAGGAGGCTCGCGATCATCAGCGGCAGGGCGGCGTTCTTGGCGCCGGAGATGCGGATGGATCCGTTGAGCTTGTGTCCGCCGACCACGCGAATGCGATCCATCATGCCTCTCTTATGTCGTACGCGCCGGCCCGATGACCGTGGGCGAGGTTTCGTCACCGCGCTCGGCCGGTGACGCGCCCGCCTCCGCCCGGCCCCGCGCCTGGAGCTTGCGCCGCTTGAGATTGGCCCGCAACGCCGCGGTCCGCCGTTCGTCCCGGTCGGACGCCGCGGCCGGTGCGCGGCCCTCGCCGGCGGTTGTCCCGCGCATCTCAGAAGCCATCCACGATGGTGTCCGAATCACCGAACTGGTGAACGACCTGCTTAGAGAGTTCGCGTCCTGCGGGCAAGGCCGAGGTCTAGCCGTTAAGGACGACGGGCCCGGCGGGTCGTGCGGCCGGGCCTGGCGGCAGGTCAGCCGCCATCGATCAGGCGCTCATATTCGGCTTCGGGGACGCCATAGGCATCGTCCGCCAGGACCCTGAGCTGCTCGCGATCCCGCACCTGGATATGGCCCCGTCGCGCCCTGATCAAGCCGTTCCCTTCCAGCGTCTGCAGCGCCAGGGTCACCGAGGTCCGCTGCACCCCGAGCATCACCGACAGGAACTCATGGGTCAGCTCGAATTCATCGCCGTTCAGCCGATCCTGGCACATCAGCAGCCAGCGGGCGAGGCGAACCTCGATGACGAAGGTGGCGTTGACGAAGGCGGTCTGCGCCGTCTGTATGAGCAATGTCTGGACGTAGCG
Source organism: Lichenihabitans sp. (assembly GCA_036276175.1). GTDB lineage: Bacteria > Pseudomonadota > Alphaproteobacteria > Rhizobiales > Beijerinckiaceae > Lichenihabitans. The sequence continues at coordinate 4,345 of DATBEH010000172.1, forward strand.
CAGCAGCAGCCTGCGCAGGGAGGCGCTGGCATCGGCCGCTGCGCAGAGATCGTGCGTGCCGATGCTCAGCACATCGCCGGGCGATTGAACGAAGTGATCGTATGGCGTCGCATCGTCGCCCAGCATCACCGGCGCGGCACCGACGAGACCCTCCGGGCCGATCAGCCCGATCTCCACGGCACTGCTGAGCCCCTGCGTCGTGACCGAGGTGAACCCGCTCTCGACGAAGAACAGCGTCGTGATCGGCGTATGCCGGCGAATCATCACCTGCCTGTTATCCGTCGGCATGGAACGCAGGTGCGGACGGATCAGGTCGAAGTCGCCGGGCGACAGCGCCTTGAGCAGACGGTTGCGGAGAGTGGATTGGCTGAACTCGGCCACGGCGACGCCCCCATGAGGGCAAGAGCGCGTGTCTCTCAGCCGCTTGCGCCCCGGTCATCGTGCAAGCCGTCCTGCGGACATCGTGCTTGCGGGGTTCGAAATCAAGGTCGCGCCTCATAAGTCGGATACCCGACAGTTCTATGCGTCGGGTATCCAACGAAGAGCCGCAAGCCTCTTAACCTTCAGCATTCCCGCATCTATCCTCGTTTCGAGGCATTGACGGCGGAGAGGGGCTGATCTCTTGACCGAGACCATTGTTGGAGAGCCCGGCGGCAGAACGGCGGTGCTGTTGACCGAGGACGAGGCTCTCATCGGCCTCGATCTCGGCGACATCCTCGAGGGCGCCGGCTACCGGGTGATCGGCCCCGCCGCGACGATCGCCGAGGCGCTCTCGTTCATGCGGCGGGAGACGCCGCAGATGGCGATCATCGATGTCCGTCTGCGGGATGGCGATTGCATGGAAATCATGCGTGACCTGCGCCAGCGCGGCGTGCCGTTCGTCGTCCATTCGGGGTGCCAGGTCGACCAGCCATTTGCGGCCGAATTCGGAGACGCGCCCTGGTTGGTGAAACCCGCCTCGCCCCGCGACGTCCTTGCCTCGCTCGGAAGGCTGAACGGGTCGAAGGCGCCGTGCTGACGTTGGAGGACCGGCCCGTTCGAGATCTGCCGTGGCGCCGGTCGCAGCCCGGCACCGACAATCCCGTGATTCGAAAGCTGTCGTGCCTTGCGCCATTGACTGTGGATGCCGAGGCATCGCTGGCCAAGCTCATGGCGCTCACTCACGTCGTCGTCGCCCGTAGCGACCTCATCGGCGAGGACGAAGCGCCCCAAGGCACGTTCCTGGTCATCGAGGGCTTCGCCTGTCGGTTCAAGACGGGTTCCGATGGTCGGCGTCAGATCACGGCCTACCTGCTGCCGGGCGACCTCTGCCATTCGGGCACGGTGTCGGCCGACCGGCCGGACAACGCCCTCGCGGCGCTGTCGGACTGCACCGTCGGCTTCATCGCGAAACGGGATTTTCGCGACCTGATCGAACGGCATCCCGGCGTCGCGGAGGCCTTGCGGCTGGACAAGCTCGTCGGAGAGGCGATCCTGCGCCGATGGGTCGCCAATCGCGACCTTCCCTCGGCCGTCGAGCGGATGGCGCACCTACTCTGCGAGCTGCTGCTTCGCCTCCGAGTGGTCGGCTTGGTGGCCGATGACGCGTACGATCTTCCGCTCACCGAGGCCGACCTGGCCGACACCATAGGCCTGTCGGTCGCCCGCGCGAACCGTGCGCTGCACGCCCTCGAGCGCGACGGGCTCGCCGCGTTTAGTGGAAAGAGGCTGCGCATCCGCGACGTGCGGCGGTTGAAGCGTCTCGCCGGATTCCGGCCCGACTATCTCGATTGCCCGTCAGACGACGCCAATCGCCACGGCCGATCGTGAGCCGTGCCGAGGCGTCACGCGGTGGGCCGGCACGAGTATCCGGAGCAATCGGGGCGGGCCGCGCTCTGTGATGCCTCCGGGCGTTCTCTAGCCTCCGTCGCGCTGACGAGCCCCGCTCCTCTCCGCGACGGACGCTAGGGGCTTCGCGCCGCTTACAGCCTGCGCAGCGCCACCTGCTCGATGCGGTGGCTCGCTCCCTTGGTGAGAATGAGGCTCGCCCTCGCGCGCGTCGGCCGCACGTTCTCCACGAGGTTGCGCAGGTTGATCCGCCGCCAGATGTCGTGGGCGACGACGTCGGCCTCGGCGTCGCCGATCTCGGCATATCTGCGAAAATAGGATTTTGGATCGCGGAACGCCGTCTCGCGCAGCCGCATGAAGCGCGACACGTACCATTCCTCGAGCAGCATCTCGTCGGCATCGAGATAGACCGAGAAGTCGAAGAAATCCGACACGAAGGGAATGTCGCGCCCGTCGCGCGTCGGCCGGTTCGGCAGCAGCACGTTGAGCCCCTCGACGATCAGGATGTCGGGCCGGTCGATCACGACCTCCTCGTCGGGCACGATGTCGTAGACGAGATGCGAATAGACCGGCGCCTTGACGTTGCGCAGGCCGGCCTTGACGTCGGACAGGAAATTGATCAGCGCGGCGCTGTTGAAGCTCTCCGGAAAACCCTTGCGGTCCATCAGGCCCTGGTCGTTGAGGACCTTGTTGGGATGCAGGAAACCATCGGTGGTCACGAGCTCGACCTTGGGCGTGTTGGGCCAGCGCGACAGCAGCGCCTTGAGCACCCGGGCGGTGGTCGACTTGCCGACGGCGACCGATCCCGCGACGCCGATGAGGTAGGGAACCTTGCCGTCCTCCGCGCCGAGGAAGCGCTGCGTCGCCTTGAACAACCCCTGCGTCGCCGCGACGTAGAGGGCCAGCAGGCGCGACAGCGGCAGGTAGATGGCGACGACCTCGTCGATCGAGATGGGATCGTTGGTGGCCCTGAGCTTGCGCAGGTCCTCGATGGTGAGCGTCAGCGGCGTATCGGCGCGCAGCGCCGCCCATTCGTCGCGCGAGAACAGGCGGTAGGGCGAGGGGACGGACGGCGACGCCCCAGGCGTCGTCGGCAAGCCATGGCGCGGCAGATCGAGCATGGGCGAGGTCGTTGGCGAAGTCATGGGTCAATCACGAGCTGTCCCGACGCGACGCTTTCTCGTCGAGCCCGGATTGATGCGTGCGCCGTCCGAGTTCCGCGACCACATCGCCGAGCGAGAGGTTGGACGCGTGCAGGAGCACCATGAGATGATAGACGAGATCGGCCGCTTCCGCCACGATCTGCGGCCGCGACCCCTCGATCGCCGCGATGACCGTCTCGATCGCCTCCTCGCCGAGCTTTTTGGCGATGCGCGGCACGCCGGCGTCGAGCAGGCTGCGGGTGTAGGACCGGTCGGCGACGGATTGCCCGCGGGCGCCGATCAGCGCTTCGAGCTCGTCGAGGGTAAAGGTCGACATGGCGGTTCCTTGGCTCAGGCGTCGAGCCGCATGGCGAGACCGGCCGCCGCCATGAAGCGCTTGGCCTCGCCGATGCTGTGCTCGCCGAAATGAAAGATCGAGGCGGCCAGCACCGCGCTGGCGCCGCCCCGACGCACGCCGTCGACGAGATGATCGAGGCTGCCGACCCCGCCCGAGGCGATGACCGGCACCGGGACCGCATCGACCACGGCGCGCGTCAAGGCGAGGTCGAAGCCGAGCTTCGTGCCGTCGCGGTCCATCGAGGTCAGCAGGATCTCGCCGGCGCCGCGCGCCGCGACCTCGCGCGCATAAGCCACGGCATCGAGGCCGGTCGCCCGGCGGCCGCCGTGGGTGAAGACCTCCCAGCGCGGCTCTTCGCCTTCGGCGGAGACCTTCTTGGCATCTACGGCGACGACGATGCACTGGCTGCCGAATGTCCTCGCGGCCTCCTCGACGAAGCCGCGATCATGCACGGCGGCGGTCATGATCGAGGCCTTGTCGGCGCCGGCGAGCAGCAGGGCGCGGATGTCGGCCACGGTGCGCACGCCACCGCCGACGGTGAGCGGCATGAAGCA
>DATBEH010000173.1:0-33061 GCA_036276175.1 Lichenihabitans sp.
CTGTCGACAGGCGCCGCCTGCGTGACCCCCTGCGGCATCTCGGTCAGTCGCCGGGACACGTTCACCGTGACGGTGGAGAAGGCCGGCTATCAGACGAAATCCGTCGAGGTGGGCACGCGCCTCACCGCGTCCGGCGTGGGCGACCTCGGCGAGAACATCGTGACTGGCGGTGCCGGCGCGGTCGTCGACGTCGCGACGGGCGCAGCGCTCGAACACGTGCCGAACCCGCTGCGCGTCACCCTGGCGCCGATGGCGGGACGGCGGGTCGCCGCCGACAGCCGGCGCACGCCCTGATGCGCGGCAGCAGGATGGGCGTCTTGAAGCCACCGGCGGTCGCGGCGGCAATCGGATGCCTCGTCCTGATGCTGGCCGGCTGCGCCACGCTGGAGCATGGGCAGACCGACCAGGTCTATGTGCTGTCGGATCCGCCGGGCGCCGATGTCACCGTGTCCTTCAGCGACCAAATCTGCAAGACGCCCTGCACGCTCGACGCTCCCCGGGGTCAGGCCTTCACCGTGGTGTTGGAAAAGCCGGGCTACGACTCACAGACGGTCGCCGTGGCGACGAAGTCGCTCGCGCCCGCCTCCGCCACATCGGAAGACCTGACGGCTGATTACGTCGGCCGAATCATCGATAATCGGAGCGATGCCGACACGATCCATGTTCCCGATCCGGTTTCGGTGAAGCTGAAGCCGAGCAAGTAGACAGCTAAGCTTGCGTCGGCAGGCCGCAGGTGAGAGGGAGAGAGGTCAAGCGAGCGACGGACTGTGAGCCAATCCCCCGATATCGTCATCATCGGCTCCGGCATGGGCGGGGCGACATCGGCGCATGCGCTGGCGCCTTCGGGTGCCTCGATTCTGATCCTGGAAAAAGGCCACCAGCTGCCGGACCGACCCGAGAACCGGGATGCTCGAGCGATCTTCGGACACGGCCATTTCCGGCCCGACGAGCTCTGGTACGACCCACGGGGCGCGAGCTTCAACCCGGGCAATTACTACAATCACGGCGGCAATTCGAAATTCTACGGCGCCGTGCTGATCCGCTACCGCGCTCAGGATTTCGACGGCGTCGCGCACGCCGACGGCGACGCCCCCGCCTGGCCGTTCCGCTACGGCGAGATCGCGCCCTGGTACGACCGCGCCGAGGCGCTCTACGCGGTGCGCGGCGCGCTGGGGCAGGATCCGACCGAGCCGCCGCACGGCGGACCCTATCCCCACGCACCGGTGCCGGACGAGCCGGCCATCGCGGAGGTGCGCGGACGTCTCTTGCGCCTGGGCCTCCACCCGGCCTCGCTGCCGCTCGGGGTGGACATCGATCTCTGGCTCAAGAACGGCGCGACGCCCTGGGACGCCTTTCCGGACGCGCGCAGCGGCAAGATGGACGCCGAGACCTGCGCGCTGCTGCCCGCGCTCGCGCATCCGAACGTCAGGCTCGAAAGCGGTGCGGAGGTGCTGCGCCTCGTCGCCAGCCCGGACGGGCGCCGCGTTGAAAGCGTCGAGTATGAACAGGACGGCGAGCGACGCAGCGTCTCCCCCAGGCTCGTCGTGCTGGCCGCCGGTGCGGTGCGATCTGCCGCGATCCTGCTCGCTTCGGCGCCGGAGGGCCTCGCCAATGCGTCGGGCGCCGTCGGACGGCATTTCATGAACCACAACCTGACGGCGGTGTTGGGCATCGATCCGCGCTTCGTCAACGATTCGGTCTACCAGAAGACCTTCGGCCTCAACGACTTCTATCTCGCCGACGGTCGCGGCCGCCCGCCGCTCGGCAATATCCAGCTGCTCGGCCGGGTCTCCGGGCCGATCCTCAAGGCCAACATGCCGCGCATCCCCGAGATGCTGCTCGACCGCATGAGCCGCCACACGGTCGATTTCCTCGCCATGAGCGAGGACCTGCCGGACCCGGCGAGCCGTGTGCAGGTCGACGGGCGGCGGATCGTGCTTGACTGGCGGCGCTCCAACATGAGCGCGCATCGCGGGCTGGTGAAGCAGCTCAGGCGATCGCTGCGGGCCGCGGGCTTCCCCATCGTGCTCGCGCATCTCTTCGATCGCAAGACGCCCTCCCATCAATGCGGCACGATCCGCATCGGTGCGGACCCGGGCGCGGCCCCGCTCGACTCCTTCGGGCGGGCTTACGGCCATCCCAATCTCTTCGTGGCGGATGCTTCGACGCTCGTCACCTCGGCCGCCGTCAACCCGTCGCTGACTGTGGCGGCCCTGGCGCTGCGCACAGCCGACCATATCCGCCGCACGGAGCTTCACGCGTGAGCCGCCCGGTCGCGCTCGTCACGGGCGCGCGTCGCGGCATCGGCCGTGCCGTCGGCATCGCGCTCGCGCGGGCAGGTCACGACATCGCCTTCACGGATATCGTCGAGGACGAGGCGGTCGCGGAGGCTTCCCGAGCCTTCGAGGCGGAAGGGGCGGTGGCGCTGTTCCTGCGCCATGACGTGGCGGCCGCCGAGAGCCATGCGGGCTTGATCGACACGGTGCTCCAGCGCTTCGGCCGGCTCGATTGCTTCGTATCGAATGCCGGCGTCGGTTCGGTCGTGCGCGGCGACATGCTCGACCTCGCGGCAGACCATTTCGACCGCGTGCTCGGCGTCAACCTGCGCGGTGCAGCGCTGCTGAGCCAGGCGGCGGCGAAGGCCATGCTGCGGGGACCGGGCGATACTCCCCGCTCGATCGTCTTCGTGACCTCGGTCAGCGCGGCCCTGGCCTCGCCCGAGCGGGCTGATTATTGCGTCTCGAAGGCTGGGCTGGCGATGTGGGCGCAGGCCCTGGCGCTGCGGCTCGCATCCGACGGGATCGCGGTGTTCGAGGTCCGCCCCGGCATCATCCGCACCGCCATGACGGAGGGCGTGGCATCGGCCTACGATGCCCGCATCGCGGCCGGCCTCGTGCCGGCGAGGCGCTGGGGCGAGCCGGAGGATGTCGGGCGCACGGTCGCGGCGCTCGCCTCGGGCGCTTTCGGCTTTTCCACAGGAACGATCGTCGCCTGCGACGGTGCGTTGTCGGTGCGGCGGCTATAGCTACGGCAACCGGTTCTGACCCCCGCGGCCGGCCCGGAAGGCGCATGCGGCCGCAACCAGGAGGGATGGCACGTGTCGAGAGTGGTCGTGATCGGCAATGCGGGTGGTGGCAAGTCCACCCTGTCGCGCGCCATCGCGACGGCGCGGCACCTGCCGCATATCGAGATCGATCGGCTGCTCTGGCGGCCCGGCTGGCAGCCCAAGCCGAAGGCCTCCTATGACGCCGAACATGCCAAGGCGATCGCGGCCGAGTCCTGGCTGATCGACGGCCTCGGGCGTCAGGACTCGATCGCGCCGCGGATCGAGCGCGCGACCGTGATCGTGCTGATCGACATGCCGATCTGGATGCACTTCTGGCTGGCGGCCGAGCGGCAGATCGCCTGGGTCAAGGGCGCGATGGACCATGCTCCGGGGGCCAGCATCACCATGCCGCCGACGGAAGCTCTGTTCCACACCATGTGGGAGGTCGACCAGCATTGGATGCCGATGGTGCGCGACCTGTGCAAGCGCGCCGAAGCTCAGCACAAGACGCTGCATCGGCTGCGCAGCGTCGCCGAGCTCACCGCCTTCACCCAGCAGTTCCTGCCCGCGGGAGGGACGGACGGCGCGGCCCGTCATCCCGGACACGCGCCGCCGGCGCGCTGATCCGGAATGGCGCGGCTGCCGGCCTTCTACGCAAACTCTCGCGAGTTTGCTTAGACTTAGAAATGTTAGCAGCATTGATTTTGCTTGCAAAAGGCAAAATCAATCGTGGCTCTAGCCACGCAAGGCTACTAGGCCCGGCAGGCTTCGAAGCCCTTGCGGATCTCGGCCTCCGGCAGATCGCGGCCGATGAAGACGAGCTTCGACTGACGCCTCTCGTCCGGTTTCCAATCGCGCTGGGTGTCGCCGTCGAGCATCATGTGGACGCCCTGGAAGACGAAGCGCTTCGGCTCGCCCTTGAGCGCCATGATGCCCTTGGACCGCAGGATCTTGCCACCTTCGCGCTGCACGAGGTCATTGAGCCACGGCATGAACTTCTGCGGGTCGACGTCGCCATCCTGGCTCAGCGCCACCGACTGCATGTCCTCGTCGTGGAAGTGCTTCAGGCCGCCGTGGCCGTGGTCATGGTGGTCATGGTCGTGGTGGTCGTGATCGTCTTCCTCCAGGAAGGCCGGTTCGATCTCGAGGATCCGGTCGAGGTTGAACGCGTTGCGCTCCAGCACCGCCTCGAGCGGCACGGCGCAGCGCTGCGTCCTGTGCAGCTTGGCATAGGGGTTGATGGCGCGGATGCGCGCCTCGACCGCCTTGAGCTCCGCCGGCGACACGAGGTCGGTCTTGTTGAGCACGATGACGTCCGCGAAGGCGATCTGGTTCTTGGCTTCGGGCGCGTCCTTGAGGCGGGCGCTGAGCCACTTCGCGTCGGCGACCGTCACCACGGCGTCGAGCCGCGCCGCATCCTGGACCTCCTGGTCGACGAAGAACGTCTGCGCCACGGGAGCCGGATCCGCCAGGCCGGTGGTCTCGACGATGATGGCATCGAACCGGCCTTTTCGCTTCATCAGGCCCTCGATGATGCGGATGAGGTCGCCGCGCACGGTGCAGCAGATGCAGCCGTTGTTCATCTCGAAGACTTCCTCGTCGGCGCCGACCACGAGGTCGTTGTCGATGCCGATCTCGCCGAACTCGTTGACGATCACGGCGTATTTCTTGCCGTGCTGCTCGCTCAGGATGCGGTTGAGGAGCGTCGTCTTGCCGGCGCCGAGGTAGCCGGTCAGCACGGTTACGGGAATCTTGTCCATGAACTTAGGTCTCCAGGCCGTGGTCTGCGGACGCCCCAAAGGTCCCCATCCTGGCCGGCTGCTCGGGCGGCAATCCGCAGGATCGAGGGGGTCCCCTCCATAGTTCGACAGGCTCACCATCAGGGGGCAAGGCAGCAGTCCAAGCGTTATATTGTAGCGCTTGGGCCCGCGCAAAAGAGCCGACGGCAGGTCGGAGCCCTTTTGAACCGTGCCCCACTCCTTGTATCTGGCCAGGGACGTCTTGTGGTGATGGGATGGGCGTTGCGAGGGGTCCGGCGCCGCAGTCGCATCCGGTCCAAAGGGTTGCCCCTCGATCCGCTAGACACAACGCCGCAGAACGACGGCCCAGCTTTGACGTGAATCCGGAGCCTCGGACGCAATCCAGGCGTGTTGCCAAATATCTGGGTCGCGTCGCTCCGCTCGCGCCGGCGGTACGGAACCTACTGCCCCTTCTTCTTCCACCAGAGTTCCATCGGCGTGACGTTGTTGAAGCCGAAGAGCGGCACCTCGGCGGGTCGGCCGAGCGTCGCCCAATAGGCGATCCATTGGTCGGGCGTGTGGAACAGCGGGATGATGTAGAAGCCCGACAGCAGGAGCCGGTCGAGCGTGCGCACGGCGGACGTGAAATCCTCCTTCGAGCGGGCCTCCAGGATGGCCGAAATGGCCGCGTCGATGGCGGGCGAGGCGGCGCCCGGCAGGTTGAAGGACGCCTCCTGCCTGGCGCTCGCCGAGCCCCAGCGCGAGCGCTGCTCGGCGCCGGGGGAGGGCGTCGCGATCCACGAGCCCGGCATCATGTCGAAGTCGAAGCTCTGCCGCCGTCGCTGGTATTGCACCTCGTCGACAAGCTTGACATGCGCCACGATGCCGATGCGGGCGAGGCTTTCCGCGAAAGCCAGGGCGAGCCGCTCCTGCCGGCGGTCGGCCACCATGATATCGAAGTCGAAGGGCCGGCCCTCGGCCGTCGTCATCCGCGTGCCGACGAGCTTGTCGCCGGCCTCGGCCAGGAGGCGAATCGCGCGCTTCGCCTGCGCCCGGTCGCGACCCGAGCCGTCGCCCACGGGCGGCCGCCACTGGCCGGCGAGGATGTCGGGCCGCACCGCGCCTAGGTAGGCCGAAAGGATGGCTGTCTCGGCGGCGTCGGCCGACTTCCCGATCGAGCTCAGCTCGCTGTCGGCGAAGAAGCTCGGCGTGCGCACATAGAGGCCGCCGTAGAGGTTGGCGTCGATCCATTCGAAGTCGAACATGTCGCCGAGCGCCTCGCGTACCCGGACGTCGGCGAAGAGCGGTCGGCGGGTGTTGAAGGCGAAGCCCTCCATGCCCTTGGGCAGGCGTGAATGGACAGAGAGCTTGACGATGCGCCCGTCGCGCACGGCCGGGACGTCGTAGCCGGTCAGCCAGCGTGTCGGGTCGACCTCGATGCGGTAGTCGCACAGGCCCGCCTTGAAGGCCTCGAACAGGCTGTTGGCATCGCGGTAATAGTCGAGGCTGACGCGGTCGAAGTTGAACATGCCGCGGCGCGACGGCAGATCCTTCGCCCAATAATCGGGGTTCCGCTCAAGGACGACGCGCGTGCCGGGCTCGACCTGGATGACCCGATAGGGGCCGCTCGCCACGGGTGGCTTCAGCGTCGTCTGGTCGAAGAGCGTGGGGTCGGTCGCCTTGCGTGACAAGACCGGCATCAATGCCAGGAACAGAGGCATCTCGCGGTCGCCCAGGCCCGTGAGGTCGAAATGCACCGTGTGGTCGTCGGGCGCCGTCGCGGACTTGACGAGACCGAAGGCCGCGCGCTGCTGCGGCCGGCCCTTGCGCTTCAGAAGGTCGAAGGTGAAGAGCACGTCCGCCGCGGTGATCGGCGTGCCGTCCGAGAACCGGGCCTTGGGATCGAGCCGGAAGGTGACGAAGGATCGCGCATCGTCGGTCTCGATCGTCTGCGCGATCAACCCGTAGAGCGAGAAGGGCTCATCGCGCGAGCGCGCCATCAAGGGCTCGAAAACCATGTCGATCAGGCCCTGGGAGGTCGAGCCTGCCTTCAGGTTGAACGGGTTGAGGCTGTCGAACGTCCCGAGGAAGCACAGCTTAAGCTCGCCGCCTTTCGGCGCCGCGGGATCCGCATAGGGGAAGTGATCGAAGCCCGGGCCCATGGCCGGGGCGCCGTGCATGGCGATGCCGGGCTCGCCGGAGGCGGCGAGGGCAGGGAGGGTGCAGCCAGCCAGGAGGGCCGCCAAACCGAAAAGGCGAATCGAGGACATCATCGGAGGGGGACTATGGATCGAGAATGTCGCCTCGTCCCGTTAAAGCGACTTTGCGGTCGCTTTTGGCCGGAGGCCTCGGGCGTCGCCTCGCGGAACCGGGGCCGGCGGTGCCGGCTGAAGTCAAGATGTCGCCTCAATCGCGGACAACAGACACCCGTCCGGGCGAGAGCGGGCGCCGGGTTGCCATTGCGGCCCGCGTCCGGAATGCGCTACTGCCTCGCCGCAGGCTTAGATCCGAGCATCGCTCCGAGGCTCATGGACACACTACGAGGACCATTCATGCCGTTTAACCAAAGGCGATCCATGGCCGCCGCTTTCGTGAGCTCCCTGACTCTGGCGGCGGGTCTTGTCCTCGCCGAGGGTCCGGCGCTCGCGCAGCAGCCCGCTCCTGCCCCAGGCCAGCAGCCGCAACAGCCCACGGGTCCGGTCAAGATCGACCTGCAGCCGTCGCAGGCCCAGTGGACCAAGGTTTGCGGCAGTGCCGGCCCGAACCATCCGGTTTGCTTCACCACCCGCGATTTCACCCAGGCGCCGGACCAGCCCCCGCTCATCGCGCTCGCCATTTACGACGTCAAGGGCTCCGAGCCGATCATCAGGTTCCTCATGCCGCCGGGACTGCTGCTGAGGCCGGGCATCCGCTTCCAGGCCGACAAGGGCCAGCAGCAGGATGCCGCCTATACGATCTGCCTGCCCAACGGCTGCTTTGCCGAGAACAAGGTCAAGCCCGCGGTGGTCGAGGGCATGAAGAAGGCGACGAGCCTCAGCATCCTGGCCAGGAACTCGGTGAACGCCGAAGTGACCTTCGTGATCCCGATGACCGGCTTTGGCAAGGCCTTCGACGGGCCGGCCGTGGATCCCAAGGTGCTGCAGCAGCAGCAGGAGGCGCAGCAGCAGGAATTGCAGCGGCAACTCGAGGAGCGCGCCAAGCAGCAGCGCGAGATGCTGGAGAAGGGTGGCGCGGCAGCGACGCCGCCGGCCGCGGCACCAGCGCCGGCACCCGCCCCGACGAAGTAGGTCTCGAGAGAGGGCAGCCGGGCTTCCGGCTGCCCGTCAGTTCCGCACCGCCGTCTTGACCCTATATTCGCCGCTGGGCGTTCGCTCGAAGATCTCGGCGATCTGTGGATGGCGGAGGGGAGCGCCGGACTCGTCGACGAGCAGGTTCTGCTCCGACACATAGGCCACGTATTCCGTCTCGGTATTCTCGGCCAGCAGGTGATAGTAGGGCTGGTCTTTGCTTGGGCGGACGTCTTCGGGGATGGCGAGCCACCATTCCTCGGTATTGGCGAAGACCGGATCCACATCGTAGATCAGCCCGCGAAACGGGTACTTCCGGTGGCGAACCACCTGGCCGATCCCGTATTTGGCGAACAACGCTTTCATTCGTCCTCTCCCGGCAGAACCGGTCATATCGGCCCGCGGCGGCGCACCTCGCGCCGTGATTCATTCTAGTCAAGACAGTGCGCGGTCGAAACGAATGTTCGAGCCCCACGATCTCACCTCCGTCTGCGTCGGATCGTCGCGCACGGGCAGCCAGATCGCACCGGTTTGCCGCGACGATGCGCGCCGCTTCCTTTTTTTGCAGCCGGATCGTTGCTACATTGAGGGTCGAGCCGCATCCGGCCACGCTCCAGAGGACGGTCCATGAGCATCCCGCGAAAGAAATTCCAGGTCGTATCGCTGACGGAAGCCGCGGCAGAGCGGGTCCGCGAGATCATGGCCGGAGCCTCCCGTGCGGTCTATGGCTTGCGGGTCGGGGTCAAGAACGGCGGCTGTGCCGGCATGTCCTATACGATGGACATGGTCGAGGAGGCGGCTGCGGGAGACGAGATCGTCGAGGACAAGGGGGTGCGGCTCCTGGTCGACCCCAGGGCTGTCCTGTTCCTGCTCGGCACGCGGATGGATTTCCGGACGGACAAGCTCTCGTCCGGCTTCGTGTTCGAGAATCCGAACCAGACATCGGCCTGTGGCTGCGGCGAGAGCGTCGCCATCACGCCCGCGGCACCGGAACATCTCGCCATTTCGCCCTGACGACAGATGGCGGCGTCGGCCTCGGCCCCCTCAGCCAGGGGTGCCTTGCTTGAACCTGACGGGCCTCAGCAGGAACGACGGCACGTGATCACCGAGGCCGATCACGGCAGTGTCGTCATCCTCTGACCGCTGCGAGCGTCGGCCGGACGAGGGACGCTGATGGCGCGGCTCGTCATCGACAGGGCGGGCTCGCGGCGGCGATGGGGCCCGGCCGACGTTGACCGCGACACCGGAGGCTTCCGCGCCCCGCGCATGACGCCTGTCGCTCGGCGCGGCGTCGCGGCGCTCGGACGATCGCGAGCGCGGGTCCTGTCGACGGCCGGCGCGGCGCTCACGGCGATGGTCCGACGCCGGTCCGGCATCGGCCTCCGCCTCATCCACCGTGGCAAGATCGCCGCCGAACCATTCGATCTTGCTCTGGATCAGCTTCTCGATCTCGTCGATATATTTCTGGTCGCTGCGGGTGACGATCGAGATGGCTGTGCCGGTGCGGCCGGCGCGAGCGGTCCGGCCGATCCGATGGACGTAATCTTCCGCATGGGTCGGCACGTCGAAATTGAAGACGTGGCTCACGGCCGGGATATCCAAGCCGCGGGCCGCCACGTCGGAGCAGACCAGCAGGGAGACCTCGCCGTTGCGGAAGGCGTCGAGCGACTGCATCCGCGAGCGCTGGTCCATGTCGCCGTGCAGGGAGCCGACCGAGAATCCGTGCTTTTCGAGAGACTTCGCCAGAAGCGCCACATCGCGCTTGCGATTGGAGAAGATGATCGCATTGGTGAGATCGGCGGCGCCGCGAAGCAGCCGGCGCAGCGTCTCGCGCTTGGCCGCGGCGGGCGCGGAGGCCACCAGCGCCTGGCTGACGCCCTGGTTCGTCGAGGCGGCCCGCGCGACTTCGATCCGCACCGGATTGTGCAGGAAGGTCTCGGTCAGCTTGGTGATTTCCGGCGGCATGGTCGCCGAAAAGAACAGGGTCTGCCGCGTGAACGGCACCAGCTTGCAGATCTTCTCGATGTCCGGGATGAACCCCATGTCGAGCATGCGGTCGGCTTCGTCGATCACCAGGATCTCGATCCCGGTGAGAAGCAATTTGCCGCGCTCGGAAAAATCGAGGAGCCGCCCCGGCGTCGCGATGAGGACATCGGCGCCGCGGGTGATCTTGGCCTCCTGATCGCCGAACGAGACGCCGCCGATCAGCAGGGCGACGTTGAGCTTGTGATTGGCCCCGTATTTGACGAAGGCCTCCTCGACCTGCGCCGCGAGCTCTCGCGTCGGCTCGAGGATGAGGGTGCGCGGCATGCGCGCCCGAGCGCGCCCGCTTTCCAGCCGTGACAGCATCGGCAGGGTGAAGGCGGCCGTCTTGCCGGTGCCCGTCTGCGCGATGCCGAGCACGTCTCGCCCGGCGAGGGCGAACGGTATGGCCTGTGTCTGGATCGGGGTGGGCGTCGTGTAACCGGAAGCCTCGACGGCTTTCAGGACCTTTTCACTCAGGCCGAGTTCATTGAATGTCATTGAGCGTTGCGTCTACCTGGACGGGTGAAGGCCCTTTGATCCGCGCGGGGCCGTTCGAAAAGTCGGCGCCAGAGATGGCAGGCCATGGAGCGACGCGGAACGCCCGAATACCATTGACATAGCGACAAAAAGCGACAAGTCAACGCCCGGTCGGGCGGACCGTCCTCTACAACCGCCGTTTGCGCGATGCGGATTGCTTGATTTGCGAGTCATGGCAAACATGCCGAGCCGGCAGGATCAAGTCCGGACGTTGCGACGGGCGGCCGCAACCTAGGCCGTGGCGATGAGCCGGCCGTCGCGGTCGAAGACTGCGATGTCGAGCGCCACGCCGCTTCCTCCCAGGACCGCGCTCGCGGTCCGCTGCGCCGCTTGCGCGACCTCCTCCGCGAGCGGAAGCTGGTGCAGCTGCGACAGGCGCTGGACTTCGAGCGCGGTATTGGCACGACGCGCGGCTGCGATGACGTCCGCGCAGGCTCCGAGCGTTTCGAGCCGGGCGGCGAGCCAGCCGAAATCGACCGCGTCGCGTTTGGAATGCAGGTCGAGGAGGCCTTGGCCGAGCTTGGTCATCTTGGCGAAGCCTCCGGCGATCGTGACGCGGGGAACCGGATGCGACCGGATATATTTGAGCATGCCGCCGACGAAATCGCCCATGTCGATCAGGGCCTGGTCGGAAAACCCGTAAAGCGCCCGCACGGCCGCTTCCGACGTGGCGCCGGTCGAGCCCGCGACATGCGGCAGGCCGGCGCCCCGGGCCACGTCGATGCCACGGTGGATCGAGGCGATCCAGGCGCTGCACGAATAGGGGATGACGATCCCGGTCGTGCCGAGAATCGAGAGGCCGCCCACGATGCCGAGGCGGGCATTCATCGTGCGCTCGGCGAGGCGGGCGCCGTCCTCGACGCCGATTTCGACGACGAGGTCGGCGGGCACGCCGCGGGCGGCCGCGACCTCGGCGACCGCCTTGCGGATCATCTCGCGCGGCGCCGGGTTGATGGCCGGCTCCCCTGGCGGCAACGGCAGGCCGGGCAGGGTGACGGTTCCGACCCCGGGGCCGGCCCGGAACACGATCCCGCTGCCGGAGGCACCGAACCGTAGCGTGGCGAAGACCAGCGCGCCGTGGGTCACGTCGGGGTCGTCGCCCGCATCCTTGACAATTCCGGCGGTCGCGGATTGTGCGCCACGGCCGAGCCGCGCCAACGCGAAGGTGGGGCGCGACCCGTTGGGAAGCGACACGGGCACCGGATCCTCCGGCTCGTGGCCGAGCAGGGCCTCGAAGGCGGCACGCGCGGCGGCCGTGGCGCAGGCACCGGTGGTCCAGCCCCGACGGAGCGGAACGTCCCGAGGCTTATCGTGAGGTTCGGGTGTCCCGTTCTGCACTGACCTTTGTCCACCCCGCACCGACGTCCTGTTAGACGATACGGGATCCCGCCGCGTCGCCAAAGTCCGCATTTCGGCTCCGGCATGACGCGCCGCGCCGTGGCGGCGATCGCGTCTTGGCATCGTAGTTGCTCCTGATGTCGCCAAATGGAAAACATCACGGGTGAGCGATGGAAAAGGATAAGGACTGGACCGAAAAGCAACAGGAACTGTCCGAGGCGTCCCGCAATGACTATTGGTTGCGGACATTGTCGCCCGACAGACGTGCCATATTGGGAAAGGTCGAGTACCGTCGACAATGCCGCCTGGCCAAGCAGCGGCTCAAGCGCGCCGACGAAGCCTGCCTGCAGCTCCGACGGGCGCGGCTGAAGGCGCTGACCCCGTCGAGGACCGGCCCGATCGAGGCGAGGCACTGAGCGGTTCCTGCAATCGGCAATTCGGAGAACGCGGCGGTGGCAGCAAGGCCGAGCAGGCCGCCGCTGGCATCGGACCGGCACAAATCGGGGCAGGTGGAAAGAGAACATTCCTCCGTGCGTGTATAAGAATATTTTACAACTCTGAGTAGATGATGACTCCCGTTGGGCCAAGGCCGCGCTCCATCGGGGTTGTCGTCGTGACGAAGCAGAGCATTCTCAGGCGGTTCCAAAAGGATCCGGGAGCCACGAGCGCCGTCGAATTCGCGATGATCGCGCCGTGTTTCATTCTGCTGGTCTTCGGCATCCTGAGCTTCGGCACGGTGTTCGGCATCTACCACGGCGTGCAGCAGCTCGCGTCGGAAGCCGCCCGCGCGTCGGTCGCGGGCCTGTCGGACACCGAGGCCGACCAGATCGCCCGAAGCTTCGTCGCCGCCAACGTCGGCTCCTACGCGTTCCTCGATCCGGCCGATCTCACCGTTTCGACCTCGGCCGGCAGCGGATCCTCGAACACGTTCAAGGTGTCGATCCGCTACGACATGTCGTCGCTCTTCGTCTTCGGCCTGTCGCGCCTGCTGCCGATGCCGGCGCCGCTGGTGCAAAGGACGGCGGTGATCCAGCGTGGCGGCTATTGAGGAGGCGGAGCATGGAAAAGCAAAGCTCCGTGACGCGCTTCCTCGCGGACCGGCGCGCATCGGTCGCCGTGATGTCGGCGTTGGTGGCCACCATGCTCGTCGGCATGGCGGCGCTGGCGCTCGACGTCGGCCAGTTCTACTACGTCAAGCGACGCCTGCAGACCGCGACCGATATCGCGGCCCTTGCAGCGGCAGCCGATTCCAACCGCGCCGAGGCGGCCGCAACGGCGAACATGACCAGCAACGGCTTTCCGGCGAGCGCCATGGTGTCGGTCGAACGGGGGACATACACGCCCGATCCGGCTCTCCCCGTCGCCAGCCGCTTCGTCGCGGGCGGCAGCGATCCGAACGCCGTGCGCGTGACGGCGTCCAATACTGCGCCCCTGATCTTCGGCGCCGCCATCACGGCGGCGACGGGCGGCGTCCCCATCCGGGCGCAGGCGATCGGCGTGACCGGCAACGTCGCCGCCTTTTCGGTCGGCTCGCGCCTCGCCGCGCTCGACGGCGGCGTCCTCAATGCGCTCCTCGGCGGCATGCTCGGCACCAATCTGTCCCTGACCCTGCTCGATTACCGGGCGCTTCTCGCCGCCAAGGTCGACCTCTTCGGCTTTTCCGATGCGGTCGCGGCGGCGGCCGGCGTGCCGGGCGGCAGCACCTATGGGGCGCTGGCCGGTCGCAACCTGCGCAGCAGCGATATCCTGGCCGGCCTCACGGCCGCAACCTCGGGTGCCGGTGGGTCCGCCGGAGCGACGGCGGCCCTGCGCGCGCTGACGGGCGCTCTCGGCGTGGCGTCGTCGAACAATATCCTGTTCGGGAAGCTCGTGGGGTTTGGGCCCTTCGCGTCCCATACCATCGGCTCTGGCGCTCCCGTCGCGGCCCAGATCAGCGTCCTCGACCTGCTGTTCGGCATGGCGGAGATCGGCAGCGCGGGCCATCTCGTGCAGGCGTCGGTCGTCTCGACCATACCCGGTCTCCTCAACATCACGCTCGCGCTCGCGATCGGCGAGCCCGCCGTGGGATCGAGCTTCGTCGGCCTCGGAACCGTCGGGACGAGCGTGCATACCGCGCAGATCCGCATCCTCGCCACCGTAAAGCTAGGCGGCTCAGGCCTGCTGGCCTCGGTCAACCTGCCGCTCTACATCGAGGTCGCGGAGGCGACGGGGCGGATCAGCGCCCTGACTTGCCCGCGCGGCAATCCCGCAGCCGACGAGGTCGATCTTGGCATCAAGCCGGGTATCGTCGATGCCTGGATCGGTTCCGTTTCGATGAGCGACTTCACGTCGATGTCGTCGTCCCCTTCGCCAGGCCCCGCGACCCTCGTCAACGTGGCGGGTCTCGTCACCATCACGGGCCGCGCCCACGTGACCCTGTCCAACATGAGCGAGGCCATCGTCCCCTTCACGCCGGCCGACATCGCCGCCGGTACGGTCAAGACGACGGCGACGACCGATTACCTGACCTCGCTCGTCTCCGGGCTCGTCTCGTCGCTGCAGCTGAATGTCGGTGTCATCGGGCTCGGGCTCGGCCTTCCCGGGCTCGATCAAGGTCTGGTGAGCCTGCTGACGACCAGTCTTCCGGCGGTCGACCAACTCCTGTCGTCCACCCTGGCGACGCTCGGCATCACGCTCGGCGATGCCGACAGTCAGGTTCAGGGCCTGCGCTGCGGCCAGGGCCTGCTGGCCAATTGAGCCAGCCGTCCGGCTGATCGCCAGCCTCGAGCGGGCGCTCGGATGAGCGTGCGGCCGTCTACCTTGGGCCGGTCTTGCCAGGATTGTGATGACGGCTGCGTGCGGAGGCGCTAACAGACGGACCGATGTCGCAGCCCGCACGTCGCGGCTGCGCCGGAACTGGTTCTTGAGGTTCGCCTGGAGACCACCCGCTCCTCCAACCCCGTTCGAGAATGCCCATGGCCGGATCAGCGAATCCCGTGACCGCAGAGCGCAGCGCTGCCGCGCCCCGGTCGAACAGCTTCTTCGGCGCCGACCTCGCCGTGGCGGATCCCGAGATCGCCCGCGCCGTCTCGCTCGAGCTCGGCCGTCAGCGCGACGAGATCGAGCTCATTGCCTCCGAGAACATCGTCTCGCGCGCCGTGCTCGAAGCGCAGGGCTCGGTGATGACCAACAAATATGCGGAAGGGTATCCGGGCCGGCGCTATTACGGCGGCTGCCAGTTCGTCGATCTCGCCGAGGACCTCGCCATCAAGCGGGTGACGAAGCTCTTCGGCTGCGGTTTCGCCAATGTGCAACCGAACTCCGGCAGCCAGGCCAACCAGGGCGTGTTCCTGGCGCTGATGCAGCCCGGCGAGACCTTCATGGGTCTCGACCTCGCGGCGGGCGGCCACCTGACCCACGGCTCGCCGGTCAATATGTCCGGCAAGTGGTTCAAGACCGTGTCCTACGGCGTCGATCCCGAAACCCACGTCATCGACATGGACGAGGTGGAGCGCAAGGCGCGCGACGCGAAGCCTAGGATCATCATCGCTGGCGGCTCGGCCTATTCGCGCAACTGGGACTTCGCGCGCTTCCGGGCCATCGCCGATGCGGTCGGGGCCTATTTCATGGTCGACATGGCCCATTTCGCCGGGCTGGTGGCGGGCGGCGTGCATCCCTCGCCCTTCCCGCATGCCCATGTGGTGACCTCGACCACGCACAAGACGCTGCGCGGCCCCCGCGGCGGCCTCATCCTCACCGACCAGGAGGATCTCGCCAAGAAGATCAACTCGGCCATCTTCCCGGGGATGCAGGGCGGCCCGCTGATGCACGTCATCGCCGCCAAGGCGGTCGCCTTCGGCGAAGCGCTAACGCCCGAGTTCAAGCGCTACGCGCAGGCCGTGGCCGACAATGCCAAGGCACTCGCCGCGAGCCTCGCCAAGGCCGGCTATCCGATCGTCTCCGGCGGCACCGACAACCATTTGATGCTGGTCGACCTGCGGCCGAAGAAGGTCACCGGCAAGGCTGCCGAGGCGGCGCTCGGGCGCGCCCATATCACGGTCAACAAGAACGGCATCCCGTTCGACCCGGAAAAGCCAATGGTGACGTCGGGTATCAGGGTCGGCTCGCCGGCCGCCACGTCGCGCGGCTTCGGTGCGGCCGAGTTCGAGGAGGTCGGCCGGCTGGTCGCCCGCACGCTCGACGGCCTCTCGGCCGGCGGCGAGAGCGGCAACGCCACGACGGAGACCGCCGTGCGCGGCGACGTCGCGGCGCTCGTGCAGCGCTTTCCCATTTACTGAGGCGAGCTTCCGATGTTCACGGGTCTCGTCAGCGACGTCGGCGAGGTTCTGGCGGCCGAGGTGCGCGGGACGACGAAGCGCCTGCGGATCGCCTGCACCTATCCGGTGGACTCGATCGCCATCGGCGCCTCGATCGCCTGCGGCGGGCCGTGCCTCACGGCGGTTGAGGCCGGCCGCGCCGGCAACCGCACCTGGTTCGACGTCGATGCCGCGGCCGAGACGCTGGAGCGCACGACGGTGCGCGACTGGGCGGCGGGTCGCCGTATCAACCTCGAGCGCTCGCTCAAGGTCGGGGACGAGCTCGGCGGCCATATCGTGTCGGGTCATGTCGACGGCATCGCCGTCGTGGTGGCGCGCACCGAGATCGGCGAGACGGTGCGTTTCGACATCGAGGCGCCGCCGGAGCTCGCCGGCTTCATCGCCGAGAAGGGCTCGGTCGCGCTCGACGGGACGTCGCTGACCGTCAATTCCGTTGCGGGCGCCGTCTTTTCGGTGCTGATCATTCCCCATACGCTGGCGGTCACGGCCTGGGGCTCGGTCGCGGCCGGCGACCGGCTCAACCTCGAGGTCGACACCATGGCCCGCTACGCGGCTCGGCTTCTGGATTGGCGGCAGGACGGGGCCGCGTCGGGCATCACGCCATGACGGACCGCTATCGCCAGCTTGCCGGCTACAATGCCTGGGCCAACGCGGTGCTCTACGATGCGGCGGCCAAGCTGTCGGACGCCGACTATCGGGCCGATCGCGGCGCCTTCTTCAGATCGGTGCATGGCACGCTGAACCATCTCCTCGTCGCCGACAGATTGTGGATGCAGCGCTTCACCGGAGAAGGAGAGGTGGCTCCCACCCTCGACACCATCCTGTTCGACGACCTGGCCGCACTGCGCGAGGCCCGCATCGTCGAGGATGCCCGGATCCTGCGCTATATCGGCGGGCTCGATCCCGAGGCCCTGGCCGGCCGGTTTTCCTATACCCGCGCCTCGACGCCCGATCGCTACGAGCAGCAGCTGGCTCCGGCGCTCGACCATTTCTTCAACCATCAGGCCCATCATCGCGGCCAGGTTCACGCGCTTTTGACGGGCCTCGTTGGAAAAGCGCCGTCGCTCGATCTCCTGGCCTATCAGCGCGAAGCCGGCATCGGCGGTATGCGCAAGCTGCCCTGACGCGGGCCTGACAAGCCGGCCTCCTTGCGTCGGCGGCCTCGCGGTCGTAATCACGGCGCGTCCCGAGGCTGCAACCGAAAGACCCACGCATTCATGGTCGAAGTCGAACGCCGGAGCGATCTGCCGATCCTGCGGGCCCCGGCCCATTTCCTCGTCGTCGAGGCGCCCTACTACGTCGAGATCGGCGCCATGCTGCGCGACGGAGCGGCAGCGGCGTTCGCGGCAGCCGGGGCGAGTTTCGATGTCGTGACGGTACCGGGCAGCCTCGAAATCGCGCCCGCCATGGCCATCGCGCTCAAGCGTGGAGAGGTGCAGGGCAAGCCCTACGCGGGCGCCATCGGGCTCGGCTGCATCGTGCGCGGCGAGACCTACCATTTCGAGATCGTCGCCAACGAGAGCGCCCGCGGCATCACGCTCATCGGCATCGACAGGGCGCTGCCGGTCGGCAATGGCGTCCTGACGGTCGAGACGCTCGATCAGGCGCTCAATCGCGCCGATCCGGCGCAGGGCGACAAGGGCGGCGAGGCGGCGCGCGCCGCCATGACGCTCTACATGCTGGCGCAGGCCGGCGGAGAGCGCGGATGAGCCGCGGCGAAAAGCGCGCCGCCGCGCGGCTGGCCGCCGTCCAGGCGCTCTATCAGATGGATGTCGCCAAGACCGGCATCAACGAGATCTTCGCGGAGTTCGAATCCCACTGGATCGGCCAGGAGGTCGAGGGCGAGCAGTACAAGCCGGCGGAGGTCGCCTTCTTCCGCGCCACCGTCGAGGGCGTCATGGCCGGACAAGGTGAGATCGATCGGCTGATCGACAATGCTCTCCAGGAGGACTGGCCGCTGCGGCGGGTCGAGGCCGTGCTCCGGGCGACGCTGCGGGCCGGGACCTACGAGCTGATCGGCCGCAAGGACATCCCCGTCCGCGTCACGATCAAGGAATATACCGACGTCGCCGGGGCTTTTCTGGAGGGCGACGAGGTCGGCATGGTCAATGCCGTGCTCGATGGTTTGGCGCGCCGCCTGCGGCCGAGCGAGATGGCGGGCCTCGCCCGCTCCGGCTGAAAGATTCGGGAATCGCAACCCCACCGGACGACAAGCGCGAAAATCGCGAACGGAGAAAATGGCGCATGGATGTGAAGAGTTTCGGGACGGCCGACGGCGCGGAGATCAAGGAGATCATGCTGCGCTCGGCCTCGGGCGCCACCGCCTCGGTCATCACGCGGGGCGCGGTGCTGCGCGATCTCGTGGTGCCATCGTCGAACGGGCCGCAACGCGTCGTTCTCGGGCTCAACAGCCTCGAGGACTACATAAAATATTCGCCCCATTTCGGCGCGACGCCCGGCCGCTTCGCCAACCGGATCGCCGGGGGCCGTTTTACGCTCGACGGCAAGGCCTATCAGCTGCCGCTGAACGAGAAGGGCAAGACGACGCTTCACGGTGGCCCGCAAGGGTTCGGCAAGCGCGCCTGGACGCTCGAGAGCGCCGCAGCGGATCGGGTGACGCTGGTGCTCGACTCGCCGGACGGCGATGCCGGCTTTCCCGGAGCCGTGCGGGCAGTCTGCACCTACACGCTGCTCGACCCCGGCACGCTGCGGGTCGACCTGTCGGCGACGACCGACGCACCGACCATCGTCAATCTCGCGCACCACTCCTATTTCAATCTCGACGGGAGCGCCGACATCCTCGACCATGAGGTGATGATCGCCTCCGAGTTCCGCACGCCCGTCGACGACGACAACATTCCCACCGGCGAGATCGTAACGGTCGCGGGCACGCCCTTCGACTTTCGCCGGATGCGCCCGGTGCGTGATCCGTCCGAAACCCGCTACGACCATAATTTCATCATTGCGCCGCTGCCCGAGGCACCGGGCGCGCTGGTCCATGCCGCGAGCGCGCGCTCGCCGAAGAACGGCCTCCGCCTCGAGGTCCATACCGACCAGCCCGCTGTCCAGTTCTACGATGCGGCGAAGCTGAATTGCCCTGTGGCGGGGCTCGGCGGCGCCCATTACGGCCCGCATGGCGGTCTCTGCTTCGAGGCGCAGACCTACCCGGATGCACCGAACCGCCGGCATTTCCCCTCCGCGACCCTGCGGCCGGGAGACACCTATCGGCAGCGCACGGAATATCGCTTTATCGCCTGACCCTTGGACCGCGCCGAACCGCTCCAGCCACGGCGCGCCGTCCGGTCGAGGTGAGCCCGCGACATGGGCTCACCTCGATGCCGATTACCGGTCGTCGAGATTGCCTTCGAAGCCGGCCAGCGCGGCGCCGACTTCGAGGCCGAGCTCGTCAAGCGAAGTCTCGTCGCGCTGCAGCACCTCTTCGCCCTTCGCCTGGCGTTCGGCCTCTTCGGGCGAGCGTGCCACGTTGACGGTGATCTTGGCCTCGACCTCCGGATGGAGCTGCACCGGAACGGCGTGCAGGCCGATGGCCTTGATCGGCGTGGTCATGATGACCTGGCTGCGGCTGATCGAGAATCCGCCCGCCGTGATCGCCTCGGCGATGTCGCGGGTCGAGACGGACCCGTAGAGCTGGCCGGTCTCGCCCGCCTGGCGGATCATCACGAAGCTCTGGCCGTCGAGCTTCTCGGAGAGGGCAGAGGCCTCGCCCTTGAGCTCGAGGTTGCGGGCCTCGAGCTGGCCGCGCTGGGTTTCGAACCGTTTGGCATTGGCCTCGGTCGCGCGCAGCGCCTTGCCGCGCGGCAACAGGAAGTTGCGGGCGAAGCCGTCGCGCACGCGCACGCGCTCGCCCATCTGGCCGAGCTTGGCGACGCGTTCGAGAAGAATGACATCCATGAGGTTCAGCTCCGGTAGGGGGTTGGGGGTGATGGCGGGCCGGGGATCCGGCCGCGCAGGGCGAAAAGGCTGTCGAGGCAGCCGAGCAGGGCCAGCGCAAGCAAAGGCCATGGCATGAGGAAGAGGATCGTCGCGTAGATGGCGCTGAGGATCAGCCGCCGCGCCGCGAGCCCGCGTGTCACCACATGCGCGGCCGCGAGTCCCTCGAACACGAAGGCCATGGCGAATGCGGCCGCAGCGACCGCCGCAACCAGACCAGGGGGATCCGGCAGAAACGCCGCCGCGAGCAGCGCGAAGAACAGGATGGCGATCCGCGGCGGCAACCTGATCCCGTCGGCGATGTTCGGCCAGGGGCGCGCCAGCCGCTGCGAGGTCCGCACGACACGGCCGCCGAGCCAGAGGTTGGCGGCCAGCATGACGAAGGTCGAGGCCGCGACCGCCACCGGCGCAGCCCTGACGAGCTCCGTGTAGGTAATGCCCCCCGGCAGCCTGGCGCCGGCGAGGGCCACTTCGAGATGCGCCGCCATGATGGCGACGAGACGATCGAAACCGCCGTAGTGAACGACGAGGAGCGCGCCCACGATCATGACGGGCGCCGCGGCGAGCAGCGCCATCCAGACGACGACCTTGGCCAGCGGATACCATTCGGGGACCCCGCTCTGCCCCGGCCGCGCCAGCAGGCACACATAGGCGAGCCACCAGGCCGGCAGGCCGAGCACGACCAGGAATGTGAGTCCGGGGAAGGCGCCGAGCGCCAGTCCGACGGTCGAGGCGCCGACGACCGCCGCGATGCCGCCGCTGACATGTCCGAAGCCCAATGCGGCGATCATGATCGGCAGCGGCGTCAGATAGGCGAGCGCCATGCCCGCCAGCGACGCGGTGGCCGAGACCACGAAGAGCAGGGCCGACGCCATGCCGGCGCCGACCGCGATACCGGTCATCTTACCCATCGTCGAGCTGTCCCGCCTTGGAGGAGCGGTTAGGGATCGAGGTGGCGATCCCAACCAAGCCACGCGGCATGTCGCGCCGCGGGGCCGACGTCTGTGTTCACCCCGATGCCGAAAGCGCGCGGGGTGGGCCGCCTCAGCGGATCACGTAGGGCAGCAGGCCCAGGAAGCGGGCGCGCTTGATTGCCTGGGCGAGCTCGCGCTGCTTCTTGGCCGACACCGCGGTGATGCGCGACGGCACGATCTTGCCGCGCTCCGAAATGTAGCGCGAGAGAAGCCGGGTATCCTTGTAGTCGATCTTCGGCGCATTGGGGCCGGAGAACGGGCAGGTCTTGCGGCGTCGGAAGAAGGGGCGGCGGGGCTGCGTCGACATCAGGCTTCTCCCCCCGCCGGCGCGGCGGCTCCCGGAGCGCCGGCCGGCGGCCGGCTCGGGAAGCGCGGCGGGCGATCACCGCGGTCGAAGCGGCCACCGCCGCCACGGCGCTCTCCGCGCTCGCCCCTATCGTCGCGGTCGCTGTCCTCCCGCTTGCGCAGCATGGCGGAGGGCCCTTCCTCGTGCGCGTCGACGCGCACGGTGATGAGCCGGATCACGTCCTCGTTGATCCGCATCTGGCGCTCCATCTCGGTCACGGCGGCCGGCGGAGCGTCGATATTCATCAGGGTGAAATGCGCGCGGCGGTTCTTCTTGACCCGATAGGCGAGGGACTTGACGCCCCAATATTCGACCTTCGGCACCGATCCGCCGCCCGAGGTGATCACCGATTTCATCTGCTCGGTCAGGGCATCGACCTGTTGGGCGGTCACGTCCTGGCGAGCGAGGAACACATGCTCGTAGAGAGCCATGAGACTTGCCTTTCCGTTTGCGACAGATCCGGCGCTAAGCCCTTCGAGCCCGTTGGAAGGCTCGACTGGTCACCGAAGGCGGGAACACGGGAAAGCGGACCTCGCGGCCCTCCCGCAGGCGGAACACCACCCACGGATTTCCGTTCAGCTCCCGGCCAGGATACTGTCAGAGCGCGGCTTATATAGCGCTGGCGCGAGGTTGCAAGCGAAATCGCCCGATAGGCCAGGGCTCCGGCGCCAGGGCGACGGCTACCGCCTTCTCCCGCAGGGGGAGAAGGGCGCCAACGCCGCAGGACAAAGGCTCTTCCTTCTCCCCTTGCGGGAGAAGGGCGCCCGACGGCCCTGCCGGAACCCATCCGCGCGTGGGGCGGCGAAGCGGCGTCAGCTCGCTGCGCTCTCGGGAAACAGGTTCGATAGTCCCGCTTCGGAGGCAGCGCAGACGCCGCGTTCGGTGATGAGTCCCGTGACGAGCCGCGCCGGTGTGACGTCGAAGGCGTAGTTGGCGACGGCACTCCCGCGCGGCGTCACCCGGACCCTGTCGATGCGGCCGTCGTCGGTCTCCCCGCTGATGAAGCTGACCTCGTCGTCGGATCGTTGCTCGATGGGGATCTCGGCGAGGCCGTCGCTGATCCCCCAGTCGATGGTGGACGACGGCAGGGCGACGTAGAACGGCACCGCATTGTCGGTCGCGGCGAGCGCCTTCAGATAGGTGCCGATCTTGTTGCAGACGTCGCCGGTGCGGGTCGTGCGGTCGGTGCCGACGATGCAGAGGTCGACCATGCCGTGCTGCATGAGGTGGCCGCCGGTATTGTCGACCACGACCGTATGCGGCACGCCTTCCTGCATGAGCTCGAAAGCGGTGAGGCTCGCGCCCTGATTGCGGGGGCGCGTCTCGTCGACCCAGACGTGAACCGGAACGCCGGCCCGATGGGCTTTATAGACCGGCGCCAGCGCCGTGCCCCAATCGACGGTCGCCAGCCATCCGGCGTTGCAATGGGTGAGGATGTTGATCCGCTTGTCCGACCCGACCTTGTGCCAGCGCTGCTCGATGAGCTCGCGGCCGTGGTCGCCGAGGCGCGAGCAGGTCTCGACATCCTCGTCCGCGATCGCGGCGGCTTCCGCATAGGCGGCCTCGCGACGCTCCCCGGGCGCGAGGGCCATCAATCGGTTCCGCGTCCGATCGAGCGCCCAGCGCAGGTTGACGGCCGTGGGACGGCTGGCGAGCAGCGCCGCATAGGCCTCCGCCAGCGCGTCGTCGCCGGGATCCGACGCCGCCGCGAGCGCCATGCCGTAGGCCGCGGTGGCGCCGATCAGCGGCGCGCCGCGCACCGTCATGTCGGCGATGGCCTCGGCCGCATCGGTGAAACCGCGCAGCGTCCGCACCGCGATACGGTGCGGCAGAGCGCGCTGATCGATGACGTCGACCGCGCGGCCGTCCGGATTGAGCCAAAGGGTGCGACTGTCGCGCCCGTCGATCCGCATCGCCGACCTCCTTGCCGTGGCCTCGTCGAAGACCATCCTACATCGGATCCTGCCGCGCCGATCGAGCGCGTGCCCGCAGCGACCATGCAAGGACCATCATCGCATGACCAGATCCGCCCTGCTTGCCCTCGGCCTTCTCGGCCTCGTCTCCTCCGCGACGCTGGCGCAGACGCCGCAGCGGATTCGCGGCACCGTGGTGTCGCTCGACGGGGCCGTCCTGCACGTCAAGCCGAACGGCGGCGGCGCGGAGGCGGCGATCACGCTCGGGCCGCAGCTCAAGGTCTCCGAGGTCCTGCCCTCGAGCCTCAAGGAGGTGAAGCCGGGCAGCTTCGTCGGCACCGCCGCCGAGACCCAGCCCGACGGTACCCTCGTGGCCAAGGAGGTGCATGTCTTTCCGGAGGCCATGCGCGGCACCGGCGAAGGCCATTACGCCTTCGACCTCGGGCCGAAGAGCACCATGACCAATGGCACCATCGGTCAGGAGGTGACCGGGGCGGCAGGCGACACGCTCACCGTCAAGTACAAGGGCGGCGAGAAGGCCATCAAGGTACCGGCCGACGTCCCGGTCGTCACCTTCGGGCCCGGCGACAAGACCGACCTGACGCCGGGCGCCCATGTGATCGTCTTCGCCCAGGCGGGAACCGATGGCGGCCTCTCGGCGAGCCGGATCGCGGTCGGCAAAGATGGGCTGGTGCCGCCGATGTAAGCAAGGCCCGTCAGACCGAAAAGCTCGTGCCGCAGCCGCAGGAGGCCGTGGCGTTCGGGTTGTGGATCTTGAAGGCCTGGCCGATGAGATCGTCGACGAAGTCGATCTCGGCGCCGCGCAGATAGTCGAGCGACACCGAATCGATCAGCACCCTGGCGCCGTCGCGCTCGACCAGAAGGTCGTCCTCGGCGGTCTCGTCGGTGATCTTGAAGGAATACTGGAACCCCGAGCAGCCGCCGCCGTCGACCGCGACACGCAGCATCGAGCCTGGCGGCTCCTTCGAGAGCACCCGGTTGACCCGCGCCGCGGCGTTCGACGAGAGGGTGACGGGGGCTAAGGCGTCGGTCTGGCTCATGGCATCATCCGTCGGACGGGAAAAAGGGCGTGCCGCGACACCGCGGCGAGTTACCCTTGAATTTAGGCGCGGGCCAGGGAAGCCGCAATGGCCGAGGTCGCACGGCCCTTGCGGCAGGCCTCGGCAGGGCGCATGAGCCGAGACATGACCGAGCGATCGCATCCGCAGCCTTCGGGGCCGCTCCGCATCCGATGCGGCGCCGGAACGGTGGCGAGCCGCGGGCGTCTCGTCCGCGAGCCGCCGTCCGCGACGCGGACCGAGTTTCAGCGCGATCGCGACCGCATCATCCATTGCGGCGCATTCCGGCGTCTGGCGCTCAAGACCCAGGTCTTCCTGCCCGAGGAGAGCGACCACTACCGCACGCGCCTGACCCATACGATCGAGGTAGCGCAGATCGCGCGCTCGATCTCGCGGGTGCTGGGGCTCGACGACGATCTCACCGAAGCTCTGGCGCTGGCGCACGACCTCGGCCATTCGCCCTTCGGCCATACCGGGGAGGACGCGCTCGACGCCGCCCTCGGGCCGGCCGGCGGCTTCGACCACAATGCGCAGACCCTGCGCATCGTCACCCGCCTCGAGCGGCGCTATCCGGCGTTCGACGGGCTCAACCTCACCTGGGAGACGCTGGAGGGGCTCGTCAAGCGCAACGGGCCGCTCGTCGATGCCGAGGGCCGCAGCCTCTATGGGCGGCCGCTTCCGGCGATCTTTTCCGAGCTCGATGCGCGGCTCGGCTTCGACCTCGCGACCTGTGCCGGCACCGAGGCGCAGGTCGCCTCGGTCGCCGATGACATGGCCTATAACGCGCATGACCTCGAAGATGGGCTCGACGCCGGCCTCTTCGATCTCCCCGACATGGCGGAGGTGCCGATCCTGGCCGAGCTGATCGGGCGCATCGCGGCGGAGACCCCGAACCTCGACCGCAACCTGACGGTCCGGGCGCTGATTCGCGCGATCGTCGGCGTCTTCGTCGAGGATGCCATCGCCGAGAGCCTCCGAAGACTCGGCGCGGGCGGAGCCGCCGTGGCGGGCTCGATGGCGCGATCGGTCCGGCCGGCGATCGGGCTTTCGCCGGCGCTCGCCGCCGCCAGCACCGCCATCAAGCTCTTCCTGCGCGAGCGCATGTATCGCCATCCGCGCCTGCTCGACGTGCGGGCGCGCGCCTTCGACATCATGACCGATCTCGCGACCCGCCTCGTCGGCTCGCCGCAGGAGCTGCCGTCCTCTTGGGCGGCTCAGGCGGTCGCAGGGCCTGGAGCGCCCAAGACCATGCGGCTCGTCGCAGATTATCTCGCGAGCCTGACCGACCGCGGCGCGGTGGCCGAGCATCGGCGCCTGTTCCGCTCGACGCCGGATTTGCGCTAGCGCATGCAACATGCGATTGGCGCGCGACGCGCTTTGCATGAATGCGAATCCATGGACATCTTCGCCGACTTCCAGTCGCGTATCGCGACTATTCTCAAAGGCATGGCGGCGCGGGACAAGCTTCCCGCCGGGCTCGACCTCGGCCGCTTCGTCGTCGAGCCGCCGCGCGACGCCGCCAACGGCGACCTCGCGTGCAATGCGGCCATGGTCTTCGCCAAGGACGCCAAGGCGGGCTACGGCAGCCCGCGGGCCTTCGCGGTCGCCATCGCGGCCGAGCTCGCCGGCGACCCCGACGTGGCCTCGGCCGAGGTGGCGGGGCCGGGCTTCATCAATATCGTGCTCGAGCCTGAGGTCTACGGTGCGGTGCTGCGGGCGGCACTCACCCAGGGACCGTCCTTCGGCCGCGGCGCGGCGCGCGCGGGCCACAAGGTCACTGTGGAATATGTCTCGGCCAACCCGACCGGTCCGCTGCATGTCGGCCACGGGCGCGGCGCCGTCTTCGGCGATGCGCTCGCCAACCTTCTCGACTTTGCGGGATACGAGGTCGGGCGCGAATATTACGTCAACGACGGGGGCGCCCAGGTCGACGTGCTGGCCCGCTCAGTCTTGCTGCGCTGTCGCGAGGCGCTCGGCGAGCCGATCGGCGCCATCCCGGATGGACTCTATCCGGGCGACTATCTGAAGCCTGTCGGCCAAGAGCTTGCGGCAGCGCACGGCGAGCGGCTCGAGACGATGGATGAGCCCGGCGCCCTCGCAATCGCGCGGGAGGCCGCCGTCGCGGCCATGATGGCGCTGATTCGCGACGACCTCGCCTTGCTCGGCATCCGCCACGACGTGTTCTTCTCGGAGCGCTCGCTCGTCGCGGACGGACACGACATCGTCGCCGAGACGATCGAGGCGCTGCGGCGGAAGGGGCTGATCTACGAGGGACGGCTGCCGCCCCCGAAAGGTCAGCTCCCCGAGGACTGGGAGGACCGCGAGCAGATCCTCTTCCGCTCGACGGCCTACGGCGACGACGTCGACCGTGCGCTGGTGAAATCGGACGGGACCTACACCTATTTCGCCTCCGACATCGCCTACCACAAGAGCAAGATCGATCGCGGTTTCGATCTCCTGATCGACGTGCTCGGCGCCGACCATGGCGGCTACGTCAGGCGCATGCAGGCGGCGGTCGCCGCGCTGAGCGATCGCCGGGCGGCGCTCGATGCCAAGCTCTGCCAGCTCGTCAAGCTGATGCGCGACGGCGAGCCCGTGAAGATGTCGAAGCGCGCGGGCGACTTTGTCACGCTGCGCGAGGTCGTCGAGGAGGTCGGCGCCGACGCGGTGCGTTTCATGATGCTGTTCCGCAAGAACGATGCGGCGCTCGACTTCGATCTCGCAAAGGTGATCGAGCGGTCGAAGGACAATCCGGTCTTCTACGTGCAATACGCGCATGCGCGGGCGTGCTCGGTGCTGCGCCTTGGGCAGGCAGCCTTGCCGGACCGGCGGCTCGATGCCGCATCGCTCGCCGCCGCCGACATGAGCCTGCTGCAGGACGAGGGTGAAGTCGGCCTCGTCCGGACGATCGCCCAGTTCCCGAGGCTCATCGAATCGGCAGCCCTCGCGCATGAGCCGCATCGTCTCGCATTCTACCTCTACGAGCTTGCCAGTGCCTTTCATGCACACTGGAACCGCGGCAAAGATCAGCCGCAATTACGCTTTGTTAATGAGACCGCGAGAGATTTAACTTACGCCAGACTGGCGTTAGTGATGGCGTCAACGATTGTGATCGGAACGGGCCTGGGCATTCTTGGTGTGAGTGCGCCCGACGAGATGCGTTGATGCCGCTCTGGTGGGCCGGTGGCAGGGCGATAGGTGCGGGCTTGATCTGCCCGGGGCGGTACGGCCGTCCCCGGTCAACAATCGGCCACGGCTTTCGCTTATCCTGCGCGCGGCTGTCAGGTGAGGTGTATTATGAGTGAAGCCGCCAGATCACGTCGTGTCGAACCCGGGTTCGAGCCGCCGATGGAACGGCCTGCTGCGGCGCGCGCCGGGGGCGCCGATCCGCTGGCGGAACTGGCGCGGCTCGTCGGTCACGATGATCCGTTCCGCAACATGTTCAAGCCCGCGGCGGCGCCCGCACGCCCGGCTGCGCGCGAGCCGGCCCCCGATGTGGCGCAGGAGCCCGCCTGGAGCAACCCCAAGGCAGCGACGACCGAACATTACGATGCGGATCTGCCGCAGGCTTCGGAGCACGGGGCCGATGAATGGGCAGGTCCCGATGCCCATGACGAGCCCTATGCCGAGCCCGTCTATGCGGAAGGCACCCACCACGGTCAGCCTGAAGCACCGGTCCATGATTATGCGACCGAGGGCGAGCATCAGGCCTACGAAGAGTTCACGGCGGCTCCGGACCTTTGGGCCGAGCCGTCCGCGACCGGGCTGTCGGACGAATCGGCCGCCCCGCCGCCGACGCCCCGCCGCCCCCTGGTGGTGCTCTTCGCCGTTCTGGCCCTGACGGGCGGCGGCCTCGCAGCGACTTTCCTGGCCCGTACCGGGCCGAGCGTCGCCGCGACAAGTGGCGCGGGCGCACCGGTCATCCTGGCATCCACCACGCCGGACAAGATCAAGCAGGCCGACGTATCGAACACCACCAATGCCGAAGATGCCGATGCGGCGCTGCTGAGCCGCAACGGCGAGACCAACGGCGGGCCGGTCAAGGTCGTCAACAGCCAGGAGCAGCCGATCGATCTGGCGCAGCTTCCCAAGGCCGAGAGTGCTCCGGCCTCCTCCGCCGAGGCGCCGCAGGCGAATTCGCAGAGCCCGTTTCCGGAGCCGAGGATGGTCAAGACCTTCCTGGTTCGGCCCGACGGCACGATGATCCCGACCGGTACAGCCGGCGCGCTCGCGCCGCAGGGTCTGAGCAGTCTGCCGCAGATGGCAGCGCTGCCGCCCGTCGCGGCCGGAGGTGGGACACCGGTGGCGGCTTTGCCCGCAACCCCGAAGACCGGCGTGCACGCGGCGACGACGCCCAAGGCGGCCCCTCCGACGATCGGTGAGCTCGCGGGAGATCCGACCAACTCCGTCTCGGCCAAGCCGGCTGCTCCGGAGACGCAGTCGCAGCCGGTCGTCGTGGCCGATGCCGCCGCCTCGGACGGCGCGACGGCGCCGCAGGGCGCGGGTGGCTTCGCGCTCCAGCTCGCGGCGTCACCCTCGGAGCGCGACGCCCGGGCGGCCTTTGCCCGCCTGGAGAAGAAGTACACGGAACTCGGCAGCTATCAGCCCCGGATCAAGAAGGCGGGCACGGCGGGCCGGCCCGTCTACCGCCTGCGCGTCGGCAGCATGAGCAAGGAGCAGGCCAAGACCCTCTGCGCACAGCTCCAGGCGGGCGGCGGATCCTGCTTCGTCGTCCGCGACTGAGCCCGAAGGTGGTCCGCGCCTTCGTGAGCGGCTGCGCCGGGTGCGCGCTCACCGGTGACGAGCGCGCGTTTCTCGCGGAGGCGCAGCCCTGGGGCCTGATCCTGTTCCGGCGCAACGTCGACGACCCGGAGCAGGTGCGCCGACTCACGGCTGAGTTCCGCGAGGTCACCGGACGGCCCGACGCCCCGATCCTCGTCGACCAGGAGGGCGGTCGCGTCCAAAGGTTGCGGCCGCCTCACTGGCCGGCCTATCCGGCGGCGGCCGCCTACGCGGCCCTCGCCGATCTGGATCCGGCGGCGGCGCTCGTGGCGGCGCGGCTCGGCGGCCGGCTGATCGCCGCCGACCTGCATGCCGTCGGCATCACGATCGACTGCGCGCCGGTGCTCGACCTACCGGTCCAAGGCAGCAGCGACGTCGTCGGCGACCGGGCGTTCGGCCGCACCTCGGATCGGGTCGCCGCGCTGGCGCGGGCCTTCGCCGAAGGATTGCTCGCCGGCGGCGTGCTGCCGGTCGTCAAGCACATGCCGGGGCACGGCCGGGCGCAGGTCGACAGCCACCACGAGCTCCCCGTGGTGAACGTCGGGCTCGACGTGCTGAAGACCGCCGATTTCGCGCCCTTCCGTCGTCTCTCAGACCTGCCAGTCGGGATGAGCGCGCATGTCATCTACACCGCCGTCGACGAGACGCGACCGGCGACGGTCTCCGCCGCCGTCGTGGGCGACATCATCCGCGGGGAGATCGGCTTCGGCGGCCTGCTCCTGACCGACGACCTGTCGATGCAGGCGCTCAGCGGCGGCATCGGCGAACGGGCGGCCGCGGCCTTCGCGGCCGGCTGCGACATCGCCCTGCATTGCAACGGCGTGATCAAGGAAGCGCGCCAGGTCGCCGCCGAGGCGCCGATCCTGACCGGAATGGCCAAGACCCGCGCCGAGGCTGCCCTGGCTCGCCTGTCCCCGCCGCAGGCTTTCGACCGCGAGGCGGGGCTGGCCGAACTGGCGTGTCTCATCGGGGCCGCCGCCAAGGTCGCCTGAAAACGCGAAGGACGTTCAGTCGCGACCCCTTCGCCAGCGTCTTCCGCTTGTCCGATCGCCACGTTCTGCACGCGTCATGCCCGGCCTCGTGCCGGGCATGACGCGGACCGAACGATCAAATGCGTCGCGGGCGACGCAAGCCCGGTGGAAGAAGGCCTGTCCGAGGCTACCGGGGCCAGGTCGCGCCGTGAGCGTTGACGTACATCATGTAGAGAGACGTCGTGCCGCAGATATAGAGACGGTTGCGCTTCGGGCCGCCGAAACAGACATTGGCCACGACCTCGGGCACCTTGATCTTGCCGATCAGCGTGCCGTCCGGCGCGTAGCAGTGCACGCCGTCTCCGGCCGACGTCCAGACGTTGCCCTCGCGGTCGCAGCGGAACCCATCGAACAGGCCGACATCGCAGGTGGCGAAGACTTCGCCGCCGCCGAGCGTCCGGCCGTCGCTGCCGACGGTGAACTTGCGGATATGCTTGGGGCCGTCCTCGACATGGGTGGCGCCCGTATCGGCGACGTAGAACAGCTTTTCGTCGGGCGAGAAGGCGAGGCCGTTCGGCTTGGTGAAGTCGCGGGCCACCGCATGGGTCTCGCCCGTCTTCGGATCATGGCGATAGACGTGGCTCTCGCCGATCTCCGAATGCGAGGCATCCCCCTCGTATTCGCTGTCGATGCCATAGGTCGGGTCGGTGAACCAGATCGTATCATCCGACTTGACCACGGCGTCGTTCGGCGAATTGAGCTTCTTGCCGTCGACCTTGTCGACCAGCACCGTCAGCTTGCCATCGTGCTCGATGCGCGACACGCAGCGCCCGCGATGCTCGCAGGATATGAGCCGCCCCTGCCGGTCGACGGTATGACCGTTGTGGTTGCGCGCCGGGCTGAGGAAGGTCGAGACCGAGCCGTCCGTCTCGTCGAAACGCATGACCCGATCGTTCGGGATATCGGAGAAGACGAGATATTTGCCGGCCGGGAAATAGGCCGGCCCCTCGGCCCAGCGCGATCCCGTCCACAGCTTCTCCAGGTGGACGTTGCCGTGGACCAGCTTCTTGAAGCGTGGGTCGTGGAACTCCAGGCTTTGCGTATACATCTCGTCCTCCCTGACGCGGCTCGATGGCCGCAGAATTGGCGGCGGAGCAGGGCCCCGCGCAAGCGAAAAATGAGGCGGCGCCGACCGGTCTCGATTCGGGACAGGCGGTGCTTCGCCGACGTTAAACGGCTTTTCACGATTTCCGTCCAGAACGGTTAGCGAAACGTTCACCGTAAAGGCCGCAATCGATGCGTATCGAAGCTGAAGGCGAGGATCCCGGGTCGGCGAAGCTCGCGGCCGCCGGCACCAAGGCTTCCGGCAAGCGCGAGCCGTCCTCGAGCCGCGCCGTGGCGCGGTTCCTGGAGGAGGCGCCAGCCCACCCGGCCACCGGTTTCGCCATCAGGCCGTCGCATGGCATGCTCGCGGCCGCGGTGGCCCTGATCCTCGGCGGAGCCTTCGTCGGCGGCGCCCAGTTCCTTGGCGGCAGGACGCAGCCAAGCGTCGCCGTCGCGCAGGCCGATCCGAATGCGCAGGCGCTGCGCAAGCTCGAAGACGAGATCCATATCCTCAAGGTCAGCCTCGACGCCGTCCGCGCGACCTCCGAGAACAGCCGACAGGACGAGGCGATCCGCGGCATCAAGAAGACCGTCGAGTTGCTGAAGCAGGACATCGAGGTCGCCAAGGCGGGCACCGCCAGCGCGGTGACCCAGCTCAGCGGCAAGATCGACAAGCTCGATCGCGACCCGACGCCGAGGCTCGCAGAGATTTCCGCGCGGCTCGACAAGCTCGACCGCAACGACAAGGAGCCCAGCCCGAAATTGGCCGAGATCACGCAGCGGCTGGATCAACTGAAGGCCGATACGGGCGGCCGGGACAAGCTCGCCGACATCACGGCGCGCCTCGACCGCATCGAGCGCTCGATCTCCTCTCCGGTTCCCACGGGCACGATCGCTGCGGCGGCCAAGCCTGCCCCCGTCCCGGTGCCCGCGCCGAGCCCGGCAGCCGATAGCAAGCCGGCGGTGGCAAAGGTCGCGACGATCGACGGCTGGCTGTTGCGCGACGTCTACGACGGAGTGGCCCTGGTCGAAGGTCGCGGCGGCGGGCTGCGCGAGGTCTCCCCGGGCCAGTTCATCCCCGGCGCGGGAGAGATCCGCTCGATCGAGAAACGTGGTCGATCCTGGGTGGTGGTGACGAGCCGCGGTCTTATCGTAGCGGACAGCCGCTGGTAGCCAACGCTCCAAGCTATCGAACCATGAGGGCGGATCCTGGCGGATCCGCCCTCCGCGTTTCGGCCCCGCGGTCCCCCGCGAGAGCCTCGGAGTGCCGCGCCCCGAACCGAACCCGGCTCTCGGCGCGCTTCGCGCGGCATGGTCGAACGGCCACCGACGAATAAGCTTGAGGAGCGATATTCTCGGCTTGGGGTTCCTCGGGTCAGGACCTCTCAACCACCTTCTGACGTGCAATGCCGGCCAGCGATGTCGAATCGTTGCTCGCCGGCAACAGGCGTTTCCGAACCGGGCAATGCCCAAATCGGGAAGCTGAGGCGCCGCTATTCAGCCATAAAGCGACCGCTAACGTCCCCCACCCTACAGGCCGCTCAGTCAGGCGACATGAACGGGGCGTGAAGGCGGGCCGGCGTCGCTCATGGATCTGCGGTCTCCGGCCTCTCGTCGCGGGCGAGGTGAGGCAGCCAGGTGGTCGAGGAGGGC